>NZ_JBDPME010000003.1:0-492455 GCF_039871825.1 Nonomuraea sp. B12E4 | reverse complement strand
GGTCCGCGCGGGTCACAGCCCCGACACACTCAGCGCGTTCAGGCATTCACATACCGTGGCACCCATCGGCGAGCTCCCGCAGGAGAATCTATGAGACCAGACCGCGATCTAGCGGAGTAGTACTAGGACCGGCACGGGCAAGGACATGTCATGCTCCGGCCATCGTGGCTTTCCCGGCAGGGTGCGGTGTCATCCCGTTAGGGTCGGTCCGTGCCCCTTCACGCCGCCGACCTCGCCCGTCTCCTCCGCAACAGGCCCGAGCTGGCCGTCGCCGACTCCCCCGACCTGCTCGAACGCCTGCTGCAACAACCCGAGCCGGCCGTTCCCGCTCTGCTCGGCCTCGACGCCGACTGCCACCTCGTCAGCCAGGCGCTGCAGACCCTGGGCGGCAAGGCGGACCGCACCGAGCTCGCCGAGCTGCTCCACGACCCCGGCGGCCGGCTCGACGAGACGATCGGCACCCTGGCCGCCTGGGGCCTGGTGAGCCTGGAGGGCGACACGGTCGTGTCGCCACACCAGCCGGGCCTGTGGGCACACCCGTTCGGGCTGGGCAGGCCCCTGCTCGACTTCGCCCAGCGGCTGACCGCCGAGGCGCTGAAGTCGATGGTCAGATCGCTGGGTGGCCAGCCGAAGGCTCGCAAGCAGGACCTGCTCGTGCAGGTCTCGACGCTCCTGCGCGACGGCGAGGCCGTCCGGCGAAGGGCGGCCGGGCTGCCGCGGCAGGCACGCGCGCTGCTGGAGTCGATGGCGGCCGGCCAGCCGGTCGTCCAGCCGGAGATCTGGTACGGCTCCGGAGCCGCGGGCCAGCCGATCGAGCGGCTGGCCCAGGCCGGGTTCGTGGTCCGCGACGGGTGGGAGTACGAGATGCCCCGGGAGGTCGCCCTGGCCCTGCGCGGCGACGGCTGGAAACCGGAGCTGACCGGTCAGCCCGACGTGCCCTCCTTCGCCCGCCCGGTGGCCGACGGCGTGGCGGCGGCGCTCGCGGCCGTCGACCGGATCGAGGCGCTGGTCGAGCTGGCCGGCACCGAGCCCATCACCGAGCTGAAGGCGGGCGGGGTCGGCACGCGCGAGCTCAGGCGGGTGGCCAAGGCGCTCGACGTGCCCGAGCAGTCCGCCGTCCTCTGGCTGGACCTCGCGTTCGGCACCGACCTGATCGCCTCCGAGCTGGGCGAACGGCTCGTCAGCACCACCGTGGCCGACGACTGGCTGGCCGGGCCGCCGTCGGCCCGGTGGCAGGCGCTGGCGGAGTGCTGGACCGCCCTTCCGCAGGCGGCCTCGTTCCGGGTGCCGGGCTGCTGCGCGGAGCACATGACACCGACGGCGCCGCCGTACCAGTTCGACTGCGGGGCGGGCGACCTCCGGCGGGCCACCCTGCGGGTGCTCCGGACGCTGCCCGCCGGGCACGCGGCGACGCCCGACGGGCTGCTGCCGGCCGTCGGCTGGCGGAGCCGGGCATCGCAGGCGTACCCGCCGGTCACCGCCGAGTTCGTCACCGCCGCACTGCGCGAGGGCGAGCTGCTCGGGACGGTCCAGGACGGCGCGCTGACCACACTCGGCCGGGCCCTGCTCGACGGCGGCGAGGTGGGCGAGTTGTTCCCCGCACCGTCGCGGACGGTGACCCTGCAGCACGATCTGACCGCGATCGTGACCGGGACACCCGCCCCCGAGCTGACCGCGTTCCTGAACGGCTGCGCCGACCTGGAGTCCCGTGACCGGGCCAGCGTGTGGCGGCTGTCGGACAAGAGCGTGCGCAGGGCGCTGGACGCGGGTGAGACGCCCGAGAGCCTGCTGGCCGACCTGGAGCGCTTTTCCGCCAAGGCCGTGCCCCAGCCGCTGCGTTACCTCGTCACGGACGTCGCCCGCAGGCACGGCGCCATCCGCGTCACCGCCACGGCGTCCGTGGTGACCTCGGAGGACCCCGCGCTGATCAGTGAGCTGTGCGGGGCGAAGGCGCTGCGCAAGCTCGCCCTGCGCCCGGTCGCGCCCACGGTCGCGCTCAGCGCTCTGCCGCCCGAGGAGACCCTGCGCCTGCTGCGGCAGGCGGGCCACGCGCCCGTGGCCGTGGCCGCCGACGGCACGGTCAGGGCGGAGCGCCCCCAGCGGCGCCGCCTGGCCCTCCAGCCCGAGCCCGACGGGCCGATCGACGCCGAGGCGGCGGCCCGGGCGATCCTCGGCGGCGCCGAGGCGACCGCACCCGGTTCGGTCGGCGAGACGCTCCGGCTGGCCGCGATGACGGGCGGCCCGGTGGTCATCGTCTGGCAGCGGCGCGATCACTACATGGACGACCTGCGGATCGCCGGCGGCTCGGTGACCGGCTACTGCCATGACTGCGACGGCAGCCACACCTTCCCGCGGGCGAGGATCAAGAGGGCCGAGCTCCTCTAGAGGGCTCCCTCAGGACGAGCGGGGGCGCCAGTCGCCGCGGTCGAGGTCGAGGTTCTCCGGGGTGTGCAGCCTGACCATGGTCCTGGCCACCCCGGCGGGCACCTGGTCCGGGGTCAGGAACGACACCGAGACCATCACCGCGAACGCGATCGGCACCGTCCACGCGGCCGGCTGCGCCAGCAACGCCCCGGTGAGCCCGTCGTACGGGCCGCCGGTGATGGTGGCGAGCACGGCGGCGCACGCCAGCCCGCCACCCACGAACAGCCCGGCCAGCGCCCCCGCCGTGGACAGTCGCCGCCACCAGATGCCCAGCACGAGCAGCGGGCAGAACGAGGAGGCCGCCACCGCGAACGCCAGCCCCACCACGTCCGCCACCGGCAGTTCCCGCGCCCACAACGCCAGAGCCAGCGGCACCACCACCGCCATCACCGTGGCGATCCGGAACGAGCGCACCCCGCCCTTGAGCAGGTCCTGCGCGATCACCCCGGCCACCGACACGCACAGCCCGGAGGAGGTGGACAGGAACGCCGCGAACGCCCCGGCCGTGACCAGCGCCGTCAGCAGGTCGCCAAGGGTGCCGCCGATCATCCGGGTGGGCAACATCAGCACGACGGTGTCCGTGCGGACCAGGTCGGGCGCGTACAGCCGGCCGAGCCACCCGTACAGGGCGGGCAACAGGTAGAACGCGCCGAGCAGCGACAGCACCACGAGCGTGGTGCGGCGCGCGGCCCGGCCGTCCGGATTGGTGTAGAACCGCACGAGCACGTGCGGCAGCCCCATCGTGCCCAGGAACGTGGCCAGGATCAGCGAGTACGTCGAGTACAGCCCGTACTCCTTGCCGCCCGCCAGCGGCACCTGCCAGGTGGCCGCGTCCTGCGCGCTGAGCCCGGGCGCGCCGTCGGCCTGCCAGGCCATCAGCAGGAACACCAGCGGCACGGCCAGCGCGGTCAGCTTCAGCCAGTACTGGAACGCCTGCACGAACGTGATCGACCGCATGCCGCCGGACAGCACGTTCACCGCCACGACCGCGGCCACCAGCAGCCCGCCCACCCACACGGGCGCGCCGGTGATCGTCCGCAGCACCAGGCCCGCGCTCTGGAACTGCGGCATCAGGTAGAGCCAGCCGATCAGCACGACGAGCACGCTCGCGGTGCGGCGCACGCTCATCGACTCCAGCCTGGCCTCGGCGAAGTCCGGCAGCGTGTAGGCCCCCGAGCGGCGCAGCGGCGCCGACACCAGCACCAGCAGCACCAGGTAGCCGCCCGTCCAGCCGACCGGCAGCCAGAGCATGTCCACGCCGAAGGACAGGATGAGCCCGGCGACGCCGAGGAACGAGGCCGCCGACAGGTACTCGCCGCCGATGGCCGAGGCGTTCCACAGCGGGCTGACGGTGCGCGAGGCGACGTAGAAGTCGGAGGTCGTGCGGGAGACCCTGATCCCGAAGGCCCCGATGAGCACGGCCGCCACCACCACGACCACGACCGCGGTAAGGCTCATCGCCGTTCGACCAGTTCGGCGAAGTGCCGCTCGTTGCGCTCGGCGTGGCGCACGTAGAACCAGGCGCCGACGATGAAGGCGGGGTAGATGAGCCCGGCGAGCACCGCCCACGGCAGCGGTACGCCGAGCAGGTGCGCCGAGCGCATCTCGGGGATCAGCACGAACAGCAGCGGGAACCCGCCGACCACGCAGGCAAGGACCGTGCACACGAACAGCGCCAGCCGGAACTGGGTACGCAGCAGCGAGCGCATGTAGACCTCGCCGAGCCGGGTCTGCTCGTCGATCTCCCGGGTGGCGGGGTAACGCGGGCGCCGGGCCGCGGCCGTGCGCGGGCTGGTCACGGCCACCCGGCGCGGCGCCTCCCGTGACACCCGCCGCTCGGGGCTCATGAGGTGCCCCGTCCGGTCGTACGTCCCGGCCGCGTGCTCATTCCGGCCTGCCCTTCCTGGCCCGGCGCACCAGCAGGTCCCGCAGCTCGCGCGTGTGGCGGCGGCTGACCGGCAGTTCGGTGTCGCCCACCCGTACGGTGCACTTGCCCGAGTCGATGTGCAACTCCTCGATGTGCTTGACCGCGACCAGATGGCTGCGGTGCACCCGGACGAACCCGGCCGTGGCCCACCGATCCTCCAGGGTGGCCAGCGGGATCCGTACCAGGTGGCTGCCGGCCGCCGTGTGCAGCCGCGCGTAGTCCCCGTGCGCCTCCACGTAGATCACGTCCGCGCTGGACACGAACCGCGTCACCCCGCCCAGTTCGACCGGGATCGTGTCGGTCTCGCCGGCCTCCACGGACACGTCGGCCGAGACCGCGACCCGCCTGATGGCCTCCGCCAGCCGCTCCGGCCGGACGGGTTTGAGCAGGTAGTCCTCGGCCTTGATCTCGAACGCGTCCACCGCGTGCTCCTCGTAGGCGGTCACGAACACCACCCGCGGCGGGTTCGCGAACTGCGACAGCAACCGCCCGAGCACCACGCCGTCGAGCCCGCGCATGCGGATGTCGAGGAAGACGGCGTCGATGGGCCGTCCGTCGGCGATGGCCCGGTCCAGCAGGCGCAGCGCGGCGGCGCCGTCCCGGGCGGTGGCCACCTCGCCGATGCGGGGGTCGGCGCGTAGCAGGTACGACAGGTCTTCGAGGGCGGGTTGCTCGTCATCGACCGCGAGGACCCGTAACAGTGCCATAGACAGTGATAAAACCGACAACAAAGATCAAGGTCAACGGGCAGAGACGCCTGGGTGATATTTCGGCAACCTGACGTTGACCTTGGTGCCCGCACCGGGGGCGGTTTCGACCACAAGACCGTATTCGTCCCCGTACACCTGGCGCAACCGCTCGTCCACGTTGGCCAGCCCGACGCCGCCCGCGGACGGGATGTCGCCGGCGAGGATGCGGCGCAGCCGCTCGGGGTCCATGCCGAGCCCGTCGTCCTCGACGCTGATGCGGCACTCGGCCCCGGCGTCGTCCTCGGCGACGATCGTGATGCGGCCGACGCCGTTCCGGCTCTCCAGGCCGTGCCGGACGGCGTTCTCGACCAGCGGCTGCAGGCACAGGAACGGCACCGCGACGGGCAGCACCTCGGGCGCGATGCGCAGGGTGACCTGGAGCTGGTCGCCGAACCTGGCCCGTTCCAGGATCAGGTAGCGGTCGATCGAGCGCAGCTCCTCGGCGAGGGTGGTGAACTCGCCGTGCCGGCGGAAGGAGTAGCGGGTGAAGTCGGCGAACTCCAGCAGCAGCTCCCTGGCCCGCTCCGGGTCGGTGCGGACGAAGGAGGCGATGGTGGTGAGGGAGTTGTAGATGAAGTGCGGCGAGATCTGCGCCCGCAGCGCCCGCACCTCGGCCTCCATCAGCAGCGTGCGCGAGCGGTCCAGCTCGGCCAGTTCAAGCTGGGCGTCCACCCAGCCGGCCACCTCCTGCGCGGCCCTGACCAGCCCGGCGGAGGCGTTCTGGCCATAGGCGGCCAGCGTGCCCACCACCCGGTCGTCGGTGGTGAGCGGCACCACCACGGCATGCCTGATCGGGCATTCGAGCAGGTGGCAGTCGATGGTCAGGACCTGGATGCGGCCCTCCCGCATGGTGGGCACCGCGTGCTCGAACGCCTGGTCGGCGTGGTGGTCGCCGGCGCCGTCGTAGACCAGCAGCCGCTCGCCGTCGGTGATCGCCAAGGCCGCGGCGCCGAGCAGCGCGCGCAGGTGCCGCGAAGCCCGCTCGGCGCCGTCGGCGGTCAGCCCGGCCCGCAGCGGCGGCCCGGCCAGCGAGGCGGTGTGCAGGGTCTCGAACGTGGCCCGCTCGGCCGGGCTCGTGCCCAGCTCACGCCGCCCCCGCATGACCCGCCACAAGACGATCGCCGGCACACCGACCAGCACGACCACCACGGCGGCCCCGACGAGGTATCCCACGCGGCCAGAGCCTAGCCCACCGCGGCCTCACAGGGCCTTGGCGATCATCTCCGCGTAGGACCGGGCCTCCTCGGCGGAGTCGTACGTCGTGCGCGGCCAGAAGAACCCGCGCAGCCCGTCTTTCCTGTGCCGGGGCACGACGTGCACGTGCAGGTGCGGCACGCTCTGGCTGATCCGGTTGTTGACGGCCACGAACGTCCCGCCGGCCTGCAGCCCCTCCTCCACCGCCCGGGCCATCGCCTGCACCCGCTCGAAGAACGGGCCGACGTCGGCGAGATCGGCCAGCGTCTCGGCGTGCACCCTGGGCACGACCAGCACGTGCCCCTTGAAGACCGGCCGGACGTCGAGGAAGGAGACGGCGACCTCGTCGGACCGCACGATGTCGGCGGGCCGCTCGCCCGCGATGATCTCGCAGAACAGGTCAGTGCTCACCGGCCGACCTTACCCGCGAAGGCCGTCCAGCTCGTCATGTTGGGCGCCGACCACTCGGCGGGGGCGTGCAGGAACCGCTCGCCCACCCGCTCCCGCAGCCTCTCGGGCACCTCTCCCACCTTGGCGCCCCGGCAGTGGTAGACCAGCCCGCCCGCGCGCCGCCCCATGGCCATCCACGGCAACCACGGCGACACCCGGCACCACGAGAACACGGCCGGCACGTCCGGCACGCCCGACTCCAGGTCGGCGGCCGAGACGAAGAACTGGAACAGCTCCATCGCCCGGTAGGTGTCGCTCGCCGAGTTCTCCGGGTAGTCGGCCACCTTCAGTGGCGAGGGGTAGGCCAGCCGGATGTCGACGTTGAAGACCACCTGGCCGCCGAGCCGGGTCGTGGGCACGAGGTGGCCGCCGAGCCGCTGGTTGACCGGGTCGTTGAAGACGTGCTGCACCTCGACCGTCCGCCCGGTGAGCGGGTTGTCCCAGGTGTCGAGCACCCGCCTGGAGACGGGGTCGAGATAGAGGGCCGCCTCCCTGGTCAGCAACTGCCAGCCGCCGTCGGACTCGACGGCCCTGGCCACGTTGAGCCCCTCGAACCCGAACAGGTGGTGTGGCCCGTCGTCGTCCTGCCAGCCGTAGACGTCGCCGGTCCAGTAGGAGATCGTCTCCGTGCCGTCCGCCGATGCGCGCACCCGGATGAAGTCCATGATCCGCAGCTTACCGTCACCGCGCCGGACTCACCGTGACGGCGAAGATCGCCTCACCCGACCGGCGTCTGGCCTCCTCGTCCGCTGGGACCTTGTCCGGCCCGCAGCGCGGGCAGTTACGCAGCCGGATCTCCGTGCTGCCCGGCAGCTTGGCATGGAACACGAAGTAGGCCGTACGACCCCCGCCCGCGGCATCTCCGCCCTCGCGCTCCGCGCTGATGAACGAGGCGATCTTGGCGTCCGGCAGGGCGAGCAGGTCCCACTTGTCGCCCGCCGACGGGTTCTCGGGGACGGCAAGGGAGAACCGCTGCCCGGACCGGAGCCGGACCTGCACGGTCGCGCCCTTGGCGCCCTTGACCACGGTGCCGAAGTCACTCACCGCCGCCCCGCCCGCGCACCCCGACAGCAGCAGGGCGAGCAGGGGCACGACGGCTGTTCGACGCATCATCCTCGCAGGCTATCGGGCCTACCGCCCGCCCCCGGCCCACGGCACACGCGCGAGCCTCCCACCCCGGCCACGGCACGCGTGTAACCCTCCACCCGGCCCACCGCCACGTGCGTACCCCCGCACCGGCGCATGGTCCGGCGTGGCCCGGCGGCTCCAGGGCCGTCACTTGGTCTTGTGGCGGCGCCCCATCAGGCGGCGCGCCACGAAGGCCACCACGGCACCCGCGATCGCCACCAGCAGCATCGACCGCTTCTTCGCCCGGGAAGCGTCCTTGAGCTGGTGGGAGGCGCCTTCGCGCACCTTGCCCCCGATCTCCGACGCCTTGCCCTTGACCGTCCCGGCCGCATGGCCGGCCCTGCCCCTGGCGGACTCGACCGCGTGACTCGCCTTGCCCTTCGCCGCCTCCGCGGCGTGGGACGCCCGGTCCCTGGCCGCCTCGGCCGCATGGCTCGCCCGATCCCTGGCCGCCTCGGCGGCGTGGCTCGCCCTGGCCTTGACATCGGTCTTGGCGGCCAGCGCGCTGATGGTCTCGCCCAGCTCTCTCCTGGTTTCCTTGATGTCCTTACGCACGTCGTCCTCTTCCTCGTCCTCCTCCCGGCTCCCGCTCGCTCCCGCCACCGTCTCCTTCTCGGACCGCGAACTCTCCGCGGCCTCGGCGCGTTCATCCGGAACGGGGGCCTCGGGAAGGAACGTCTCGTGTCCCCGCCGGGCGTCCTCCGCCCGCCGGGCGTTCTCCGCCGCCCCTGGTCTTGTCGGGGGAACGTTGATGGACTCGCGCTCCGTGGGCGTGCCCACGGTCGCTCTGCGGGCGCCGACATCTCCGGCCTGCTGTTCGCTGCGACCGGGATCCGTCTCGCTCATCGCCGTGACCTCTCCTTGACCATGTCGATATCGGCCTTGACACTGGCGATGGTCTCTTCGGGAACCGGCGTACCCATCTGCTTGACCTGCTTCTTACCGATCAGGCCGAGCAGCGCGGCACTGACGAACAGGGTCACCGCCACGACGACGGCGGCCGCCCAATCGGGCATGACCCGGGCCAGCAGCATGATCGCGGCGGCCACGAGCGCGGCCCCGCCGAAGAACGCGGCGCTCCCCGCGGCGCCGAACAGCCCAGCGCCGAACCGCGCGTGCTTGCCCTTTTCCGCAAGCTCCATTCTGGCCAGCCGGAACTCGTCCCTGACGAGTCTGGAAACCTGCTCGGAGAGGTCGTTGACCAGCCTGTGAGTGTCGTTCACGACCATCGCCTCCTCCGCTGAGGAAGGCGACTACCCACACAAAAGGGCTTCTATCACCCGTTATCTCCGCTTTGCAGCCCTGACCAGGAACCCCAGCACGGACAGCACCGGATCCTTCTGGACCTCACACCAGTTGTCCGGCTGCTTCGGCTTGCTCCACGGCGATGGCAGCTCGCACGAGGGAGCCTGTGGCTTGGGCCGCTCGCACCACGATCCGGGAGAATTCATACTTTCATCGTACAACTTCAGGTTTGGCTTATATAAGTTTCCTCATGAGCGACATGTCCGAGTGGCTCACCCTGAACCACCGCGAGATAGGCGGCCGCGACGGCGCCGTCCGCCCGTCCCGGAGTGGACCGGCTGACAGCCGGCTGCGGCCCGTCCGCCCGTCCCCGGGGGCCGGTCCGGACCACCGGCTCCCCGGGCGGCCGGGCAGGACCCCGGCGGTGCGCCCGATCTCCGGCCCGTACGGGGTAGCCTGCCGGAGTGCTGGTACATGGGGTCTGGACGCCGAAGGGGCTCGCATTCTGGGCGGAAACCACCGACGCCGGCCCTCTGGCACCGGCCGCCCGACACCAGCCCGCCTCGGCGCGGCCGCACCCCGGCGCCGCGCCGGCGCGGGCCGTCGCCGCCGAGCTCGGCCTCGATGACCCGCCGTCCCACACGCTGGAGCTGCTGCTGCCCGGGTCGGCGAAGGAGCCGCTGCCCTCGCCGGAGACCGGCCGGCTGCCGGAGGTGACCCGGCCACGGCTGCGCCTCTGGCAGGTGCCCGCCGTCGTGCCGCCGGCCGCCCAGGCGCTCCAGGTGCTGTCCGAGCGCAAGGGCACCGCGACCCTGCGCCACTGGGCCGCCGTCGCCGGCTTCGCCCACGACCTGGTGCGGCGGGGCCGCGTCGTCCCCCAGCTCGTCCACCTCCCGGGCCCCGACCCGTCCGGAACACCGGACCCGTCGGAGGCGCGCAATCTGTCCGCGACGCCGGACCCGTCGAAGGCATCCGACGCGTCGGGCCGCGCGGCGGCGCCCGTGGACGCCGAGGACGCCGATGGCATGGCCATGTGGGCGGTTCCGCGAGCCGGTGCCCTCGCCCGGTGGCGGCCCGTGCTGACGGGGGCCGACGCCGGGTACTTCCGGGAGCTGGCGCTGGCCATGCCGCCCGCCTGCCGCACCGCGGCCACCGAGCGCCCCGCCACGGACGTCCTGCGCGAGGCCTTCGACGCCTTCACCGACGCGATCGTCCGGCGGGCGCTCACGGAGCCCCTCGTCACCGCCCCCAGGTCCCTCCAGGAGCGCTGGCTGGCCGCCCTCACCGGCCCCGACCCGGCCTGCCCCGACGTCCCCGAGCTGCGTCAGGAGCTGGCCCGGTGGCATGACTCGGTCGCCTCGGCCGAGGGCGCGACCCGGGTGTGCTTCCGCCTCCAGGAGCCCGCCGACACCGACGACTGGCGAGTGGAGCTGGCGTTGCAGGCCGCCGACGACCCCAGTCTCTACGTCCCCGCCGAGCAGGTGTGGCACGGCGAGCAGGGCCTGCCGGGCAGGCCGGAGCGGGAGCTGCTGACCGGGCTGGGCCGCGCCGTCAGGCTCTATCCCGAGCTGGACCGGGTGCTGCGCGTCCCGCAGCCGAGCGAGCTGTGGCTCGACACCCCGGGCGCGTTCGGTTTCCTGCGCCAGGCGGCGCCGCTGCTGCAGGCGGCCGGGTTCGGGGTGCAGTTGCCGCGCTGGGCCGGCCGTACGCGGCTGGGGTTGAAGCTCACCACCAGGACCAAGGCGCAGACCGCGGCCGTCTCCCAGGGGTTCGGGCTGCGGGAGCTGGTCGACTTCCGGATCGACCTGACCGTGGGCGAGGAGCCGATCAGCGAGGAGGAGCTGGCCGAGCTGGCCCGGCTCAAGGTGCCGCTGGTCAGGGTACGCGGCCAGTGGGTGGAGCTGGACGACAGGCAGCTCAAGGCGGCGCTCCGGGCTGTGGAGGGCAGCCGCACCGGCGAGAGCACGGCCGCCGACATCCTGCACGGGGTCGTCGGCGCCGACCACTGGGGAGACGGCGAGCTGCCGCTGCTGGAGGTGGACGCCGACGGCGTGCTCGGCGACCTGCTGTCCGGGCAGGCCGAACGGCGGCTCACCCCGCTGGCCACCCCGGCGGGCCTGGACGCCACGCTCAGGCCCTACCAGGAGCGCGGGCTGGCGTGGCTGAGCTTCCTGTCCGAGCTGGGCCTCGGCGGGGTGCTGGCCGACGACATGGGGCTGGGCAAGACGATCACCACGCTGGCGCTGCTCGTGCACGAGCGGGCGAGCACGCCGACGCTGCTGGTCTGCCCGATGTCGCTGGTGGGCAACTGGCAGCGGGAGGCGGCCAGGTTCGCGCCGGGGCTGCGGGTCTACGTGCACCACGGCAGCGGGCGCGACGCCGCCAGGATCGGCGAGGCCGACCTGGTCATCACCACGTACGGCACCGCGCAGCGCGACCTGGAGGCCCTCAAGGCGCACGAGTGGCGCCGGGTGGTCTGCGACGAGGCCCAGGCGATCAAGAACAGCACGACGTTGCAGGCCCGGGCCGTGCGGTCGATCCCCACCGGCACCCGGCTGGCCCTGACCGGCACGCCGGTGGAGAACCACCTGGCCGAGCTCTGGTCGATCATGGAGTTCGCCAACCCGGGGCTGCTGGGGCCGCGCTCGCGGTTCAGGAGCAGGTTCCAGGAGCCCATCGAGGCGCGCCAGGACGAGCAGGCCGCGCGGGCTCTCAAGCGGGCGACGGGCCCGTTCATCCTGCGCCGCCTCAAGACCGACAAATCCATCATCTCCGACCTGCCGGAGAAGCTGGAGGTCAAGGAGTGGTGCCCGCTCACCGCCGAACAGGTCTCGCTCTACCAGGCGGTGGTGGAGGACATGCTGGCCAGGATCGACGACAGCGAGGGCATCGAGCGGCGCGGCCTGGTGCTGTCCGCGATGGCCCGGCTCAAGCAGGTCTGCAACCACCCGGCCCACCTGCTCAAGGACGGCTCCCGCCTGTCCGGCAGGTCCGGAAAACTCACCCGCTTGGAGCAGTTGTCAGAAGAAATCCTTGCTGAAGGCGAAAAAGCTCTGCTTTTCACGCAATATGCGGAATTCGGGACGATGCTCCAGCCCTACCTGGCCCGGCACCTCGACCGCCCGGTCCTCTGGCTGCACGGCGGCCTGCCGAAGAAGACCCGCGACCGCCTGGTGGACCGGTTCCAGCACGACGAGGAGCCGATGCTGTTCGTCCTGTCGCTCAAGGCGGCGGGCGTGGGCCTCAACCTGACGGCCGCCAACCACGTCATCCACGTGGACCGCTGGTGGAACCCGGCCGTCGAGGACCAGGCCACCGACCGCGCGTTCAGGATCGGGCAGCGCAAGAACGTCCAGGTGCGCAAGCTCATCTGCGCCGGCACGCTGGAGGAGCGCGTGGACCAGATGATCGAGCGCAAGAAGGCGCTGGCCGAGCGGGTGGTGGGCACCGGTGAGGAGTGGCTCACCGACCTGTCCACCGAGGAGCTGCGCGCGGTGTTCGAGCTGACCGCCGAGGGGGTGGGCTGAGGGATGGCGTGGTTCGAGGCGAGCAAGCCGATCAAGGTCGAGGGCGGCCTCAGGGCGCGCACGCAGCGCGGCAGCATCGGCTCCACCTGGTGGTCGCGCCGGTTCATCGACATCCTGGAGCGCGTCTGCGACCGGGGGCGCCTGTCCCGCGGCCGGGCCTACGCCCGCCAGGGCCAGGTCCTGTCGATCGACCTGGCCGCGGGTGAGGTCAGGGCCACCGTCCAGGGGTCGCGGCGCAGCCCGTACCGGATCAAGATCAGGATCGAGGCGTACGACGAGGACCGCTGGGTCACCATCGAGCAGTCGATCGCGGCGCAGGCGGTCTACCGGGCCAAGCTGCTGGCGGGCGAGATGCCGGTGGAGATCGAGGAGCTGTTCGCCGCGCTCGGCATCGACCTGTTCCCGCGCGACCTCGACATGGACTGCTCGTGCCCCGACTGGGGGTTCCCCTGCAAGCACCTGTCGGCCGTGCTCTACCTGCTGGCCGAGTCGTTCGACGACGACCCGTTCCTGGTGCTGGCCTGGCGCGGGCGCACCCGCGAGCAACTGCTGGGCTCCCTGGCCGACGAGCCGGCCGCGGATCCGCTGCGGGTGGTGGACGTCCCGTTCGCCGACCGGCTGGCCGACTTCTACGCCCCCGGCGCCACGGCCCACCGCCCGGAGCGCCGCCCCGCGACCACGGCCCCCGACCTGCTGCTGCGCGTCTTCCCGCCGCCCGCCGACCTGACGCGCGTGCTCACCCCGGCCTACCGCCGTCTCCCGGACGCCTGACGCACGCCCCCGCCGCACTTTCCTGCCCGGTGACGTTCCGCGGACGCTTCCCTACGGTGAGCGCACAAGGGATCGACCGGGAAGGGAAGGCATGGGATTCTCCTGGCGCACGGCGAGCACGGCAGCGGCACTGGTGGCGACGCTGGTGGCGACGCTGGTGGCGGCATGGGGCGGGGGGCTCGCGGGTCCCGCGTGGGCCCGTGCCGACGACTCCCCGTGCGGCGTCCCGTTCGAGCGGGTCATCGACGGTGAGGCCCACACCGTGCAGATCTGCCCCGACTGGTCCCCTGACGGCAGGATCCCCGTGCACGCGACCGTCCGCGACACCCGCGTGGTGGGCCACATCGAGGCGGCCGGTGACGACTGGTACGCGTGCGGCCTGAAGGGCCGCCGCCACGCCCTCGGGAACGGCCGCCTCAACGACTGGTGGGCCAAGACCATGGCCGACAACGGCACCTGGGGCTACGTCAGCCAGGTCTACTTCCGCGGCGGCGGCAACCTGGAGCCCGACCGCGGCCTGCTGCGGTGCGCGGCCAGGAGCTGAGTCAGCGGTCCTCGAAGGAGTCGGGCACCATGACGCGCACCCCGTTCGGGACCACGCGGAGCCTGATCGGGGTGCGCAGCCCCACCTCGCCGTCCACGTCGGCGGCCATCGGCGGGTCCGTCTCCAGCAGCATCTCCCGCCCCACCACGAACGGCCCGCCCGCCAGGCTGCGCCAGCGGCCCGTGGTCGCCCTGAGCAGGGTCTCGCCGAGCAGCCGCAGCTTCTTTCCGGAGCCGAGCTGATAGGCCACCAGCATGCCGTTGTCGATGCTGATGTCCCTGGCCACCTGCCAGCCGCCGTGGAAGCGGCCGTTGGCGATGTTGAGCTGATGGGTGAGCAGCTCGTGGCGCTCCCCCTCGACCGTGATGTACGCGCGGAACGGCGTGTGCCCCGGCAGGATCGTCAGCGCGGTCATCGGATAGGCGGGACGCCCCACGATGCGCTTGAGCCACGGCTTGACCTTGCCCGCCACCTCCACGGACACGCCGAAGCTGGCCAGGTTGGCGAACGGCTGGTCGTCGGCCATGCCGAGGTCGATGTCGGCCACCTTGCCGTCGGCGAACACCCCGATCGCCCCCGCCAGGTCGAGCGGCAGCCCGAGACTGCGGGCGAAGTTGTTGGTGGTGCCCAGCGGCAGCACGCCGAGCGCCACGTCGCGGTGGGCGACGTGGTGCACGGCGGAGGACAGCGTGCCGTCGCCGCCGCCGACGATGAGCAGGTCCGGCCCGGTGGCCAGGGCGGTGTCGAGCAGGTCACGCAACCGCTTGGGGTTGTAGACCGACAGCTCGGCCAGCGGCTCGAACCCGAGGTTGTGAATCTGCTCGATCACCTCGAAGTAGTGGCGGCGGCCACGGCGCGAGCGAGTGTTCACCACCACTGCCACCCGGCGATCCCGGCGGATCGCCTCGGTGTGCTCTTCTTTGGTGCGCAGTTCGCTCATGGTCATCAATCGTAGGGGCCGCCGGGGGGTCCCAGCGGCCCCTCTGTTTCACTTCTTCGGCGGTGTCACGGAGACGATCGCACCGATGTTGCCGGGCAGCGGGCTGACCAGCTTGAACTGCACGCCGAGCGCCTTGCCCTCGTCACCGGGGTTGCCGGTGCCGAGCACCGAGCCGGCGGCCACCTGGCCGTACAGCTCCGGCGCCGGGGTGCCGTCCTGGTGCACCACGCGGGTGCTGTAGGACTGGTCGCCCTTGGCGGGCACGACCACCGAGGCGTCGAAGTCCCGGTAGTAGAGCCCGCCGTCGATCAGCTCGATGCCGGGGAACCAGGTCTTGGCGTCCGTGAAGGCCGAGACGCCCTTCTGCGCGGGGAACTTCGTGCAGTACGCGCTGAACGGCTCGTCCGCCGCCTCGATGCACTCCTTGAACGGGTAGGTCTTGCCGAACCCGAAGGCCGCGTTGGACGTCTGGACGCGCCCCTGCAGGTTCTTGTTCAGCGTCGGGTCCTTCTCGGCCGCGGTCCCGGTGCGGCGCAGCGGCTCGTAGTGAGAGTCCACGAGCAGCAGGTTGCCCTTGGGCCCGAGGCTCGGCGGAGCCGTGATGGTGTCACCGACGTTGTTGGTGGTGTAGGTCGAGTCGCGGAACCACACCAGCAGGCCGGGCGCGTTGTACTTCACCTTCTGCACCTGCCAGGCCCCCTCGCGGAGGTAGTCGGTGTCATAGGTGTAGGCCAGGCCCTTGTCGAAGCCGTCGAAGTTCCGCCACTCCGCCAGGTAGAAGCGGTCGATCTCGCGCTGGCCGTTGTTGCGGGTCCAGCCCTGGCCGCTGGTGTTGGTGAACGTGCCGCCGACGGGCAGCCAGCCGTTGTTGTCACCCTCGACGTCGTCGCTCCACACCGGCGCGCCGCCGTTGGTGAGCTCGAAGTCGTCGGCGTGCCAGCCGCGCGGGGTGAAGGCCGCGTCGGTGTTGTACGTCAGCCGCAGCTTGATCGTCTGCCCGGCGAACGGCGTCAGGTCGGTGTAGTCGTGCCGCCAGCCGTTCGTGTCGCCGGTGAGGCCGTACTTCTTGTTGCCGAAGGTGGCCAGGTTCTTGTTCGGGTCCGGGTAGCCGTCAGGCGTGGTGACCTCGTCGCCGGCCTCGTCGTAGACCTTCTGCTGGGTCCAGGTTTCGCCCCCGTCGGTCGATACCTCGACGAAGCCGAAGTCCCAGTCCTGCTCGATCTCGTAGTTGTTCCACATCCAGAACTTCAGGTCCGTGCCCGCCGGGACGGGCAGGTCACGGGTGAGCGTGACGTTGGCCCATTCCTGGTCGAGGTTGGTCCACCAGGCGTTCGAGCCGCTGTGCGGTTCGATCATCTGCTGCGGCGTGGAGGCCAGGTTCACCCGGATGCCGTCCTGGGTGAGCTTGGGCGTGCGCGAGGACTGGCCGACCGTGACGAGCTGGGAGCGGTCGCCGGGGTCGAGCGTCTTGGGGTTCGCCCAGCCGAGCACCCACTTGTCCCACAGGCCCATGTGCGTCGGCATCGACTGGAAGATCGGGCCGGAGTGGGAGCCGCTGGACATCAGGTCCCAGAAGTCCACGGCCGAGCTGGCCGCGCCGGAGGTGTCGTACAGGTCGGGCAGGCCGAGGTCGTGGCCGTACTCGTGGGCGAAGACGCCGACGCCGGAGTCCTCGGGCTGCACGATGTAGTTGGAGATCTTCTTGTCGCTGCCGGGGATGTGGTAGCCGCCGGCGACCGCGCTGGAGTGCGCCCAGATGGCGTAGGTCCCCTCGGCGCCGCCGTCGCCGGACTTGTCCTTGCCGGCGTGCACGAGCACCAGGTGGTCGACGACGCCGTCGGGCTCGTTGTGGTTGCCGTCACCGTCGACGTCGGAGATGTCCTCGAGGTCGTAGTCGGCCCACGGGAAGTCCGGCCGGCTCTGGGCCAGGGCGTCGACCGCGTCGATGGCCAGCTCCTGGGCGCCGCGCGGGTTGTCGGGGTGGCCGGACATGTCCTGGGGCGCGCCGCCACAGGCCGCGGCGCCGTACCAGGCCTCGGAGTGCGGGACCTTGATCCAGCCCACCGCCGAACCCGTGACGGAGTAGGCGCCCTTGGACATCTCCTCGTACATCCGCTTCATCGTGAAGCCGGAGACGTCGATGCCGGGCTTGCCGTCGCGCGGGTCCCGCAGGTCGGTGCGGACGCGTTCGGTGATGCCCTTGTCGCTGTAGAGCATCTTGTTGAAGTGCTCGGTGCTGAAGTCCTTGACCCAGAAGGAGTTGTTGTCCTTGTGCGGCAGCGTCGCCGGGTCGGGGATGTTGTTGTGCAGGGGACCGTTCAGGAGCGTCCCGGGCGGCTCGACCACGCAGTCGTCGGGCGCGCTGTTGACCGTGCGCAGCCGGTTGAAGCCGGAGAAGTCGTCGTTGGCCTGCTCGTTGAACTCGACGAGGACCGTCAGAAGCTTGGCCTGACGGGTCTGCTTGGAGTTCTTGAAGATCCATTCAGCGGGGTTGCGGCCGGTCTTGATGGCCTGCTGCTCGCGGGCGGCGAGAATACGGCCCGCCGCCGGGTTACCGCTGGTGAACTTCCGGTCGAACTTCTGCGCCGGGGTGAGCTTACGCTGGTTCCGGGCGTCGAGCGCGGGTTCCTTCGGGTCCCGCCCCACCTGGGGCGGAGCGTAGTTGATGTAGTAGTCCGCGGCCGTCGGCCGGTAGCTCGCGACGGACGTCGCCTGGGCGGCGGGCACGGACAGGGCGGCGCCCAGGAGGGCGACCGCAGGGAGAATCGCTAAAAGGCGCTTTGTACGTGGCACCAGGAACCCTCTCTGCCCGGGATTACCGGGCGAATGGCCTAGGGTGTGCAATGCCGGACGCTAGAGGGTAGGTAAACCAATCGTAAAGTACGTTGTTGAAATGTGATCAAACTACGACATTTCAGAACATCAACAGCACCGCGACGACCCCGCCCCCGACCGCTCCCCCGTAGCAGATCACCGCTATGACCAGGTCGAACCTGGCCAGGCCGAGCAGCTCCTCGCTGGTGTGCCTGATCCGGTGAGCCGCGTGGAAGAGGCACAGCACGGCCACGACGAGCAGCGCCGGCCGCACCAGCACGTTGTCCAGCAGCGCGCTCAGGTGCCCGGCCACCGGCCAGTCGACCACGCCGAGCGGCATGAGCACCCCGAACAGCAGCACCAGCACCGGCAGCAGGAACGCCGCCACCACGCCCCCGCCGCTGAACAGCAACCACAGGTACGGTTCCACCGTGCGCTTCATGGCGTCCTCAGGATGAGATAGGCGATCAGGGCGGAGACCAGCACCCAGGCCGAGTGGTTGCCGCCCTGGATCATCCAGGCGGGCACCCGCCAGCCGTCCAGGCGGACGACGGTGGCCTTGGGCGCGAGGTTCAGGAAGGTGATCGTGTGGAAGACGGTCGCCACCAGCGCCAGCACGTTGACCGCGATCATCCACGGCTGCGCGGCCAGCGCGGCGAAGTCCGGCAGCGTGCCGGCCAGCACCGCGTCCACCAGCATCAGCGTGAACACGATCGCCCAGGCCACGAAGACGCTGGTCAGCTCGCGCAGCACGAAGACGGTGTAATTACGGGTGCGGGCGAACCACAGCGGGTCGCGTCCCGGCCGGTAGCCGGCCGAGCCCGGGCGCACGCCGGCCCGGCCGCCGGCCGTCATCGCCGGCTCCACGGCAGCACCGAGCGCAGGGCGGCCGTCAGCTTGTAGCGCTGGATGGCCTCGGCCGGGTCCACGTGCTTGGGGCACACCCGGGTGCACTCGCCCACGAACGTGCAGCCCCACACGGCGTCGTCCAGATTGAGCACATCGAACCGGTCGCCCATGTCACGCGAGTCCAGGTTGTAGCGCTGGGCCAGGGCGATGGCGGCCGGGCCGAGGAAGTCGGGGTCGAGCACGTAGACGGGGCAGGCCGAGTAGCACAGCGTGCAGTTGATGCACATGCTGTACTGCTTGTACGCCTCAAGCTGCGCGGGCGTCTGGGCGTACTCGGTGGTCAGCGGCAGCTCCTCGCCCTCCCGGATCAGCCAGGGCCGCACCGACGACAGCTTGGCCAGGAAGTCGTCGATGTCCACCACCAGGTCCTTGATGACCGGGAAGCCCTTCAGCGGCTCGATCCGCACCGGGCCTCCGCCGTACTCGGTGAGGAAGGTGCCGCAGGTCAGCCGGGGCTCGCCGTTGACCGTCACGCCGCACGAGCCGCACACGCCCATCCGGCACGACCAGCGGTAGGACAGGCTGCCGTCGAGCTGGTCCTTGATGTGGTTGAGCCCGTCGAGCACGGCCCAGTCGGACATGAGCGGCACGTCGTACCCCTGGAACACCGGCTCGGCGTCCTGCCCCGGCCGGTAACGGGAGACCTCCATCCGGATCGTGCGAGTGCCCGCCTCCCGCCGTACAACTTCCGTCGGGTCAGTCTCAGCATCCAATTGTTCCCTCACCCTCCTCATTCGCTCCGCGGGTGGCTTGCTTCGCGGCGCCCCCCACTACGCTCACTGCGCCGGGCTCAGTCACGGCCGTAAACCCTTTCTCCCGGAGGCCAGCGGGTGATCGTCACAGGAAGCAGTCCCACGGACGGGGTGCCGTCGGGCGCGCGGTGCACCAGCGAGTGGGCGAGGAAGGAGTCGTCGTCCCTGGCGGTGAAGTCGGTGCGCTGGTGCGCGCCGCGCGACTCCTGCCTGTTCAGCGCGCAGGCCACGATCGTCCGCGCGACCTCCAGCATGGTGTGCAGCTCCAGCAGGTTGAGCAGCTCGGTGTTGAACGCGGCGCCGGTGTCGTCGAAGCGGACCTCCCCGGCCCGCTCGCGCAGGTCGGCGAGCGTGTCGACGGCCTTGGCCAGGACGTCACCCGTGCGGTAGATGCCGGCCGCGTCCTCCAGCGCGTGCTGCATCCGCTCGCGCAGGTCGGCGACGCGCTCCCCGGTGCTCCTTCCCTCGCGTGCGCGCTCCAGGCGCCGCCGCTCGTCCTCCCCCTGGGTCCGTACGGCCTGCGGCTCGCCTCCCCGGTGCTCCCTGGCGAACTCGGCGGCGGCCAGTCCCGCCCGGCGGCCGAACACGAGGATCTCCGGCAGCGAGTTCGAGCCGAGCCGGTTGGCGCCGTTGATGCTCACGCAGGCGGTCTCGCCGGCCGCGTACAGGCCGGCGATGGGGGTGGCGCCGTCGTTGTCGGTGTGGACGCCGCCCATCATGTAGTGCACGACCGGTCGCACCGGGATGAGGTCGGTGGCCGGGTCGAGGTTCTGGTAGCTGCGGCACAGCTCGCGCACGAACGGGATGCGGGAGTCGATCTTGCTCTCGCCCAGGTGGCGCAGGTCCAGGTAGACGACGGGCCCGTACGGGGTGTCCACCGTGCGGCCCTTGCGCTGCTCGTGCACGAACGCCTGGGAGAGCCGGTCGCGCGGGCCCAGCTCCATGCTGCGCAGCTTCGGCGTGGGCATGGGCGTGCCGAGGTCGTAGTCCTGCAGGTAGCGGTGGCCGTCCTTGTTGATCAGCCAGCCGCCCTCCGCCCTGGCCGCCTCGGTGATGAGGATGCCGGTGAACGGCAGGCCGGTGGGGTGGTACTGGACGAACTCCATGTCCTTGAGCGGGGCGCCCTCGCGGTAGGCCAGGGCCATGCCGTCGCCGGTCTTGATGGCGGCGTTCGTGGTGAAGGGGAAGACACGGCCGGCGCCGCCGGTGGCCAGGATGACGGTCCTGGCGGGGATGGTCTCGATGCGGCCGGTCCTGATCTCGACGGCCACGACGCCGTGGACGCGGCCGTCGTCGACGACGAGCTTGGTGACGTACCACTCGTCGTACCTGATGATGTCCTGATATTTCAGGGTTGTTTGGAACAGGGTGTGCAGGAGGTGGAAGCCCGTCTTGTCGGCCGCGTACCAGGTGCGCTCCCGCTTCATGCCGCCGAACGGGCGGACCGCGACCCGGCCGTCGGCCTCGCGGCTCCAGGGGCAGCCCCAGTGTTCGAGCTGGATCAGCTCCCGCGGCGCCTCGGCCACGAACGCCTCGACCGCGTCCTGGTCGCAGAGCCAGTCACCGCCCGAGATCGTGTCGTAGCAGTGCTCGTCGAGCGTGTCGCCGATGTCGATCACCGCGGCGGCGCCGCCCTCGGCGGAGACCGTGTGGCTGCGCATCGGGTAGACCTTCGACACGACCGCCACCTTGCACGCCGGGTCCTGCTCGACGACCGCGATGGCCGCCCGCAGGCCCGCGCCGCCCCCTCCGACGATGAGCACATCGATCATGTGGGTCACTTCCCGTGGTCGGGTTGTATCGGGTCCTTCACCCGCTTGCCGTCGTGGCGGACGGCGGATAAATGGATGCTGCCGTCGTGGTACTCGTGCCGGATCCTGCGGCAGCCGCAGTCGAAGAACTGGTCGCGGATCACCAGGCCGTAGCCGTCGTCGTCGACGAGGCGCTCACCGCCGAACTTCTTCCCGCAGGGAGCCGTCTCGGGGTCGAAGGGGATTTTCGTGCCTGTCATCGCCGATCTCCCTAGATAGGCGAAACACCACTGATCAATCTGTTGTTTCGTGGCGGGACGGCGCCTCGGGCGTCCCGTCCCCGGAAACCTGCCCGGACCCGGCGCCTTGCTCGGCCTCGGCGCCCGGCCTGATCTCGGGGTCGGCCACGGGGTCGGCCACGGGGGCCGACGTCTCGCGGGGGTAGTGCAGGTCGAAGGCCGGACGCTCGGAGCGGATCGGCGGCATGCTGGTGAAGTTGTGCCGCGGCGGCGGGCAGGAGGTGGCCCACTCCAGCGAGTTGCCGTAACCCCACGGGTCGTCGAGCGTGACCTTGGGCGCGTGCCTGGCGGTCTTGAACACGTTGTAGAGGAACGGCAACGTGGAGGCGCCGAGCAGGAACGCCCCGGCGGAGGAGACCTCGTTGAGGAAGGTGAAGCCGTCGGCCACGCCGTAGTCGGCGTAGCGCCGGGGCATGCCCAGCTGCCCCAGCCAGTGCTGCACCAGGAACGTGGTGTGGAAGCCGATGAACAGCGTCCAGAAGTGCACCTTGCCGAGCCGGTCGTCGAGCAACCGGCCGGTCATCTTCGGCCACCAGAAGTAGAAGCCGGAGAACATGGCGAACACCACCGTGCCGAAGACCACGTAGTGGAAATGGGCCACCACGAAGTAGGTGTCGCTGATGTGGAAGTCGAGCGGTGGCGAGGCCAGGATGACCCCGGTGAGCCCGCCGAGCAGGAACGTCACGAGGAAGCCGACCGCGAAGAGCATCGGCGTCTCGAAGCTGAGATGGCCCCGCCACATCGTGCCGATCCAGTTGAAGAACTTCACCCCGGTCGGCACCGCTATCAGGAACGTCATGAACGAGAAGAACGGCAGCAGCACCTGCCCGGTCGGGAACATGTGGTGCGCCCACACCGTCATCGACAGTCCGGCGATGGCGATGGTCGCGCCGACCAGGCTCATGTAGCCGAAGATCGGCTTGCGGCTGAAGACCGGGATCACCTCGGTGATGATCCCGAAGAACGGCAGCGCGATGATGTAGACCTCGGGATGGCCGAAGAACCAGAACAGGTGCTGCCAGAGCATCGGCCCGCCGTTGACCGCCTCGAAGACCTGCGTGCCCAGCTTGCGGTCGGACTCCAGCACGAGCAGCGCCGCGGCCAGCACGGGGAAGGCCATCAGCACGAGCATGCTGGTCAGCAGCACGTTCCAGGTGAACAGCGGCAGCCGGAACATCGTCATGCCGGGCGCCCGCATGCCGATGATCGTGGTGATGAAGTTGACGGCGCCGAGGATCGTACCGAGGCCGGACAGCGCCAGACCCATGATCCACAGGTCGGCGCCCACCTGCGGCGAGAAGGAGGAGGTCGCCAGCGGCGTGTACGCGAACCACCCGAAGTCCGCGGCCCCGCCCGGCGTGAAGAACCCCGCCACCACCATCAGCCCGCCGAACAGGAACAGCCAGTACGCCACCGCGTTCAGCCGGGGGAAGGCGACGTCGGGCGCGCCGATCTGCAGCGGCATCACCACGTTGGCGAACCCGGCGAACAGCGGCGTGGCGAACAGCAGCAGCATCACCGTGCCGTGAATGGTGAAGAGCTGGTTGTACTGCTGCTGGTTGACCAGTTGCATCCCAGGGGAGGCGAGCTCCGCCCTGATGATCATCGCCATGACGCCGGCCACGAGGAAGAACCCGAACGAAGTGATCAGGTAGAGGTACCCGATGACCTTGTGGTCGGTGGTCGACAGCCAGGACGCGATGACCGTCCCGGTGCGGCGGCGCCTGACCTGCTCGATCGAGGTCTCGCGAACAGTCGTCACAACTGCTCCCATCCACTGCGGAGTGTTGGCTGCCCCGATCTACCCATTCCACGCCAAGCAGCGCCGCTCGGGAAGTCGTTCTTGGATATTTCCGGCCGGCACTTTTGCCGTGGGGGCGGAGCCGGCGAACACGGTCCAGACGGTCCACATACCGGATGGAGGCCGGTTCATCCGGTGGATTCTCCTATCCTGCGTACGTGTGCAAGGCGCTATCCCGAGCCGGCCGCCGGACGCGGCGGGCTCGGACGGCCGACTCGGAGGAGAATTCGTGACCGCTCAGCGTGACTACGCCGCCCTCGTCCAGCAGGGGCTTTCGCTCGACCTCACCAGGGGCAAGCCGTCACCGCGCCAGCTCGACCTCTCCAACGGGATGCTGGAACTGCCCACGTCCTACCGGGCCGCCGACGGCACCGACGGCCGCAACTACGGCAACCTGCAGGGGCTGGCGGAGCTGCGCGAGCTGTTCGCGCCACTGGTCCAGGTGCCCGCCGAGCAGCTCGTCGTGGGCGGCAACTCCAGCCTGACCCTGATGCACGACACGATCGCGCACGCGCTGCTGACGCCGGTGCCGGGCGCCGCGCGCCGGTGGGTGGAGGAGCCGGAGGTCACGTTTTTGTGCCCGGTCCCCGGCTATGACCGGCATTTCACGATCTGCGAGCGGTTCGGGATCAAGATGGTGCCCGTCCCGATGACCGCCGACGGCCCCGACATGGACGTGGTCGAGGGCCTGGTCGCCACCGACCCGGGCGTCAAGGGCATCTGGTGCGTGCCGAAGTACAGCAACCCGACCGGCGTCGTCTACAGCGACGAGACGGTCCGCAGGCTCGCCGCCATGCCCACCGCCGCCCCCGATTTCCGGATTTTCTGGGACAACGCCTACGCGGTGCACCACCTCACCGACGCCCCGGCCGAGCTGGCCGACCTGCTGGCGCTCAGCGCCGGGCAGGGCAACCCCGACCGGGTGTTCGTCTACGCCTCCACCTCGAAGGTGACGCTGGCCGGGGCCGGCGTGTCGTTCTTCGGCTCCTCGCCCGCGAACGTCAAGTGGTTCCTGCACCAGACCTCCAAGCAGTCCATCGGCCCCGACAAGCTCAACCAGTTGCGCCACGTGGAGTTCCTGCGCGACGCCGCCGGGGTGGCCGCCCACATGCGGCGGCACGCGGAGCTGGTCGGGCCGAAGTTCGAGCTGGTGGACAAGGTGCTGACCGAGCGGCTCGGCGGCCTGGCCGAGTGGACCAGCCCGAAGGGCGGCTACTTCGTCAGCCTGGAGGTGCCGCACGCCGCCGAAGTGGTGGCCAGGGCCAAGGCGGCGGGCATCGCGCTGACCCCCGCGGGCGCCACCCACCCCTACGGCACCGACCCCGCCGACCGCGTGATCAGGATCGCGCCGACCTACCCGGAGCTGGACGAGCTGGAGCGGGCCATCACCGGCCTGACCGTCTGCGTGCGCCTGGTGGCGGAGGAGCGGGCCTGACCCTCATCTGGGGTTCCTGAACCCGAAGATGTACTCGCGCGTCTCGCTCGGATGGAACGAGACGCCGACCCCGGGCTCGAACACCACGTTGTCGCGGGCGCAGTAATAGAGGCCCTCCCAGACGGTCAGCGCCCTCTCCCTGGCGGGAGCCTCTGTCCTGTCGCGCTTGCGGGCGCCGTACGAACCGAGCACGAACAGCAGCCCGAGCCCCCAGAACAGCCCTGTCAGGCAGAACGGGGCGAGCAGCACCTCGCCCCACCGGGGGTCCTGCCCCATCGCGATCACCAGCGCCACCACCAGGTGGGTCAGCGCCGCCACGCAGAGCAGGATGTAGCCGTGGTTCCGGGTCCAGGGCGTGTAGTGGCGGCTGGGGAAGGACAACCAGACCGCGAGCTGTGTACGGCTCATGACGTGTTTGGAGGCGCCCAGCAGCGCGGCCGTGGGCAGGTCGGCGACCTCGCGCTCGCCGGGTAATCTGACCCGTCCGATCCGATAGGTGGTCCCGGCGGCGACCGCGCCCGAAACCGCGGCAACCTGGTCGGTCTCCGAGCACGTCGGGCACCTGACATCCACCCGGGCAGTCTTGCTGTAAGCGACGGACTACGCAAACCACGTGAGCGCGCCCCCGGCGGGCCGCCCGATTTTGCGCCTAAGGTGCAAGGTGTGAGACCGATTGATGCCTTGGTGAACTCCTTGTCCGGCGCCCGCGTTCTGACCGATCCCGACGTGATCGACTCCTATGCCCGCGACCGGACGTTCGTGGCGCCGGGCAAACCGCTCGGCGTGGTGCTGGCGGCCTCCCGCGACGACGTGGTGACCACCATGAAGTGGGCCACCGAGCACCGGGTGCCGGTGGTGCCGCGCGGCGCCGGCTCGGGCCTGGCGGGCGCGGCCACGGCAGGCGACGGCTCGGTCGTCCTGTCGCTGGCCCGGATGACCGCGATCAGGGAGCTCTCCCCCGCCGACGAGATCGCCGTCGTCGAGCCCGGGGTCATCACCGCCGACCTGGACCGGGCCGCCAGGGAGCACGGGCTCATGTACGCGCCCGACCCCTCGTCGTACGAGATCTCCACGATCGGCGGCAACCTGGCCACGAACGCGGGCGGGCTGCGCTGCGTCAAGTACGGCGTCACCCGCGACTCGGCGCTGGGCCTGGAGGTCGTGCTGGCCGACGGCCGGATCCTGAACACCGGCCGGCGCACCATGAAGGGCGTCACCGGATACGACCTGACCGGGCTCTTCGTCGGCTCCGAGGGCACGCTGGGCGTGATCACCTCGGCCACCGTCCGGCTGCGGCGGGCGCCGGCCGCGCCGCCGGCGACGTTCGCGGCCGAGTTCGGCTCGCTGCGGGACGCGGGGGCGGCCGTGTCGGCGATCATGGCGGCGGGCTGCCAGCCGTCGCTCATGGAGTTGCTGGACCGGGCCACGCTGCAGGCCATCGACGACTGGCGCAACATCGGGCTGGAGCCCGCCACGCAGGCCATGCTGATCGGACAGTCGGACGCCACCGACGGCGAGGCGATGATCGAGCGCATGGAGCGGCTGTGCATGGAGAACGGGGCCTCGTTCGTGGCCGTGTCCTCCAGCCCGGCCGAGACCGAGGAGCTGGTCGGGCTGCGGCGGATGGCGTACCAGGCCAAGGAGCGGCTCGGGGCGTGCCTGGTGGAGGATGTGTGCGTGCCGCGGTCCGTACTGCCCGACATGATCACCGCCATCGAGGCGGCGGGCGCGCGGCACGGGGTGAAGATCTGCACGGTCGCGCACGCCGGGGACGGCAACCTGCACCCGGTCTTCATCTTCGAGCACGGGACGGCGGAGCCGCCGCCGGAGGTGTGGGCGGCGGCGGACGAGGTGTTCACGCACGCGCTGAAGCTCGGGGGGACGCTGACGGGCGAGCACGGGGTGGGGGTGCTGAAGCAGCGCTGGCTGGCGCTGGAGTCGGGCCCGGTCGCCGCGGAGGTCCAGCGCGGCATCAAGGCGGTCTTCGACCCGCTGGGCATCCTCAACCCGGGCAAGGCGATCTGACAGGGCGGCGCCCAGGCCGAGCGCGAACCCACCGCCTCCCGCCCGGACCGGCGTCCCTGGCCACCTTTCGCCAGGCGGGCGGTCCGGGTGGCACGGCCCCTTGGACCGCTCCGGTTCAGGGGCTGGATGAGGGCCGTTCACCTTGCTGGACCGGTCCCGGTTCAGGGCCGTTCGCCCTGCTGGACCGATCCCCGGATCGGGGCCGATCGTGGCGTTGGACCGGTCCCGTTCCGGGGGCCTGTGCCCCCGGAAGCCTTCACCAAGCCGTGACCTTCGGCATCGTCGCGCGACGACCTGCGACGAAGCTGACATATCTCGTCAAAGCCGGAAACTTCTGATAACTCCGGCAGACGCCTCAAGGCTCACGCTGGTAGCGTTTCGCCTCATCTACAGGGTTTATGGGGGTCCGACGTGAATCAGTTCCAGCCGTTGGCGGCGGACGATCCGCGACGGCTGGGGGCGTATGACATCGTCGCCCGGCTGGGCGAGGGCGGCCAGGGTGTCGTATATCTGGGCAAGAGCGACTCGGGGGAACAGGTCGCCGTCAAGCTGCTGCACAACGCCCTGGTAGCCGACGCCGACGCCCGGACCAGGTTCCTGCGCGAAGTGGCCGTGGCGCAGCGGGTCGCCCGGTTCTGCACCGCTCCAGTGCTCCACGCCGACCTGGAGGGCAGCCGGCCGTACATCGTGAGCGAGTACGTGCCGGGGCCCTCCCTGCGCGAGCTGGTCATCAACGAGGGACCGCGGCGGGGCGCGGCGCTGGAACGGCTGGCCATCAGTACGGCCACCGCGCTCGCGGCCATCCACCGCGCCGGGATCCTGCACCGCGACTTCAAGCCGGCCAACGTGCTGATGGGCCCCGAGGGGCCGGTCGTGATCGACTTCGGCATCGCCCGCGCCCTGGACTCGCCGGGCGCGACGGCCACCGGCATGGCCATGGGGACGCCCTCGTACCTGGCGCCCGAGCAGCTCAGCGGCGCGACCGTGTCGGAGGCCGCCGACGTGTTCGCCTGGGGCGTCACGATGGTGTTCGCGGCCACGGGCAAGCCCGCGTTCGGCGCCGACTCCATCCCCGTCGTGATGAACCGGATCCTCAACGAGGAGCCCGAGCTCGGCGGCATGGAGGGGGCACTGGCCGAGCTGGTGGAAGCCTGCCTGTCCAAGGACCCGGCCCAGCGCCCCGCCGCCGACGAGATCATCGACCGCCTCACCGGGCAGCCCGCGCCGAAGACCGCCGTCGAGCCGGTGACGGGCACGCGGCTCCCCACCCCCGCATCGGACCCGTCCGGCGCGCGGTCGCACTCCGGGGCGGCGGGCGGCCAGTCCGGCTCCGCGGGTGAGCAGTCTGGGACCACGGGCGGCCAGGACGTCTATCCCGGCCCGTGGACGCAGCCGACCGGCCCGCAGCCCGTCGGCCACCTCCAGGCCGGCGACCCGCACCTCACAGGCCCGCAGCCCGTCGCCCCGCCGCAGACCGGCCCCTACGGCATGCCGGCGGCCGCCGCCCAGCACGACCCCGGTCAGAGCGGTCCCGTCGCGACGGGCGGCCCGTCCGGTAGCTCGACGCATGGAGTCCCCCCGGCGGGGATGCCGCACAACGCTCCGGGGATGCCCGGCAATCCGCAGGCGGGGATGCCGCATGGAGGCACCCCGCATGGAGGCGCCCCGCACGGCAACGGCCCGCACGGCGTCCCTCAGGGCGGCTTCCCCCACAACCCGCACGCTGGTGCGCCCGGCATGCCGCCGCACGGCGGCCCCGGCATGCCCGCGGGCCGGCCCTTCCAGGCGGGAGCCCCGGGCGGCGGGCCAGGCGCTCCTGGCGGCCCGGCCGCTCCCGGCGGTCCCCACGTTCACGGCGGTCCCCACGTTCACGGCACTCCCGGTGGGCCTGGCGCTCCCGGCGGGACCGGCGGGCCCGGTGGCGCGGCGAAGCAGCGCCGTACCCTCACGTTCGCCCTGTCCGGCGCCGCCGCGGTGGCGCTGGTCGTCGTCGCCGGCGCGGTCGTGGTGCAGGCGAACAGCAAGCCGCCCACGCCGGTGACCACCGTGGGCGACACCTCCCAGAACAACGCCTCCGGCGACCAGCCCCCCGCCGTCGCGCAGACCCCCTCCTCGGCCGTCCCCACGGACGTCTCCATTCCGATCCCCAGCCTGGACATCGACGAGCCCGAGCAGACCAAGAGGCCGCGCAGGACCCCCACCGCCCAGGTGCCGAACCCGGTCACCATCGCGCCCAGGCCCACCAGGACGGCCGTCCCCACACCCACCAGGAAACGGGACGTCGTTCCCCCCGCCAAGGAGCCGACGGCGACCTCCCGCCCGACCGCCTCCAGCAAGAAGAAGACCCAGACCCAGCCGACCCCGCCGCCGAAGCCGAACACGTACAGGCCGACCACGGTGTGCGGCTCCGGCTACCAGATCATCGACTCGCACCCGCTGAGCATGTACGCCGTCGTCTACCTCCTGTACAGCTCCAGTGCGGGCAAGAACTGCGTCGTCACGATGTCGAACCAGGTGTATCCGGCCAAGATCCAGATGAACGCCATCCTCCAGGTCAAGGGCGGCTCCAGCGGGAGCAACCCGGGCAAGTTCACCGCCTACGCCGGCCCGGTCCGCCTGTCAGCCAAGAAGCAGTGCGTGATCTGGGGCGGTTCGTGGGGCGCGCAGAGCTGGAAGTCCGGCTGGAGCCACTGCTCCTGACCGGAGCGACGCCCGAGCGCATCACGGAGGAGAACGCCGCCTCCGGGATGGGATGGAGGGGACGCGCCCCAGGGCGCCCCGTGACGTGACGGCCTTTGTCGGCTAGCGTGGTTGACGTGATCGTCAAGTCGCCGGCGCCGACGTCCCGCGGCAGGCGGACGCGGGCCGCGCTGGTGCAGGCCGGGCGCGAGGCGTTCGAGGCGCACGGCTACGACGCCGTGCGGATCGACGACGTGTGCCGGCGGGCCGGGGTCTCGCACGGCACCTTCTACACCTACTTCGGCTCCAAGGAAGCGCTGTTCGGCGAGGTGGCCGAGGCGGTGGTCGGCGAGATGTTCGCGGCCAGCGTCGTCGGCGCGGCGGCCCCCGGCGACCCCTACGCCCGCATCGAGGCGGCCAACCGCCTCTACCTGCGGGCCTGGGCCGCCAACTCGCGGCTGGTGCGGATGCTGGAGCAGGCCGCGACCGGCACGGACAGGTTCGGGCGGCTGCTGCTGGAGTTGCGCGAGGTCTTCGTCCGGCGGGGCGCGGAGGGGTTGCGGCGGCTGCAGGACCAGGGCCTCGCGGACCCGGCGCTGGACCCCCGGCTCACCGCGATCATGCTGGGCGGGATGGTCGAGCATTTCGCCCGCGTCTGGCTGGATCTCGGCGAGCAGGCCGACGAGCAGGTGGCCGTCGACCATCTGACGCGGCTGTGGGCTCGGGCCATCGGGTTGACGGAGGCGTCAGCTCCGGCGGAGGAGGGCACGTGATCAGGAGCAGGCTCGACCCCGGCGGCGAGGACTACCGCAGGCGGCGCGAGGCGATGCTGGCCAAGCTGGCGGAGCTCGACGCCGAGCACGCCAAGGCGGTGGGCGGCGGCGGCGAGAAATACGTCGAACGCCATCGCGGGCGCGGCAAGCTACTGGCCAGGGAGCGGATCGAGCTGCTGGTCGACCCCGACTCGCCCTTCCTGGAGCTGTCGCCGCTGGCCGCCTGGGGCAGCGAATACCCCGTCGGCGCCGGCGTGGTCACCGGGATCGGGGTCGTGGCGGGCGTCGAGTGCGTGATCACGGCCAACGACCCCACGGTCCGGGGCGGCTCGTCGAACCCGTGGACGTTGCGGAAATCCCTCCGCGCCTCGGACATCGCGCTGCGGAACCGGCTCCCGTACGTGAACCTGGTGGAGAGCGGCGGCGCCGACCTGCCGGCGCAGAAGGAGATCTTCATCCCGGGTGGCCGGATATTTCGTGACCTGACCCGGCTGTCGGCGGCCGGGATCCCGACCGTCGCGATCGTGTTCGGAAACTCGACGGCGGGCGGCGCCTACGTGCCCGGCATGAGCGACTACGTGGTGATGGTGCGAGAACGCGCGAAAGTGTTCCTCGGCGGCCCGCCGCTGGTCAAGATGGCCACCGGCGAGGAGTCGGACGACGAGTCGCTGGGCGGCGCCGAGATGCACGCCCGCGTCAGCGGCCTGGCCGACTACCTGGCCGAGGACGAGCACGACGCGCTGCGCATCGGCCGGAACATCATCGGCTCCCTGCACTGGCGCAAGCAGGGCATCACCCCCTTCGAGCCGCGGGAGCCGGAATATCCGGCGGACGAGCTGCTCGGGATCGTCCCCGAGGACCTCAAGGTGCCCTTCGACCCCCGTGAGGTGATCGCACGGGTGGTGGACGGGAGCGAGTTCGAGGAGTTCAAGCCGGCCTACGGGACCTCGCTGGTCACCGGCTGGGCGCGCATCCACGGCTATCCGGTGGGGGTGCTGGCCAACGCCCGCGGCGTGCTGTTCAGCGCGGAGTCGCAGAAGGCCACCCAGTTCATCCAGCTCGCCGACCAGTCACGCACCCCGCTGCTGTTCCTCCAGAACACCACCGGCTACATGGTCGGCAAGGACTACGAGCAGGGCGGCATCATCAAGCACGGCGCCATGATGATCAACGCGGTGTCCAACTCGACCGTCCCGCACCTGACCGTCGTCATGGGCGCCTCGTACGGGGCCGGCAACTACGGCATGTGCGGCCGCGCGTACGACCCCCGCTTCCTGTTCAGCTGGCCGAGCGCGAAGTCGGCGGTCATGGGCCCGGCGCAGCTCGCCGGCGTGCTGTCCCTGGTGGGCCGGGCCTCGGCGCGGGCCAAGGGCCAGGTCTACGACGAGGAGGCCGACGCGGCGATGCGCGCGATGGTGGAGGCCCAGATCGAGGCCGAGTCGCTGGCGTTCTTCCTGTCCGGGCGCCTGTATGACGACGGGGTCATCGATCCGCGCGACACCCGTACCGTGCTGGGTCTGTGCCTGTCGGCGAGCAACAGCGCGCCGGTGCCGGCGCCGGGCGGGTTCGGGGTGTTCCGGCCGTGATCACCCGCCTGCTCGTCGCCAACCGGGGCGAGATCGCCCGCCGCGTCTTCCGCACGTGCCGCTCGCTCGGCGTCTCCACGGTGGCCGTGTTCTCCGACCCCGACGCGGACGCGCCGCACGTGGCCGAGGCCGACCTGGCGGTACGCCTGCCAGGTGCCCGCCCCGCCGACACCTACCTGGACATCGGCCGCATCCTGGACGCCTGCCGGGCCTCCGGCGCGGACGCCGTGCACCCGGGTTACGGCTTCCTGTCCGAGAACGCGGACTTCGCCCGGGCCGTGCTGGCGGCCGGGCTGGTCTGGGTGGGCCCGCCGCCCGCGGCCATCGCCGCCATGGGGTCGAAGATCGCGGCGAAGCGGCTGATGGCCGAGGCCGGGGTGCCGGTGCTGCCGTCGCTGGACCCGGCCGCGCCCGGGGAGTTCCCGGTGCTGGTGAAGGCCGCCGCGGGCGGGGGCGGGCGGGGCATGCGGATCGTACGCGGGCCGGACGAGCTGGCCGGGGAGGTCGAGTCCGCGCGGCGCGAGGCCGCCGCGGCGTTCGGCGACGGGACCGTGTTCGTGGAGCCGCTGCTGGAGCGGGCCAGGCACGTCGAGGTGCAGGTGCTGGCCGACCGGCACGGGACCGTGTGGGCGCTCGGCGAGCGCGAGTGCAGCGTGCAGCGGCGGCATCAGAAGGTCGTCGAGGAGTGCCCCTCACCGGGGATCTCGCCGGAGCTGCGGGCGAGGTTGTGCGAGGCCGCCGTGCGGGCCGCCCGGAAGATCGGTTACGCCGGGGCGGGCACGGTGGAGTTCATGGTCCTCGGGGACCGGGTGGCGTTCCTGGAGATGAACACCCGGCTCCAGGTCGAGCACCCGGTGACCGAGCTGGTCTTCGGGGTCGATCTCGTACGGCTGCAGCTCGACGTGGCCGAGGGCGCCGCGCTGCCACCGGCGCCGCCGGAGCCCGCGGGGCACGCCGTCGAAGTGCGGCTCTACGCGGAGGACGGCGACTACGTCCCGCAGAGCGGCGTGCTGCGGCGCTTCGAGGTGCCCGGCGAGGTGCGGGTGGACTCGGGGGTGGAGTCCGGGTCGGTGATCTCGCCGCACTACGACCCGATGCTGGCCAAGGTCGTCGCGCACGGCTCGTCCCGCGCGCGGGCGGTACGCGGGCTCGTCACGGCGCTGCGGCGGGCGAAGCTCCACGGCCTCACGACAAATCGCGATTTGCTCATAAAAATCCTGACAAATCAGGATTTCTTGGCCGGTGACACCCACACCGGCTTCCTCTCCCCCACCGGCCCCCTCCACGACGACGGCCCGCCACGCGAAGAACCCCCCGGCGACCTGCCGGTGCTGGCCGCCGCCCTGGCGATGGCCGCCGCCAACCGCCGCCGCGCGCGGGTGCTGGCGAGCCTGCCGGGCGGCTGGCGCAATGTCCGCTCCCAGCCCCGCCGCGCCCGCTTCGAGCAGGCCGAGATCGTCTACGACCCGCTCCCCGAGGGCGTCACGGTGGTCGCCGCCGACCCCGGGCGGGTGATCCTGGAACGCGACGGCGTCCGGCACACGTTCGAGGTGGCCCGGTACGAGGGCGACGAAACCATCTATGTCGACCACGCCGGCGGCGGCCTGGTCCTCACCCCGGTCCCGCGCCTGCCCGAGCCGGTCGAGCAGGTCCCCCCCGGATCCCTGCTGGCCCCCATGCCGGGCAGCGTGTCCCGGGTCGAGGTGGCGCCCGGCGACCGGGTGACCAAGGGCCAGGCGGTGCTGGTGCTGGAGGCGATGAAGATGGAGCACCGGATCGCCGCCCCGGCCGACGGCGTGGTGTCCGGCGTACACGTCGAGCAGGGCCAGCAGGTCGACGCGGGCGCGGTGCTGGCGATCATCCAAGAGGGGAATCCATGAGCCTGGTACACAAGGAGCTGACGGCGGGCGTCGCCACCGTCACGCTCGACTCGCCGCCCAACCGCAACGCGCTGTCGATGCGGCTCCTGAGCGACCTCAAGGACCGGCTCACCTGGGCGCTGGCCGAGCCGGAGGCCAGGGTGATCGTGCTGACCGCCACCGGCAAGGTGTTCTGCTCCGGCGCCGACATCAAGGAGCAGCGCAGCGCGGAGGGCCGGCCGGAGGCGCCGGTGACGGCGTCGTTCCCGGAGATCCTCGAACTGGTCTGGGAGAGCCCGAAGCCGGTCATCTGCCGCATGAACGGCACCGCGCGGGCGGGCGGCCTGGGACTGGTGGCGGCATGCGACTTCGCGGTCGCGCCGCTGACGGCCACGTTCGCGTTCACGGAGGTACGGCTCGGGGTCGTGCCCGCCATGATCTCGGTGCCGGTGCTCCGGCGGGTCGGCGCCCGGGCGGCGGCCGAATACTTCCTGACCGGCGAGGTGTTCGACGCCGTCAGGGCCGTGGAGATCGGGCTGATCTCGCGGGCGGTGCCCGAGGAGGAGCTGGACGCGGCGGTCGCGCACTACGCCGGGCTGCTGGCCAGGGGCGGCCCGGAGTCCCTGGCCATCACGAAGCGGCTGGTCAGGGAGGTGCCCATGGTGTCGTTCGCGGAGGGGTTGCGGCGGATGACCGAACTGTCGGCCGAGCGCTTCACCTCGGAGGAGGGTCAGGAGGGCATCGCGGCCTACATGGACAAGCGCCCGCCCAGGTGGGTCCCGCGCCAGGACTAGCGAGATGAGCCTGCGCATCGCGAACTGCAGCGGTTTCTACGGCGACCGCCTCTCGGCCGCCAGGGAGATGGTCGAGGGCGGCCCGATCGACGTGCTGACGGGCGACTGGCTGGCGGAGCTGACCATGCTCATCCTCGCCGGCAACCGCCTGAAGGGCCGCCCCGGCTACGCGCCGACCTTCCTGCGTCAACTGGAGGACGTCCTCGGCACCTGCCTCGACCGGGGCATCAAGATCGTGTCGAACGCGGGCGGCCTGGACCCGGCCGGCTGCGCCGAGGCCGTCCACGACCTGGCCGCCCGCCTCGGGCTCTCCCCCGCGGTGGCCCACGTCACGGGCGACGACCTCACCGGCGCTCCCCTGGACCTGACCAACGCGGACACCGGCGAGGCCCTCACCGCCACCCCGCTGACCGCGAACGCCTACCTCGGCGCCCGTCCCATCGCCACCGCGCTGTCCGCGGGCGCGGACGTGGTGGTGACGGGCCGCGTGACCGACTCCGCCCTGGTGACGGGCCCGGGCATCTGGCGGTACGGCTGGGGCCCGGGCGACCTGGACCCGCTGGCGGGCTCGGTGGTGGCGGGGCACATCATCGAGTGCGGCTGCCAGGCCACGGGCGGGAACTACGCGTTCTTCCAGGACGTACCGGATCTGGCGCACTGCGGCTTCCCGATCGCCGAGCTGCACGCGGACGGCTCGTCCGTCATCACGAAGCACCCGGGCACCGGCGGCCTGGTCTCGACGGGCACGGTGACCGCCCAGCTCGTCTACGAGCTGACCACGCCCCGCTACCTGGGCCCCGACGTGGTGGCCCGGTTCGACACCATCACCCTGACGGACGCGGGGCCGGACCGGGTCCGCGTCTCGGGCGTGCGCGGCGAGCCGCCGCCGGACACCCTCAAGGTCGCCGTCAACCACCTGGCCGGATACCGCAACACGATGACCCTCGTGCTCACCGGCCTGGACCTGGAGGCCAAGGCCCGGGTGGCGGAGGAGGCGATCTGGGCCAGGATCCCCCGGGAGTCGTTCGGCCAGGTCGATGTCACGCTCACGGACTCGGGCCTGCTGCGGATCACGGTCATGGACGCCGACCCCCAGCGGGCCGGCCGCGCGTTCTCCGCCGCGGTCGTGGAGACCGGCCTGGCCAGCTATCCGGGCTTCTACGCCCTCACCCCGCCGGGCAACGCCTCTCCCTATGGCGTCTACTGGCCGGTGCTGGTCCCCGCCGCACAGGTCCACCCACGCGTCTTCCTGAACGGCACGGAGCTCCCGCAGGAGCCTCCGGCCGACTCACCGCACCCGGCCGACTCGCCGCCCCCGGCCGGCCAGGGCGGCGGGCCGGGGGCGGCCCGGCCTGGCGGGTACCCGCGGGCCGAGCCCGCCGCCGGCCGGCCGGCGGTGCGCATGCCCCTGGGGCGGGTCGCCGGTGCCCGCTCCGGCGACAAGGGCGGCGACGCCAACCTCGGAGTATGGACGGACACCCGGGAGCGCTACGACTGGCTGGAGCGGCTCCTGACGGCCGAAATGCTGAAGGAGCTTCTCCCGGCTCTGGCGGCGTACCGCGTCGACCGCTACGAGCTGCCCAACATCAAGGCTCTCAACTTCGTCATTCATGGTCTCCTGGGCAGGGGCGTCGCGGCGAGCCCCCGGATGGACCCTCAGGCCAAGGCGCTGGGCGAGGAGTTGCGCGCGCGGCTCGTCGACGTCCCGGCGAGCCTGGCCGGCTGAGCGGCCCGAGGGCTATGCGGCCGGGGAGGCGGCCCGCCAGCCCAGCGATCCGGCTCCCAGCACCCCGGCCCGCGCCCCGAGGACCGAAGCCCGGAGCTCGGGAGGCCGCCGGAACGTCAGGCGCGCCGCCAGCCGCTCCCGGAGCGGGCCCAGCAGCGCGTCCCCCGCCTGCGACACCCCGCCGCCGACCACGACGGTGTCGGGATCCAGCAGCAGCGTGTACGTGGCCAGCCCCGCGGCGAGCGCCTCCACCGCCTCGTCCCACACCTGGACCGCCCGCTCGTCCCCCTCCGCCACCCGCCGCGCCACCTCGGAGGCCGAGGCGACCCCGCACCGGGCCGCGAGCGCCCCGCCCGAGGCGTAGGCGGCCAGGCAGCCCCGCTGCCCGCACCCGCAGGCGAGCCCGTCGGGCCAGACCGGGACGTGCCCGATCTGCCCGGCCCATCCCCCGGCGCCCCCGTACAGCGAGCCGGACAGGACCACCGCGCCCGCGATGCCCGTACCGATGGGGAGGAACAGGACGTCCCCGCTGGAATGTCCTCCATAAACCAGCTCCGCCTCGCCGGCTGAGCGGACGTCGTGCCCCAGCGCCACCGGCAGGTCCACGTCCGTGAACGCCGAGGCGGGCACGTCGCGCCAGCCGAACGCCGCGGAGAAGACCGCGTGCGTCTCCGTGACCAGCCCGGGGACGGCCAGCCCCACGGCCAGCGGCCGCAGCCCGGCGCGGGGGCGGGACAACTCGGAGACGAAGGCGGAGATCTCGGCGATGACGCGGCCGGGACCTTCCGCACGCGGCGTGGCCCGTTGCTCGAAGTGGAGGATCGTCCCGTCCTGGGCGACGAATCCGCCTTTCATGGTGGTGCCGCCCACGTCGAGCGCGACGACGCAGTCCATGCCCGATCCTCCCCTGTCGATTATTTTGAGATCGGCATCCGTTCTGGAGAAAGATAGGGCCTATGTCCCCCGGCGGGCTCGCGGGACGAGAGTCCGTGCACCCGCCGTGCGCACAGGCGCTCACCCAGGGTTGACCGGGCGAGCGGCGCCCTCATAAGGTCAGCGACTAGAATATCATTCTGGACAAGGGCGGTACATGAGCTCCAGCCACATCGACGTCAGCGCCATCGACCTCGCCGAGCTCGCCGCGTGGATGGACGGCCAGGGCCTGCCCGGCGGCCCGATCACGGGCGTGGCGCCGGTGCCGGGCGGCACCCAGAACGTCATGGTCCGCCTCGAACGCGCCGGTCGCCCGTACATCCTGCGCCGCCCGCCCCTGCACGCCCGCAGGAAGAGCAACGAGGTGCTGCGCCGCGAGGCGCGGGTGCTGGCGGCGCTGCGCGGCACCTCCGTGCCCGCGCCCGCGCTGGTGGCCGCGCAGACGGCGCGCGAGCCGGTGTTCTACCTGATGGAGCCGGTCGAGGGATTCAACCCGTCGCTCGGGCTGCCGGAGCCGCACGCGTCCGACCCGGCGATCCGGCACCGGATGGGGCTGGAGGCCGCCGCCGCGCTGGCCGAGCTCGGGCGGGTCGATCCGGCGGTGCTGCCGGACTTCGGCCGGCCGGAGGGGTTCCTGGAGCGGCAGGTGCCGCGCTGGCTCAAGGAGCTCGACTCCTACGGCGAGCTCGACGGCTACCCCGGCCCCGACATCCCGCACCTGCCCGAGACGGCCGACTGGCTGGCCCGCCACCTGCCGAAGACCTTCACCCCGGGCATCATGCACGGCGACTACCACTTCGCGAACCTCATGTTCGCCTGCGACGGCCCCCGCGTGGCCGCGATCGTGGACTGGGAGATGTGCACGATCGGCGACCCGCTGATCGACCTCGGCTGGCTGCTGGCCACCTGGCCCGGCAACGACGGCCATGTCCCCGGCCTGCCGGCGCCTCGGGAGCTGATCGCGTACTACGCGGCACTGTCGGAGCGGGACATGTCGTCCATCGTCTGGTACGCGGTGATGGCCTGCTTCAAGCTCGGCATCGTGCTGGAGGGCAGCCACGCCCGGGCGTACGCGGGCAAGGCGCCCAAAGAGATCGGGGACCTGCTGCACGCGACGACGCTGGGACTGTTCGAGCGGGCCAGGGAGTTCATGGACGGCGCCCTCGACTGACGTATCACGATTTTTTGGGAAATATGATCACAAGGCCATCCCTGAGCCATACAATTGCGCGCAATTGCATCAGCTATCGGGGAAGGATCGTCATGCGAATGCGGTTCCTCGGCTCCACCTCGGAGGCGGGCGCCTGTCCCACCCTGTACGAGACCGATCGCGGCACCATCGTCGTCCAAGGACTGCAGGTCACCGACGCGGAGGCGCTCGCCGACCTCCGCGACGTGCTCGACGGCGAGACCGCGGTCGAGGTCCCCCGCGAGCTCATCACCGAGATCGCCCGCCGGGTCCTGCCGGACGGCCCAGCAACCGCTTTCCCAGCCGACCGGCCGTAACCGTCGGCCACCGGTTGATCACATTTGCCCCGGACCCTGGCATGATCGGCATCGTCAGGGCTAGCCTCTTGCGGCGTGACGTCGTTTCAGCAGGCGCGCATCGATCTCGGCGGCCACTTACGCCAGCTACGCGAGGCCGCCCGCCTGTCGGGCAAGGAGCTCGCCGAGCGGCTGCGATGGCAGCCGTCCAAGGTGTCCCGCCTGGAGAACGCCCGGCAGACGGCGACCGAGGATGACGTGGTCGTGTGGGCGCAGGCCGTACGCGCCTCGCCCGACACGACCGACGAGCTGATCAGGCAGGCCGTCTCGCTGCTGGAGCGGCACGACGACTGGAAGCAGCGCCACCGCAGCGGCCTGGCGGCCATCCAGGAGGACATCCGCGACCTGGAGGCGCGCACGAAGCTGTTCCGGGTGTTCGAGCCCGGCATCATCGTCGGCCTGCTGCAGACCTCAGAATACGCCAGGCACGTGTTCCGCAAGGTCAAGCGCCTCTACAGCGCGGCCGACCAGATCGACGCGGCGGTGCGGGTGCGGATGCAGCGCCAGGAGATCCTCTACGACCGCACGCGCACGTTCAGGTTCGTGGTGACGGAGGCGGTGCTGCGCACGTCCCTGGCGCCGCCCGAGGTCATGCGGGGCCAGCTCGACCGCCTGCTGGCCGTCAGCACGCTGCCGAACGTGGAGTTCGGCGTGGTCCCCTTCGGCACCGAGCTCCCGTCCAACCCGATCAACGGCTTCTGGATCTACAACGACACCATGGTCGCCGTGCCCACGATGACGAAGGACCTGAATCTGCGCGACCCCGACGACGTCGCCTTCTACGTCCGGGCCTTCGACGACTACGCCAAAGTGGCGGAGTTCGAGGAGACGGGACGGGCCATCATCATCAGCGTCCTTGACGAATACCGGAAACAATCCTCACATTAACCGCAGCAATTGCTTGCCTCTCACCACAAGATCGTGCAATTCTGTCGCGAGACGTTGCGGAGGTGACGCATGATGCTTGATACCGCGCTCTGCCTTGAGCGATTCGCCTGGCACGCGGGTCGCCACGCCGACCTGTCGGTCCAGAGCCTTGCCCTGTCCAGCGACCCGGCCTACGTGTCGGTCCGCAATCGCTTCTCGGCCACCCTGGCGGAGACCGTGACCTGCTCCGACGAGGGGGCGTTCGTCACCTCCTGGGGCTACCGCCTGGGCACCACCGACGACGTCGAGTCCGCCGCCGCCCGTCTCGCCTTCCTCCTCGCCGCCCTTCCGGCCTAGCACGCCGCGCCGCTGACGCTAGGCGAGCCGCTCCGCCTCCGCGCCTCGGCCGGCCGTCCCCGGCAGGTCCATCGTCGCGATCGCGCCGCCGTCCGGCGCGTTCGCCAGGGCGACCTTGCCGCCCGCCTCCTTCACCGCCTGCGCCACGATCGCCAGGCCCAGCCCCGACCCCGGCAGGCCGCGCGCCAGCGGAGAGCGCCAGAACCGTTCGAAGACGTGCGGGAGGTCCTCCTCGGCCAGCCCGGGGCCGTGGTCGCGCACGGTCAGCCGGCCGAGCCGCAACCGCACCTCGACCTGGCCGCCTGGGCTGAACTTGGCGGCGTTGTCCATGAGGTTGAGCACGGCGCGTTCGAGCGAGGCGGCGTTGCCGACGACGTACCAGGGGGACAGCTCGGTGGTCACCTCCGCGCCGCGCAGCCGGGCGCGCTCGACGGCGGCGGTCACGACCTCGTGGAAGGCCAGCTCCACGTGCGGCTCGTGGTCGGTGTCGCCCCTGGCGAGCTGCAGCAGGTCGCCGACGAGCGTGGTCAGCTCGGCGAACTGGGCCTTCACGTTGACCAGCAGGCGCTCCTTGGCCCCGGGATCGAGGCTGCGTCCGGTCTGCTCGCTGCGCAGCAGCAGGTCGATGTTGGTGCGCAGCGTGGTGAGAGGGGTGCGCAGCTCGTGACCGGCGTCGGCGACGAGCTGCCGCTGCCGCTCGCGCGACCCGGCCAGGGCCGTGGTCATCGCGTTGAAGGAGGAGGACAGGCGGGCGATCTCGTCGCTGCCCTTGACCGGGATGTGCGTGCCGAGGTCCTCGGTCTGGGCGATGTGCTCGACCGCCCGGGTGAGGCGCCCCACCGGACGCAGCGCGGCGCGGGCGATGAGCAGCCCGGCGGTCGCGGCGAGCAGGACGCCCAGCGCGGCCACCCCGCCGAGGAGTAGTGCCATGCCCTGCAGCGAGTCGCGAAGCTCGCCCACCGGCCTGGCGTCCATGACCGCCATGCCGTGCCCGACCTGCTCGGTGAGGATGCGCATCTGCGTGCCGTCCTCGGTCAGGCCGTTGTGATAGTGCCGGCCGCGCTTGCCGACGGCCACCTCCCGGTCCTCCTCGGTGACCACCAGGGCGGGGCCGTCGTAGCAGGTGGGACGGTCGTCGCCGTAGATGACCTGGGTGGAGTACTGGGGCCCGTAGTGGTCCTCGGCGCGCGGCTCGGGGCTGCACCCCTTCAGCAGGCCCTCCAGTTGCTCGTGCTGGTTCTTGCCCCCGCCGAGCTGGTGGTCGAGCTGCTCGTAGAGCTGCTTGCGGACGATCATGAAGCAGGAGCCCGCGCTGATCGCCACCGCGAGCGCCACCGCGATGGTGACGAGCAGTGTCAGCCGGGTGCGCAGACTGCCCCGCGTCACCGCGCCGCCCGCAGCACATAACCCACCCCGCGCACGGTGTGGATCACCCGCGGCTCGCCTCCGGCCTCGGTCTTGCGCCGCAGATACATCACGTAGACGTCGAGCGAGTTGGACGTCGGCTCGAAGTCGAACCCCCACACCTCGCTCAGGATCTGGTCCCTGGTCAGCACCTGCCGGGGGTGCGCGAGGAACAGCTCCATCAGCAGGTATTCGGTCCTGGTCAGGTCGAGCCGGCGCGCGCCCCGGGTGACCTCCCTGGTCGCCGGGTCCATCCGCAGGTCGCCGTAGGAGAGCGTGTCGATCTCGGGCACGCCGGCGTTGAGCGCGCCCCTGCGCAGCAGGGCCCGCACCCGGGCGAGCAGCTCGTCCAGCTCGAACGGCTTGACCAGGTAGTCGTCGGCCCCCGCGTCCAGCCCGGAGACGCGGTCGCCGACGGCGTCGCGCGCGGTGAGCATGAGGACGGGGATGTTGTTCCCGGCGGCTCGCAGCCGGCGGCAGGCGGTCAGCCCGTCGAGCCGGGGCATCATGACGTCGAGCAGCACCGCGTCGAAGGGGCTGCCGGACAGCTCGGAGAGCGCCGCGTGCCCGTCGCCGGCCGTGACGACCGCGTAGCCCTCGAACTCCAGGCTCGACTGCAGCGCCTCGCGCAACGCGGGCTCGTCGTCCACCACCAGCAAACGTGCGGGCTCACTCATGGCCTAAACGCTAGGGCCTCATCATGAGAACGCGATGAAGGGGTCCGCCGGCGTCCGAGGGACCGCTGGGCTCATCCAGGGTTCAGCGACCCAGAACGGCCATGGCCGCGTTGTGGCCGGGGATTCCGCTCACGCCGCCGCCTCTTCGGGCGCTCGCGCCGCAGATCAGAATGCGCTCGTACGCGGTCTCCACGCCCCAGCCGGTGTCCTCCGCGTACGGCCAGGTCAGGTTCGTGTGGAAGATGTGGCCGCCGGGGAGTCCCGCGTCCTTCTCGAGGTCGACCGGTGTTTTGACCTCCACGCACGGGGTGCCTTCGGGGGTTCGGAGCAGGCAGTCTTCGATGGGCTCGGCGAGGACGGAGTTGATGGAGGCGAAGGTGGCATCCAAAGCGACTTTCCGCGATTTATCGGGATTTTTGCGGAAAAGTCGGGCTGGCATGTGGAGGCCGAACAGCGTCATCGTCTCGGCCTTACCCCGGAGTTCCGGGCCGAGAATGGAGGGGTCGGTCAGCGAATGGCAGTAGACCTCGGCCGGCGGCAGTTCCGGGATCTCCCCGTTCGCCGCCCGCGCGTACGCCTTGGCGAGCTGATCGCGTCCCTCGTTGATGTGAAACGTCCCGCTGAAGGCCGCCCGCGGGTCCACCGTGGTGTCCTTCAGCCGGGGCAACCGGGCCAGCACCATGTTGACCTTGAGCTGCGCCCCCTCGGGGACCGTCTCCGGCCTGCCCATCACCCGGTCGAGCACGGCGGGCGGCAGGTTGACCAGCACCCGGGAGCCGTTCACCGTGTACTCGCGGCCCCCCGACCGGAACGTGACCTCACCGGACGGCGCGATCCCGACGATCTCCGCCCCGGTCCTGATCTCCGCGCCCGCCCGCCGCGCCGCCGCCTCCAGCGCCCCGGAGACCGCCCCCATCCCGCCCACGGGGACGTTCCAGTCGCCCGTGCCGTCACCGATCACGTGGTAGAGGAAGCACCGGTTGGCCACCAGGTCGACGGCGGGATCGGCGAACGTGCCGATGAGCGCGTCGGTGAGCACGACACCCCGTACGGTGTCGTCGCGGAACCGCTCCGCCACGGTCTCGCCGATCGGCCGGGCGAACAGATCCCGCCAGGCCCGCGCCCCGACCAGCCGCTCGATCTGAGCGGGCTTGCGCAGCGGTTCGAGCAGGGTGGGGGCCAGCACCCGCGCCACCTCCGCCACCATGCCGTAGAAGTCCTGCCACGCCTCGTGGTCGCGCCGGTCTCCCGTGACGGCCGCGAACGAGGCCGCCGTCCGTCCCGCGTCCACGTTGTCCACCAGCAGCCCGGTGTCCCCCGTGGGGGTGTAGGAGGCGTACCGCCGCCGTCTCAGCTCCAGCTCCAGCCCAAGATCCCGGACGATTTGCGCCGGCAGCAGGCTGACCAGGTAGGAGTAGCGCGACAGGCGCACGTCGATCCCGGGGAAGGGCTGAGCGGAGATCGCCAGGCCGCCGACGTGACCGTACCGTTCGAGCACGAGCACCCGCCGCCCGGCCCTGGCCAGGTACGCGGCCGCGACCAGCCCGTTGTGCCCGCCCCCGGCGACAACCACGTCATACACACCCATTAACGCACCATAAGGCCCAAACCACATCACCCGTCAACAACCAACCCGCCTCAGCAGCAACCCACCCCGCAAACCGACCGGACATCCACCCGCGGCCGGCAACGCGTCTGGCAGAGGGTCAGGGGCGGCTGGCGATGCCGAGCAGGATGGCGGCCGGGCCGGTGAGCGGGCGGCCGCGCCGCCACACCGCTCTCAAGCTCCTGACCAGGTTGAGCCCCGCCAGCGGCACCTCCACCAGGCGTCCGGTCGCCACCTCGGCCTCCACCGCGTACCCGCTGAGCACCGCGGGCGCCGCCCCCGCCTGCGCCGCCCCCTTGACCGCCGAGTTCGACCCCAGCTCCAGCCGCGGACTGGCCCGCCGCAGGCTCCTGAACGCCACGTCCAGGGTCTCCCGCGTACCGGACCCGGACTCCCGCACCACCAGCGGCGTGGCGGCCAGTTCCGGCCCCCTCAGCACCGTACGCCGGCGCGCCCACGGATGCCCCGGCGCCACCACGACCACCAGCCGGTCGGTGCCCACGACCCGGCTCGCCAGCCCCTCCGGCACGTTTGGCCCTTCGACGAACCCCAGCTCCACGTCCTCACCCAGCACCCGCGCGGCGACGTCGGCCGAGTTGACCACGTCCAGCCCGACCTGCACGTCCGGCTCCCGGTTCTGCAGCTCACCGAGCCACCGGGGCACCAAATACTCGGCCACCGTCATGCTCGACGCCACCCGCAGGTGAGCCGCCTCGCTGGTCCGCACCGCCTGAACGGCCCGCATGAGCTCCTGGGCGGCGGCCAGCACCTGAGCGGCCCAGCCCGCCACCATCTTGCCCTCGGCGGTGAGCGTGGAGCCTCTCGGCGTGCGCTCGATCAGCGGCAGGCCGAGACGGCGTTCGAGATGGGCGACGCGCTTGCTGGCCGACGGCTGCGCGATCCCCGCCGCCTTCGCCGCCTGCCCCAGACTCCCCAGCTCGCCCACATCGACGAGCAGCTTCAGCGAATCAAGATCAGGCAGCCCACTCATAGCCCAAGGCTATGACCTCCCACCCAACAGCGCCTACCGCCCCCTCCCGACCCTCAGAACACTGAGCTCATGCCCGCCCCCGATCACCCCACCCCACCCTCGCCACGCCCCTCCACCCCACATTCGACCCCCACACCGCCGCCACCCACCGCCGCGCCCGCGCTTCCGGCCGCCCCCACGCCACCCCACCCCACCGGCGCGCGGCCCGGCAGGCTGTGGCCCGGGTTCGCCCTCGCGGCCGTGGCCGTGGCGGTGGCCTCGCTGATCAGCGGATTCGTGCCCGCGCTCAGCCCGGCCGTGATCGCGGTGTTCTCCGGTGCGGCCCTGGCGAACACGGCGGGCCTCGGAGAGCGCTTCAAGCCCGGCCTCGCGTTCGTCGCGCGGCGGGTCCTCCGGGTGGCCGTCGCCCTGCTCGGCCTGCAGATCGCGATCCCCCAGGTGCTCGCCCTGGGCTGGCAGACCCTGGCCATCGTGGCGGTCGCCACGACGGCCACGTTCACGCTGACGCCCCGGATCGGCCGCCGGCTGGGCCTCCCCCCGGGCACGTCGCTGCTGATCGCCACGGGCGTGTCCATCTGCGGCGCGGCGGCCATAGCCGCCATGCGCGACAGCACGGACCTCGCCGACGACGATGACACCGCGGGCGCGCTCAGCGTCATCGTCCTGTACGGGACCGCCGCCATCGTCCTGGTCCCGCTCGCCGGCCCGCTCCTCGGTCTCACCTCCGCACAGCTCGGCGTCTGGACGGGGGCCTCCGTGCACGAGGTGGCCCAGGTGGCCGCGATCGGCACCGCCACAGGCGTGCTGACCAGCGCGGTGACGGTCAAACTGGGCCGCGTCGTCCTGCTGGCCCCCATCGTCGCCCTCACCACCCACCGCCAACGCCAACGCCACCGCCAACGCCACCGCCCTGCCCGGCCTCAGCCCGCGACCGCTCACCAGCCCACCAACACCACGCCCACCTCGCCGCCCACCTCGCCGCCCACCCCACGGCCCGGCACCCGGCCCACTCTCATCCCACCGGCCGGCCTTCAACGCCGGGCCACCCCATCGGCCGGCACCCGACACACCGCCACCCCACAGCCCAGCACGCGCCACGCGGCCAGACCTCCGATCATTCCCCTGTTCGTGGCCGCGTTCCTCGCGTTGGTCGCCCTGCGTAGCACCGGATGGCTCCCGCCCGCCGTCACCACCGCCGCACCCATCGCGACCAACGTGCTGATGGCGGCCGCCCTGTTCGCCCTGGGCACCGGTATCAACCTGCGCAAACTAGCCAAGGGCGGGCGGGCGATCCTGCTCGGTGGAATCGCCACGGGCATCATCGCCGCCCTGTCTCTGGCAGGCGTCACCCTCCTCGTGTGATCCTCAGGTGGACGGCCGGACCGGCAGGCCCGTACCCTCCTCTATTTCGGAACAAATTCCGTGAAACACCCAGTTCCCGTAAAGCGGGGTCAGGACCACGCAAGGAGCACAAAACTCACCATGCGCAGCACCACGCACTCCGTTCTCCAGCCGTCCGACGAGGTGGCCGAGGCCCTGGCCCAGGGTTCGCCGCTTGTGGCGCTGGAGTCCACGATCATCTCCCACGGGCTGCCGCAGCCGCGGAACCTGGAGGTGGCACGGGAGCTGGAGGGTGTCATCCGGGCCGCGGGCGCCGTACCGGCCACGATCGCCGTGCTGGACGGCGTGCCCCGGATCGGCCTGAACGACGTGGAGCTGGAGCGGGTCGCGACCGAGCCCGGGCTGCGCAAGCTGAGCCAGCGGGACCTGCCCATGGCGGCCGCGCTGAAGGCCAGTGGCGCGACGACCGTGTCGGCCACGTCGTTCCTGGCCGCCCGGGCCGGCATCCGGGTCTTCGCCACCGGCGGGCTCGGCGGCGTGCACCGCGGCTGGGCCGAGGACCAGGACGAGTCCGCCGACCTCGACACCCTGTCCCGCACCCGGATCACGGTCGTCTGCGCGGGTGTGAAGTCGATCCTGGACGTGCCCGCCACGCTGCAACGCCTGGAGACGCGAGGAGTGGCCGTGGCGGGCTATCGCACCGACACCTTCCCCGGCTTCTACCTGCACTCCTCCGGCCAGCCGATCGACTGGCGGATCGAGTCGCCGGGCGAGGCGGCCGACGTCATGCGCGGCCAGGACGCGCTCGGCGGCCAGGAGAGCGCGCTGATCGTCGCCAACCCGGTCCCCGAGGACCAGCAGCTCGACCCGGAGCTGCACGACCGCGTACTGGCCGAGGCGCTGGCCGCCGCCGGGCGCGCGGGCGTCAAGGGGCAGGCCATCACCCCGTTCCTGCTCGGCTACCTGGTGGACGGCACCGCCGGCGCCTCCCTGGAGGCGAACCTGGCCGCCGTGCGCGGCAACACCGCCCTGGCCGCCCAGATCGCCCTGGCGTGGGCTCGATCGTGACGGGCGGGACGCTGCTCGTCATCGGGGACATCGTCACCGACGTGGTGGCGTTGCACGGCTCGCCGGTCATGTGGGGCACCGACACGGCCGCCGACATCGTGCTCCGCCCCGGCGGCTCCGGCGCGAACACCGCCGCCTGGGCCGCCCACCTGGGCGCCGACGTCCGCCTGCTGGCCAGGCTCGGCTACGACAGCAGCGAATGGCACATCGGCGAGCTGGTCAAGGCCGGTGTACGCCCGCAGGTCACGGTGGACCCCGGGCACCCCACCGCCGTGGTGATCTCGATGGTGGACAAGAGCGGCGAACGTTCCATGCTCACCAACCGCGGCGCCGGCGGCCTGATCTCGGAGGCCGACTGGAACCCGTCCCTGCTCGACGGCGTCGGCCGCCTGCACCTGTCCGGCTACATCCTCTTCTCCCCACCCGGGCTGCTGCTGGCCAGGCGCGCCATGGCCGACGCGGCGGCGGCGGGCATCCCCATCAGCATCGATCCGGCCTCCACCAGCCCGCTCGGAGACTTCGGCCTTGAACGTTTCATCAGCGAATCGTCCCCCGCTGACCTGATTCTCCCGAATCTCGCCGAGGCCCTCCTGCTCAGTGGCGCCACGAGCGCGGAGCCCGCCGCCGTACTCTTGAGTGAGATGTACGGCACAGCGGTCGTGAAGCTAGGAGCGAAGGGCGCGGTGGCGGCCGTGGACGGCGAGGTGATCGCGGCGGCGGCGGGCACGCCCGCCGAGGTCGTGGACTCGACGGGAGCCGGTGACGCGTTCGCCGCGGGATACCTCACCGCCACTTTGCATGGTGTCAGCGAGGAGGCCGCTTTGGAGGCAGGTTGCCGTGCCGGTGGGCAATGTGTGGCCCAGGTGGGCGGCCGACCACGGTACGGTTTGGATCTGAACCGTCTTTACCCTATTCACACTGATTGATAGCTTGCCGCGTAGGCTGCACCATAAGCCACATTAGATTCGGGCAGCACCATGCGGCTCACTTGGGGAGGATAAGGTCCGCCGATGGAAGTCGAGTCATCGATCTGCCTGAGCGACCTAGTCCCTGCGCTGCGCTGGAGCCGTCCGCAGCAGGTGGCCGAGGCGCTGGGCGATCCGCGCCTGCCCGCGGTGTGGTGGTCCTCCCTCGCGTTGTCGAGGGCGCTCGGCACGGCGGGGCTCGACTGGATCTGCGAGCGCCTGGCCCGCCTGGCCTCCTCAAGCTGGGACCACCTGCCGCTGGCCGACCTGCTGCCCGCGCTGACGGTTCACCACATCGATCCCGCGTTGCCCGGCTGGCCCGAGCCCACCCGTACGGCGATCACCGGCCTCGGCGGGTGGCAACGGCTGCGCCGCCTGTCACCCAGCGACCTGAGCACCCCGTCGGCCACCCCGGAAGTGGTGATCGGCTCGGTCTTCCGTGAGATCCTCGGCCGCATCCCGGCCCAGCGCGAGTCCTCCGGCTCCTTCCCGGCCCAGCGCGACGCTTCCAGTCCCCTCCCCGCTCAGCGCGACGCCGCCGGCTCCCTTCCGGCCCAGCGCGACGCCTCGCTCCCGGGCCGGCCCGAGTCCCTTCCCCCGCTCCCGGCCGGGCACCCCGAGGTCACCCGCCCGTTGCAGCGCGGCTCCGGCGGCACGGGCTCGTTCCCGGCCCAGCCGCAGAGCGAACCCTTCGCTGCGCAGGCCGGAGCACAGCCCGAGGGCGCGCCGCCGCGCCAGCCCACCGGCCCGTTCCCGGGCCAGGGTGACAACCTGCCGCAACGCCAGGCCGCCTCGGCGGAGGGCCCGCAGCAGCGTCAGCCGGGGGCGTTCCCGGCCCAGCCCACGCCGCACCAGACCGGATCCTTCCCCGCGATCCCCTCCGAGGGCACGCCGCCGCACCAGCCGGAGACCTCTCCCGAAGGCGCTTCACCACGCCAGACCGGATCCTTCCCCGCGATCCCACCCGAGGGCACACCGCCGCGCAGGCCGGGGACCTCCCCCGAAGGCGCTTCACCACGCCAGACCGGATCCTTCCCCGCGATCCCACCCGAGGGCCCGCAGCAGCGCCAGCCGGGCGCGTTCCCCCCGCCGCCGGTGCCGGACAGCGGTCCCCAGACCGGCATGTTCGCGGCCCAGCCGGCGGATGGCCCCATGCGCCACCAGACCGGCTCGTTCCCCGCGCGGCAGCCGGAGAGCGGCCCGCAACGCCAGCAGGGCTCCCTCCCCGGACAGCAGCCGGGCGGCGGCCCGCGCCAGGGTCTCCCGGGCGAGCCGCAGCGCCCCGGCGCCGCCGAGTCCCTCCCCGGCCAGGGCGACCGCCTGCCCCAGCGCCCGGCGGGCAACACCCGGTCCGGCGGTCCCCAGGACGGCTCTCTCCCGAACCCCCCCGCCCTGGGCGGCTCCGCCCCCGGCGGCCCCGCCTCGGACAGCCCCCTCCCCGCCGGCTCCGGCCCGGCCACACCCGCTCCGGGCGCCCCCGGCTCCGGCGGCCCCCACACCGGCTCGATGCCGGCCATCCCTCACACCGGCTCGATGCCTGCCATCCCCGGCACAGGCCCGGACAGCGCCAAGGGCTCCGCGAGCAGCGGCATCCCGGGCGCGTCCGGAACTCCGGGCACGCCCGGCCACCCGGGTCCCGTCTCCCACACTCCCTCCAGCGGGTCGTCCCCGTCCGCTCCCGCGCCCTCCGACACCGACCACGCGATGGTCCGGGTCGTGGACAGCCTGTTCCGCAGCCTGGACAAATTCGAGCTGGCGGTGGCCGTGCAGCGGCTGTTCGCGGAGGATCCGATCAGCCTGCGCACGCTGGCCCACAAGATGCTGGTGGACCGGGAGGCGCTCTCCCAGGCCCAGCGCACCGCCGAGGAACGCGTCCTGCAGTGGCTCCGCTCCTCCGAGTCCGCACCGGTCACGGGCCACATGTTCCGCCTGACCGAGTGGCTGGGCACGGCCGCCACCGAGGAGCAGCTCATCGGTGCGGACCCGGCCCACCCGGTGATGGTCCCGTCGCTGCGTACCCCGCTCTGGCGGGTCCTGGTGACGCTCATGCCCGACCGCCGCCTCCAGGACGGCTGGCTCGTGGTGGGCGACATCCACGGCCTGCAGGCCCGCACACGGCAGCTCCTGGCCGCGAGCCCGCCCGACACCGATCCCGTGGCCCTCATGACCGAGCTGGGCATCCGCGCCCACTCGGCCAAGGCCTGGCTCGACGCCCTCCCGGCGGACGCGGCCTCCGACCCGGTGGCCGCCGCGGCTCCCGCCCCGGCCCAGCCCTTGCCCCGCCGCACCCCGGGCGCGAACGGCCACCACCACCGGGGCGGCCAGCCCATCCCCACGGCCTCCTCGGGCGCCATCGACCCTTCCGCGGCCCTGGCCACGCTCTCGGCGCTGTCCGGCGGCCGCTCCTCGATGCTCGCGGGCGCCCCGCCCACCCCGCCTCCGCCACTGCCCAGCCCGTCCTCCGACCCGCGCCGCTGGCAGCGCATCGAGGTCACCCCCGAGCATCTCAGGGGCGGCCCGGTGCCGGTGCCGGAGGGGTACGCGGCCCAGCTCGGCATGCGCCCCGGCACCCTCCTGTCGGTGACGGGCCCCGGCGACAACGCCATCGTCCTGGTCTGGCAGGGCCACCAGCCGGTCTTCGACTCCCTCCAGCCGGTGCTCATGCGCCTGAACGCCCGCCCCGGCGACCAGGTCTACGTCACCGTGGACGGCTACCGCCTGGAGGCCCAGCTAACCGCCTGAGCCCGGCCACGTCGCCGGGGCCGGCGCCTGCGTAACGGCACTTGGCCCCGTACCGGTCGCCGCCCGTTTTCCTGCACGGCGTCGGCCTCGTCAGCGGGTGGCGACCCACCGTGCGCAGCCGTACAAAGGGGAAGTGAGACCCCGTCCGGCCGGTTGCGCGGCGATGGACGACTCGATGGCCGCCGGCCGCGCCGCGGTTCGGGCCGCGGTTCGGGCCGAGGCCCCGCGACCCTCGTAGCCCTCATCTCCGGTCCCAGGCCGTGTGCGGTCAGGTGATCATTTCGGTGGCCAGCGCGATCCAGCCCACAGTGGTGGCGGTGAACACCGCCGCGGCGAGCAGCTGAAACACTGAGCTTCCTGCCAGGTGGGGTCGCAGCGCGAGCGGCAAGAACCCGAGCGGCTGAGCGACCGCACCGAACGCGATCAACAGCGCGATCCACAGGGTGAGCGGCCGCACCGCGGTGCCGACCGCGACTAGGATCACGCCCATCATCACCAGGTCCAGGTGCGCTTGGCGAATCCTGCTCCGCTGCCGCACTCCGGCACGGCTCAGCGCGGCCGGCGCCTGGACCACGACGACCATCAGCCATCCCGACAGCACCGCGACGACGAGCTCGGCGATGCCGACGATCACGAGCAGTGGCACGAAAACCTCCAGATCTCGGTAGGCACCTCCAGCGCGGGAAGGCCACTTAAGTCGAACAGCAATGTTCAATTTATCCAGACAGGCAGCTACAGTAACCCATACACGAATGTTCAACTTAAGGATTGCCGGTGACACATCCCCACCTTGAGGCGCGACACGAAGCCCTTCCCCACCCGCGCCGCTGGTCCGCGCTCGCCTTGCTGTGCGCCGCCCAGTTCATGCTGATCCTGGACGTCACAGTGATCAACGTCGCGCTGCCCGGCATCGGCTCCGCCCTGCGGCTTGACCGTGCCTGGCTCACCTGGGCGGTCACCTCCTATACGTTGTGTTTCGGCGCCCTCATGCTCCTCGGCGGGCGGCTGGGCGACGTGTACGGCTCCCGTCGCATCCTGCTGACCGGCCTGTCGGTGTTCGTGATCGCCTCACTGGTCACCGGGCTGGCCGCGAACGGCCCGATCCTGCTCGGCGGCCGGCTCGCTCAGGGAACAGGCGCGGCGCTGCTGTCCCCCTCGGCACTTGCCACCATCACCCGGCTCTTTCACGGCCCCGAGCGGAACAAGGCACTCGGTGTCTGGGCCGCGCTCGGCGGAGCCGGGTTCGCGGCGGGCGCGCTGCTGGGCGGCGTTCTGACCGCGGGACCCGGTTGGCGGTGGGTGTTCTTCATCAACGTCCCGGTCGGCCTGGCTGTCCTGGCGCTGCTGCCACGCATGGTCGCCGCCGCCCCGCCCGCGCACGCGCGGCGGGTGGACCTGCCGGGGGCGATCCTGGTCACCGCCTCGACCGCGGCAGTCATCTACGGCCTGGTCAACGCGGGAGACGCCGGGTGGGGATCGGCCGCCACCCTGCTCGCGCTGGGCGCCGCCCTGGTCGGCTACGCGGCATTCGGCCTCGTTGAGCGAAAGTCCGCGGCCGCCTTGATGAACGTGCGGATCCTGGCGCGCCCGCCGGTGGCCGCCGGCGCGTTCCTCATGCTGATCGGCACCGCGCTGCTGCTGGCGATGATCTTTCTCGGCTCGTTGTTCCTGCAGCGGGTGCAGGGCCTGCCGGCGCTGGTCACGGGTGTACTGTTCCTGCCGGTTGCCCTGGTGAGCGGGGTGGCCGGACATGTGGCGGGGCACCTGATCGGCCGCCACGGCGCACGTGGCGCGGCGTTCACCGGGCTGCTGCTCGCCGCCGCCGGCGCCACCCTGCCGGCCCTGCTGGACGACACCGCCTGGATCATCATCGGCCTGGCGATCGGATCGGGCGGGGTGGTGCTGGCCCTCGTCGCGGCCACCACGACCGCGCTCGGCTTCATTTCCCACCAGGAAGCCGGGCTCGCGTCAGGGATCGTCAACACCTTCCACGAGGTCGGCGGGTCGATCGGGGTGGCGGTCGTGTCGACCGTCGCCGCGACCGGCATAGAGAACGGCTCGCCGGCCGGATTCGGCGCCGCCTACGCCACCGCAGCGGTGGCCGCGACCATGGCTGCCCTGATCTGCCTCGTCATGGTCCCGGCGGGCAAGGCACACCTGCCCGACGGCGTCCACGTCCACTGAACGTCATGACGTCGCCCTCGGCGGCCTGCCTCGTCCGAGACTCTGGGCCGGCGGCGCCGGTCACCACCCGGCCATAGGATTTCGACATGGTTTCCGCACGCGACGGCCGTACCCGGCAGGACAGGGAGAAAACGCCCCGGAGGGCGGACGCCGAGCGCAATATCGCCGCCATCCTCGCCTCCGCGTTCGATGAGCTGAGCACCGACCCGGCCGCGACCATGACCGACGTGGCCCGCGCCGCCGGCGTCGGCCGGGTCACCCTGTACGCGCACTTCCCCTCCCGCGCCGAACTGCTCAAAGCCCTCGTCCATCAGGCGCTGGAGGGGACCAAGCAGATCCTCGATGACTCGCTGGCCGACGACCGGCCGGCCGACCAGGTCCTGGCCGGAATCATCCATACGTCCTGGCGCTTGCTGGACCGCCACCGCAGGATCCGCAGGGTGGCCCTCGCCGAGCTCGGCTCCGAGTGGGTCGCCGACCAACACGATCACGTCTTCGCCCGGCTCACCGAGCTTCTCAGCCGCGGCCGTGATCAGGGCATCTTCCGCAGCGACCTGCCGGCCTCATGGATGACCACCACTGTGTACGGCCTGCTGCACGCGGCCGCCGACGAAGTGGACACCGGACGTGTCAGCTCGGCCGACGCGCCCCATCTGGTCATCAGCAGCCTCCTTCCCGCTCTGGCGGGCTGAACCTCAGAGACCCTTCCCCGGCCGGCGCCATCCGAGTGCGCGGCCTGGCGTCCGAATGAAGGAGATGACCGGCTCTCCAGCGGGAACGTCCTGCGCACGATGAACGCCGTCCTCGACTCAAACCCTTGAAGGGACACCCCAGCGGAAAGAAGCGCCGACCGGCACGAACACCACCACGAAACACTAAGAGCCTGCTGACAAAGGCTTAAGTGCTTGTGGGCATGGGTCCGCAGAGGGCTGGTCCGATCTTGTTGATGTCACCCTGGTGAGACCATTGGGACAGCTGGACGCGGAAGCTGTTGACCTCAGCCCCTTTCCATGCCTCCAGGACTGGGCGGCCAGGAGTTCCAAGACCTTGCCGCGCGGTCAGGACTGGAAAGATCGGTAGAGGTAGCGGGTCGCCCCAGCGGCCATGGAGTGGTTGACCTGCCAGTTCTGGTTGATGAGGTCATCTTCGCTGTCTGAGGATCGTGGCCGTGGTCTCGTCGGCGGGAAGGAATGCCTCCAGGCGTAGCTCGGACAGCGTGACGTCGACAGCGGTCGCGAACGTCGTCAGCGTGGTGATAAGGCGCAATTCGCCTTCCGGCACTCGCAACCGCAGCGGTACGGCGAAGCCGAGGTGCTCAGCCGGTGGATCCACCTCGGGAAGGTAGTCGTCCAACTCGGCGATGAACTCCTCCAGGCTCGGATCCGGACTCCGCCGTACCTGGTTGCGCAGGCTGCCGGTGATGTGGCGGCCCCACTCGGCCAGGTTTTCCACCCGGCGGGACATCCCGTCGGGATGCAGCGCAAGGCGAAGCACGTTGATCGGGGGCTTCAGCAGCGCGGTAGCGGCACCCTCCGTGAGAACCTCGAACGCCGCGTTGGCGGCGATCAGCTCACCGTGCGGGCGGACGACGAGCGCCGGGTAGGGCAGATGACCGTCGAGAATGCGTTCCACCGCGTCACGTACCGGGCTGAGTTCGGGGGTGTCAAGGCTGGACTCGGCATAGATCGGCGCGTAGCACGCGGCGAGCAGGAGCTCATTGCGCTCCCGCAGCGACAGTTCCAGGGCTTCGGCCAGCCGTACCACCATGGTGCGGCCGGGCTGCGAGCGCCCCTGCTCGAGAAAGCTCAGGTGGCGCTGGGTGGTGTCGGCTCTGATGGCCAGATCGAGTTGGCTGAGGCGGCGGCGTGTCCGCCAGCGCCGTAGCTCGCCGGCAAACGGGGCAGACTCCGCCAATATCGTCATAACCCCATTCATACTGGATGCCCCCAGCGCCGCGATTCCCTGGAGGGAATCGCGGCACTGCAGCCCGGGCTGCACACTTCAGCGCATGAACAACCCACTTGATGTGAAGCTATGGGCTGACCGTTATGTCGCCCAGTGGAACGAGCCCGATCCGGACAAGCGAAGCGCGCTCATCCGTACGCTGTGGGCGGCTGACGGGATCCAGGTGCTGGTCGACCCGCCCCAGGAGATTCGCGACGCCGCGGCAGCCCTCGCGTTCCCGGTGCCGCCGCTGGAGGTCCGCGGCCACGACGCCTTGAACGCCAGGGTGACCCGTGCCTATGAGATGTTCGTCGCATCGGGCGAGCACGTCTTCGAGGCTGCAGAGGAGGCGTACGTCCTACTGCCCAACGTGCTCGGCATCCGCTGGTCGATGGTCTCGACCAGCACGGGGCAGCCCGTCGGCGGTGGCCTGGACATCCTCGCCCTGGACGGCGACGGCCGGCTCCGCACTGACCACCAGTTCATCGGAGTGAGTTGATGCGCTACACCAAGATTGCCCGAACCGAGGACGGCGGATCGGTGTTCGAGGACGGCCAGATCGCGCTCGAACACCGGCATGTCGCCGATGGAGTGCCGGCCATGGCAGTCGGCATGATGCAGTCCAGTGGCGGCGCGCAGTTCTTGCGCAGCGCCGCGTTCGACAGCACTTCGCATCCGGCGCCACGCGAGCAGTGGGTGGTGATGCTGCGCGGGACAATCGAGGTGACGGTCAGCGACGGCAGCCGACGCCGCTTCGGCCCTGGCGACCTGGTGCTTGCCGCAGACACCGCGGGAACAGGGCACGTCACGACCGGCGTCGGCGACCCACCATACGAGGCACTGTTCATCCCAGTCTGACCGGCAAGTACGGCCCGGGACTCAGCATGGCCTGGCACAGGCCGTTGCCGACTGATCCGCATGTGGACAGGAGCGGGCTCCTGATAGCTGAGGCGTTGTCTACGCAGCTCGGCGACCAGGAGCCCGTGGTTGTCTGTAAACAGGCTTGTTGCCGTGCGCGCCAGTGGTCGTGCCTCACCGGGGTGCCGGTGTCACGGCCGGAAGCGGGCCTATCCGTCGGATCTGACCGACGCCGAGTGGGCGGTGCTGGAGGGCGAGGCGCGGGGATGGATGGCCGAGCTGGTGGCGGCCGTAGGCAGGCCGATGGTGCATGACCTGCCGACGGTGCTGGACGCGATCGGTTATGTAACCCGGTATGGGATCGAGTGGCGGGCCCTGCCGATGGACTTTCCGCCGTATGAGGCGGTGTACGCCTTCTTCGTGCGCTGGTCCCGGCGTGGTCTGCCCGAGCGGCTCGCCGGGCGGCTACGCGGCCGGCTGCGGGTCATGGCAGGGCGGGGCGAGCTGCCGACGGCGGGATGCGTCGACTCCCAGACGGTCAAGGCCGCCGAGACCGTCGGGGCCGCGGCCTGCGGTTACGACGCGGGCAAGAGGATCAAGGGGCAGAAGCGGCATGTCGTGGTCGACACGCTCGGGCTGCTGCTGTGTGTGGTCGTCACTGCGGCATCGGTCCAAGACCGTGACGGTGCACACTCGCTGCTGGCCCGGCTGCGAGAGAAGTTCTCCACCACCAGCCTGGTGTGGGGCGACAGCGGTTACGCCGGACGTGTGGCGATCTGGGTCGGGCAGGTCCTCGGCCTGGCCGTCACGATCGTCAAGCGCAGCGCCGACATCCCCCGCTTCGTCGTGTTACCCCGCATTCTGTGGGTGGTGGAGAGAACTTTCGCCTGGCTGGCTCGCTACCGCCGGCTCGTGCGGATCTACGAACGTAAGCCTGAGCACCACGAAGCCCTGATCTGGTGGGCCGACGTGCACCTGATGACCCGCCGCCTGGCCCGCGAACTGGCAGGTCAACCACCCCATGACCGCTGGGGAGACCCGCCACCGCTTCCCGCTCTGACCAGTACTGACCGGCGCGGTAAGGTCTTGGAACTCCTCTCCGCCCAACCCTGGAGGGCCTGGAAAGGAACAGAGCTGGCTGCCATCCTCGGCATCGAGAACGTTAACAGCTTCCGCGTCCAGCTGTCCCAATGGTCTCACCAGGGCTACATCAACAAGATCGGACCAGCCCTCTACGGACCCATACCCACAAGCACTTAAGCCTTTGCCAGCAGGCTCTAAGAGTCGGCGGCGTCGAAGAGGCGTAGGCGGTGGGCGGTGGCGGCGGCCTCGCCTCGGGTGGCGACGCCGAGCTTGGCCAGGATGTTGGAGACGTGCACGCTCACCGTCTTGATCGAGATGAACAGCGCCTCGGCGATCTCCCGGTTGCTCCGCCCGTTGGTCACCTCCCGCAACACCTCCAGCTCCCGAGCCGTCAACCCCAGCGGATGCCCGTCGGCCGCCTCGTCCGGCCCGCCGAGCCGGGCGCGCCGCCCGAAGACGTCGAGCTGCGCCAGCAGCGCCGCCGCCCCCAACCGGCTCGCCAGCTCCCGCGCCCGCGCCAGCCGCGCCGCGGCCTCCTGACGATCGCCCAGGCCCAGCGCCGCCTGCGCCGCCCCCGCCTGCGCCCGAGCCTCCGCGTAAGGCTGCCGCAACGCCGCCCAGGCCCCCACCGCCGAATCCCACGCCTTGAACTGCCACGCCCCCGGCTCGACCGCACCCCCTGGCGACACATGGCCTCCCTGCGCACGGGCTCCCGTCAGGGCGGCGAACGTGAGCCGCTGCGCCTCCTGAAGATCCCCGTCGGCCTGCAGCTTCTCCCCCAGTTCCCGCAACTGCGGCAGAAGCGACGCGCAGAACTGGACGAGCCCCTTGAGCCCCGCCCCAGCGGCGGGGCCTGACAAACCTCCCACCCCGGCACCGGGCCCGGACCCCGAGCCGGACTCGGGCACGCCACCCGCCCCAGCGGCAGACCCCGAAGCACCGCCCGGCCCAGCGGCAGGCCCCGAAGCACCGCCCGCCCCAGGGCCGGAGGCAGACGCCATCACCACACCCAGGAGCTGGGCGAAGGTCACCAGCACCGGCCAGGAGTAGCGCGGGGTGGACAGAAGGTCGCGCTCCTCCAGGGCCCGGGCCGCCGTCACCACGGCGGCCTCCATCTCCCCCCGCGCCTGGAGCAACTGCACTTCCCTGCACAAATGCGGCAGAACCACTTGATCCCGATAAGTTCCCCGAGCCAGCACGCTCCGCGACGACTCCAGCAACCGCTCCGCCCGATCGAACTGCCCCCGCGCGAGCGCGATGTCCGTCGCGAACCCCTGCAGGCTGGCCCGGATGGGTGCCGGCGGCGCGAGGTCGAGCGCGTGCTCCAGCACCTCCAGCGCCTCGTCCCAGCGCCCGAGCGACACCAGCGGCTCGGCCAGGTTGATCGACAGGAACGTGCCCGACGTGCGCGCCAGGCCATACAGCCCGGCTTCCCGGACCCCGTTCCTGGCCACCTGCGCGGCGCCCTCGTGCCGGCCCGCGCCCTCCAGCGCGTCGGACTCGGAGATGGCACAGCGCGTCAACGCGTTGTAGGCCCCCGCGCGGTGCGCGATGCGCCGCGCCTCCGCGAACGCCTCAAGCTGGGCGTCGATCTCCGAGTAACACGCGTGCGACCAGGTGAAGGTGACCAGGGCATGGGCCTCGGTGTTGCGGTCGCCCACCTCGTGGGCGATCTCCATCGCGAGCCGGGCCGTGGCGTGCCGCTCCGGCCAGTCCTCCGGCCGGTGGAGCATGCGTGACAGGCTCTCCAGGACCTGGCCGCGGAGCTTGCTCGGCTTGCCGGAGGGGGTCAGCTCGGCCGCCCGGCGCAGGTCGTCGAGATGGCCGGGGCGGCCCAGGTCATAGCGGGTCAGGCCGCGCTGACGCAGCATGTGGGCCGCCCTGATCGGGTCGGTGGTGTAGTCGAGGTCGGCCAGGGCGGCGCTGGCCAGGGCGACCGAGCGCTCGTATTCACCGGCGAGGTGGGCGACGGTGGCCGTCTGCTTGAGCACCGTGAACCGGTCGCCGCCGATGCGCTCGGCCGCGTCGGGCACCTGGTCCCACAGCTCCAGCACCCGGGACAGCATCCTGAGCTGCTCGTCGTAGGCGGTGGACTTGCGCGCCGCGGCGGCGGCGTGCCACGCGCTGACCAGCGCCCAGGTGGAGTCGTGGGCGGAGTGCCAGTGATGGGCCAGCTCGATCGCCCCGCGCGGGGCGGGCAGGATGGACAGGTCCCGCTCCAGGGCCTGCGCGTAACGGGTGTGGAGGCGGGTGTGCTCGCCGGGCAGCAGGTCGTCGTGCAGCGCCTCGCGGATGAGCGCGTGCCTGAAGCCATAGCCCTCGCCGTCGACCATCAGCACGTTGCCCGCCACCGCGGGCCGCAGCGCCCTGGAGAGCGCGCTCTCGTCGAGCCCGGCCACGGCGCTGAGCAGGTCGTGCTCGATGCGCTGGCCGCCGGCGCTGGCCACCCGCAGCAGCTCCTGCGTCTCCTCGGGCAGCCGCTCGACACCGGCCAGCAGCAGGTCGCGCAGCGACTCCGGCAGCGCCTCGCCGCCGCCCGACTCGCTCAGCAGCGCCTCGACGAACAGCGGGTTTCCCTCGCTGCGCGCGTAGATCAGGTCCATGGTGCCGGGGGACGGCTCCCGCTCCAGGATGCTGGCCGCCTGCACGACGGCCTCCCTGCGGGTGAGCCTGCGCAGCTCCACCCTGCTCACCCACTCGACCCGGCCCAGCTCGGCGAGCATCGGCCGCAGCGGGTGGGTGCGGTGCAGCTCGTCGGTGCGATAGGTCACGACGATCAGCAGGCGCCCGGCGGTGCGCTGGGAGCGGACGAGGAACGACAGCAGGTCGCGGGTGGACCGGTCGGCCCAGTGCGCGTCCTCCACGAGGAGCAGCACGGGACGCTCCTCCGCCAGCCGCTCCAGCAGCCCGAGCACCTGCTCGAACAGCCGTGCCCTGGCCTCCGCCCCGTCCTTGTCCGGCTCCCCGAACTCGGGCAGCAGCCGCGCCAGCCCGCGCGTGGTGCCGCCCGGCACGAGCGCCGCGACCCCGTCACGGCCCAGCCGGCGCACGAGCCCGCGCAGCACGGCCGTGAACGGCGCGAACGGCAGGCCCTCCGTGCCCAGCTCCAGGCACCCGCCGACGAGCACCGTCACGTCGTCGGCCCGGTCGGTGAACTCCTGGGCCAACCGGGTCTTGCCGACCCCGGCCTCGCCGCCGACGAGCACGGTGGACGACACCCCGGCACGCGCCCTGGCCAGCGCGTCACCGAGCACGGCGAGCTCTCGGGCGCGCCCGACGAACAGGGGGCTGACGGCGTGGATGCTCACGCCTAAAGGATGCCATCCGGCCACGACAGAAACGCGCGCCCACCGAGCCCCGCCGTTCAGCCAGAAGCTGACCGCCGCCCGGCCTCGCCGTTGAACCGGAAACCGACCGCCGCCGGTCCCCCGGCGCCCTGGCTAGCGCAGGACCTTGCGGAAGAACGTCGCCGACGCCTCGTACTCCAGCGCGCTGTAGAACTCGGGCGCCCGCCGCGTCGCCATGCCCACGTAACGCGCCTCACGCGCGCGGGCCCACTTTTCGAACTCCTCCAGCAGGGCCCGCCCGATCCCCTGCCGGCGCGACCCCGATCCGACCATGGCCTCCTCGACCCAGGCGACCGGCCCGTTCGCGAACAGCGTCAGATGCACGAACCCCAGCAGGTAGCCATGGACCCGCCCGCCCACGACGGCGGCCAGCAGCAGGGCGTCCTCGTTCGCCAGCAGCTCGGGCAGCGCGGCGTCGAAGGACTCGCGCTCCGGTCTGAAGGTCAACCCGAACTCGCGGGCCAGCGCGAACACCTCGTTCGCGTCGGCCTTCTCCGCCCTCCTGATGACAAGATCGTCAGCCGTCATGATTCATGACACTAGATCGTCCCGCGTTCCGCGCGCAAACTCCACACCGGGCGGGCCGGCCAAATGTCTCCGCCGAACCCGCCACCGGCACCGTGCCCGCCCGGCCCGCGGGGCAACCGTGCCCGCCCGGCCCGTGGGTCAAAGGTCCCCCAGCCCGAGCTGGCGGGCGATCAGCATGCGCTGGACCTCGCTCGTTCCCTCCCCGATCTCCAGGATCTTGGCGTCGCGGTAGAAGCGCCCGACGGGGAACTCGTTCATGAACCCGTACCCGCCGAACACCTGCGTGGCGTCCCGCGAGTTGTCCATGGCGGCGTTGGAGGCGACCAGCTTGGCGATCGCCGCCTCCTTCTTGAACGGCTGCCCCGCCATCATCTTCCCGGCCGCGTGGTAGTAGGCCAGCCGGGCCGTGTGCGCCCGCGTCTCCATGTCGGCGACCTTGAACTGGATGGCCTGGTAGTGGCCGATCGGGTGGCCGAACGCCTTCCTGTCCCTGACGTATTTCAGGCACTCGTCCACGCATCCCTGCGCCAGCCCCACGCTGACGGCGGCGATGGCGACGCGGCCCTCGTCGAGGGTCTGCAGGAACTGCGCGTAGCCCCGGCCGCGCTCGCCGAGCAGGTTCTCGGCGGGGACGCGGCAGCCGGAGAAGGACAGCTCACGGGTGTCGGAGGCGTTCCAGCCGACCTTGGAGTACTTCTTCGACACCGTGAACCCGGGTGTCCCCCTCGGCACGAGGATCGTGGAGATCTCGCCCTCGCCGGTGAGCGCGGCCACGCCGACGACGCCGGTGATGTCGGTGCCGGAGTTCGTGATGAACGCCTTCGTCCCGTTGATCACCCATTCCGTGCCCTCCAGCACGGCCGTGGTCCGCATCCCGCCCGGCACGTCGGTGCCGCCCCCAGGCTCGGTCAGCCCGAACGCGCCCAGCTCGGCGCCGGAGGTCATCCTCGGCAGCCAGTGCCGGCGCTGCTCCTCCGTGCCGAACCGGAAGATCGGCATCGCGCCCAGCGACACCGCGGCCTCCAAGGTGATCGACACGCTGGAGTCGACGCGGGCCAGCTCCTCCAGCGCCACGCACAGGGAGAAGTAGTCGCCGCCCTGCCCGCCGTACTCCTCCGGGAAGGGCAGGCCGAACAGGCCCATCGCGCCCATCTGCCGGACGATGTCGTACGGGAACTCCTCCCGCTCGTAGTAGTCCCCGATCACGGGCGCGACCACGTCGCGGGCGAACCCCTCGACCGCCTTGCGCAGCTCTTCGTACTCGTCTTTGAGCATGTCAGCCTTTCGACAGCGCCTGTACGACGCGGGACGGGCTGGGCCGGCCGAGCAGGTCCGCCAGCCAGGTGCTGGTGGACACGAGCTTGCCCAGGTCGAGCCCGGTCTCGATGCCGAGCCCCCGCAACATCCAGACCAGGTCTTCCGTGGCGAGGTTGCCGGTGGCGGACTCGGCATAGGGGCAGCCGCCGATGCCACCGGTGGAGGCGTCCACCGTGGTCACGCCGGCCATGAGGGCGGCCAGGGTGTTGCCGAGCGCCTGGCCGTAGGTGTCGTGGAAGTGCACCGCGAGCCGGTCGGGCGTGCGGAAGGCACCGATCAGGGCGGTGACGTGGCCGGGCGTGCCGACGCCGATGGTGTCGCCGAGCGACAGCTCGTAGCAGCCGAGCCCGAGCAGCCGTTCGCCGACCGCGACCACCTGCGCGATCGGCGTCGGCCCCTCCCAGGGGTCGCCGAAGCACATCGACACGTACGCCCGCACCTTGATCTCGTTGTCCAGCGCCCGGGCCACGACCGGCTCGAACATGTCGAACTGGCTCTGCAGGCTCCGGTTGAGGTTCTTCGCGGCGAACGTCTCCGTGGCGCTGGCGAAGATCGCGATCTCGTCCACGTTCAGTTCGAGCGCCCGGTCGAGGCCGCGCAGGTTCGGGACCAGCACCGGGTAGCGCACGCCGGGCTTGCGGTGCAGCCTGGTGAGCAGCTCGTCGGCGTCGGCGAGTTGCGGCACCCAGCGGGGGTGCACGAAGCTGGTCGCCTCGATCACCTTGTGCCCCGCCTCGGCCAGCCGGTCGATGAACTCGGCCTTGACCTCGACGGGCACGACGGAGGACTCGTTCTGCAGCCCGTCGCGCGGCCCGACCTCGTAGATCGTGACCTGGTGCGGAAGACCTTCCATGGGGTACGGCATCACGCCTCCTCGCTGGACACCACGGCCAGGACGCCGTCCATGTCGACCGGCTGGCCCGCCTGCGCGGGCAGCTCGGCGACCACGCCGTCGCGCGGGGCGGTGACCGTGTGCTCCATCTTCATGGCCTCGACGATGACCAGCGGCTGTCCCTTGCTCACCCGCTCGCCCGGCTGGGCCTTGACGATCAGGACGGTGCCGGGCATGGGGCTCCTGACCACGCCGTCGCCGGCCGTCGCGGCGCCGGGCCGGTCGCCGGGGTCGCCGATGAGGTGCCGGGTGAACGCCCACGACCCGCCGCCCCGGCCCAGCCACAGCGTGTCGCCCCGCTGCGCGTACAGGTAGTGCTCGGTACGCCCGCCGAGCGTGACCACCAGGTCGGCCCCGCCGATCCTGAGGTTTCCGGTCACCTTCTCATCATTGATCAGCACTTCGGCGGACTCCTCGGGCAGCCCGCGGACCTGAACCGCGTGCACCCCGTCCCGCGACTCCAGCCGCCACGTCGTCCATGCCCGCTCCCCGAGCCGCCACCCGTCGGTGACCTCCCACGGATCCGTGCCCTGCGGGAGGGCGTGGAAGGTGAGCCCGGCCGCCGCGACCACCTCGTCCGGCACGCCCGCGTCCGGGAGCAGCTCGGGAAGCACCCGCTCGACCAGTCCCGTGTCCAGCTCGCCCGCCACCACGGCCGGATGCGCGGCCAGGGCGCGCAGGAACGGGACGTTGGTGACGACTCCCAGGACGGCCGTCCGCGCCAGCGCGCGGTCGAGCGCCCTGAGCGCGGCCTCGCGGTCGGGCGCCCAGGCGACCACCTTCGACAGCATGGGGTCGAACTCGCTCCCCACGACCCCGCCCTCGACCAGCCCGGAGTCCACCCGGACGACCGGCGCCCGCCCGCGACCGCTCTCCGCGCCTCCCGCCCCGGAACCGGTGGCGCCCGGCTCATGACCGCCGGCACCGGATCCGCCCGTGTGCACGGCAGGGCTGTCCGGCTCGCGCAGGGCGAGGACGCGCCCGCCGCTGGGCAGGAAGCCGCGCGCCGGGTCCTCGGCGTAGACGCGGGCCTCGACGGCGTGGCCGTCGAGCCGCACGTCCCGCTGCCCGAACGGCAGCGGCTCCCCCGCCGCCACCCGCACCTGCAGCTCCACCAGGTCCAGCCCCGTCACCAGCTCGGTGACCGGGTGCTCGACCTGCAGCCGGGTGTTCATCTCCATGAAGTGGTAGGCCCCGGTGGTCCCGTCCACGATGAACTCGACCGTGCCCGCCCCCACGTAGCCCACGGCACGGGCGGCCTCCACGGCCGCCGCGCCCATGCGGGCGCGCGTCTCGGGGCTCACGAACGGCGACGGCGCCTCCTCGATGATCTTCTGGTGCCTGCGCTGCAGGCTGCATTCGCGCTCGCCGAGGTGTACGACGCCGCCGTGGGCATCGGCCAGGACCTGGATCTCGATGTGGCGGGGATTCTCGACATACCGCTCGATCAGCAGGGTGCCGTCCCCGAAGGCCGCCAGTGCCGTACGCCGGGCCGATTCGATCGCGCCGGCCAGCTCGGCGGCCGACCATACCAGCACCATGCCCTTGCCCCCGCCACCGGCGGACGGCTTGATCAGGGCGGGGAAGTCGCGCCAGGTCTCCAGCGCGTCGCCGGGCTCGGCCCCGCCGGGCACCACGGGCACCCCGGCGGCCGACACCGTGGCCTTGGCCCGGATCTTGTCGCCCATGGCGTCGATGGCCGCGGCCGGCGGGCCGACGAAGACCAGTCCGGCCTCCGCGCAGCGCCTGGCGAACGCGCCGTTCTCCGCGAGGAACCCGTATCCGGGATGCACCGCTTGAGCGCCCGCGTCCCGAGCCGCCCCCACAATCGCCTCAATATCCAGATATTTCGGCACCTGGACTGCTATGTCGGCTTCGAGTACGTGCCTGGCGCCCGCGTCGGACGGCGTGTGCACGGCCACCGACCCGATGCCGAGCCGGCGCAGGGTGCGGATGATCCGTACGGCGATCTCGCCCCTGTTGGCGATCAGAACACGGTCAAACACCTTGAGCCACCCTCATGCTGGAGCCCCCAATGGTCGACATCAGGCGCCTACCCCCTTCCATCGCCCGCCGGTCGGCGGGGAGAGGTCAAATCCTGAACACGCCGTAGCCCACGGGCTCGAGCGGCGCGTTGGCCGCCGCGGACAGGGCCAGCCCCAGGACCGTACGGGTGTCGAGCGGGTCGATCACCCCGTCGTCCCAGAGCCTGGCCGTGGAGTAGTAAGGGTTTCCCTGGTGCTCGTACTGTGCCCTGATCGCGTCGGCGTCGGCGTCGCCGACGGTCGTGAGCACGTTGGCGGCCTGCTCGCCGCCCATGACCGAGATGCGGGCGTTCGGCCACATCCACAGGAACCTGGGCGAGTAGGCCCGCCCGGCCATCGCGTAGTTACCCGCCCCGAACGACCCGCCGATCACCACCGTGAGCTTGGGCACCCGCGCGCACGCCACGGCCGTCACCATCTTGGCGCCGTGCTTGGCGATGCCGCCCGCCTCGTAGGCCTTGCCGACCATGAACCCGCTGATGTTCTGCAGGAAGACGAGCGGGATCCGGCGCTGGTCGCACAGCTCGATGAAGTGCGCGCCCTTCATCGCGGACTCGCTGAACAGGATGCCGTTGTTCGCCACGATCCCCACCGGATGGCCGTGGACGTGGGCGAACCCGGTCACGAGTGTCGGGCCGTATTCGGCCTTGAACTCCAGGAACCGCGACCCGTCCACGATCCTGGCGATCACCTCGTGCACGTCGTACGGCTGGCGGGTGTCGGCGGGCACGATCCCGTACAGGTCGCGCGGGTCGAGCGCGGGCGGCTCCGGCCGGACCGTCTCCCACGGCCGGTCGGCGCGCGGCGCCAGCGTGGAGACGATGTCGCGGACGATGGCCAGCGCGTGGGCGTCGTCCTCGGCCAGGTGGTCGGTCACGCCGCTGACCCGGGCGTGCAGGTCGCCGCCGCCCAGCTCCTCGGCCGTGACCTCCTCGCCGGTGGCCGCCTTCACCAGCGGCGGGCCGCCCAGGAAGATCGTGCCCTGGCCGCGCACGATGACGGCCTCGTCGCTCATCGCCGGCACGTAGGCCCCGCCGGCCGTGCAGGAGCCGAGCACGGCGGCGATCTGCGGGATGCCGCGCGCGGACATCGTGGCCTGGTTGTAGAAGATGCGGCCGAAGTGCTCGCGGTCCGGGAACACCTCGTCCTGCCTGGGCAGGAACGCGCCGCCCGAGTCGACGAGGTAGACGCACGGCAGGCGGTTGTGCAACGCCACCTCCTGCGCGCGCAGGTGCTTCTTGACGGTGATCGGGTAGTACGTGCCGCCCTTCACCGTGGCGTCGTTGGCGACGATCACGCACTCCCGGCCGGACACCCTGCCGACCCCGGTGATGATCCCGGCGGCGGGCGCCTGGTCGTCGTAGAGGCCGTTCGCGGCCAGCGGTGACAGCTCCAGGAAGCGGGAGCCGGGGTCGAGCAGGCCGTCCACGCGGTCGCGCGGCAGCAGCTTGCCGCGCTCGACGTGGCGCCGCCGCGAGCGCTCAGGACCACCGAGCGCGGTCACGGCGAGGCGTTCGAGCAGCTCGGCGGCGAGCCGCTCGTTGAGCTGGGCGTTCGCCTTGTACGCCTCACTCCCGGGCTCGGCGGCGGACTTCAGCACCGGCCAGTCACTCATGTGTCCCCTCCTCCCACGCCACGGATGTTAGTCATCATTAACGTTATCGTCTAGCATGCGAGATGTGACCACCGCCTCCACATCTACCCGCAATCGCGGCAACCGGCGCGCCGAAATCCTGGAGGCGGCGGCCCGGCTGTTCGCGGCGCGCGGCTTCCACGGCGTCTCGATCGAGGAGATCGGGAGCGCGGTCGGCATCTCGGGGCCGGCGCTCTACCGGCACTTCACCGGCAAGGAGGCGCTGCTGGCGGAGATGTTGCTGGACATCAGCTCCCGGCTGCGGGCCTCGGCCGCCACGGTGGTGACCGCGTCCGCCGATCCGCAGGAGACGCTGGACGCCCTGCTCAACGCGCAGATCACCTTCGCGATCGAGCAACCGGCGCTCATCTCGGTGCACGACCGGGAGCTGGGCAACGTGCCCGAGCCCGCGCGGCGCCAGATCAGGCGGCTGCAGCGGCTCTACGTCGAGGAGTGGGTGACGGTGCTGGCCGAGCTGCACCCCTCGTGCCCGCCCGCGCGGCTGCGGGCCACGACGCACGCGGTGTTCGGGCTGCTCAACTCGACTCCGCACAGCGCGAACGAGCTGCCCGCGCAGGACATGCGACCACTCCTGCACGCGATGGCCCGTGCCGCCATCGCCGCCTCGGTTAACGCCCGCTAACTTAGCGTCGCCAGCGCGACGGTCCTCGCACGCTCCCATGGACAGTTACAGATTGCGTTCATTCGCTTACAATTGCCGCATGGCTGATGCGATGCCTCGCTGAGCAAAATATCTAGATATATCGTCGAAATATCTCGATATTTGTGAGGTTTCCATGCGTGAGCCGGTGGCGGAGGGCGTTCAGGCCTTTGCCGCTGTGCCGGGTTCCGTCGGCGGTGGTGGCGATGTTGGCGATGCCCAGATCGACGCCGAGGAACCCGTCCGGTTCGGTCATCGGCACGTCGGGGACCTCGCAGGTCGCATACAGGTACCAGCCGCCGTCTCGGTGAACCAGATCCGACTCGCCCTTGCGGCAGGCGGCCAAGGTGTTGAGCTGCTCGGGTGAGTCGTGGGCGCGCCGGGGACCAAGCGGAGGACTCACATTCCACGCCAACCTGCGGGCGGGGAAGCGATAGGCATCGGCGACCTTTTTGATCACATGCTGGGCGGCCTGCGCGGCCGGTCCGCACTCGGCCTTGATGCGATCGTAGGTGTGTTCACGCAAGTCGTAGTTGCGGAAGCACCACTGGTCGAAGGCAACCGCGGAGACCAGATTCGCGGCCGTGTTGACGGCGTGCAGGGTCGCTTCCAGCGCCGCCGCCTGCTCAGGCGTAGGTGCCGGTGCCGCTGGAGCTGGGCATCGTGGCGGCCTTCGTGGCGGCCCTCGGGGCGGCGCTGCTTGCGGTGGGGATCGCGGAGTTCCGTCGGGCGGTGCGGTTTCTGACAAACAGTTATCTATGCGAGTCAAGAGGACCGGTCCACAACATGTCACCGGGGTACAGCAGACGGCGACGCCGGAGGACGACATAATCGATGGTGTGGCGCGCGACTCTGTTGAGACCCATTTCACCGAGACGGTTGCGAATCTCGAGGCGGGCCCCGCGCGAGATCCCGGGCAGGCGGTGCGCGACGGCACGGCCCTGACCGGTGAGCTCTGCAGGACGCTGTTCCGGCGCCAGATGGACAGCCGGCTGCTGGACATCGCCGCCCGCTGGCTGCGGGAGCAGGACGAGGGCTACTACACGATCGGCTCCGCCGGTCACGAGGGCAACGCGGCCGTCGCCGCCGCCCTGCGGCCCACCGACCCGGCGCTGCTCCACTACCGGTCGGGCGCCTTCTACCTGACCAGGTCCGAGCAGGCCGGGCGGCTGCCCGAGCAGGGCATCCGCGACGTGCTCATGGGCCTGATCGCCGCCGCCGACGAGCCCATCGCGGGCGGCAGGCACAAGGTGTTCGGGCATCCGGAGCTCGACGTCATCCCGCAGACCTCCACGATCGCCAGCCATCTGCCCAGGTCCGCTGGTGTGGCGTTCGCCATCGAGCGGGCGCGGCTGCTCGGCGCGCGTTCGCCGTGGCCGGAGGACGCGATCGCGGTGTGCAGCTTCGGCGACGCCTCGACCAACCACGCCAGCGCGCTGTCCGGCTTCAACATCGCCTCCTACGCCACCTACCAGGGGCAGTCCATGCCGATCCTGTTCGTGTGCGAGGACAACGGCATCGGCATCAGCGTGCGCACGCCCGCGGGCTGGGTGGAGACCGCCGCGCGGCGTCCCGGCATCGAATACTTCGCCGCCGACGGCTGTGACCTGGCCGCGGCCTACGACGCCGCCGTACGGGCCGTCCGGCACGTACGCACCAACCGCTCCCCCGCGTTCCTGCACCTGTCCATGGTGCGGCTCATGGGGCACGCCGGGTCCGACGTCGAGGTGGCATACCGCACGCAGCGCGAGCTCAGGGCGGACCTCGATCGCGACCCGCTGGTGCGCACGGCGGCGCTGCTCGTGGCGGCCGGGCTGGACACGCCGGAGGGGCTGCTCAAGACGTACGAGTCGGAGCGCGAGCACGTGTGGCGGATCGCGCTGGAGACCACCCGCAGCCCCCGGCTCGGCTCCGCCAAGGACATCATGGAGCCGATCGCGCCGCGCAAGCCCGAGCTGATCGCCAAGATCAGCCCGACCGCGGCCACGCCTGCGGCCAGGGAGAAGGCGTTCGCCGGGGCGCTGCCGGAGAACGAGAAGCCGATGACGCTCGCCCAGGCCGTCAACCGCACGCTCGCCGACGCGCTGACGGTCTATCCGGACATGGCGGTGTTCGGCGAGGACGTCGCCAAGAAGGGCGGCGTTTACGGCGTCACCAGGGGGCTGCAGAAGCGGTTCGGGCCCGGGCGGGTGTTCGACACGTTGCTCGACGAGCAGGCCATCCTGGGGCTGGCGCTCGGCTCCGGCCTGGCGGGGCAGCTCCCCGTGCCGGAGATCCAGTATCTGGCCTACCTGCACAACGCGCTCGACCAGATCCGCGGCGAGGCGGCCACGCTGTCGTTCTTCTCGCGCAACAACTACAGAAACCCGATGGTGGTGCGGGTGGCCGCGTACGCCTACCAGAAGGGGTTCGGCGGCCACTTCCACAACGACAACGCGGTGGGCGCGCTGCGTGACATCCCCGGGCTGGTCATCGCCTCGCCCGCGCGTCCCGACGACGCCTCGGCCATGCTGCGCACCTGCCTGGCCGCCGCCCGTACCTCCGGGTCCGTGTGCGTGTTCCTGGAGCCGATCGCGCTCTACCACACGCGTGACCTGTTCGACGAGGGTGACGGCGGCTGGCTGGCACCGTACGCGCCGCCCGCCCGCTGGCCGGAGACGCACATCCCCATCGGGCAGGCGCGCTCCTACGGCGACGGACGCGATTTGACGATCGTGACGTTCGGCAACGGGCTGCGGATGAGCCTGCGGGCCGCGGTGCGGCTGACCCAGGAGGGGTACGGGTGCCGCGTCCTCGACCTGCGCTGGCTGGCGCCGCTGCCGAAGGAGGACCTGCTGCGGGCGGCCGAGCTGACCGGCAACGTGCTGATCGCCGACGAGACCCGGCACACCGGCGGCGTCTCGGAGGGCATCGTGGCCATGCTGATCGACGCCGGCTACAGCGGGTCGATCGCGCGGGTGACCTCGGCGGACAGCTTCATCCCGCTGGGCAGGGCGGCCGAGCACGTGCTGCTGTCGGAGGAGGAGATCGAGCAGGCGGCGCGCAAGCTCCTGGGCTGACCGGGCGTCCGCGCGACCGGGCTACTGGGCTGAGCGGGCGACGGCGCCCCTGATGCACGTCGGCTTGGACCAAGCGACCGTCGAGCTCTCCGAGAAGTTCAGCGGTACGCCCACCAGGAAGCAGTAGCCGGTGTCCGGATCCAGGCCGGCCACGCGGGTGGTGGTCGTGCCCTGGGTCAGAGCGGTGATGGGGCTCTCGCCCCGCCCGACCGGGGAACGCTGGAGCACCACCGGATAGCGGCGGGCTCCGGCGGGCAGCGTCCAGCGCAGCTCCACCAGGGCGCCCTGGTCGGCCGTCACCCGTACGCCACGGGGGGCCAGGGCCGCCACGCCCTCCCGGTCGACCTGCTGCTCGTCCTGGGCCGGGGGTTGCCGCTGCTGTTGCTGGGCCTGCTGTGGCTCGGCGACCGGCGGAGCCGGATCCTGCCGGAGGGACAGGAACACCGCCGGCACCACCCCGCTGAGCACCACCGTCGCCACCGAGATGCCGATGACGATGGCCTTCCGCGGCCCGCGCGAGGATCCGCGCACGGGCGCGGACCCGGGCGGGGACCCGGGCGGGGAGGCGGGCGGGGACCCGGACTGGGAGGCGGGCTCAGGCGCGTACCCGGACCCGGGCGTGAACCCGGAGCCGGGCGCGGGCTCAGGGACGAACCCGTAACCCGGCGTGGGTCCAGGCTCGGGGGCGAACCCGTATCCCGGCGCGGGCGCGAATGCCGAGGCGGACGCGGGTCCGGCGGCCGGTGGGGCGGTCGCCGCGGGGTGCGGGGGCGGGACGGTCGCCGGGAACGCGGCCTGGGCTCCGGTCATGTGCCCGCTGGGCGGGCGTGCGCCGCTCACGTGCCCGGCGGGCTGTCCCGTCGCGTACGGTCCCGACGCAGAGTGCGCGCCCGCAGGGTGCGCGGCCGGGGTGGAGGCGGACGAGGTGGGGGCAGACGGAGTGGGGGCAGACGGAGGGGAGTCGGACGAGGTGGGGGCGGACGGGGTTCGGGGGGACGACGGGGACAGGTGGTCGCCGGTGAAGGGCATCGCGCCGGAGTCGGCGGGCGGCTCCGGGCGGTCGCGGCGGTGGCGCGGGACGGTGGCCATGGTCGGCCCCGGGCCGGGGTCCGCGCCCACCAGATCCGTCACCGACAGGCCCAGCTCGGCCTGGACCGCCTGCAGGTGCCGGGCGTAGTCGCGGGCGGTGCCGTACCGGGCCTCCGGCTGCTTGGACATCGCCCGCAGCACCGCGTCGAAGAGCACCGGCGGCACGTCCGGGCGGTTGATCGGCGACGGCTCGACGCTGAGCACCCGGTACATCAGCGGCGCGATCGACGGGTCGGCCGGGTTGTGGAAGGCGGGCTGGCCGGCCAGCAGGTGGTAGAGGGTCGAGCCGAGTGAGTAGATGTCGGTCGAGGCGGAGTGCGGCTGCCCGGTGAGCACCTCGGGGGCGGCGTGCAGCGGGGTGAACGCCTGCGAGGTGGCCGAGATCTCCGCGGCGTCCACGACCCTGGCCACACCGAAGTCGGCGATGGCGAGCTCACCGTAGCGGGAGATCAGGATGTTCTGTGGCTTGATGTCGCCGTGCAGGACGCCCGCCTCGTGCACGGCGGCCAGCGCACCGGCCAGCTTCACGCCCGCCCGCAGCACCTCGGGCACCGGCAGTGGCCCCTCCTTGCGCACGCGGTCGCGCAGGGAGCCGTTCTCGAAGAAGTCCATCGCGATGTACGGCTTGCCGGACCTCGTCACACCGGTGTCGAAGACGGTCACGACGTTGGGGTGGCCGGTGAGTCGGCCGGTGAGCTGCAGCTCGCGCTGGAATCTGCGCATCGTGCGCTGGTCCACCCGGTCCACGGACAGCACCTTCAGCGCCACGACCCGGTCGAGGCGCTCCTGGTAGGCGCGGTACACGACGGCGAAACCGCCCTGGCCCGCCTGATCGAGCACCCGGTAACCGGGCGCGTCCTCGGCTGGCAGCACAGCCCTCCCCCTGTTGCAGGCGAGTTTAGTGCGTTCAGAACGGATTCATGAGGTATGCACCGAAGACCACGGACGCCAGCGACACCAGCAGGAAGAAGAACACGTAGAAGCCGCCGGGCAGAACCGTCAGCCTGGCCAACTGGTCGGCGTCGGAGTCCCGGGCCTGGCGGCGGCGCCGCTTGTGCTGTAATTCGATGATCGGCCTGATCCCGCCGAACAGCAGGAACCAGGCCGCCACCATGGCCACGACCTGCTGGAGGTCGCTGGGCGCGTACATGATCAGGGCGAACACGGCGCCGCCGGTGACCAGGAGGATCAGCGCGCCGTACAGGTTGCGGATCAGCAGCAGCATGCAGACCAGGAGCAGCAGCACACCCCAGATCAGCAGCGAGATGCGGCCCTGCTCGGTCAGCCACGCGGCGGCCAGCCCCAGCAGCGGGGGCGCGAGATAGCCGGCGAGCGCGGTCAGCACCATGCCGGGCCCGGTGGGCCTGCCCCTGGTCAGGGTCACGCCGGAAGTGTCGGAGTGCAGGCGGATGCCTTCGAGCTTGCGCCTGGTGAGCAGCGCCACCAGCGCGTGGCCGCCCTCGTGGGCGATCGTGATCAGGCCTCTGGACACCTGCCAGGGCATGCGGAAACCGACGATCACGAGCGCGACGAGCGCCGCGACAGCCACCACCCAGGGGTCGGGGGCGGGCTGAACCTTGATCAGGTGGGCCCAGAACTTGTCCATCAAGGCAAAACCCTATCCAGGTAAAGTCGGCGCCGTGGCCACAGAACGACATTCTGACGAGGACGTACCAGCATGGTGGCGGGCGCTGGGGCTGCCCGGGCTGATCGACCTGCATGTGCACTTCCTGCCCGAGCGGATGGAACGGCGGGTCTGGCACCACTTCAACCACGGCGGGCCGCTGGTGGGCGAAGGATGGAAGATCGAGTACGAGTGGCCGGTGGCCGAGCGGGTGACCCGGTTGCGGGAGATGGGGGTACGGGCGTTTCCCGCACTGGCTTACGCGCACAAGCCGGATATGGCGGCCGATCTCAATGCCTGGGCCTTGGACTTCGCCCGCCGCACACCTGGATGTCTGCCGTCGGCGACCTTCTATCCCGAACCTGGGGTCGTGGACTACGTGCGCCGGGCCCTGGCCTCGGGCGTCAAGATCTTCAAGGTGCATCTGCAGGTCGGCGGGTTCGATCCGCGGGTGATCGAGCTGGACGAGGTCTGGGGGGTGCTGGCCGAGGCCGGGGTGCCGGTGGTGGTGCACGCCAGCTCGGTTCCGGTGCCCGGCGGCTATGTCGGGGCCGAGCCGATCGAGCGGGTGCTGCGCGCCCATCCGCGACTGCGGGTGGTGATCGCGCATCTGGGGATGCCGGAGTACGACCCCTTCTTCGAGCTGGCCGCCCGCTACGAACGGGTCGCCCTGGACACCACGATGGCCTTCACCGACTTCTCCGAGCGGGGCATGCCGTTCCCGCGCCGGCTGCGGCCCGCGCTGCTTGATCTGGGCCTGGCGGGGAAAGTGGTGCTCGGCACTGACTTCCCGACCATTCCGTATCCCTACGCGCATCAGCTCGACGCACTGGCAGAACTCGACCTCGGTGACGCGTGGTTGCGGGCCGTGTGCTGGGACAACGGGTCGGCCATGATCTGATAGAAGGGTGAACGACCGGCACGTGGCGCTGATTCGCGCTTTCTACGACGCTTTCGGGCAGGCGGACTTCCCCGCCATGGAACGCTGCTACCACCCCGAAGTGAGCTTCGGCGACCCGATCTTCCAGGAGATCGAGGGCCGGGACCGCGTGATGCGGATGTGGCGGCTGCAGCTCGGCGTGCGCGGAAGCCTCAAGTGCGCGTACCGTGATGTGACGGCAGACGACTTCAGCGGTGCCGCGCACAGCAGCGCTCGTTACACGTTCTCGACCACGGGCCGCGAGGTCGTGCACGAGATCGACACATTCTTCAGGTTCGAGGACAATCTGATCGTCCGCCATCACGACGAGTTCGACTTCAGGCGCTGGTCGCGGATGGCGCTCGGCAGGCCGTACGGGCCGGTGTTCGGGTGGACGCCCATGTGGCGCAAGACCATCAGGGATCGGGCGGCACGAAGGCTCAACGAGTACGAGCCGTCATAACCCGCGTCAGCCGATTGGAGGAAGAATGGCCAGGGTCAGGGGCTTCAGGCGCAGCGGTGACGCACGCGAGGAGGCGCCCGAGCATTCGATGGACCCGCGTGCCTCCGAGGAGCCTTCCGACCGGCCCACGGTCATCAACAACGCGATCTACCTCGACGGCGAGCGCGTCGACGACCCCCGCTCGCTCGCCGACGCCTTCGAGCGCCTCAAGGAGGTCCCGGGCAGCCTGGCCTGGATCGGCCTCTACCGGCCGAAGGAGTGGGAGCTGGTCAAGCTCGGCGAGGAGTTCGAGCTGCACGAGCTGGCGCTGGAGGACGCCATCGTCGGCTCCCAGCGGCCCAAGGCCGACCGCTACGGCGACACGCTGTTCGTGGTGCTGCGGGCCGCGCGTTACCTGGACGACGTGGAGGAGGTCGCCTTCGGCGAGGTGCACGTCTTCGTCGGGCCCAACTTCGTGATCACCGTACGCCATGCCGAGGCGCCCGACCTGCAGGCCGTGCGCAAGCGCATGGAATCGGACCCCGAGCTGCTACGGCAGGGCCCGCAGGCCGTCCTGTACGCCATCCTCGACGCCGTGGTCGACGGCTATGCGCCGGTGGTGGCAGGCTTGCAGAAGGACATCGAGGAGATCGAGGTCCAGGTGTTCGGCGGCGATCCGTCGGTGTCGCGGCGCGTCTACGAGTTGTCCGGCGAGGTCATCGAGTTCCAGCGGGCCATAGCGCCGCTGGTGGGAATGATCCACGGGTTCATCGCCGGGGCGCCGAAATACGGGCTGAACGACGAACTGCAGAGCTACCTGCGCGACGTGGCCGACCACGCGATCACGGTGACCGAGCGGATCTCGAGCTTCCGGCAGATGCTGCAGAACATCCTCGTGGTGAACTCGACCCTTGTGACCCAGGCCCAGAACGCGGAAATGGCGCGGATGACGCAGGCGAGCATCCAGCAGGGCGAGGAGGTCAAGAAGATCTCGGCCTGGGCGGCCATCCTGTTCGCGCCGACGCTGGTCGGGACCATTTACGGGATGAACTTCGACTTCATGCCCGAGACGCACTGGGTGTTCGGCTATCCGTTCGCCATGGTGCTCATGGCAGCCGTCTGCCTCATCCTCTACACGGTCTTCAAACGCCGCGACTGGCTCTGATTTTCCACGCGCGATCTTAGATACGTCTTCAGCGTATCTCCATACGTGCTCTATACCTGGTCGGCGGCACTCCCCCTTCAAGCCGTCCCTGCCTGCGCTCACGATGCCCATCGACTGCGGCGTCCCCCACATTCACGAGATCGGCGAGATCAGGCGACGATGGACGTGGAGGGCGGTGAGCGGACGGCGTCGGGCTACGCGGTCAACGCATTTCGCCCGGGTCGGCCGCGGCTCGGCGCCCAGGCCGCGCAGGACCTGGGCCACCGACCCACAACTGCCCGATTTGGGTTCAGTCGAAGAGTTCCTCAGCGGACGTGACCTTGAGCGCCCGAACGAGCCAGCTTTCGAGGAGCTCGAGATCCGTGCACGCCAGAATTCGCTCCCGAACCGACGCAGTCACGGGTACACCGCGCTGCTCCAGGACCGTCAGGACAGCCTTGGCCTCACCCTTGGCCTCACCCTCGACCCTGCCCTCGACCCGGCCCTCCACCCGGCCCTCGTCTCGGAGCATCTCCGCGAACTCCGACTTGTATCGATAATTCTGCATGGTCATGAGGCTTCTCCAGATCTGTCGGGCGCGGGTGTCTCCGAGGCCTATTTCCGTCATTTCAGCGAGGTACTTGGCGGTCTCGATATCGATGGTGTTCAGCGCGACGTCCAAGGCCTTCAGTATCGCATCGACCTCGGGAGACTGCGCGTGGGTGAGTGCCGAGTACACGGTGAGCACCGCGCTCTTGCATGCTTCTTCCGGATCGGTGATCGCGGGCACGTTGTCGGGGCCGAGCCCGATGGGCTGCACGATCAGGGAGGGATGGCCAGGCAGGCCGATCGGTTTCGGTTCCCGGGCCCACTTGGCCGTGTCCTCATCCCGGCAGATCACCAGGAGCGTTACCGGACATTCGTACTTGATGTGCGCGTGGCAGACGTAGTAGGCCCACGAAGAGATCTTCGCGTCGTCTTGCTTGGACTGTGACTCGGTGATGACCAAGTGCTTGGCGCCCCGTCGCAACGTGAACAGCATCATCGTGTCAGAGCGCCGCACGATCGGCTTGATCTCTGTCAGGTCGGTGTCGACCACCGCGATCTCGCTCGGGGCCGGGAAGTCGATGTTGAGCAGCTTGAAGGCATGGGCATAGAGCTCCGGTTTGTCGCGGAAGAGGTGATGGAGCGCCTCGTGCTGAGATGACGGCATGCACGGAACGTTATCATTCGATGACCGTGTGTTGGGATATGTTTTATAGACGAGCGCATACGTGTCACTACTAAAGGGCCGCGATCATGAGGCCGACCACGATCAGGGTCGTGAGGATGACGCGAAGGATCGCGAGCGCATGGCCGCGGCCGGGGGTGTTCATGGCGAACCTCAGGAGTCCAGGCCGACGTGCTGTTCCAGGCGCTCGAGGCGCTGGACGAGCGGTTGCAGCTCGCCCCTGATCGCCGCGGTCAGCATTGCGGCCCGGTCTTGTGTCGGGCCCGGGCCTTGAGCTGGGGCTTGGGTGGCGAGCTCACCCTGCTGGGCCTGGGCACGGAGGTGGACGTAGCCGGCCAGGGCCGCCGTCACGGCGCGGCGGGTCAGCCGTGGTTCGGCGCCCAGGGCGCGCAGGACCTGGCCGGCTGTGCCGTCGGGTTCGGCGACGAGGCCGAGCAGGAGGTGCTCGCAGCCGACGTAGTTGTGGCCGAGTGAGGTGGCCTCGGTGACGGCGAACTCCAGCGCGTTTGCGGCGGTGCTGCTGAAACTTCCCTGTCTGGCGCGCTGGGTGGCGGCGCCGGCCGGAGGCTGGTCGGCCATGTCTGCGTCGGCCATGTCTGCGTCGGCCGTGTCTGCGCCGGCCGTGGCCTCACCACCGGTGGTGGCCTCATCGGCGGCCGTCTCAGGGGGCGGGGTGGATTGGTGAGTGAGGTCGCGTTTGACCTGTTCGGAGTTGATGTCCATGGCCCGGAGGACGTGGAGGGCCAGGTTGGTGCCCTCGCTCAGCAGGCCGCCGAGCAGGTGCGCGGTGCCAATGGCGGTCGCCCCTTCGGCGCGGGCCTGCTCGGCGGCCAGCTTGAGCACGGTACGGGTCCTGGCCGTGAGATAGGTCAGCGCCCCGGTCGGTGTGTCGAGGTCGAGATCGGTCAGGACGGTCTCCCTGATGGCGGTTACCCGGCGTACCGCCTGCTCCAGCGCCCGCTGGCATACCGCCGACACCGGCACCCCGGCCTGCTTGACGGCCTCCGCCAGTTCATCCGGCAAGTAGACGTTGATTTTTGGCATACCTCCAATATAACCCCTTAGGGGTTACATGAAAGGAGGCTGGGAAGTTGGGCAGGGCTTGTTCGGCCCCCTCCACCGCGGTAACGAGCTGTTCCGGACCAGGGACATGAGCAGCCACGAGTACGTGGACTGGCTCTACGGGGCCTGATACAGGAAGCGGTGCACGTCGGCGATCTCGATCACCGAGGACGGTCAGCGTAGGAGGAGGTGGTTGCGTAGGCGGGTGGTGAGGGGGTGCGGGTGCGTACGGCGCGGCGGATGGCGTCGCTGTGTTGCCAGGCGGTGGTGGCGGTCGCTTCGGTGATGGTGTCGGGGGCGTAGCGGACGAAGTTAGAAATGTCGGCCAAGGGTCGTAGGTGGGTCGATATTTCGTCTTGAGGGTGAGGGCGGCCGTCATCGGGCTCGACCGGGTGGGTGGCGGCGAGGCGCCGTCCGAGTGGCCGCGGGGCGGTGAGGGGCCGGGTGGAGTGAGTGATGACGTCTTCGGCCGTCAGGGCGTACCGGCCGGTCAGACCGAGGTCGTCGCAGGTTTGGCGCCAGGCGCCGAGCACTCGCGACTCCGGGCCCGGGCCGGGGCGGCGGGCGCGCCGGCGCCACCACGGCAGCCCCGCCACCACACCCGCGTACGCCACCAGCAGCACCCCGCCCGCCACCGCCGCGATCACCCCCGGGGACAGGCCGCTCGCGGGCTCCTCGTGCCGCCCGGTGGCCTGCGGCCGGGTCGATGTCTGGGGCCGCTCGGCACCGCTGCGGCCGAACTCGTCCTCCAGTTCCTCACTCTCCTGGATCGACGAGGACACCACGTCGTGGTCGTCCTTGGCGCCGCTGCGGCCCGGCGTCGGATAGAAGGGCTGCCAGCCGAGCTTGTCGAACTTGATCTCCGCCCAGGCCATGACATGGCCTGATTTAACCTGATAAATCCCGCCGGAAGCCTCCCCCGGCCGGAACCCCACCACCACCCGCGATGGTGTCCGGGTCGGGCTTGGCCTCCGGGAGGGGCGCGTCGCCGGCGAGGACGCGTACCGGGAAGCCCGCCCTGGCGGCGGCGACCGCGACCGAGGCGGCGGCGTCCACGGCCGGTTCCGTCAGGCCGCGGGTGTCGAGCACCACCGTGGTGGTGGGCAGGCTGGCGTCGATGAGCTGGCGGACCATGAGCGTTCCCGTGCGGGCGCTGGAACGCCAGTGGACGTGGCGGAGGTCGTCGCCGACGACGTACTCGCGCAGGGTGTGGAACGTGACCGTGCCGCTGGGGGCGTTGTCGCTGGTGGGGCCCTCCAGGTGGTGGGCCCGGCCGGACGGGGGGACGGGGAGGGGGACGGTGCGGGGGCGTACCAGGAGGGTGGCGGGCAGTCCGTACTCCCTGACCTGGCGGGTCAGCCCGAACGGGTCGGCGCGGACGAGCCGCAGCGGGCCCACCGGGATCTCGCCGCGTCTCGCCGTGAGCAGCGGGTACGAGACCGTGCGGACCGCTCCCCTGGGGAGTCTCGGGAGGTCGACGGTGTGTTCCGAGGTGCCGATCCGGTCCTGGGCGCGCAGGCCGGACAGGCCCCGGCGGCCGAGGTTGGAGACGTTCAGCACGGCGACGGCGGCGTCACCGCGCGGCACCTTCAGCGGGGTGACCTCCCGGTGGACGTCCAGTCTGGGCTTCGGGGCGGTCCACGCGAGCGCGGCGGCCAGGGCGAGCAGGCCGCCGGTGGCGAGCACGGCGGGTTCGGGGTAGCCGAGCGGAACCCCGCCGCGTAGAGGAGGACAGAACCGGCCAGCGTGCCCCAGCCCAGCGGTGTCAGCACCGCGAAGCGCCGTGTCCAGCGGTCCGCGGTTTGCGGGGGGTGCACCTCAGGCCGCCTGCGGCACCGGCATTCCGGCGAGGATCTCGCCGAGCGCGGCCGCCGCGGTGACCTCGCGCAGCTCGGCCTCCGGCGTGAGGATCAGCCGGTGTGCCAGCACCGGTAGGGCCAGCGCCTTCACGTCCTCGGGCACCACGTAATGCCGCCCGGCGGCGGCCGCCTTGACCCTGGCCGCCCGCAGCAACGCCAGGCTTCCCCGAGGGCTCGCACCCAGCCGCAGGTGCGGACTGGTACGGGTGGCGGCGGACAACGCGACGATGTAGTCGTAGACCGGGTCCGCCACGTGGATCGTCGAGGCGAAGTCGATCATCCCGGCCACGTCGGAGGCCCGCGCCACCACCGGCAGCCGCTCGACCTGCGGCCCGGTCGGCATGCCCTTGAGCACCTCGACCTCGGACAGGTGATCGGGATACCCGACGGAGATCTTCATCAGGAAGCGGTCGAGCTGCGCCTCGGGCAGCGGGTACGTGCCGTCCATGTCCACCGGGTTCTGCGTGGCCACCACCAGGAACGGCCTGGGCACCGGATGCGGCTCGGCGTCCACCGTGACCCGCCGCTCCTCCATCACCTCCAGCAGCGCGGCCTGCGTCTTCGGTGAGGCGCGGTTGATCTCGTCGGCGAGCACGATGTTGGCGAAGACGGGCCCCTGGTGGAACTCGAACTTCTGGTGCGCCTGGTTGAAGATCGACACGCCGGTGATGTCGCTGGGCAGCAGGTCGGGCGTGAACTGGATGCGCCGCCACTCCGCGTCCACGCTGGCCGCGACGGAGCGGGCGAGGGTGGTCTTGCCGGTGCCCGGCACGTCCTCGATGAGCAGGTGCCCCTCGGCGAACAGGCAGATCAGCGCCAGCTCGGTGGCCTCGCGCTTGCCGCGGATGATGCGCTCGATGTTCCCGGCGAGGAGCTGGAAGCGCTGGGCGAACTGGCCGGCGAGCTGCTGTTGCTGCGGCTGCTGGTAGCCGTGTGCGACCTGCTCGTACTGAGCGGCGGGCGGTTGCTGGTGCGGCTGCTCGTACTGACCGGCGGGCGGTTGCTGGTGCGGCTGCTCGTACGGGCCGGACGAGGGCTGCTGGTACGCCTGCCCGTACGGACCGCCCGACGGCTGCTGGTAGGGCTGGGCGGTCGGCTCGAACGCGTCGTGGTAGTTGTACTGGGTCAACGGAGTCCCCCTTCTCAGTCGGTGCACTCGAAGAGCGGCCCCTCGGGGAAGCCGCCGTCCGGGGTGGCCACCAGAGTGTCGTTCAGGTAACCGTTGCCGTATTGGCTCTCGATCCGGTTCCAGATGTCGCTGGACCTGCCGGTGGACTTGTCGGTGTAGGACGGTCCCTTGACCTGGCAGATCACCGTCAGCGAGACGTACACCTTCTGTGGGATCCTTCCCGCTTCCCCGGTTGCTCCGGGGGAAGTGCGGATGATCGTGTTGGTGTCCTCGTTGCTGGCGTTCTGGTACTGCTGCCTCGGGTAGGCCAGGTCCACCTCGGCGGTGGCCACGTCCGGGCTCTGCCCCGCCGCGTTCCTGGCCTTGAGCTGGAAGGTGTGCTTCTGGTTGTTCTTCAGCCCGTCCACCGTGAACGTCGTGCCCTTGATGTCGCCGTCGGTGGCCGCGCCGGTCAGCTCGTACGTGGTGCCGTCGGCGCCGTTCTCCGGGGCGTTCCTGGTCAGCACGGCGCCCCGGTTCTTGGCCTTGGCCGTGAGGCCGGACGGCGAGCCGGGCGCCACGCACGGCTTGGCCCCGGCGCTGGGCTCCGACTCGACCTCACCGCCGGACCAGTGCGCGACCACCACGAACGTGTACTCGGTCGCGCAGTCCCCGCCCGTGAACTCGAACTCGTACGGCCCGTCGGCGTCCACCGCCTCCGGCACGGACCTGCCGTCGCCACTGGCCTTCAGGGTGTACCGCTCGACCTTGCCGCCGGTGGACGGGCTGAAGGTCACCGTCACCCGGCCGGGACCCGAGCGGGCGCTCACGGCGGCCGGCGCGGAGGGCGCGGTCGCCTCGGGCGTACGGGTCGGCGCCGGGGTCGCCGTCGCAGTGGGCCGCCGGGTGGGCTCGCGGGTGCGCGTGGAGCGCGGATCGGAGCTCGGCTCAGCCGGTACGGGATCGGGATCGGGCGGCGAGTCGGACTGCGTGGGCGGCGTCAGCGGCGTCCGCCTGGGCTTGGGGGTGTTGGTCGGCCCTGGTACGTCCGAGTCGTCCTTGTCGATGTCGTGCTTGCGGCCTTCGGGGTCGATGACGACGGCCTTGTCGCCGTTCTCGTCGTTCGCCCAGAGCAGGCCGTCCTTGACGAACACGTCCACCGGGCCCGGCCGCCGCGCCACCTGGAGCGTGGTCGGGCGGCCGCCGGCCGCGCTGTCCCAGACGATCAGCGAGCCGTCGCCCTGGTCGGGCACGTACACCTTCGACCCGAGCACCTGCGGCACCCCCAGCTCGGCCGGGGCGTCCGTGGCGAGCTTGGTGCTGAGCACCGAGTTGGACGCGGTGTCGAGCACCACGAGCAACCCCTCGTCGCCGGACGTCAGCACCGGCACCAGGGAGCCCTCGGTCAGGGGAGGGGTGAGCGCGCCGCCCTTGGCGGCCTGGGCCACGCCCTTGGGCAGCGTGATCTCGCCGACGCCGCCGTCGGCGCCGATGACCGTGGCGGTGGCGGCCCGGGTGTTCACCACGACGGGCAGGCCGCCGGCGATCGTGACGGACAGCTCCTCGCCGGGCTCGCCGACCTTGAGCGGGCTCGCGGCCGCGCCCTGGGACACCGGTACGACCTCGCCCTTCGCGGTCACCGGCACCCACAGCCGGCCCCCGCCGTCGATGCGGGCCGGGCCGAGCGGTCCTGGCAGGGTGATCGGGGCGCCGAGGGAGTCGAGCGTGGCCGGGTTGATCCGCTGGATCTTGCCGGAGGCGGGGTCGACGGCGTACCCGGCCGTGTCGGACACCGCGAGTTGCGTCCCCGCGGCGCCGAAGTCGCGAGTCTGGGCGACGGTGAGCCGGCTGGGCTCGATGCGGCTGACGAAACCGGTGCCGTCATCGACGAGCAGCACGTTCCCGCCGTCCTGCACGACGCGCAGCTGCCGGCCCGCCTTGTCGTTGAGGTAGCCGTCCACCTCGCCGGACAGGCCGTTGACGTGCACGATCTTGCCCTTGGCGCCGGTCCACAACCAGGCGCCCACGTCGGCCAGCTTGGGATTGGCGCTGGACACGCCCACGCCGAACCACGCCGCCACGGCGACCAGAATCACGACCGCCGCACCGGCGACCAGCGCCGTGGCTCGATCGCCTCGGAGCTTGCGCACCCGTCACCCACCCCGTATGTACGATTACAGAGCGTTCGTCCCCGTATTATCGGGCATCACCCTAGCGCCCAGGCGTCCCTCGCGTGGACGTACTGGCTGGTAGCCGCGTTGAGGTCCGAGAGTGTCGGCGTGAAGCCGTACCTTAGTGCCCGTGTCCGAACAGCCCCTGACCCTTGACACCGTCCTCACCGACGAGGCGGTGCTGTCGACCTACCGCCGGATGTTCGCCGCGCTGGCCCGCGACAGCGGGGCGGTGGTCGATGACCCGGCCCTGGTCGACATCGCCGAGACGTTGTTCGCGGCATTCGCGGAGGCGGGCGAGGAGTGGCTGACGCACGAGCAGATGCGCTTCGTCTGCCGGGCCTATCCGGGTGACCAGTTCGACAACCGGCTGCGGGTGCTCAAGGGGCTGGGCGCGATCAGGGAGGTGTTCCCCAAGCCCAACCAGCTTCGCTATCGGGCGTCGTTCACCAGTGTGGTGGGGCTGATGTTCATCCGGCGGATGATGTCCGACGGCGGGCAGTCCGAGATGCACCGGCTGCTGGCCCTGGAGGACCTCAACGTCGCCGACCCGCGCACCACGATGGAGGAGGCCAGGCAGAGCGCCGTCAACCTGGCGCGGGCGTTCCGGCTGTGGGCGCTGGAGCTGATCACGCTCACCACGGGCACCATCGAGGAGCTGCGTGAGCAGGCGCCCAAACTGTGGGGCACCGAGGAGATCGCGCGGCGGGCGCAGGGCCTGCACGGCACCATCCTGACCCGCTGGCCCGAGCTCGACCGGGTCTGCACCGACCTGCGAGCGGCGATCTACGCCTACAGCGACGCCTCCCGCCGCGCCGCCGGGCGCCTGGCCGACTCCGCGGGCACCACGCGCAACCTGACGTTGCTGCCGACGGAGACGTGGCGGACGTTCGCGCAGACGGCGTCGCGGGAGCGGCTGGCCTCGGTGCTCGACGGGTTCGTGTTCGACGCGCCCGCGCCGTGGCACGACCCGGCCGCCGTCGCCCGCGCCGTCGACGAGGCCCCGCGGCCCGCCCCGGCCCAGCCCACTCCCCCGCGCTCCAACCTGCCCGACCCCGGCCCCGGCGACTCGCTCGACTCCTCACCGAGCGCCGCCATGGAACGATTGACGCAGGTGGCGGAGTCGCTGCTCGGTGACGCTTCCCGGGTGGCGCTGGCCGACGTGCTGGGCGCCGACTGGCCCTCGGCCCGGCGGGTGCTCGCCGACCTGACGACCGTGGACCTGCGGCCGGAGCTGCCCTACCGGCTGGCCTGGTCGGACGGGCTCACCATCGACCCCGATCGCGAGCCGGCCTGGCTCTCCCACGGCTACCTGGAGCGCACCTGATGTCCACCGCCAGCGAACCGGACGCCGCCCCGGGGGACGCCCGGCCCGGCGCTCGCTCCCCCAAGAAGCCCGCGCCGGCTCAGGGTGCGGCAGGCCCGAGGAGTGCGGCTGCCGGGGCTGTGGCTCATGTGCGGGCGCGGGTGGGTGGGCCGTTGCGGCTGGGGGCCGGAGTCGCCGCGCCCGCCGGGATGTCGCGCCTGACCCGTCCCGACTCCACCGGCCATGCGCTGCCGGTGTGGCCGGACGGGGTGACGCCTTCGCTGCTGGACGGATACGGGGTGGCGCCCGTCACCGTGGAGCGGTCCGGGGAGACACGGCGGGTGCTGGCCTCGGTGCTCAAGTGCTGCTGGACCGACCTTTCGGCGGATCCGTGGCCGGGCGATCCGGCGCCGGTGGAGCTGGTGCTCGACACCTACCGGGCGTTGATCGGCCGTACTGACGACCTGATGCGCAACTGGGCGATCGGCGCGCTGCGGCGGCTGCACGAGTCGGCGTGGATCGTCGTGGACGACGGGGTGGTCGTCCTGGGGCCGCGGTGCGCCCTGTGGCCGGTCGAGCAGCACGCGCAGTTGCAGGAGCTGGTCCGCCGCCTGCCCGAGCCCGAGCGCCCGGAGCTCACCGTGGTGGGCGACGCCGACATCGTGGCCGCTTCCGCCCCCGCTCCCGGGACGTCGCCGGGGGGCCGGGTCGAGGCGGGCTCGGCGGAGTTCGACGACCTGCTGGGGGCTTATGACGAGCGGCGGCGGGCGGAGCTGGTGGCGGCGTTCATGGCGGTGGAATACGCGGCCGAGCCGGTGCAGGAGGTGCGCCTGGCCGCCCTGCGCGATCCCGCGCTGCGCCACACCCTGAGCGAGATGCTGGCCCGGCGCGGCCGCACGCTGATCCAGCACCGCGACCGCTGGATCTCCGGCTACGACGACACCATCGCGGCCACCCTCGCCGCGACCGAGCACGAGCCACCCGCCACCGCCGCGGTTTCAAGCGGGCCGGGCGACGTCCCGGACGACTCGGAGGCGACGGCATCCGCACGTCACACGGCAGCCGCTGACGAGGGCACGGGCGCACGTGCGGGCACGGGTGTGAATGCGGAGGCGGGGGTTCGGCTGGGGGTGAGTGAGCGGGCGGTGCTGACGCTCGTTCTGGTGCACTCGGTGGCCATTCCACGGGCCGAAGGGCTGCTGCCGGAGGACTCCTGGTTGTCGCCACACCCCACTCCCGTTGACGAGTTGCGCCGTCACACCCAGGTGCCGATCGGCGAGTTGGAGGCGGCGTTGCGGACGTTGCGGCACGCGGGGTTGCTGGGCCAGGTGAAGGCGGGCGAGGAGGCGGGCGGTTACGTGCCGGGGCCGCAGTTCCACCGGCTCACCCCGGCGGCCCGGCGGCGCCTGCAGGAGGAGCTGATCCTGGCGGCCGGGCCCAGCACTCCGCTGGCGGCCGCCGTACGCGCTCGAAGATCGGCGCGGTGAGCGCGCCCGCGTTCGCGGGACGGACGGTCAGTGTCAGCACGAAGGACTCGAAGGAAAGGCTTACGGGGGTACAACAGGTGTCGCAGGTGGAGAACATCGTCGGGGACCGGGTGCTGATCGCCGTGCAGGCGGTCAACATTTCGCGGCTCTCGACCCATCCGGTGCCCACCGTCCCCGGCACGCTCATCGTCGTGGCGGGTGCCGGGCCGAAGGACTCCAACGGCGCGGGCAAGTCGTCGTTCATCGCCTCCATCACGGCGCTGCTCGGGGACGAGCAGTGGCGGTTCGCCTCGGGCGCCAAGGCCGTGTCGGAGCTGCTCTTCAACGCCGAGCTGGCCAGCGGCGCGGGTGCCCGGCAGTGGGCCAGCGCCGATCACGGCTACATCGTCGGCGTCTTCGGCCCTCCGGGCATGAACGGCTTCGCCCCCGAGACCGCGGGCGGGCTCGCCGCCGCGGCGCCCGCCGCGACCTCCGGCGCCGGGGCCACGACGGCGGTCGCCGGCCGGGATGGTGGCGAGCCGATGCTCGGGGAGGAGGTGGCCGAGACCGAGACGGGCGGGGAGCTCTTCGAGGTGCCGGACACCTCCGGTGGGGCGGTGACCGTGTGGCTCAAGGTGAACCAGGAGGCGCCGCACCTCGAGATCCGCTGGCGGGAGGGGGTGCACCTGGCCGCCTCCCGGTCCGAGGCCGAGCGGGTGGCGCGGGCGGACGAGATCTGGGCGTCGCTGCCCAGGTCGGCCGGGCGGCGTGACGTGGTGGCCCGCGACCTGACCAAGGTGCTCTACGGCGACCGGGTGAGGTGCGTGTCGTTCCTGTCCACATCCGTACGCAGCAAGGTCGCCACCAACCTGCTCTCCCAGCCGCTCAACGAGATCTCCCCCGAACGCGTCTTCGAGGCCATCGCCGCTCTCACCGGTCTCGACGCCGAGCTGGAGCAGGAGCGCGAGGCCCGCCGCGACGAGCACGCCAAGCGGGTACGCGCGGCGCAGGCGGCCGACCGGCTGGCGGAGTTCGAGGCGGAGTCGAAGGCGTTGCTGACCACGTTCGACCGGCGCGACCAGGCACGGATACGCCTGGCGGACGCGATGCGGTGCTGGCGGGGCAGGCAGGCGCGCAAGCTGGCCGACGCGGCAGGCAAGGACGAGACGCTGGCCGCCGACCAGGAGCGGCACCGGGCGGCCGGAGAGGCGGCGGGCGAGGCGATCGCCCTGGTCAAGGCGGAGATCGCGACCCTGCGGGAGGACACTCTCGACAGGCAGGTGTCGGCGGCGCGCAAGGAGCTGGCGGCGCAGCAGGCGCGGGCGGCCAAGCTCGACGCCGACCGCGCGGTGGCGGAAAACTCCGCCGATGAGCTGCGCGGGCTGATTCCCGCGCTGGAGGAGAGCCGCAGGTTCGCGGACGGGCGTGACGTGCCGACCGCCGAGCGGGAGCTGGGCGAGGTACGGCTGCGGCTGAACGAGGCGCTCAAGGCGCTCGGGGTGGCCGACCAGGAGGTGTCCTCGGCCCAGGCCGCGCTGGACGACGCCGAGGGCGGCCCGGCGGCGGCGCAGCTCAACGCCCTGGCGACGGCGGGGGTCGATGCCACGGGACTGCTGGACGCCCTCGACGTGGCCGAACAGGCCCGCGACGCGGCCCACACGACCATGCCGGGCGAGCCGGCCCACGAGGCGGGCACCCCGACCGGCGAGTTGGGGGCCGTGCTCAAGGCGCGCTACGGCAAGGGCCGGGCGGGCGGCGGCGCGGGAGGCGTGGCCCGGGTGCTCGGCGAGTTGCCCGGGTGGCCGAACGAGCACGCGGTGATCGTGGATGCCGCGCACCTCGGCGCCGCCGCTGCCGCGCTGGCCGAGTTGCCCGGGTCCGTGCTGGTCAGCTCGGCCGGGGTGAGCGTGGTGGGGGCGTTCGACGGGGTGGCGACCGGGCGGGAGGCCCGGATCAAGGCCGCCGAGCAGCGGCTGCACCGGGCCAAGGACGCTCAGGAGTCGGCGGCGCAGGCCGTGCACGACGGGGAGGAGGCCGTCGCCGAGGCGCAGCGGCGGCTGGAGGGGGCCAGGGCGGGAGTGCGGCTGGCGGAGCTGGAGGCGAAGCTGGCCGAGCGGCGGGCCAGGCTGGGCGAGCTGAACGCGGCGATCGAGGAGCTGACGCCCAAGGTCGCCGAGGCCGAGCGGCAGACCGGGGCGCTGGACTTCCGGGCCAGGACCAGGGACATGGAGATCGAGCGGCTGGAGGGGCGGCGGCACCGGCACGAGTCCGAGCGCACGCGGGCGCGCGAGCAGGAGGCGAGAGTCGGCGCGGAGCGGGAGGCGCTCAAGCTCGACACGCTGGCCGCCGACTGGGGCGGCACGGTGGAGACGGCCCGCGAATGGGTGGCGGCGCTGCCCGAGGAGGAGCGGCCGCGGGCCGCCGAGGAGTGGTGGCGGATCGCGGAGCGCCACTTCGACCAGGCGCTGCGGGACACGTTCCCGGAGGAGGACGCGGAGATCCCGGAGGAGCTGCGGTTCCTGCTGAGCGAGCGGGGCGGGAGCACGGCGCGGGAGCAGGCGACGTTCGCGGCGGTGTGCGGCGCGCTGGCATCCTACCTGCGCGGCCAGGAGGAGTACGAACGCCACCAGCGCCGCCAGATCGAGGCCCAGATCGGCTCCAGGCAACGCGACCTGGCGGCGGCGGCCAGGGGCGCCGAGGAGGCGGCGCAGTCGACGGCCGTGCACCGGGCGGCGTTGACGGCGGCGATCAAGGCGCGGCTGACCCGGGTGGCCGAGGAGTTCGAGAAGCTCGACACCTCGTACGGGGGTTACGGGGCGACGCTGGAGTTCCCCGTGCCGCCCGCGCCCGCCGACCCCGAGCAGCGCTGGCAGTGGCGGGTCACGCCGAAGTGGCGGCGCGGCGAGGGCCAGGGGTTCGTGCCGTACAACCGGCGGGCCAACACCGCGCTGATGGACGAGAAGGCGGTCAAGCTGGTGTGCGCGGCGGCCATCGCCTCGTCCGGCGGCGGGCACCTGTGCCTGGTGCTGGACGAGCTCGGGCGCAACCTGGGCAAGGAACATCGCCGGGAGGCGGTGGCGCTGTTCAGGCGGATCGGGGAGACATACGGGATCACGGTGATCGGGGCGTTGCAGGATGACATGGAGCCGTACGCGATCGACGCCTGCGGGCAGTACATCAAGTTGCGGCGGTCATCGGACGCGATGCCGTACAACGAGCCGCCGGTGATCGTGGGGCACGACCAGCATGCCGAGCGGGTGCGGGCGCTGGCGGCGTACGTGGATCGCACGGGCGCCGCTTGAGCGGGCGGCCCCGGAACCGGAGCGCGCCGCTCAGTGCGGGGCGGCGTCGGGCAGGGCGGGGCGGCGTCGGGCAGGGCGGGGCGGCGTCGGGCAGGGCGGGGCGGCGTCGGGCAGGGCGGCCGGGGCGGGGCGGGTCAGCCTGGCTCGGCCCGTCACCGGGCTTCCCGCTCGTGCCGGCGCTGTGGTGCGCCGGCGGTGGAGAGGTCGGCCAGCAGCTTCAGGCCGGCGGCGGAGGGTGAGTCCGGCTCGGCGTAGAACAGCCCGAGGCGCTGCCGGTCGTCGTCGGGCAGGACCAGGGTCTCGTTGTACAGCGTGAGCCTGCCCACCAGAGGATGGCGCAGCTCGCGGAGGTAGTGGTCGCAGACGCGGACGGGGTGGGCCGACCACAGGGCGGCGAAGTCGCGGCTCTTCATGGTCAGTTCGCCGACGAGCTCCGCCGGCTCCCGGTCGTCCGGGTGCAGGGCCGCCGACCGCCGCAGATCGGCGACCGTGTCCCGGGCCTTGCCGCGCCAGTCGGTGTACAGCTCGCGGGTGTGCTCGTCGAGGAAGACGAGGCGGGCGACGTTGGGGCGGCGGCCCGGCCGGTCGGGTGCGTCGAAGTCCAGGTGGCCGGCGAGCAGTGCGTGTCCCATGCGGTTCCACGCGAGCACGTCGGTGCTGCGGCCGATGACCAGGGCGGGGGTGTCTCCGACGGCGTCGAGCATCAGCCGCACGGAGGGGCGCAACCGTTCCGGCCGGCCTCGCCTGCGGGCCGCCGGGGTCGCGGGGCGTGCGAGCGCGTACAGGTGTGCCTGCTCGTCGGAATCCAGCCGGAGCGCCCGGGCGATGGCGTCCAGTACGGTGTCCGAGGCGCCCGGGCTGTTCCCCTGCTCCAGGCGTGTGTAGTAACCGGCGCTGACCCCGGCGAGCTGGGCGAGCTCCTCCCGGCGCAGGCCCGGGACACGACGGCGGCCGCCGTAGTCCGCCAGTCCCACGTCGGCGGGGCACAGCTTGGCCCGGCGACTGCGGAGGAATTCACCCAGTTCAGACCTCATGTCCACAGAGTCCAGGGTGCCGCACTTATCCGGATGGTGCCTGCACCTGTGAGATGCAGGCACCACGTGGCAAGTGTGGTCGTCCGCCACCGTCAGCGTGCGGCCGCGAGGCCCTCCTCCACGGTCAGTGTGCGCCCATGGGCTTCGCCTTCCACCGCCTCCACGTACAGGCGGGCCACGTCGGCCGCGGGAGTGCCGCCGGCGGGGTCCATGCCGAGTCCGAGCAGCGTTTCGCGGATCCAGCCGGGACTGACGACGTTCAGCCGGACCCCGGGAGGCGTCTCGATCGCGGCGGCGCGCACGAACGCCTCCAGTCCCGCGTTGACGAGATGGCCGAGCGCGCTGCCCGGGACGGGCTCGGCGAACCGCCCGCTGGTCAGCGTGACGGATCCGCCGTGCGGGATGTGCCCGAGCGCCCGCCGTACCAGATTCACCTGGCCGATGAGCTTGCCCCGCAGGCCGTCCCAGAAGTCCTGGTCCGATGAGCTGCTGAGCGGCGCCATCGCGCCGCTCGCCGCGCAGGCGACCACCGCGTCCACCGGGCCGGTCTCCTCGAACAGGCGGTCCATGGACGCGGCGTCCGTCAGGTCGACCTGGATCCGGCCGCGGCGGGAGGCCCGCACCACCTCGTGACGTGCGGCGAGCGCCTCGGCCACCGCGCTGCCGAGGGTCCCCGTCGCACCGATCACCAGCACTTTCACGTCATGTCCCTGTTTCATCGGTAATGGTGTACAGGAACCAGCCTGCGGCGACCCGCGGGCCGTAGCCAGCGCACTGCCGGGAGTACACCTGACAGGTGCAGGCTGGGGCCTACTTGATCGGCGGGCCGGTGTAGGAGGCGCGCAGGCGCAGCAGGGTGCCCCGGTCGTACTCCTCCATGGCGTGGGCCAGCCAGCCCGCCGCCCGGGCCACCGCGAAGATCGCCTCGCCCGCGCCGCTCACCATGCCGCTGACGGCCGTGAGCGTGGCCAGGGCGAAATCGATGTTGCGCTCGGGGAGCCGCCGCCGGCGCATCTCCGCCAGCACCGCCACCCCGGCGGCGATCCGCTCGTGCCCCGGCGCGGCCTCCTTGAGCAGGTCGAGCAGGAAGCCGCCGCGGCCGTCGCCGTTGCGGTAGACGCTGTGGCCGAAGCCGGGGACGCGTTCGCCGCGGCGGATCCGCTCGGCGACCGCCCGGGCGGCCTGGCCCGGCTCGTGCACCTCGGCCAGCAGTCGCTCCGCACCGTACGACGCGCCGCCGTGCAGCGGGCCGCCCAGCACACCGAGGCCGGTCAGCACCACGGCGTACGGGTCGGCCCGGGCGGAGGCGGCGACCCTGGCGGCCAGGGTCGAGGCGGCCAGCTCGTGGTCGGCGAGCAGCACGAGGGCGGCCTGCAGGGCGGCGAGCAGGGCCGGGGTGGCGGGGTGGGGGCACAGGCGGGACCACAGGCGGGCGGCGATCGACTCGTCCTGTGGATCGCCGAGCCGCGGCAGGGCGTCGACCAGGCCGGCGATCAGGCGGCGGCCGGTGGCGACCACCGAGGCGGGGTCGAGCTGGTAGCGCAGGGAGTCGGACGCGCCGAGCACGGTGGTGACCACCTGGAGGCGGTCGAGCGGCAGGAGGTCGCCGGGGAGCCCGCGCTGCGCGGCGACGGCGGCCCGCAGCGCGCCGGGCTCGCACCGCCACGGCGTGCCGGGCCGGGCGGCGGGGTCGGCGGTCCAGAGCCAGGTGGCGACCGTTTCGAAGTCGCCCGCCCGCGCCAGCTCCAGCACGTCGGTCCCCCGGTAGTAGGGGCGGTCCACGCCGAGAGCGGTGATCGACGACTCGATGACCAGCTCGGGCGGCTGGGTGCGGGGGCGGCCCCGGCGGGCCAGGCGTTCGACCTCCTCGGCCGAGAACAGGCTGCGGCGGCCGTCCTCGCCGTGCCGCCGTTGCAGCACGCCCCGGCTCACGTACGCATAGAGCGTGGCGGGTTTGACGCCGAGCCGCTCGGCCGCCGTGGCCGCGTCGATCCATTCCACCCCGCCGGCCCTCCAAGGTTGACGAAAATCAATATTGATACACATTGAAGACGCGTGTCAACGTGGGTCCATGCCCAAAGTTCACTTCCTCGACGTGACCAACCGGGACGGTGTGCAGACCGCGCGCACCGGCCTGTCGAAGTTCGGCAAGACCATGGTCAACTTCTATCTGGCCAGGCTCGGGGTGGCGCAGTCCGAGATCGGCTTCCCGTTCCTCTTCCACGAGGTCCCCTACGTCAAGGCGCAGGTGGCGCTGGACGCCGCCGGGGCGTTCGGCGACCTGCGGCTGTCCGGCTGGTGCCGGGGCGTGCCGCGGGACGTGGAGAAGGCGGCACCGCTCGGCTTGAAGCACTACAACCTGTCCATCTCGACGTCCGACTACATGATCCAGAACAAGTTCCGCGGCCGGCTGGACAGAGACGCGATCATCAGGGAGATGACGGCGGCCGTCCGGGTGGCCAGGGACGCGGGCGCGCAGACCGTGGGCGTGAACGCCGAGGACGGCTCCCGTACGGACGACGGCTTCCTGCTGGAGTTCGCGCTGGCGGCCAAGCAGGCGGGCGCCGACCGGGTGCGTTACTGCGACACGATCGGCGGCGACACGCCCGACCGGATCCGCGAGCGGTTCGCCAAGCTGGCCGCGGGGACCGCGATGCCGGTCGAGACCCACTGCCACAACGACCTGGGAATGGCCGTGGCCAACTCCGTCTCCGGCGCGCTCGGCGACCTCGACGCCGGCCAGGACGCCTGGATCAACACCTGCGTCAACGGCATCGGCGAGCGCTCCGGCAACGCCGACCTGCTGTCGACAGTCCTGGCCTTCCGGCACGGTTTCGGGCTGAACGCGGAGATCGGCGACGCGCTCGACCTGTCGTGGGCCCGGCGGTTCGCGTTGTGGGCGAGTTACGCGCTCGGGCAGCCGCTGCCGTACCACCAGGTCGGGGTGGGGCGTAACGCGTTCGCGCACGAGTCGGGCATCCACGCCGACGGCGCGCTGAAGGATCACGGCAACTACGAGCTGTACGACGAGGCCACTCTGGGGCCGTTCCCCGAGGACTGGCACGCCCGGAACGGACGGGTGGTGCTGACCGGCGAGTACGGCGGCAAGGCCGGCTTCGCCCACGTCATGGACGGGCTCGGGGTCGAGACGCCGGACGCCGACCTGGCGTTCCGGCTGGCCCAGCTCTGCAACGCGATGACGGGCCGGCCGCTGACGGACGACGAGCTGCGGCTGATCGCGGGCTATCCGCGTGAGCTGTCGCTGATGTTCCCCGGCTACGCCTGACCCGCCACGACGGCCCCGCGCGACCCCGGCGGCCCTCCCCGGAGACACGGCGCGGCCACGGCGGTTGTCACCCGGGGTTGGAACGGCCGCGCCGGCCAAGGGCATCGGCGCGGCCGTGGGCGCCACGGCTTGTTCACGGCGGTGGCAGATGTCCTCACCTTAGTCCTCCGAAGCCGCCCGGATGGCCGGAATCGGCGGGTTCAGAGGTCTTGCCACTCGTCTCGGGCAACGCCAGCAGGCAGAGCAGGCTCAGCACGGCCATGGCGGAGACATACCCGCCGATGGCCAGCACGCTCAGCCCGTTCGCCCGCATGCCGGTGGCGACCAGCGGCGGCACCGCGCCGCCGAGCACCCCGCCGAGGCTGTAGGCGGCCGAGGCGCCGCTGTAGCGGAACTCGGTCCTGAACAGCTCCGGCAGGTACGCGCCCATCGGCCCGAAGATCAGCCCCATCAGCCCGAGCGTCCCGGCCAGCGACAGCCCCGCCAGCGCGGTCGAGCCCGTCTCCATCAGCGGGAACATCACGAGCCCCCACCCGGCGGCCGCGGCCGTGGCGGTGATCAGGATGCGCCGGCGGCCCACGCGGTCGGACAGCAGCGCGGAGGCCACCGTGCCCGCGGCCATGAACACGACCCCGAGCAGGGTCAGGCCGAGCATGGTGGTCTTCGGGATGCCCAGGGCGGTGGTGCCGTAGGCCAGGCAGTAGGTGGTGGCGGTGTAGAAGAGGGTGAAGGCGGCGATCATGGCGCCGGCGCCCAGGAGGACGCGCCGCCACTGGTGCCTGACCAGCCCGGCGAGCGGCACCCTGGCGATGCGCCGGTTGTCCATGGCGTCCTGGAAGACCGGGGTCTCGGCGATGCGCAGCCGTACGTACAGGCCGACGATCACGAGCAGCAGGCTCGCCAGGAACGGCAGCCGCCACCCCCAGCTCCCGAACTCCACGTCGCTGAGCGCCGCGCCGAGCACCAGGAACGACCCGTTCGCCGCGATGAACCCGACCGAGGCGCCGAGCTGCGGGAACGTCGAATAGAGCCCGCGCTTGCCGGGCGGCGCGTGCTCGGTGGCCAGCAGCACCGCGCCGCCCCACTCGCCGCCGAGCCCGATGCCCTGCGTGAATCGCAGCGTCACCAGCAGCACGGGAGCGAGCACGCCGATCGTCTCGTAACCGGGCAGCAGTCCGATCGCCACCGTCGAGATCCCCATCACCAGCAGGGACGCGACCAGCATGGACTTGCGGCCGACCCGGTCTCCCCAGTGCCCGAACAGGATCGAGCCGGGCGGCCGGGACAGGAAGGCCACGGCGAACGTCGAGAACGCCGCCAGGCCGCCCGCCACCGGATCCAGGCTGGGGAAGAACGCGGTGTTGAGCACCAGGGCCGCTGCGGTGCCGTAGATGTAGAAATCGTAGTATTCGATCGCGGTGCCGATCAGGCTCGCGGCCGCGATTCTCGATCGGCTCGGCTCCGCGGGAAGATGACCCATATATGTCTCATTATGTGGACATTCATCTTGCGCTGCGATACGCCGACGCTACCATCTGCGAATTCTCTCGGAAAGGGAATCGGCTTGGCTGTCGATCTGGTGATCTTCGACTGCGATGGGGTGCTCGTGGACAGCGAGCCCATCTCCGTACGCGTGGGCACGGCGGCGGTGCGGCGCCTGGGCTGGACGATAGACGAGGCCGAATACGCCGAGCGCTTCGTCGGGTGCACGAACGAGTACTGGGCCGAGCAGATCGGCGAGACACCGCCGGGCTGGCGCGAGCGGCTCAACGCCGAGTACGCGGCTGCGATCATGGCCGAGCTGCGCACGATCGACGGCATCGAGGACGTCCTCGACCAGCTCACGGTGCCGAGCTGCGTGGCCTCGAACGGCCGCCACGCCACGATCCGCCGCAGCCTGGAGGTCACGGGCCTGGCCCGCCACTTCGACGGCCGGGTCTTCAGCGCCGAGGACGTGACGCGCGGCAAACCCGCCCCCGACCTGTTCCTGCACGCCGCCGCCACGCTGGGGGTGGAGCCTGAGCGCTGTGTGGTGGTGGAGGACAGCCCGTTCGGGGTGACGGCGGCGGTGAGCGCGGGCATGCACTGCCTAGCCTTCGCCGGCGGCCTCACCCCACCCGAACGCCTGTCGAGCCTGGGCGCCACCCTCTTCCACCACCCGGCCGCCCTCCCCACCCTGATCGGCTCCCTCCCCTGACCACCTCGCACCGAACCGATCCGACGTCCGGGCACAGGCCGCGTCGTCACCCCTGGCGGGTGTGGCCGTTCTCGTCCAGGTAGTCGCGCCAGGACCGCTTCGGGTTCCAGCCCAGGAGGCGGTGTGCCTTGGCGCACGAGATGCCCGAGGCGTCCGGCCGGGACAGCGGGCGGAGCTCGACCTGGTCGCCGAGGTGGCGGCGGGCCATCTCGGCGAAGTCCCGCCCGCCCACGTTGTCCGGCGAGGCGATGTAGAACACCTCGTGGCCGGGCAGCTCCGACTCGGTGGCCAGGACGATCGCGTCCGCCAGGTCGTAGACGTCGATGTAGCTCCACATCCCCGCCCCCACCAGGGAGGGGTCACGGACCTGGGGGCCGAGGTTGCGCTCGTAGTTGCCCTCGTGCTGCACCCAGCTCGGCCGCAGCGAGATGCACCGGATGTCCGAACGGCGCACCGCGGCGTCCATGAGCTGCTCGCCGAAGTGCTTGGACAGCGCGTACGGGTCCTGCGGCCGGATCGGATGGTCCTCGTCGACCGGCGCGTAGTCGGGCAGGAACGGCCGCTCGGGGAAGAAGAAGCCGGGGACGGTCTCGCTGGAGATGTTCACGAACCGCCGCACGCCCAGCCGCACCGCCGCCTCGATCATGTTGAACGTGGCCATCAGGTTGTTCTGGAACACCACGTGCGGCGGGTTGCCGGTGGGGTCGGGGATGGCGGCGGCGTGCACGACCGCCTCGGCCCCGACCACCACCGCGTACGCCTGCCCGGCGTCGGTCAGCTCGGCCTGCTGGTAGCGGGGAGCGCCAGGCTCGTGCCGTTCCCAGACCGGACGCGTGAGATCCACGGCGGTGACTTCGTGACCCGCCGCGGCCAGGGCCTTGACGGCCGCCCGGCCGACCTTGCCGTGGGCTCCGGTGACGACGACGCGCATGAGCTGCTCCTTAGGGCTTCGATGAGGGCAATCTATCCCCGCCGAAACGGCTCAGGAGACGCCCACGGTGGCGAGGGTGGAGCCGGCGCGGGTCTTGCTGACCTTGAGCTGGGCGGTGATCCGGGAACGCAGCTCGGCGACATGGCTGACGATGCCCACCGCGCGGCCGCCGTCCCGCAGCCCGTCGAGGATGTCGAGGACGCCGTCGAGCGTGTCCTCGTCGAGGGTGCCGAAACCCTCGTCCACGAAGAGGGTACCGATCTCGGCGCCCCCGGCCTCGGCCGTGACGACGTCGGCCAGCCCCAGCGCCAGGGCCAGCGAGGTGATGAAGCTCTCGCCGCCGGACAGCGTCGCCGGGTCGCGGTCGACGCCGGTCCAGCCGTCGGCCACGCGCAGGCCGAGCCCGCCGCCCGCACGACCCCGCGACCCCGCCGTCTTCCGCAGGTCGTGCCGCAGCAGGTAGCGTCCGCCCGACATGTGGTCGAGTCGCTCGTTCGCCGCGTCCACCACCTGCCGCAGCCGTTCCCCCAGCACGAACGACGACAGCGACATGCTCCACCGGTTGTCGCTGGACGTGCCGCCGGCCAGCGCCGCCAGGCGCTCGGTCAGCCGGTGCCGCTCGGCCGCCGGGCGCCACCGCTCGATGCGGTCCGCCAGCTCGGTCTTCAGCTCCTCCAGCCGTGCCGCCCTGGCCACGGCCCGCTCGCGGAGGCCGGCCAGCCTCGTGTGCGTCGCCTCCAGTGCGTCCCGCTCGGCCGCGAGCGCCGCCAGGTCCGGCGCGGGCTCGGCCGCGGCGGCGACCAGCTCGGGATCGGCCAGGGTCTTGGCGACCGCGGCGTGCTCGTCGTCCAGCCGGCGCAGCGCCTCGGTCTTGCCCTCCCGCTCGGCGGGGCTCCGGTAAGCGGTCTCCGCCCCGGCCACGTCGCCGAACCCGGCCTCGACCGCCGCCGCTTCGGCCGCCCGCCGCGCCCCGGCCAGCTCCTCCTCGGCCGCCACCGCCGCCCGCGTGGCCTCCAGCGCCTCGCGCAGCAGCTCGGCCTCGTCGTGCAGCCTGGACAGGCGCGCGGTCAGCGTCGCGTCGCCTCCTCGGGCGGCGTCCAGGCGGGCGCTCAATCGTCCCGCGTCCCCGCTCAGCTCCTCGTGCCTGGTGCGGGATGCGGCCAGCCGCGCGGCCACCCGGCGACCGTGCTCCTCCAGCTCCAGGCGTTCCCGGTTGAGCCCGGCCACCTGTGCCGCGAGCCCCGCCTCCCTGCCCGCCGACGCCTCCAGCCGCCGCACCTCGCGCTCGGCGGCCTCAAGCACGGCGGCACCGGACCGGGCCGGAGGGGGATTCCCGGCCGTGCGGGTGTGACGGTCGGTCATTTCGCCCGGGCCGGCAGGCCCGTCGTCGGCTGCGCTCACCGAGCCGGTGAGCCGGTCGGACGCCTCCGCGGGGGGTGCGGTTCGGGTGAGGCGGGCCTGCAGGCGGGTGCGTTCGGATTCGAGGTGGACGCGGTGGGCGCGGTGGCCGGCGAGGGCTTCGGCGATGTCCCTGGCCTGGTCACGCACGCGTTCGCGGTCGGCTTCGACGGCTTCGAGCGCGGCGGCCAGGGCGGGCTCGCGGCCGGCCATCGAGTGCAGCCTGGCCAGCTCCTCCCCGGCCTGGCGCACCTGCTCGTCCGCGGTGTCCAGGTCGAGGTCTCCGGTGGCCGCCACGGCGTCGGCGTGCCGGGACTCCAGGGAGGCCAGGGTGCGTTCCGCGGCCTCGCGCTCGGCGAGGGCGGCGTCGTGGTCGGACTCGGCCGCGTGCTCGTCGTCGGCCGACGGGGCGCTGTCCGCCGGGGCGGCCGGGTGGGGGTGGTGGCCGGAGCCGCAGACCGCGCAGGGCCTGCCGTCGGCCAGGTCTCTGGCCAGCTCGGCCGCCATGCCCTCGATGCGGGCCTGGCGCAGGTCGAGCCAGCGTTCCCTGAGGGCTTGGGCGCGGTCCACGAGCACCTGGTGGTCGGCGACGGCCGCTGCGAGCTCCCCCGCCAGGAGCTCGCGGCGGTGGGTGGCCTCCCGGGCCGCTCGGGCCGCGTCGAGGGCCGCCGTGGCCGCCGGGACGGCCGCCGCCTCGGCGCGTACCTCCGCCAGGGCCTCGCTCGCGGCGGCGACGCGCCCGGGGAGCTCGGCGTCGGAGGCCGACACCTCGGCCTCGCGCTGGGTCAGCACGTCGAGCTCGTCCGCCAGGCGGGCCAGCTCGGCGTCGATGCCGATCAGGTCGGCCGCGGCGTCACGCACGGCCTGCGCCGCCGGGATCCTGGCCGCGTCCACGCGCGCCCGGGCCAGCTCCTCCTCGGCGCGCTCGATCAGCCCCGGCAGCGCCGCCAGCCGCCCGGCCACTTGCTCGTCGGTGCCGATCAGCTCGGCCAGCTCACCCTCGACACGCAGCAGGTCGCGCCGGACGACCGACAGCCTGGCCTCCTCGGTGAGCAACTCCGACAACCGGGCGATCTCCGCCTGCCGCTCCCGCTCCAACCCCGCCAACTCGGCCAAGCCGGCGTCGGGGGGACGAGACCCCGAGCTGGAATCAGAGGTAGGAGGTCCCGGGGTGGGGAGGAGGGGGCGGGCTCGGGCGCGGGCGTCGGCGGCCATGGTGCGGGTCTTGGTGGCGGCCGCGGAGCGTTGCCTGGCCGCCGTGATGAGGGGCAGCACGCGGTCCGCCCTGGCGGCGTCGTCGAGGATGGCCTGCAGGTCGGCACGCTTGTCAGCGCGCTCGTCGAGGGCGCGGCGGAGGGTGAGCGCCTCGGCGTGCCGGCGCTGCCGCTCGGCGAGGGCGGCGGCCCGCTCGAACCGCATCCGCACCGAGCGCAACGCGTGACCGGCCGCGTCATGCTCCTCCCCGGCCCGCACCACGACGGCCCGCGCGGCGTCGAGCAACGCACCCGCCCACCCCAAGGGGTCATCGTCGGGCGACGGCGGCCACACCCCCGCCGCGCCACCACCGGCGGCATCGGACCGGGCCGCCCCGGAAACACCGGCCTCAGGGCCCGAAGGCGACGACGTCCCATCGGACGACGTGCCGGCCAAGCCGCCGGGTGGGGTGCCGGGGTGAGAAGCAGGCGAAGCTCCGGCCGAGGTGCCGGGCGACACCTCGACCGCAGCGGGTGAGGTGCCGGGCGAGGCTCCCAGGGAGGGGGTGGGGCCGGCGGCTTCCTCGACGCGTTTGATGGCGTAGTCCACCTGTTGGCGTAGGTCCTGGGCCGTGCGCCAGGCCAGCTTGCGGTGCTCGGCGAGCCAGGACTCCGCCTGGGTGAAGATCTTGACCGTGAACAGGCGCTCCAGGAGCTTCGCGCGGTCGTCGCCCTCGGCCCGGAGGAATTTGGCGAAATCGCCCTGTGGCAGCATCGCGACCTGGCAGAACTGGTCGGCGTTCATGCCGAGCAGGCCGCCCACCAGATCGCCCGCCTCATCCAGCCGGGTCGTGAGGCCCTGCCAGGTGGCGCCGTGCCACTCCGACACGATGACCTTGGACTTCTCCTCCGTGAAGCCCGTGCCGCGCAGCTTGGGGCGCTGCCAGGACGGGGAGCGCTGGATGCGGAGTAAGCGGCCCCGGATCGAGACCTCCAGCGAGACCGACGGGCCGGCCGTGAGCGGCGCGTGGTCGCAGCGCAGGCTGCGGGCGCTGTTGCGCTGGCCGGGCACCTGGCCGTAGAGCGCGAAGCAGAGCGCGTCGAGGATCGTGGTCTTGCCCGCGCCGGTGGGCCCGTGGACGAGGAACAGTCCGGCCTCGGCCAGGGCGTCGAAGTCGACGGTCTCGGTGCCGGGGAACGACCCGAACGCCGTGAGCGAGAGCCGGTGCGGCCGCATCTACGCCATCGTCTCCTTCACCCTGGACGCCTCGATGGCCTGTCTTAGCAGGTCTTCCTCGTCAGGTGCGGCAGGCTCGCCGCGAACCTCCCGAACGAAATCGAGCGCCACCTCCGCCTCGGGCCGCCCGCTGAGGCGTACGGGCTGGGCGGCGGGAGCGGCGCCGACCGGGTCGAAGGCGAGGGCGAGGGTGTGGGGGAAGCGGGCGCGGAGCCGGTCCATGGCGGATTTGGGGCGCACGGCGTCGGTCAGGGTGACGTGCAGCCAGTGATCCTCAAAAGAGTCATATCCTGGGAGGGTCAGCAGCTCCTCCAGCTCCCCGCGCAACCGCCCGATCGGGCGGGGCACCGGGGCCGTCACGAACTCCACGTCCACCACCGAACCCGCCGGCGCTCCCGGGTCGAGGGCGACCAGCCAGGAGCCCTTGAGCTGGCCTGCCTCCGAGAACGAGTAGGCCAGGGGCGAGCCCGAGTAACGCACGGTCTCCGACATGCGCTGGCGCCCGTGCAGGTGGCCGAGCGCCACGTAGTCCACCCCGTCGAAGGCCGGCAGCGGCACGTGCGCCACCCCGCCCACGCTGATGTCGCGCTCGCTGTCGCTCGCCTGCCCGCCGGTCACGAAGCAGTGGGACAGCACGACGGAGGCGCGGTGGCGGGCCGAGGAGGCTCGCACGCGCTCCATGGCGTACGAGATCGCGGCCGTGTGGCTGCGGTCCGGCAGCTCCCACGCGGCGCGGACCAGCTCCGGCTCCAGGTAGGGGATGCCGTAGAAGGCCACGTCGTCCACCACGACCGGCTCCCAGGACCGGTCGGGCGCGGCACGCACGTGCACCCCGGCGGCCTCGAACAGCGCCGAGCCGAACCTGAGCCGCAGCGCGGAGTCATGGTTGCCGCTGATCAGCACCACCCGCGCCCCGGCGGCGCGCAGCCGGGCGAGCGCGTCGTCGAGCAGCGCGACCGCGTCCACCGGCGGCAGCGCCCGGTCGTAGACGTCGCCCGCGACGGCCACCACGTCCACTCGCTCGGCCCGCACCGTCTCGACCAGGTGATCGACGAACGCCGCCTGCCCCGCGAGCAGACTCTCGCGGTGGAACGAACGGCCCAGATGCCAGTCCGAGGTATGCAGGATCCGCATTCGCAGGAAGCTAACAGCTCCCGCTGACAAATGCGGTCTCTTCTGTCCCACGGGGCGGGAGTACGCTGGAAGATCAGCGGGCAAACCAACCCACATGGGGAGGCCAATGCGCAATGGCCGTGGCACCTTGAGCGTCGCCGCCGGTCTGGTGCTGGTGGCTCTCGCGACGGTCGGATACGTGCTGCCACCCGCGTTCGACCCGCCGCCTCTCAAGGCGGATCCAGCCTTCCAGTCGATCCCGGCGCAGCCGTCGCACGAGCTGCAGCCGGTGGTGGCCGTCGACTCGGTCCGCCGGCGGGAGATCTCGGTGGCGGCGGAGAACCAGCGCCTGTACGGCACGCTGCGGGTGCCGCTCACCCCGGGGCGGCATCCGGCGATGGTGTTCGTGTCGGGATCGGGCAACGGGTCGCGGACCGAGTTCACGCCGCAGGCCGAGTTCCTGGCCAAGGCGGGCGTGGTGACGATCGCGTTCGACAAGCGCACGATCGGCTACAACTTCCGAGACCGGGACTTCGGGCTGCTCGCCGACGACGCGCTGCGCATGGTGGAATACCTGCGTACTCTCCCCGAGGTGGATCCCACCCGCGTCGGCCTGTGGGGGGTCAGCGAGGGCGGCTGGGTGGTGCCGATCGCCGCCGCCAAGAGCCCGGCGGTGGGGTTCATGGTGCTCGTGTCCTCCCCGAACGTCTCCCCGCTGCGCCAGGTCGCCTGGGCCCTGAACGAGCAGTTGCTGCGGCTGCGCGCCCCGGTCGGCGCGCGTGACCTGCTGACCAGGGCGATGGGCGGCGTCGGCTTCAACTTCCTGCGTTACGACGCGATGCCCGCCTTAAGCCGGGTCAAGCAGCCGGTCCTGGCCTTCTACGGCACGACGGACCCCTCGATCCCGTTCGTGGAGTCCACCAAGGCGCTCGTCACGGCCATGGGTGAGGCGGGCAACGACGACTACACGATCCGGTTCATGGCCAGGGGCGACCACGCGATGCGGGTCAACGGCGGCGAGTTCACCGACGGCTACCTGGAGACCCTCACCAACTGGATCACCGGCCTGCCCGGCACGAGCAGGCCCGCGGTGCACATGGCGGGCGCCACTCCGGTGCAGCGGTTCGAGGCCAGCGACGTGCCCGCCGCCCCCTGGTACGCCGGGGGCACGATGCTGGGCCTGACGATCTGCCTGGCCGCCGTCGGCTACGTGGCCGGCCCGGTGGCGGCCATCGTCGTACGCCTGCGCGGCCGCCCCATCGCCCCCGTCGAGACCAACGCCCGGTTGTGGCCGCCGATCCGGCGCCGGCTGATCCGGATGGTGTGGACGAGCCTCGGCCTGCTGGTGTCGGTGGTGGCGTTCATCGCGGTGCTGGTGCTGTTCTCGATCAACCAGGCCGGCGCCTGGCCCGCGGTGCTGGCCGGCTGGCTGGTGGTGCGCGCGCTGGCCGTGCTCATGCTGATCCAGGAGGTCACGGCGGTGGCGGCGGTCGTGTCGGCGCTGCGCGAGGGCATGCGGCCGAGCCGCTGGCAGCATGTCGCGGTCGCGGGCGTGCTGGGCGGCACCGGCCTGCTGATGGTGGCCGCGGCCTACTACGGGCTGTTCTCGTTTCCCTGGTGACTCGGGGAACGGCCTACTGTGAGCTGTTCTCGTTCCCCTGGTAGACGTAGGTGTTCATCCACCGGTCCAGCTCGGCGAACACCTGCTTGCGCACCGGCTCCGCGGACAGCACGAGGTCGTGCACGCCGTCGGCGATGCGTACGCACGTGACGTGCGGGCCGAGACAGGTGGACCAGCGGGCGATCTGCCGGGGGTCGAGCACCACGTCGGCCGAGTGCGCCTCAGGGACGAAGTCGCGTACCCGCAACCCGGTGGCCGCGGCCAGCACGAGCACCGGCACGTCCACCGACAGGCCCGCGTGCAGCCGCCGCTGTGCCCGGCGGATGGCGGCCAGCCACATGGCGTGCACCGAGAACCCGCCCAGCGGCTTGAGCTCCAGGTCGTAGTCCCACTCGCCCTGCTCGCTGCGGTGCAGGCTCCGCCCGTAGACGGTGCTGGGACCGAGCGGCAGCCGCCTGCTGGTGTACGAGAGCGGGGTACGCAGCAGGTCGGCGGCCACCCGCAGCGGCGTGGACACGTTGAGGTCGAAGAACGGGCTGTTGAGCACGAGCCCCTGCACGAGACCCCGGCCGCGGACCCGGTCGGCCCACAAAGGGGCGATCAGGCCGCCGGTCGAGTGGGCGTTGACCGTCAGCTCATCGTGGTCCTTCCGGATGATCCGGACGGCCTCGTCGATCTCCGGGAAGTAGTCGGTGATGCTCCTGATCAGGCCCCTGGTCTGGTGCGGCAGCAGCGAACGTCCGTATTTGCGCAGGTCGAGCGCGTAGAAGTCGATGCCGCGGTCGATGTAGTGGGCGGCCAGGTGGTCCTGGAAGAAGTAGTCGGTGAACCCGTGCAGGTAGAGCACCGCGCGCCGGGAGCCGATCTTCCTGGAAACCAGCGTCGCGACGACCTCGCCCTCGAAGTCGTCCGGCAGGTCCAGCACGGTGATCTCGTACATGTTAGACACGATAGGGACTGTCCGGCCAGGACGGCACCCCGGGCGGCAGGTCGGCGCTGACCTTCATCGGAAATTCCGCCTGCCGCTTCTCCAGGAACGCCGTCACGCCCTCCACGGTGTCGGGCGCGCCGCCCAGCTCGGACATGAGCCGGGAGTCGGCCGCGTGCGCCTCCCACGGTGAGGCCGCCGACAGGCCGGACCACATGAGCCTGCGTACGGCGGCCACGGCGACGGCGGAGGTGTTGTCGGCGATCTCCCGGGCCAGCGCGTACGCCGCCGGCAGCAGCTCCCCGTCCGGGTACACCCGCGAGACCAGCCGCCCGTCGAGCGCCTCCGAGGCGGGGAAGACCCGGCCGGTCGCGGCCCACTCCATGGCCTGGGCGATGCCGACGATCCTGGGCAGGAACCAGCTCGACGCGGCCTCGGTGACGATCCCGCGCCGGGCGAACACGAAACCGAACCTGGCCGACTCCGCCGCGAGCCGGACGTCCATGGGCAGCGTCATCGTGACGCCCACGCCCACGGCGGGCCCGTTGATCGCGCCGATGACCGGCTTGAGCGAGCGGGCGATCCTGAGCGCGACGGTGCCGCCCCCGTCCCTGGGCGAGCCGTCCACGGTCTCGCCAGGTTCCCGCCGCCCGAACGTGTCACCGCCGCCGCCGAGGTCGGCCCCGGCACAGAACGCGCGGCCGGCCCCGGTGACCACCACCGCACGCACCTCGTCGTCGGCGTCCGCGAGGTCGAAAGCCTCGATCAACTCTCCGCGCATGGCAAAGGTGAAGGCGTTGAGCCGCGCCGGACGGTTCAATGTGATCGTGGCGACGCGGTCGGCCACGACATACTCGATCTCAGAGAACGCCATGCCCGAATCCTATTCGGCAACAGATGTTCACCCTCCGATAAAGACATATTTCGTATTTAGTGCGTAAGCTGCCGCCTCTACTGAGGCCGATGGTGGAGTTCGGGGAACGGGGAAGGCGTTGCGTCAGGCAAAGGAACCGATGGGCGCCGGAGCGGTCTTGGGCTGGTTGGTGCTGGCGGCGGTGGCGCCGGGGGCGGCCCACCTGCGCGCCGGGTGGCGCAGGACCGGCCTCATCCTGATCTGCTGCTATGCCGCCGGCCTGCTCGCCCTGCTCGCCGCCATCCTGACCACCGACAACCTGGTGGGCTCGCTGACCGAGGACTCCCTGCTGACGGTGATCGTGGTGGCCGCCGCCGTGCTGGGCGTGGCGTGGTTCGCGCTGGTCGTGCACTCGTTCGTGGTGCTGCGGCCCGGCCGGCTCCCGCAGCAGGGGCAGATCCTGACCGGCACGCTGGCGGGGCTGCTGGCGGTCGTGGCGGTGGTGCCGTTCGGGGTGGTCGCGCAGGTGGTGTCCACCTACCAGGCGACGCTCAACGGCATCTTCCAGGAGACGCCGGCCGAGGGCGAGCCCACGCCGGTGGCGCAGGACAAGCCCGAGGACCCGTGGGCGGGGCGGCAGCGGGTGAACATCCTGCTGCTGGGCGGCGACGCCGACGACAACCGGATCGGCGTGCGTACCGACAGCATGAACCTGGCCAGCGTGGACGTGAAGACCGGCAACACCGTGCTGTTCAGCCTGCCGCGCAACCTGGAGGACGTGCGCTTCCGCCCGGGCACGCCGATGGCGCAGCGGTTCCCGCAGGGGTTCCGGCTGCCGGCCGACCCCGGCGGCGGGCGCAGCGACCTGCTCAACAGCGTCTGGGAGTACGCCGACGCGCATCCGGAGATCTTCGGCGGCAAGCAGCACCAGGGCCCCAAGGTGCTGATGGACACCATCGGCTTCACCCTCGGCGTCAAGGTCGACTGGTACGCCCTGGTCAACATGTGGGGTTTCGCCCGCCTCATCGACGCCATCGGCGGCATCACGCTCACCGTCGAGCAGGATGTCGTGTTCGGCAAGTACAACGAGGGCCTCGTCAAGGCCGGCACGCGCAAGCTCAAGGGCGCCGACGCCATGTGGTACGCCCGCTCGCGTACCTTCAGCGACGACTACACCCGGATGCGGCGGCAGCGGTGCGTGCTCGGCGCGATCCTCAACCAGGCGGACCCGGCCACGGTGCTCACCAGGTTCAGCAAGATCGCGCTGGCCACCAAGGAGCTCATCAGAACCGACATCCCGCGCTCGATGCTCGCGCAACTGGTGCCGCTCGCGCTGAAGGTCAAGGACGCCAAGGTGACGAGCGTGCAGTTCGTGCCGCCGCTGATCAACACCGGCTATCCGGACTGGGTGAAGATCCGCAACGTCGCCGCCAAGGCCCTGCGCGACTCGGCGCGCTCCAACCCGGCCGTCGCCGCCACCGCCTCCGCCTCGCCCACCGCTTCTCCGAAGAAGTCCCCGAAGCAGCCCACCAAGCAGCCCGGCCAGGACAACAACCCGGCCAAGGGCCTCACGGAAGGTTGCGGCGGCGCCCTGTAGAACCGCGCAGGATTCATCGCGGCGGCCCGTACGGATTCCCCTCCCCGCCGCCAAAAGATCCGCCTTCCGCAGGGCCCGCATACCCGGACGCGAATGGCGGCGATTATCCGCCGCCGGCCTCCCGGCGCCAAATGGAGCGCGTCGTTTGGAAGCCCGCGCGGCACAAACAGGAAAATCAGCTCGGCCGGATTCCGGTAAGCGCTCTCGGGTGACCCGGCGTATCGCGGCCGCTGGTTCGTCACGGGCCGCACACAGGGCAGTCGGGCCGCTTCGGGATCGCCCGTGACCGTATTTCCAGCGGCCAGAAGTCGATCTCGCTCCACCGGTCGCCGAGGGCCGGCGGCAGCCCTGTGAGAATGCGGATCGCCTCCCAGCCCAGCGCGTTGCCGACGAGCCCGCACAGCGCCCCCATGGCACCGGCCTTCTCCCGCTTCCCCACGATCGACTCCATGCGGTCGCGGCCGTGGTCGGCGAACGTCTCCGCACGCACGCAGGTCCAGCAGGGGGTCCTGCCCGGGATGATCGAGGTGCCGAGCACGCCGACGTGATAGGCGTAGCCCGTGCCCATGATGTGCGGCACGCGCGGCCAGCAGGCCGCGGCCACCCAGTCCGCCACGTCGTTGGGGGTGGGCAGGTCGTCGTTTCATCGCTACCCCCTCGGTCGAACGGGCCTTCGCCGAGATTGTCCCCCCGGGCCCCGGCGAGTATCACAAACCTCGCCGTTGAATAATTGTCAGCACCCGAACGCGCCTACGACACCCGCAGGTCGTCCATGGCGTCCCGGTCCCAGGCGATCCCGAGCCCGGGCTCGTCGGGGGCGATCGCGTGCCCGTTCTCGATCGGCAACTCCGCCCTGGTGACGGCCCGCAGTTGCGGGATGTGCTCCACGTACGTCCCGGCGGGCACCGCCGCCACCAGGCTGACGTGCAACTCCATGAGGAAGTGCGGGCACAGGGCCACGTTGAACGCCTCCGCCAGGTGGGCCACCTTCAGCCACGGGCTGATCCCGCCCACCCTGGCCACGTCCGCCTGCACCACCCCGGCCGCCCCCCGCGCCAGGTAGTCGCGGAACTGCCCCACCGAGTACATCGACTCCCCCACGGCCACCGGGATGGAGGTGGACCGCGCCAGCTCGCGGTGTCCCTGGACGTCGTCGGCGGGCAGCGGCTCCTCGAAGAAGTACACCCCGTACGGCTCCAGCGCGTGCGCCCGCCGCCTGGCCTCCGAGTACGTCATCGACTGGTTGGCGTCCACCATGATGTCGAACCCGGGTCCCACGGCCGCCCGCACCGCGGCCACCCGCTCCGCGTCCTCCTCCAGGCGCGGCTTACCGATCTTGAGTTTGACCCCGCCGAGGCCGGACTCCTGCGCCGCCAGCGCGCTCCGTACCAGGTCGTCGAGGGGAAGGTGCAGCCAGCCGCCCTCGGTGTCGTAGACCGGGACGGCACGGCGGAACCCACCGGCGAGCCGCCACAGCGGCTCTCCGGCGCGCAGGCAGCGCAGGTCCCACAGGGCGGTGTCGACGGCGGCCAGGGCCAGCGAGGTGATGGCGCCGACCGTGGTGGCGCGGGTCGAGGCGAACAGGTCGCGCCAGATCGCCTCCACCTCGCGGGCGTCCCGGCCCGCCAGCCGGGGCAGCAGGTGGTCGCGGAGCATGGAGAGCACGGCGTGGCCGCCGGTGCCGATCGTGTACGAGTAGCCGGTGCCCGCCAGGCCGTCGTCCGTCCGCAGGTCCACGAAGATCGTCTCCTGTTTGAGGAACGCCTGGACGGCATCGGTTCTGACGGTTTCGACGGGGATGTCGACCAGGTGGGCTTCAGCGCTGACGATCTTCGTCATGGTCAGGTTCCAATCCGGAGGAAACGGTCGCGAGCCGCGGCGAGGTGGGCGCGCATCGCCTCCGAGGCCGCCTCCCGGTCCCCCGCGATGACGGCCTCGGCGACGCGGGCGTGCTCGGCCAGCGTCGGCTCGCCGCTGCGCCGGCCCTCGTACTCGATGCGGAACAGGTGCAGGTGGGAGTGCGTACGCTGGAGCGACTCGCGTACCGCGGGGCTGCCGGAGAGCTCGGCGATCAGGTCGTGGAAGCGGGCGTCGTGGGCGGCGATGTCGTGGTAGTCCTCGTACCTGGTGCCCTGGGGTGCCCGGGGGAGGCCGGCCAGCTCGGCGCGCACCCGGTCGGCGGCCTCGGCCGTCACCCGCTCGGCGGCGCCGGCCGCGGCCCACGGCTCCAGCAGCAGCCGCAGGTGATAGAGGTCGGCGACCTGGGCCGGGGTCAGCACGGGAGCCACCGAGTAGCCGCGCAGGGCCTCCTTGGTCAGCAGGCCCTCGGACTCCAGCGCGGACAGCACCTCGCGCACCGGCGTCTGCGAGACGTCCAGCAGCCGGGCCACCGCGTAGATGTTGACGCGGGCGCCCGGTTCCAGGTCGCCGTTCATGATCAGGCTCTTGACCCGCTCGTAGATCTCCTCGGTGAGGACACTGCGCCGGGCCGCCCGCACCCGCCCCTTGAGGCGGCTCTCGATCTGGTCGGCCATCGGCATCGCTCCCGGGTGCGGTTGTTGACAGCTCTTGACGGACACCATGCACGATAGGCAACATGTCCGAAATATCCAATAGGAAATAGTACAGGGGACATCGATGGCCACAACCATCCGGAGCACCGTGCGCGGCCGTCTGCGCTGGTACATGATCAGCTACGTCTTCGCGGGGCTCGTCATCAACTATCTGGACCGCGCGAGCCTGGGGGTCGCCCTGCCGTTCATGGGAGAGACGTTCAAACTCTCCAAGACGGAGGAGGGCATGATCCTCGCGGCGTTCTTCTGGTCGTACGACTTCTTCCAGCTCGCCGCCGGCTGGTTCGTCGACCGGTACGGCCCGCGCAGAACCTTCACCTTCGCCTCCCTGTGGTGGTCGGTGTTCACCTCTCTGACGGCGCTGGCCGGGAGTTTCGCGTCGCTGTTCGGGGTGCGGCTGCTGCTCGGCGTCGGCGAGAGCCCGGCAGCCACGACCAGCGCCAAGGTCGTGGGCCGCTGGTTCCCCAAGCACGAGCGGGCGCTGGCCACCGGGATCTGGGACTCCGGCTCGCGGGTGGGCGGCGTCATCGCGTTGCCGGTGGTCACGGGGTTGATCGCGTGGCTGGGGTGGCGGTGGACGTTCGTGATCATCGGACTGATCGGGCTCCTGTGGGCGTACGGGTGGTGGCGGACCTACCGGGATCCGCAGGAGCACCCGAAGATGACCGAGGAGGAGCTGGCCTACCTGCGCGAGGGCGGGGCCCGATGGGCGGGCGACGACGAGGGGGACGCCGGCAGGATCCGCTGGCGGGACCTTTTCCGCAACCGCACGATCTGGGCGATGATGCTGGGCTTTTTCTGTCTCAACATGGTCGTGTACTTCTTCCTCACCTTCTTCCCGACGTACCTGGTCGAGGAGCGCGGGTTCAGCCTGCTGACGCTGGGCCTGTTCGGCGCGCTGCCCGGGCTGGTGGCCATCGTCGGCGAGTGGCTCGGCGGGTGGCTGGCGGACCGCCGCATCGCCCGGGGCGACTCGCTCACGAGGGTCAGGAAGACGTTCATCTCGGGCGGGTTCCTGGTCTCGATGGTGATCGGGGTGGCGGTGTGGGTGCCGCAGGCGTGGATGGCGCTGGCCCTGCTGTCGATCGCGTACGCGGGCTCGACGTTCGCCGCCGCCAACATCTGGTCGCTGCCCGCCGACGTCGCCCCGGCCGACCGGCACGTGGCCTCGATCGGCGGCATCCAGAACTTCGCCTCGAACTTCGCCGGCATCATCAGCCCCATCATGGTGGGCTTCCTGGTGGACCGGACGTCGTCGTTCGCCGTCCCGCTGATGGTGATCTCGGCGGTGGCGCTGCTGGGGGCGATCACGTACGCCGTGATCCTCAGGCGCGTCGAGCCCCTCGGGATCCCCGCCGGGCGGGAAGCGTGAAGAACGCGCCGTGCCCCGTGCGGCGGAGCGCCTACACGTGGAAGGAGTCCTTCACCAGGCGGTGCAGCCGGGTCTCATCCACGTCGTGCCCCAGTCCCGACTGCGTCAGCGGGACCGCGATGACCCCGGCGTTCGCGCCCACGATCGGCGTGACGATCTGGTTCTGGCGCGGCGGCTGCGTCACGTCGCACGGCAGCGTGCACCCCGGCAGGCTGGCCACCGCCACCGTGGCCGCCCGGGCCAGCCCCGCTCCCTGGCCGCCCGTGCACTGGATGTCCCAGCCCGCCGCCGCGGCCCGGTCGTGCGCCCGGCGGGCCTCCGACAGCGACGGGAACGCCGAGGGCCGCAGCAGCAGCACCTTCGCCGCCCGCAACGTCAGGTAGTCGTCGAGCTCCGCCGTCGAGCCGACCTCGACCGCGACCGAGGCGGCCACCTGGTCCTGTAGCGAGGCGTGCGTGAAGACGTCGGTGACGGCGAAGGGCCGCTCGATCACCTCCAGTCCGTAGGCGTCGATCGCGACGAGCTGGCCGAGCTCGGTGTAGGCGTTGCCGCAGTCGACGGCCAGGGTCAGCGCCGGGTACGCCTGCCGCACCGCGCGTACGGGCTCCACGTCCCACCCGGGCCGGATGTCCAGCGTGACGTGCCCGTATCCGGCGCAGACCTGCTGGTTGACCCGGGCCACGAGACTCTCCACGGAGGGGTCGGGCGTCAGCCGCACGGTCGCCATGAGCGAGGTGCGGGTGCCGCCGATGGCCTCGGCGAGCGGCACCCCGCGCATCCTGGTCCACAGGTCCCAGCAGGCCATGTCCACCGCGGAGTCGCCGCTCGGCACGGCGTCGGGATGCTCCCAGTCGACCCCGATCAGCAGCGCGGCCAGCGACTCCTCCAGCCTGGACCACGTCTTCGGCTGGGGCGAGATCGCCTCGCCCCAGCCGGTCATGCCGCCGTGATCCGTGAGCTTCACGAGCAGCGTCTCCTGCCTACGGCCGAACGGCAGGACCAGCCGGAAAACCTCAAGCTCCCGCACTCGCGGCATGTACCCCCCTTTATGACGCGCTTTTCTCCATAGTGCCTGCCCTGCCGGACTGGACAAAACGAGGGGCCAGCACAACGGCCAGCAGAGCCAGCGCGACGGTGAACGCGAGCCCGATCGCGTAGTTCTCTCCGGCGGCGGTGAACAGGGCGCCGCTGATCGCCACGGCCACCACGCCGAACACCGCCTCGCCCACGCTCACGGCCGCGGAGTTGTGTCCCTCCTCGCCCTCCTTGGACATCTCCAGCACCAGGACGGACACGGTGGGGTGCAGCGCGCCGATGCCCAGCCCCGCGATGGCCATGGCCACGTACGCGACCGCGATCGGCATCGCGTCCACCAGCACCAGCGTCACCAGCGTGACGCCGATGGCGATCATGGCCGCGCCACCGCGGATGGCGGCCAGGTTGCCGATCGCGCCGCGGCCCTTGAGCCAGGAGCCGGCCGACCAGCCGAGGGCGCCGATCGTGAGCACCACGCCGGCCTCGATGGCGGTCAGGCCGCGCTCGTACTTCAGCATGAGCGGGATGAGCACCTCGGCCGCCGTGAACGAGCCGTAGGCCAGGCCGCGCAGCACGGGCGCGGTCGGCAGGCCGCGCGCGGCCCTGAGCGAGCCGGGCAGCAGCAGCCTGGGCAGGGCCACGGCCAGCAGGACGAGGCCCACCAGGAGCAGCGGCAGACCGGCGAGCTTGAGCGCGCTGCCGTACTGCATCAGGGCGGCGGCGACGGCGGTCACCGCCGCCCAGCCGACCTTGCGGCCGATGCCGGGAGCGGGCTCGGCGGCGCCGGCGGCCAGGTCACGGCCGGCGGTGCCGCGCCAGAGCAGCAGCGCGGACGGGATGACGATCAGGGAGACGCCCCAGAAGATCCACCGCCAGTCGGCGTTCTCGGCCACGAAACCCGCGATGGCGGGGCCGACCATCGACGGCACCACCCAGGCGGCCGAGAACAGCGCGAACACCTTGGGATGCAGGGCGCTCGGATAGACCCTGGCCACCAGGACGTAAAGCGCGACCTGCACCAATCCGGCGCCGAGCCCCTGCACGAACCGGCCCGCGACGAACACCTCCATGTTCGGCGCGAACCCGGCCAGCAGCAGCCCGGCCACGAATCCCGCCACCCCGGCCGCGACCGGTGGCAACGGCCCCCGCACGTCGCTCCACCGCCCGCCCAGCACCGTCGCGATCACGCTGGCCGCCAGGGTGGCGCTGAAGGCCAGGTTGTACAGGTCCAGGCCACCGAGGTCGCGGGCCACCAGGGGCATCGCCGTGGTCACCGCCATGCCCTCGAAGGCCACCAGCGTCACAAGAGCCAGCAAGCCGATGCTGACCGCCCGGTAGCGGGCGGAGGCCACCCCTGCGGCGGCCTCGGGAGAAACGTCAACGGTCGTAGTCATAGCCAGCAAGGTACGGCCGGTCGCGCGCGTGCACATCCGGCGGGCGTCCTAGGCAATTCGGCCTACGTCGCCGTGCGAGGTCCTAGGGCGGGCCGTCTTTCGGCATGCGGGCCTCGATGCCGTCGAGGAGCAGGTCGAGGCCGTAGCGGAAGCGGGCCTCACCGTCGTCGGCGATCAGGTCGTCCACGAACCCGCGCAGGTACGGGAACCGCTCCGCCGGCAGTGCCCGATAGTAGTCGGCGATCTGGCCGGCGAACGACTCGAAATACACCCGCGCGTCCCGCAGGCCGGCCGCGCGCATCCGCGCGTAGTGCAGCGAGCCCTCGTACGCGTCGCCGACGATGTGCAGCGTGAGCCGGTCCATCGCCAGGGACGCCTCCCTCGGGGGCATGCCGGCCTCGATCAGCAGCCCGAAGACGAACTCGCCCGCGCGCAGCGAGTTCTCCCCCGTGGGGACGCCGGCGAGCGCCGCCCGCGCGACGTCCGCGTGGCCGGACAGCACCCGGTGCGCCTCCATGGCGTACGCGTGCAGTTGCTCCCTCCAGCGTCCCGGGTCGGGCTCGGGCAGCTCGATCTCGCCGAGCACCCGGTCGTAGATCAGCTCCAGCAGCTCTTCCTTGTTGGCCACGTGCACGTAGAGCGAGGCGGGGCCGGTGTCGAGCTCCTGGGCGACGCGTCTCATGCTCAGCGCGTCGAGCCCCTCGGCGTCGAGCACCCGCAACCCGGCGCTGACGATCCGCTCCTGGCTGAGCTGCCGCTTGAGCTGCGCCGGCTTGCGCGACCTGCGCCATGGGGGCACGGGAATCCCGTCGTTGCCGCTTCCGCTGCGATCTACCATACGAACAATGTACTTGACAAGAACAGCGTTCGTTACTACAAACGGTGTTTGTTGACGAACGGCGTTCGTTGACGAGAACACTGTTTTGAACCCTCTTGAGGAGCCCCCGATGCCCGTTACCGCCACAGCAGCGACGACCGAGGTCCAGCCGTACCGCTGGCGCTGGGCCGCCCTGTTCGTGATCCTGGCCGCCGAGGTCATGGATCTGCTCGACGCGCTCGTGACCGCGATCGCCGCCCCCACCATCCAGCGGGAGCTGGGCGGCTCCGACAGCCTCGTGCAGTGGCTCGGCGCCGGATACACCCTGGCCATGGCCGTCGGCCTGATCACCGGCGGGCGGCTCGGCGACCTCTACGGCAGGAAGCGCATGTTCGTGGCCGGCGCCCTCGGCTTCACCGCCGCCTCCCTGCTGTGCGGCGTCGCGGTCAGCCCCGGGATGCTGATCGGCAGCCGGGCGTTGCAGGGCCTGTTCGGCGCGGTGATGATCCCGCAGGGGCTGGGGTTGATCAAGGAGATGTTCCCGCCGCGGGAGCTGGGCAAGGCGTTCGGCATGTTCGGGCCGGTCATGGCGATCTCGTCCGTCGGCGGGCCCGTGCTGGCCGGCTGGCTGGTGGACGCCGACTTCTTCGGCACCGGCTGGCGCATGATCTTCCTGATCAACCTGCCGATCGGCCTGGCCGCCGTGCTGGCCGCGATCCGTTTCCTGCCCGAGCACCGCCTATCCGACGCCACCAAGCTCGACCTCGTCGGCGTCGCGCTCGTCTCCGTGGCCGCGTTCCTGCTGGTCTTCCCGCTCATCCAGGGCCGGGAGCTGGGCTGGCCGGCGTGGACGTTCGCGTCGATGGCGGCCTCCATCGCGATGTTCGCCCTGTTCGGCCGCTACGAGTCGCGCCGCGCCCGCTCCGGCAGGGATCCGCTGGTCACACCCGGCCTCTTCCGCAAGCGGGCCTTCACCGGCGGGCTGGTCGCCGGGCTGGCCTTCTTCTCCGGGATGATGGGCTTCGGCCTGGTCTTCAGCCTCTACACGCAGCTCGGCCTGGGTTTCACCCCGCTCCAGGCCGGTCTGACCGGGCTGCCGCAGGCGGTCGGCGGCGTCATCGGCTTCGGCCTGGCGATGTCGGGGCTGCAGGACAAGCTGGGCCGCGGGCTGCTGCAGATCGGCACCGTCGTGATGGCGGCGGGCGCGGCCGTGCTCGCCGTGACCATCCACCTGGCCGGGCTCGACGTCGACGGCTGGCAGCTCGCTCCCGGGCTGGGGCTGGTCGGGATCGGGATGGGGCTGACCATGGCGCCGTTCTTCGACATCGTGCTCGCCGGGGTCGAGCCGCACGAGTCCGGCTCGGCCTCCGGCACGCTCACCGCGGTCCAGCAGCTCGGCGGCGCGCTCGGCAGCGCCGTACTGGGCACGCTGTTCTTCAACCTGCTCGGGAATCGGTGGGGCTTCGGCTCGTCGATGCAGGTCACGGTGTGGGTGGAGGTGGGGTTGCTGGCGCTGACGTTCGCGCTGTCGTATCTGCTGCCCCGCAGGGCCCGCCCCGAACAGACCGGCCACTGAGACCGCGGGCCGCCCCGTCAGGCGCCCAGGTGCCGCTCCGCCCACTGGCCGATGTCCCGCCGCTCGATGGCGGCGGCCATCAGGGCGGGGAACGCGTCCGGCGTGCACGCGAACGCGGGCACGCCCAGCGCGGCCAGCGCCGCCGCGTTCTCGTGGTCGTAGAACGGCGCGCCCTCGTCGGACAGCGCCAGCAACACGATCACCTGTACGCCGGCCTGCGTCATCGCCGCCACCCTGCGCAGCATCTCCTGCCTGACACCGCCCTCGTAGAGGTCGCTGATCAGGATGAAGATGGAGTCGGCCGGCCGGGTGACGAGCCCCTGGCAGTAGGCGATGGCCCGGTTGATGTCGGTGCCGCCGCCGAGCTGCGTGCCGAACAGCACCTCGACCGGATCGTGCAACCGCTCGGTGAGGTCCACGACCGCGGTGTCGAACACCACCAGCGACGTCTTCACCGACCGCATCGAGGCCAGCACCGCCCCGAACACGCTCGAATAGACCACCGAGGCCGCCATCGACCCGCTCTGGTCGATGCACAGCACCACCTCGCGCTGCACCGACCGCTGCCTGCGGGCGTAGCCGACCAGCCGCGAGGGGACCACGGTGTTCCGGTCCGGCAGGTAGTTTTTGAGGTTGGCCCTGATCGTCCGGTCCCAGTCGATGTCGGCCACCCGTCTGGGCCGGTGCGTCCTGGCCGAGCGGTCGAGCGCGCCGGTCACGGCCGCCCTGGTCTTCTGGGCGAGCCGGCGTTCGAGGTCCTCGACGACCCGGCGCACCAGCGCCCTGGCCGACTCACGGGCCTGGTCGGGCATGACCCGGTTGAGCGCGAGCAGGGTGCCGACCAGGTGCACGTCGGGCTCCACGGCCTCGAGCATCTCGGGCTCCAGCAGGAGCCTGGTGAGGTTGAGCTTCTCGATCGCGTCCTTCTGCATGACCTGAACGACCGTGGAGGGGAAATAGGTGCGGATGTCCCCCAGCCACCGCGCCACCCGCGGCGCCGACGCGCCCAGCCCGCCCTCCCTCTTGCCCTGGTCGTAGACGGCGCTCAGCGCCGCGTCCATCTGCGCGTCCACGCCCTCCAGCCCGGCCCCGGTGCCGTCGGCGTCCCCGCCGCCCAGCACCAGTCGCCACCGGCGCATCCGCTCGTCCGCCCCGCTCATGCCTCCGCCTTCCCGAGGATCGCCAGGACGGTGGCGACGGCCCCCGCCGCGCGCTGCTCGTCCAGGTCCTGCTCCCGCTCCCCCTCGTCCCGCCCGGCCGAGCGCAGCCGCCCCCCGACGGCCCGGCGCTCGGGCGCGGCGAAACCGCCGAACGTACGCCGCAGCAGCGGCAGCACGTCGGTGAACTGCTCGCCGGACAGCCCCGTCAGCCACCCGTCCACCAGGCTCAGCAGCCGCGGGTCGTGCACCAGCAGCAGTCCACCTCCGGCCAGGAACCCCTCGACCCAGGCCGCCGCCCTGGCCGGCGCCTGGCCCCGGGACATGGCCCTGGACATGCGGTCACCGGCGTCGTCGAGCTCACCCGAATCCAGCAGGATCCTGGTCAGCCGCCCCTCGATCAGGCCGTGCAGGTCCTGCCGGTCGCTGATCCCCCGCAGGGTGGCCAGCCACCGGCCGCGCGGCGACGCCGACGTGCCGCCTCCGGCCGGCGCCGGGTCCCGCTCACCCGGCGGGGCCTTCGGGTCGCGCTCACTCGCGGGCGCCGGATCATGCTCGCCGGACGCGGGCGCCGGGTCATGCTCGCCGGACGCGGGCGCCGGGTCATGCTCGCCGGACGCGGGCGCCGGGTCATGCTCGGTGAGCAGGGCGACGGCCGTGTGGACGGCGTCCACGTGCTTGAGCAGGCCGGCCGCCGCGTCGTCGTCCAGCCCCGTCACCGCCACCGGCAGCCCCACGCGGATGCGCTCCAGCATCGAGCGCACGATCACCGCCAGCCCCTCGGCCGAGGTGCCCCGGACATCGCCGTAGCGGTGGGCACGCACCATCGCCGGCAGCGCCGCCATGAGGTGCGTGACGTCGGTGTCCAGCGCCGCCTTGGCCGACAGGGCGGCCAGCACGCCGGGCAGCGCCTGCGGCAGCTCCGCCAGCAGGCACAGCTCCACCAGCGAGGTCAGGTCCGCCAGCGCCGCCGACTCCGTCCCCGCCAGGTCCTTGGCCCGCTGCGCGGCGGCGGCGAGCACGGTGGTGCCCAGCGCGGCGTGCTCGATGAGCGCGAGGTCGTGCTCGGGCCGCCAGCGCAACGTCCACGTCTCCCGGAACGTGCCCTTCCCCCGCGCCTGCCCCGGCGTGCCCCACTCGATGCCGAGCAGCCGCAACCGGTGCAGCAGCCGGCTGCGGTCCAGGTCGAGCGGCTTGCGCAGGTCGAGGTCGAACTCACGGTCGAGCGCCTCCGGCTTGAGCCTCAGCCGCCGCTGCTGCTCGCGCAGGTCCCGCTGGAGCGGCACCATCGGCGTGCCGTCGCTGACGTGGCCGAGCCGGTCGCCCACCACCATGCGCCGCTGGATCAGCTCCACGGCCAGGTCGTCGCCCTCGCACAACACCGCCCTGGCCGCCTCGGTGACCTCACCCAGCCCGGCCAGCGGGCGGCCGCGCAGCGCGGCCAGGGTGCCGGCGAGGCGTACGGACTCGATGACGTGCGCCGACGACACGGCCAGCCCCTCGTCGCGCAGCACCGCGGCGGCCTCGGCCAGCCATCGCTCCACCGGCCGGTCGGCGGCGGTGAACAGGTGGTGGTACCAGCCGGGCGAGGTGATCCCCGCCCCGTACCCGCTCCACGAGGCCAGCCGCCCGTACGTCCACGGCACCCACGTCAGCTCCGCCTTCACCTTCGGCAGCCCGCGCAGGAGCGCGTTGTCGGCCGCGGCGGACGGCTGGGCGCCCGTCAGCGCGGGGACGTGCCAGGCTCCGCAGACCACCGCGATCCGGGTGTGCCCCTGCTTGACCGCCGCGCGCAGGGTCCTGCGCATGTGCGCCTCGCGCCTGGCCTCCCGCTCGTCCGGCTGGTAGCCCTCGCGTACGGCGGCCATGGCCTCGGCGATCACCTCGAAGGGCGTGTCACCGCGGTGCTCGACGACGTCCTCCCACCAGCGTTCCGGGTCGTCGTATCCGGCGGCGGCGGCGAGCGAGCCGATGGGGTCGGCCCGCAGGTCGGGTGTCTCGTCGTCGTCGCGGTCGCCGGCCAGCGAATGGGCGGCGGGCAGGTCGCAGAAGCGGACCGGGACGCCGGCGGACGTGCCGTACAGGATGGCCTGCCACTCGGGCGAGAACCCGGCGAACGGCCAGAACGCGGCCCGCGTGGGCGCGCCCGGGACGTGGGCGAGCAGCGCGACGGGCGGCTCCAGCTCGGGCGCGAGCGCGACGAGCCCGTCGGCCTCCGGCGGGCCCTCGATGAGGATCGCGTCGGGCCGCAACCGCTCCAGCTCGGCGCGTACGGCCCGCGCCGAACCGGGCCCGTGATGCCGCACCCCCAGCACCGAGACGCTCGCCCCGCCGACCACCGACTCGCCCGCCCGCCCTGCCCGCCCCGGAACGAGCGCCACCGCACTTTCCTGCCCCTCCGGCAGCGCGCCCGGGTTCATGAGACCTCGCGGCAGGCGCGGTAGAAGTCGCGCCAGTCCGGGCGCTCGCGCACCACCGTCTCCAGGTATTCGCGCCACACCACCCGATCCGACACCGGCTCCTGCACCACGGCCCCCACGATCCCGGCGGCCACGTCGGACGGCCGCAGCACGCCGTCGCCGAAGTGGGCGGCCAGCGCGATGCCGTTGGTGAGCACCGAGATCGCCTCGGCCGTGGACAGGGTGCCGCTGGGCGACTTGACCTTCGTGCGGCCGTCCTCGGTGGCGCCCATCCGCAGCTCGCGGAACACCGTCACCACGCGCCGGATCTCCGTCAGCCCCGTCGTGGTCTCGGGCAGTTCCAGGGCCCGGCCGAGCTGGGTCACCCGGCGGGAGACGATGTCCACCTCCTCCTCCGCGGTGGCCGGGACCGGCAGCACGACCGTGTTGAACCGGCGCCGCAACGCGCTGGACAGCTCGTTGACCCCGCGGTCGCGGTCGTTGGCGGTGGCGATCACGTTGAAGCCGCGCTCGGCCTGCACCTCGCGGTTGAGCTCGGGGATCGGCAGGGTCTTCTCCGACAGCACGGTGATCAGGGCGTCCTGCACGTCGGACGGCATGCGGGTGAGCTCCTCGACCCGGGCGACCCGGCCCTCGGCCATCGCGCGCATCACCGGCGACGGGGTGAGCGCCTCCATCGACGGGCCCTCGGCCAGCAGCCTGGCGTAGTTCCAGCCGTACCGGATGGCCTCCTCCGCGGTGCCCGCGGTGCCCTGGACGAGCAGTGTCGAGTCGCCGCTGACGGCGGCGGCGAGGTGCTCGGACAGCCAGGTCTTGGCGGTGCCGGGCACGCCGAGCAGCAGCAGCGCGCGGTCGGTCGCCAGCGTGGCGACGGCCACCTCGACGATGCGCCGGGCCCCGACATATTTCGGGGTGATGGTGTCGCCGTCGCCCAGGATGTAGGTGGTCACGGCCCACGGCGACAGCTTCCAGCCGGGCGGCCTCGGCCGGTCGTCGTCCTTGGCCAGGACGGCCAGCTCCTCGGCGTACTGGTCTTCCGCGTGCGGGCGCAGAACGGTCATGAGGCAAGCTCCTTGTACATGTCAGCACGGAAACGCAGCAGGGCCGCGACCTGCTGGACGGACTCCACCGGCGAGTAGCTCTCGGCCAGCGGGAACAGCGCCGGGTCGATGTGCTCCCCGGCCAGCTTGACCAGCTCGCCGAGGTTCCACGGCTGCGTGGTGGCCACTTTGACGATCTTGTGCAGCACGGCCGTGGCCAGTCCCTCGCGCCAGTGGGACGACACGCCGCCCAGCACCATGATGAGCTGGCTGTCCAGGTCGTGGCGGCGTACGAACTCGGCGGCGAGCTCCTGCTGCTCGCCGGGCGGGAGCGCGTCGAGGAGGTCGGCGATCGGGTCCCAGCCGAACATCGCCCGCGCCCACTCCGGATCCCGCTGCAGCACGGCGCCGCGCACCCACGCCGCCTTGACCTCGGCGTCCCAGTCGGGGATCCGCATCTGGAGCAGCCGGGCGGGCGGGCGGCCCCAGACCGCCAGCGGGGCCCGGGCGATGATCTGCTGCAGCCACCAGGCCCGCTCGCCGGTGCCGCGGGGCGGTTTCGGGCGGATGCCGTCGCGTTCCATCGCCTTGTCGCACTCCACGGGGGCTTCGACGGCGATCACGCCACCCGTGACGGCCACGAAGGCGCGCACCCGGTCGGCCATCCGCTGGGCCATGCGCGACCCGGGCAGCCGGGTGAGCAGGTTGGCGGCGGCCTGGCGTACTTCCCTGCGCCGATCGTCCAGGGCCGCTTCGAGGAACGGCTCGTCCTCCATGCTCAGCCCGTCGGCCAGCACCTCGACGAACTCGGCCCGGTCGTCGGGCCCCTCCCGCTCCCAGGTGCTCGCCAGCAGCCGCCGGGCCGCACCGGGGTCGGCGGCCCGCAGCTCCCGCAGGTGCGCCCGCCGGTCGGCGGGGCCACCCAGCTCCCAGGTCTCCCCGGTCGGCTCCTCCAGCAGGAAGCCCCAGCCGGGGTTGAGCCCGGCCAGCCACCTGCCGCGCTGCCCGGCCAGCGTGCCCAGGTGCCCTCTGATCGACCGGTCCCGCCTGCCCCTTTCGAGCAGCTCGGGCAGCACGAAGGGGGGCACCCTACGGCCGGTCGCCGCGGCGGCGGCCAGCCATTCGGGCAGCAACCGCTCGTGCTCGCCGCCCAGGATCCGCACCAGCCGCTCGGCGGCCCGCCTGCCCACGGCCGCCTGCTCCTCGTCGGGCGCGGGCTCCGGCGGCGCGACCTCCCCCACCCGGCGCCCGGCACGCCGCCGCACGGCTTCGACGGCCGCGGTCTCCAGCAGATTCCCTTCGTACGGCCGCCGATCGGTCCCCACCAGCGCCGCCGACGCCAACTCCGCCCAGCTCGTCACAGGATCACCGCCGTCCCGTCGTCGTCCCACGTGGTCAGGGGCCGCAGGCCGGACGGGGTCCATTCGGCGGCCACGGTCACCTGCCGCCCGCCCGACACGGCGATCAGCCGCCACAGATCACGTGCCCTGGGGTGCAGCGGAAGCCCGCCGAGCGCCTCCCGTTCGGGCACCACCCCGGCGAGCACCAGCGGCCAGGACTCCGTCCACGGGTCCTCGGCCAGCACCCCGGCCACCTCCCGCAGCCCCTCCTCCGGCGACACGCCGGGCGGCACGGCGGCGGGCACGACCTCGTGGCGGGCGGCGACCAGGGCCCGCAGCGGGGCGGCGCCGGGATAGAAGGTCAGGTCGGCGTCGATCGTGGTGCCCGTGACCAGGGACGTGTCCAGCGGCTGCCCGGGTGGGGCGAAGGACAGCACCAGCGCGGGCCGCCGGGTGTGCCGCCCGCGCAGCCAGACGCGCCGGGCCGTCAGCCGGTCCTGCTCCTCGTCGCGCCGGCCCAGCACATCCCACTGATCGCGTACGGCCGTCCCGGTCAGCACCTCTTCCCTGGTGACCGGGAACCCGGCCCGGCTCAGCACCGTCTGGACCAGCGCCGGGGGCAGCTCGGCGCGCCGCCGGTAGGCCACGGCGAGCAGGTTGACCAGCGCGTATTCCGCCAGCAGCCGTCCCGGCCAGTCGTCCTCCGAACGGATCCTTGCCAGGCGGGAGACGACACCCGCGACCCCGGGGGCCTGGGCGTCGATGAGCCGCTTGGCCAGCCCCTCCCAGTCGTGCTCGGCCGCCCCCGCCAGTCCCTGCCGCACCTGGTCGGCCAGCCACCGCTCCAGCTCGGCCAGCCCGGCGGCGACCCGAGCATGCCGTACGGACTCCGCCCCGCCCCCCTGCGCACGCCCAACACCGCCGGTCCCCTCACCAGTCCCCCTGACCCCAGCAGTCCTTCCGGCCCCACCAGTCCCCCCAGCGGCCTCCGTCCCGGCCTCGGCGGCCTCGGCGGCTTTGGCGCGCGCCGCCTCGATCTTGGCTGCCGACTTGGCGGCCCGTTCGGCGCGCCCGTCCAGCCACTCCGTCACCCACGGGGGCACGGCCTCGCTGTCCGGCACGCCATCCGCCGACCACATGAGCAACAACCCGAGCGCGTGCTTGCACGGGAACTTGCGGCTCGGGCAACTGCACCGATAGGCGGGCTCGGTCAGGTCGACGCATGCCAGATAGGGCTTGGACCCGCTGCCCTTGCACTCGCCGTAGACGACCGTGCCCGTCGTGCCGCGCGACGACCACTTTCCGGGCGCCGCCACGCCCTGCGCGGCCTTCTGCGAGGCTGCGTCGGGGGCGAGAGCGAGCACCTGATCACGGCTCCACCGTTCGATCACCTGCCGCAGACTAGCCAGCCTGACCGACATTTCGCCGCGATATCCCCAAGGCCCTCCACCCCTGACCGGAGGACCTCGGAGGGATCAACCCGCTGTCACCCGGCGTGTCCCTGGCCGCCACCTCCGCCTGCCGCACGGCCGACTCGCAGTGGTCGAGCGCGAGCGATCCGCCTCTAGACTCTCTCAGCGTGGAGCTACGGATCTATCCCGACGGCCCGGCCGTCCAGGTGCCGGACGAGGCCGCGGCGCTGGCCAGCCCGCTCGACGGCCAGCTCGTCCTGGACGGCACTCGCTTTCTGCGCAGGGACGTCACGGGTGCGCCGGTCGCCTTCGTGGAGCGCCCGCCGGTCGCCGCCGCCCTCGACCTGCTCCCCCACCCGGAGGGCGGCTGGTTCCGGGAGACCTGGAGAACGGCGGTGACGTTCCGGCCCGACGGCTACGAGGGGCCGCGGGCCAGCGCCACGGGCATCTACTTCCTCCTGCACCCCGGCGAGGAGTCGGTGCCGCACGTGGTGGCCTCGGACGAGGTCTGGTTGTGGCACCGCGGCGGCCCGCTGGCCCTGACGATCGGCGACGCGACGATCATGTTGGGGGCGCGGGTGGAGGACGGCGAAGTGCCCCAGGCAGTGGTGCCCGGCGGGGTGTGGCAGTCGGCTCGCCCGGCCGGGGCAGAGCCCGTTCTGGTGAGCTGCGTCGTCTCCCCCGGCTTCGACTTCGCCGACTTCACCGCCTGAAGCCGCCTGAAGCTGCCCGAACCAGCCCTCACCGGGTCTGACCTGGGGCTGGCAGCCATGATCACCACGGAGCCGACCAGGAGCTCCAGGGGTCGACGTGACACCATGAAAGCGTGCAACAGCTATCCTTGCGTACGATCCGGTCCACCGAGGACGTGGCTGCCGGGGACGCCTTCGCCTACTGGTCCGACGTCATCTGCGACACGCTCGTGCACGTCGCGGCCCGGGCGACCGGGAAGGAGCCGTTTCGAGGGTGGATCGAGCACACCGTCCTTGACGGCATCGGATGGTCGACCCTGTCCTCCGGACCCCAGCAGGTGACGCGCACGCGCCGGATGATCGCGCGGGATCAGGAAGAGTTCCTGCTGGTCAACATCCAGACCGCCGGCCAGGCCGTGATCCGGCAGGACGAGCGTGCCGCCACACTCGCGCCGCGCTCGATGACTTTCCTGGACAGTACGCGCCCGTACACGCTGGAATTCGGCGATCCGTTCTCGCAGGTCGTCGTGCAGGTGCCCCGGTCCCTGCTGTCCGGCAGGTCTCTGGACGATGTGACGGCGCTCACGCTCGGCCCTCACGGGCCGGCCCGGCTCGTCGCCGACTTCCTCGTGGGTCTGGAACAGCAGCAGCGCGAGGATCCCGTGGCGGCGGCCGCGCTGCTGCCGCACGCGGTGGGCCTGCTGGAGTCGATCCTCGGCCTCGCCGCGCGGGAAAGTACGCCACACCCCTCCGCCACGGCCCTGGCCAGGGAGCGCGTACACCGGTTCGTCCAACGGCACGTCCACGACCCCGGGCTCGACGCCGCGGCGGTGGCCGCCGGCTGTGGGATGTCGCGGCGCACGCTTTTCCGCGCCCTGGCCGCCGACGGCGAACCGCTGACCACGTTGATCCGGCGCCTTCGCGTGGCCCAGGCCCAGCAGCTTCTCCGTGCCCGGCCGGCCCTCCCGATAGCTGCCGTGGCCCTGAACTGCGGTTTCGCCGGCACGGCGCAACTCCACCGCGCGTTCCGCTCCCTCACCGGCACGACGCCGGGGGCTTACCGTACCGGGGGAGAGCGGGCTCAGGAGCCGGCACCGCTCTGAGGCATCAGCTTCCGCACCACTTCGATGAACGACGGCGGGGGCGGGGACTGCGGGCTGTCGACGAACCGGCCGAGCGCGACGTCGTAGCGCGGGCCCCAGACGGGATCGAGCACGTGGTAACCGTCGGACCGCAACTGGGCCACGTTGCGCTGAACGGCCGGCTTGCCCCACATCTCACCGGTCATCACCGGGAAGAACGCGACGGGATGGGCGGCCGCCAGGATCGTGGTCGCGAGCATGCTGGGCGCCCCGCCCGAGGCCGTCACGTGCAGCGTGTGCGCGGTCGCCGGGAGCACCGCCGTCATGTCGTGCTCGGCGGCCAGTGTCGCGTGGTTCACCTCCGGCCAGGTGTCCGCCGGCTCGCCCGTGACGACGCGGTCCGCGAACAGGCCGACGGTGTGCGCGGGCAGGAAGGCCGACGCCGTACGCGTCATCAGAACGGTGATCGTGCCCTGGAAAACGGCGCGCAGCGCGCCGATGTACATCGGCAGCGTCGCGACGGCGGCCGACCCGGTCGCGCCGATGAGCAGGCGCCCGTCAAAGGGTGAGATTTCATCACTGGTCATAGGTGCAGGTTGCGGCCCCGGAAGGCGGATCGGGGAACCGAACGTGCCCCTTTGTGTGACCGTATGTGCCAGGCGCCGACCTGAGAATGGCGATGCTCCACGACGGCTCGAACATCAACGACTGCCTGAACGCCCTGGCTGAGGCCTCCGCCCAGCGCGTCACCCACGAGCATCTTGTCCGCGGAACCGTCAAGATCAAGCCCCACTGGCCAATTACATTATTATACCACGAAATCGCTATTTCCGCATTTTTCGCAGCCGTCCGGAATATCGCGTACGACGGTTGTAAATTTCGCTACATTGGCAGCTATGACCGATTCAACATTTGTTTCCTCCGGCGATTTGCGACTCTGGACAGAACGATTCGGCGACCCCGGCCACCCGACCGTGCTGCTGGTCATGGGCACCTCCACCCCGGCCGCCGGATGGCCGGACGAGCTCGTGGAGACGCTCGTCGACGGCGGACGGCAGGTGATCCGGTTCGACCATCGCGACACCGGACGGTCCGACTGCGTGGACTTCGCCATCCGGCCGTACACGCTCGCCGACCTGGCCACCGACGCCGTCGCCGTGCTCGACGGGCACGGCGTCGCCGATGCGCACGTCGCCGGGGCCTCGCTGGGCGGCGCGGTCGGGCAGTGGCTGGCGGTGCACCGGCCCGAGCGCGTACGGACCCTGACGGTGATCATGAGTGGGCCGATGGGCGCCGACGCCGGGCCCGCCTGGGCGCGGGCGCTGGCCGGGCAGGAGCCCGACCCCGACGACCTGCCACCGCCCGCGCCCGCCTTTCTCCGGCATCTGGCCAGGTCCGCCACCATGCCGCGGACGACGCGCGACGAGCTGCTCACCGCCGGCCTGGAGACCTGGCGGGTGCTGAACGGCGACGGCCTGCCGTTCGACGAGGAGGCCGCCCGCCGCCTCGTCGCGGAGGCGTACGACCAGAGCGGCAACCCCGCCGCGGCCCTCAACCACGACCTGGCCGGGCGGTTGATGACCGACGACCGGCTCGTCCCTCTGTCGTCGGTCAAGGCGCCGACGCTGGTCGTGCACGGCACGGAGGATCCGCTGCGCCCGCTCCCCCACGGCGAGGCCGTCGCCGCTCAGATCCCCGGCGCGCGGCTGCACCGGGTGCCCGGCATGGGGCATTCGTTCCTGTCCCCCGGGCTGCCCCGCCGGATCGCCGGACTGGTCCTCGACCACACGGCCTGAGCGTCGCGAGGGACGGTCAACAGGTAAATCGGTTGACGCGGCGGGGCGGGAGCCGCTGGTATGACCCGGGTCCGACGGATAAAGGCATACATGGGCAAGATGCACGCTGACGAGGTCGACATCGACATCCCGCTCGTCCGCCGCCTGCTGGCCGCGCAGTTCTCCCAGTGGGCCGATCTGCCCATCGAGCGGTTCCCCTCGCCCGGCACGGTCAACGCGGTCTACCGGCTCGGCGACCACCTGGCCGTACGGCTCCCGCTGGTCTCGTGGGGAGTCGAGGACGTGGAGAAAGAGCACCACTGGCTGCCACGGCTGGCCCCGGTGCTGGACGTCCCCATCCCGGCGGTGCTCGGCAAGGGCTCACCGGCCGCGGGCTACCCCTGGCCCTGGTCCGTCTGCCGCTGGCTCGACGGGGAGAACCCGGACCCGGCCCGCCTCGCCGGCCCGGAGCGGCTGGCGAAGGATCTGGCGGGGTTCGTGGCCGCGCTGCGGCGGGTCGATCTCCGCGGCGCGCCGCGGGCGTACCGGGCGGGACCACTGACGGAGGTGGACGCGGGGGCGCGGACCGCGATCAGCGAACTGGAGGGGTTGATCGACACCCGGGCCGCGACCGCGGCGTGGGAGGCGGCCGTGGCGGCGCCCGAGTGGCCGGGGCCGCCCGTGTGGCTGCATTCCGACCTGATGCCCGGCAACCTGCTGGTCGAGGACGGCCGGCTCACCGGAGTGATCGACTTCGCCACGGCCGGCGTGGGCGACCCCGCCTGCGACCTGATCCCGGCCTGGAACCTGCTCCCGCCGCCCGCCCGCGAGGTCTTCCGCTCCGCGCTGGACGTGGACGAGGCGACCTGGGCCCGCGGCCGCGGCTGGGCCCTGGCCATGGCGCTCATCCAGCTTCCTTACTATCTGCATACCAACCCGGCCATCGCGGCCAACGCGCGGCATACCATCGACGCGGTGCTGACCGGGTGATTCTTGGGTTTTTTCCGGCGAGATGATTGTCTGTCCGGAGGAACTACGAGGAGGGCACCGGTGAGCCGTCAGATCGTTTCAGTCGTGGGTGGCAAGGACGCCGCCACCGCTGACACATACGAGTCGATTAATCCCGCCCGCACCACCGAAGTCGTGGCGCGGGTGGGCCTGGCCGACGCAGCCACGTTCGCCGCCGCCTGCCGCACCGCCAAGGAGGCCCAGCGCGAGTGGGCCAAGGTGCCCGCTCCCGTGCGCGGCCGGGTGATCGCCTCCATCGGGCGGCTGGTCGAGGCCAACGCCGAGCGCCTGGCCGGGCTGGTGACCGAGGAGATCGGCAAACCGTACGCCGAGGCGCTGGGTGAGGTGCGCGAGATCATCGACACGTGCGACTTCTTCCTGGGCGAGGGCCGCCGGCTCTACGGGCAGACGGTTCCGTCGGAGATGCCGGACAAGAACCTGTTCACGTTCCGCAACCCGATCGGCGTGGCCGCGGTGATCACGGCGGGGAACTTCCCCGTCGCCGTGCCCTCCTGGTATCTGGTCCCGGCGCTGCTGTGCGGCAACGCCGTCGTGTGGAAGCCCGCCGAATACGCCGCCGCCGCCGCGCACGCCATGTTCCAGCTCTTCGTCGCCGCCGGGCTGCCCGACGGCGTGCTGAACATCGTGTTCACCGACGGCGCCGAGACCTTCCGCGGCCTGGAGCTGGCCCTGGAGGAAGGCAGCGTGCAGAAGGTCGGGTTCACCGGCTCCAGCGAGGTGGGCCGGAAGGTCGGCGAGCTGGCCGGGCGGCACCTGCAGGCCCCCTGCCTGGAGCTCGGCGGCAAGAACCCGATGGTGGTCATGCCGGACGCCGAGCTGGATCTGGCCGTGGAGGGCGCGCTGTTCGCCGGGTTCGGCACGGCGGGGCAGCGCTGCACCAGCCTCGGCACGGTCATCGTGCACGAGAGCGTGCACGATGAGTTCGTGGAGCGGTTCGCGGGGGCGGTGCGCGAGGCCAGGATCGGCGATCCCCGGCAGGACGTGCTGGCGGGCCCGCTGCTGGCACAGAAGTTCGCGGATCGGTACGAGGAATACCTGACCTGGATCCAGCCCCACCACAAGGTCGTGTCAGGAAATATCGGGAAAATTACCAAGGACAAGCCGCACGGCGACTTCGACGGCGACCAGGGGATCTACTACCACCCCGTCATCGTGGACGGCGTCAAGCCCACGGACCGGCTGTTCCTGGAGGAGACCTTCGGCCCGATCGTGGGCGTGACCACCTTCAGGACCCTCGACGAGGCCATCGAGCTGGCCAACCTGCCCGGCTACGGCCTGTCCAGCTCCATCTACACCACCGACCCGAAGCACGTCTTCCGCTTCCGCGAGGGCATCTCGGCCGGCATGGTCAGCGTCAACAACTCCACCTCGGGCGCCGAGGCCCACCTGCCGTTCGGCGGCAACGGCAAGTCCGGCAACGGCAGCCGCCAGTCCGGCATGTGGGTGCTCGACCAGTTCACCCGCTGGCAGGCGATGAACTGGGACCACTCCGGACGCCTGCAGAAGGCCCAGATGGACGTCGCGGAGATCACGCCCGACCTGGAGTTCCGCCTCCACTGAGGTGCCCGACGGGCCCCGGGCGGCCGGGGCCCGTCGGCGGGGAGGTCAGACCTGGCCGGCCTTCTCCAGGGCCGAGCAGCAGGTGTTCACCAGCAGGCGGGTGACCACGTACGGGTCGATGTTGGCGTTCGGGCGGCGGTCCTCGATGTAGCCCTTCTTGTCCACCTCGACCTGCCACGGGATGCGCACGGAGGCGCCCCGGTCGGACACGCCGTAGCTGTACTTGTTCCACGGGGCGGTCTCGTGGGCACCGGTCAGGCGGCCCTCGATGCCGGCGCCGTACTGGGCGATGTGCTCCGCCGGCTTGTCGCCCTCGCCCAGCGCCTCGCAGGCGGTGATGATGGCGTCGTACCCCTCGCGCATGGCGCGGGTGGAGAAGTTGGTGTGGGCGCCGGCGCCGTTCCAGTCGCCGCGGGCGGGCTTGGCGTCGAGCGTGGCCTCCACGCCGACCTCCTCGGCCGTACGGTAGAGCAGCCAGCGCGCGATCCACAGGTGGTCGGCGACCTCAAGCGGACCCGCCGGGCCGATCTGGAACTCCCACTGGCCGGGCATGACCTCGGCGTTGATGCCGGAGACCTTGAGACCGGCGGCCAGGCAGCGGTCGAGGTGCAGCTCGACGATCTCGCGGCCGAAGACGGTGTCGGCGCCGACCCCGCAGTAGTACGGCCCCTGGGGGGCGGGGAAGCCGCCCTCGGGGAAGCCCAGCGGACGGCTGCCCTTGAAGAAGGTGTATTCCTGCTCGATGCCGAACCACGAGTCCTGCTCGGCGTACCTCTCGGCGATCGGGCGGAGCAGGGCGCGCGTGTTGCTGACGTGCGGGTCACCGTTGGTCTCCTCGACCTCGGCCAGGACCAGCACGTTGGCGCCGCCGCGAATCGGGTCGGGGCACGTGAACACCGGGCGGAGCACACGGTCCGACGCGTGGCCCTCGGCCTGGTTGGTGCTGGAGCCGTCGAAGCCCCAGACCGGCGGCTCGGCTCCGTCGGCAAGGATCTTCGTCTTCGAGCGCAACAGGGCGGTGGGCTCGGTGCCGTCGATCCAGATGTACTCAGCCTTATAGCTCACAGCAGTCCTTTCGGTTCTCCTCCGACACACCGAGTCTTACGGATAGCCGTTACCCGGCTTTTGCCCACATGTGAACGGCGTGTTAATCGGCCCTCGTCACAGACCTGTCGCGGGCCGGGCATGTCCCGCACAGGACTCGGGGCAGCCGTTCGCGGTCCGAGCCGCCGTGCGACCATCGACTCGGGGGGATTCACATGCACGATCTGTGGTTCGGCGCGTTCCTGTCACCGGAGGCCGCCGGGCGCGACCGGCTGCTGCGCCACGTCACGCTGGCCGACCGGCTGGGCCTCGACCTGGTCGGCGTCCAGGACCATCCCTATCAGGCCGACTTCCTGGACGCCTGGACGCTGCTGTCGGCGATGGCGCAGCGCACCGAGCGGATCCGGCTGGTGCCCGACGTGGCCAACCTGCCGCTGCGGCCACCCGCCGTGCTGGCCCGGGCCGCCGCCTCGCTCGACCTGCTCAGCGGCGGCCGGGTGGAGCTGGGGCTGGGCGCGGGCGCGTTCTGGGACGCGATCGTCGGGATGGGCGGGCGGCGGCTGTCGCCGCGCGAGTCGATCGAGGCGCTGGCGGAGGCCATCACGGTGCTACGAGCGCTGTGGACGCCCGGCGGGCCCGTGGTGTTCGAGGGCACGCACTACCGCCTCGGCGGGGCGCGGCCCGGACCGTTCCCGGCGCATCCGATCGGCATCTGGATCGGCGCGATCAAGCGCAGGATGCTGGAGCTGACCGGGCGGATGGGCGACGGCTGGCTGCCCTCCTCCTTCTACAGCCCGCCCGCGGTGGTGGCGGCGCAGGCGAAGGTGCTCGACGCGGCGGCCGCGGACGCGGGCCGCGACCCGACCGAGATCCGCAAGGTCTACAACATCGGCGGCACGTTCTCACCGCTGCCGGGTCCGGGCTTCCTCGACGGGCCCGCGGGGCTCTGGGCGGAGCAGCTCACCGAGCTGGTGTTCGGGGTGGGTATGACCGGGTTCGTGCTGGCGCCGGGGCCGGAAGCGGAGCGGGATCTGCGGGTGTTCGCCGAAGAGGTGGCGCCGGCCGTACGCGAGGCCGTGGCCAAGGAGCGCGGGCGGCCCGCGCCCGTGCCCGCCGAGCGGCCGGCCACGCTCACGGACCTGGACGAGACGGGACGGCCCCGGACGCCGTCATCGGCCCCCTCGACGCTCACGCCCGAACAGCAGCGGTACGCGCTGCGCCTCGTGGCGGTGCACGACGGCTACCGGCAGGAGATGCGTCAGGTCCAGGACGCGATCGACCAGGTCGCGGCCGACGCCGCGGCCGGCCGGGCGCCCCACACGGCGGCCGGCCGGGTGGCCCCCGGCGCCGGGCACTCGCCGGCCGGCCGGTTGGCCACGCGGCAGAACCACTGGACGCTGGGCACGCTCTGCGCCACGTTCCGCCGGCTGCTGACCGTGCACCACACGGCCCAGGACGAGTCGGTGTTCCCGGCCCTGCTGGAACACGATCCCGCGCTGGCTCCGGTGATCAAGAAGTTGCAGCAGGAGCACGAGCTGATCGCCGAGCTGCTCGCCCGGCTCGACGGCGCGTGCGTGGCACTGCTGAGCGACCCGGCCGGGATCGACCGGGTCAGGGCCGGGGCGGAACGGCTGGCGACCGTGCTGTCCTCACACTTCGCCTACGAGGAGGAGGAACTGGTCGAACCCCTCGGCCGCCTCGGCACCGGCCTGTAGCCACGCAGGCGGCCACCTCCGCATCGGCCCACAACCGACCCCGACGACCACCGCGGCAGCGGGCTGTGGGCGGGGAGCCGGGGTTCAGGGGGTGAACGTGGCGAGTTCGGGCGGGATGCCGCCCTCCAGGATCGAGGTGGCCAGTGCCTCGCCGCTGAGCGGGGCCATGGTCAGGCCCGCCGCGCCGAACCCCGTCATGACGTGCACCCCGGGCGCGCCCGGCAGGGCGCCGACGATGGGCAGGCCCCCGGACAGCGGACGCAGCCCGACGCGGGTCTCGATGAGGGTCGCGTCGGCCAGCCCCGGCGCGATCCGCAGCGCCTCCGACGGCACCTGCCACTGCCCCCGGGCGGTCACCCGGGGGTCGAAGCCGCTGCCCGTCTCGCGGGTCGCCCCCACCGCCACCCTGGAGTCGTCGAAGGCCATCAGGTAGTGGTGGGACAGCGGGTTGACGGACGGCCAGCCGCTCGTGTCCACCCCGTCGAGCCGCAGGTGCGTGATCTGGCCGCGCTGCGGCTCCACGTCCAGGCGCACGCCGAGCGGTTCGAGCAGCGCGTTCGTCCAGGCCCCCGACGCCACCACGACGTCGTCGGCCGCCAGCACGCCGGTTTCCGTCTCGACCTGCGGTGTGCCGTGCGGGCGCGGGAGCAGCCGGGCCTGCCCGGACACCGTGACCGCGCCGTTCCGGGCCGCGCCGGCCAGCAGCGCGTCACGCATGGTGCGCCCGTCCACCCGGCTGCCGCCGGACACGTACACGCCTTCCAGGTCGGGCGCGAGGACCGGGACCAGGGCGCGTACCTCGGCGTCGCCGACGCGCCGGATGTCGCCCACGACGCCGCCGGCCGTACGGGCGCGGGTCTCGACGAGCTCCTGCGCGGCGGCGAGCCGGCCCGGGTCGGCGCTGACCAGCAGGGCTTTGCGAGAATACGAGCCCGCGTCGCCGGGGCGTCGCGGGCACGCCCTGGAAGCGCGGGCACGCCCCGCGGCCGGTCGAGCCACGGCGGCCGGTCAGGGTCCGGGGCGGCCCTCGCTCCCGTTGCCGTCGTATCCCAGCAGTCGCATGGCCGTGTCCGGGTCCATCGCCGCGGCCAGGAGCTGGGCCCGGGCGTGCGCCTGGTCGCGGTCGCGTTCGGCCTTGGCCTGCGCGGCGCGTACGCCCTTGACCGCGACGAGCGCCAGCCCGGCGCCCACGATCACGGCGACGACCACGACGAACAGCAGGAGCAGCAGCCCCGGCGAGGCCACCATGGGCGCGGCGTTGGCGCCGGGGCCGTTGCCGCCCGCGACCGCGCCCGTCACCGCCAGCGCGGCGATGATGGACAGCGTCACCAGGCCGAGCAGGCTCGCGATGACCGACCAGAGCCGCCCCACCCTGCGGCGCCGCGCCACGAGCGGCCCGGCGGCCACGGGCCCCGCCTGCACGGCCCCGGACATAAGCCCCGCAATGGGCCCCGCAATGGGCCCCGGACCGGCGGCGGGCACAGTCGTGGACGACTGCGCCCACGGCACGAACTCGGGCCGCCCCGACGGATCCGACAGGATCGGCGCGCCTGGCTCAGGCCACTGCCCAGCACCCCCGACCGGCACCACCGGAGGCGAACCTGGCCGCCCGCCACCCCCGCCCGGCAGCGGGGGTGCGACCGGCACCATCGGAGGTGTGACCGGGGGCGTGACCGGGGGCGTGACCAGGTATGGCGGCCGGCTGGCCTTGGCGCGGGGGCCCCTGAGACAGGCGGGTTCCAGGTCGATCGGTCGCGGGCCGGGCAGCTCCCGGTCGATGCGGCTGTGCTCCTTGTGCGCCCGGACCGCGTCCCGGTGGTAGTCCTCCAGCTCCTGGTAGAGCTCGTCGGAGGCGTAGATCGTGCCGTCGACGAGCGGCCCCGGCCGGTGGCCGAGGATGGCCACCACGTCGTCGCCGTTGAGCGTCTTGTACGTCTCCAGCGCGTGCGCCAGGCACAGCACCTTCCTGCGGTGCTGCCGCAGCAACTCCTCGGTCTTCTCCAGCAGCCGCACGAGGTTGGACTCGATCCGCTCACCGAGGACGTCGGGCGTCAGATCGGGCTGGGCCCGGCTCGGCTCCCTGCCGGTGATGCCGCTGCCGCCTCCCCGGTTGCGCATGGTCTTGCCGCTCATGATCTCCAGCTCCTGGAGCGCGGGCAGCGAGGTGACGCCGGAGCCCATCCCCCAGTACGACTCCATGAGCGCGGTCAGATAGGTGGCCGAGTGCAGGTCGCCGGACACGCCGGAGGAGTTGTCCTCGCCGAAGAACATGCGCTCGCCCGCCAGCGAGGCCAGCGAGACCATGATGTCGGCCTCGTACTCGGACTTCCACCGGGTGAACTGGTCCTCGGGCTTGATCGAGGCGACCATGCCCAGGTGGTCGGCGCTCTTCTCGATGGTGGCGATGTCGATCGCGAGGTGGAAGCGGGTCACGTACGCCACGACGGCGTGGCAGGCCTCGTGCACGGCCACGGCGTGCCGCTCGCGCTCGATGTACTCGACGTCCTCGGGCGGTCCGAGCTGCTTGAGCCGCTTGGCCCGCAGCACGTCGGACCAGGTGATGACCTCGCGGCCGTCCCGGATGGCGATGATCAGGGACTCGTTGACCAGGTCCTTGATCGTGGCGCCGGTGGCGTAGGGGGTGATCGTGGCCAGCTTGTCGATCTGCTCGGGGGTGAGATCGTGCCACACCTTGCCGAAATAGCCCTGGTAGGTCCGCAGCCGTCCGGCCTTGGACGGGTAGCCGACCTTGTAGATGCGGTCGATCCGGCCCGGCCGCAGCAGCGCGTCGTCCAGCGCGTCCGGCCGGTCGGTCGCCATCATGACGAGGATGCGGTATTTGGGCGGCGGCTTGGGCCGCATCCCGAGCAGCCGCCTGACATGCCGGTTGAAGAACCCCCGCGGTTTCTTCAGCCCGGACAGCTCGGTGAGCAGCGCCTGCAGCGTTCCCGGGGCACCGCCGCCCATCACGCCGCCGCCCCTGATGAACCGGTTGCGCCGCCCCGGCTCCTCCTCGGCACCCCGCCCGGCCCGGTAGGCGAGCACCTGGCGGGTCTCCTCGGAGAGATAGCTCAGGCCGTGGCAGCCGACGTGTTCCGCGAAGCCGCCGCTCTGGCCGGGCGGGCCCTGCTGGGCCGGCCGGCCGCGCTTGCCGAGCGAGTCGGCCTCGTCGAAGAAGACGATCACGCCGCCGTACCTGAGGGCCAGCTTGCGCAGCTTCCTGAACAGCGACTTGACCTTGAGGATGCCGATGCCCATGAACATGTCGGTGAACGCGTGCGGGTCCACGAACACGTACGGCTTGCCGGTCTCGCCGGCGACGGCCTCGGCCATGAGGGTCTTGCCGGTCCCCGGCGGGCCCCACAGGAGCAGGCCGCTGGGGACGTACCCGCCGCGCTTCTCGATCTCGTCGGACCGCTCCAGGAGGACGATGTTCTCCTGGACGCGCTCGACCACGTGGTCCTGCCCCCACACGTCGTGGAAGCGGGTCTTGATGTCGTCCGGGAAGTACGTCTCGATGCCGCCCCTGGACAGGAACCAGAACAGGCCGGCGAACTGGATGATGATCACGAAGAACAGGAGGACGATCTGCGGCAGGAGCGGCATGGGCTGCCAGAGCAGGGCGGGCGCCTGGAACAGCGCCTGGAACGGGCTGGTGTCCAGCACCACACCCAGCACCAGGGCGATGAGCACCACGAAGAACGCGACCTTGAGGGCCTGTGACACCCGGTATCGCGTCCAGTCGTCGAAGCGGCGGCGGGTCCACCGCTCGGTCCCGCCGAAGACCCGGTCGCTCCAGAAGCGGTGGTAGGCCGACCAGTGCTCGCTGACGAGGAAGTGCGACTGCCGCACGGCCTCCACGCCGAGCAGCCAGAAGATCCACTGGTTCGACCGCGCGATCACCTGCGCGGCCTCGGGAAAGGTGACGATGCCCTGGTAATCGGCCATCATCTTCCACGTGAGGATGAGGTAGGCCGCCACCAGGACGATGAGGAATTTACTCCGGTCCCAGAACCGCATTTTCTTCCTGGTCACGGATTCGGGGTCGGAGGGTCCGCTGCCGGGGGCACACAGCCCTCCATGATGAATGGTCCTGGTCAATGGTGCTCCCTCATCCAGGCGGCCGGAGCAGCTTGAACGTACTCGCGATCTTGTCGAATTCGGCGGCGCGCCGGCGGAAACAGATCGACTGGCAACCGATGATCATGACGGAGACCGTGCCGCCCTTCTCGTCGAGAATCGCGGTGTGGTCGAACGTCTGGACGTCGTTGCCGATCTGGTAGTTGAAGCGCACATGGACGCCTCTGGCACCCCGGTCCAGGAGCAGGACCTCGTCGCGGAGGGGCTCGAAGCGGCTGAACAGCGGTGGCCGCCCGAGGGCCATCGACCGTTGCACATAGAGGTCACGCGTCGGCTGGGTCACCGGCAGGACGAAGTCCCGCAGCCCGTTGAGCGAGACGGTGTCCCGCTGCTGGTCGGTGAGCCGGTGCACGGTGGCGTACACGAACGGGTCCAGGGAGCCGAGCAGGTGGCCGACCGTCGGCTGCGCGGACTGGTCGAAGGCGGTCGACCAGACTCGCTGGGCCCGCAGCAGCGCCGCCTGGGAGTTCGGATGGTCGCCGGACAGGAACAGCTCGATGGGGTTCGCGTTGAGCTGGGTGAAGGAGGAGGGCACCTTGAAGTAGGTGGTGCCGGCTTTGTCACGTACGTAGGTGAACTCCGGCTGCCCGCACGCCGACAGCACGAAGACCGCGACCATGAGCGCGATCCAAGCCCGTGTCTCTTTCACCGGGGCTTACCTCCGCTTTACGGACCAACGGAGTTGTTGTGCCCGCTTTCAGGCCGAATGAGCCCGGCGCGCGCTGAGAAATCTTGACCAGATCTTGGCCACCCATTGGCTTTACTTGTTACAGATCGAATTGGACGGTCATGCGACCGGTGCCTGAATCGTGGTCGAATGTGAGCACGCTTCAGGCAGCCGCCGGTCGTTCCAGATGGCCTTGTGGCCCAGCAGCCGCCGCGCGGTGGTGACGGCGCGCAGCGCGAGCTCCGCACCGTCCGGTACCGGCGGGCGCACATCGACGTCAGCACCTCGTTCGTTCACGCATGCTCACACTTTTGAGAACTGTTCCGAACCCCCATTGGTCCAACTCAGGAAGTAGCGAAAGATATGAGGGTCCCTTCCGCCAACCGGGAGTGCACAATGACAGAACCCGCAAGGGAGATCGTCGGCTCCTTCGCCGTGATGGCGGAGCGCCGGTTCGCCGACGTCTGGTCCAGGACGGTCCTGCCGGTCAGGGACCGCCGCCTCCTCCTGCTCGGGCTGCTCGTCGGCCAGGGGCTCGACGACATGACGGAGGTGCAACTGGACGTCGCCCTGCGCACCGGTGAGCTGTCCGAGGTCGAGCTGCGCGAGGTCGTCGTCTTCCTGTCCCACTACGCGGGCTGGGCCCGCGGCGCCAGGCTGAACGACCAGGTGGAAGAGCTGATCGAGCGGGTCAGCCGGACTCGATCCGGTAGAGCGGACCCTGCAGGCTGAGCGCGTAGAGCTCGCCGTCGTGCCCCTCCCCGAAGGACGAGAGCTGCTCGACCTTTCCGACCTCGGCCGCCCTGTCCAGCTCCTCCACGGGGGCGGCCCTGATCCAGCCGGCGCAGAAGTCGCCGTACAGGAACCGCCCCTGCAGCCAGGGGATCTTCTGGCCCCGATAGACGAAGCCGGCGATCACCGAGCAGTTGCCGCCCTCGTGCAGCGGGTAGGTGATCACCGGATCGACCATCTCCCTGGTCTTCTCCCCGCGGTGGCGGCGCGTGCCCTCGCGCGCGTTCCAGCCATAGTTCTCGCCGCCCTCCGAGCCGGCGGGCTGGTAGTCGACCTCCTCCCAGGTGTTCTGGCCGACGTCGCCGATCCACAGGTCACCGGTCTCGCGGTCGAAGCCGAACCGCCACGGGTTGCGCAACCCGTAGGCCCAGATCTCGGTCCTGGCGCCCTCCTTGCCGACGAACGGGTTGTCCTCCGGCACCGCGTACGGCCGGGCGCCCCGCGGGTCGATGCGCAGGATCTTGCCGAGCAGCGTGCCCAGGTCCTGGCCGTTGCCGTGGGGGTCGCCCCCGCTGCCGCCGTCGCCGAGGGCGATGTAGAGGTAGCCGTCGGGGCCGAAGGCGAGCTGGCCGCCGTTGTGGTTGGCGTAGGGCTGCTCCTGGGTGAGCACGTCGCGCCGGCCCGTCGCCCGGGTGCCGTCGAAGGCCCACTCGGTGACGTGGGTGTGGCCCCGCGCGTCGGTCCAGTCGAGGTAGACCCAGCGGCCCGAGGGGTGGAACGCGACGCCGAGCAGCCCCTGCTCGTTGCCGCTGCTCACCTCGCCGGACAGGTCGATCACCGTGTCGCCGCCGGAGGTGCGTAACCTGCCGGACTGCTCGGCGACGTAGAGGCGGTCGTCCCCCTCGCGCACGGCGAACGCCACGGGCTTGTCCAGCCTGGCGATCTCCGTGAAGCGCAGCTCGCCCCGCTCCGCGCTCCGGCTCTGCGAGGAGCTCTCCGACGGGCTCTCCGATGGCGCCGGCGTGACGCCATCGGGGCCGGCGGACGGGGTGCCGCCGGACGGGGAACCGGCGGGCGGCGACGGCATCGGCGACGGGGAGGCGGAACACGCGATGAGGGCCGCGAGCAGCAGCCCGGCCACGACGAGGCGCACGTCATTCATCCTGCCACGGCCGTTAGGGTTTCAGGCATGCCTACCGCATTGATCACCGGCGCGACCTCCGGCATCGGCGCCGCCTTCGCCCGCCGCCTGGCCGCCGACGCCTATTCGCTCGTCCTGGTCTCACGTGACGAGCTCCGGCTGGCCCGCGCCGCCGACCAGCTCAAACTCCGCTACGGCGTGAGCGTCGAGGCGCTGCCCGCCGACCTGGCGACCGAGCAGGGTCTGGAACGGGTCGAGTCGAGGGTCCGCGACGGCGTCGACCTGCTGGTGAACAACGCCGGTTTCGGCCACCCCGGCCGCTTCCCCGACGTGCCGGCCGCCGACGAGGTGCGCATGCTCAAGGTGCACTGCGAGGCCGTGCTCAGGCTGACGCTGGCCGCGCTGCCCGGCATGCGGGAGCGCGACCGGGGCGCGGTGATCAACGTGTCGTCGGTGGCGGCGTTCTTCCCCCGCGGCACCTACAGCGCGTCCAAGGCGTGGGTGGTCAACTTCAGCGAGTCGGCCGCGGCCGAGGTGGGCAACCCGCGGATCAGGATCATGGCGTTGTGCCCCGGTTTCGTACGCACCGAGTTCCACCAGCGCGCCACGATGGACACCTCCGGCATCCCCGGGTTCCTGTGGCTGAAGGCCGACAACGTGGTGCGCGCGGCGATGCGCGACCTGGCCCTGAGCCGCCGCGTGTCGATCCCCGACCTTCGTTACAAGGCCATCGTCGCGATCGGCAGGCTGGTCCCGCGCGGTCTGCAGGCCCGGGTGTCGGCCAGAATCGGCCGCTGACGCCCCAGGCGCTGGAACACGCGGCCGGCACTGGAACGGGCCCCCGCCGCGGGAGGGGGTCGCGGTGGGGGCCCGAGCGGCCGCTGAGCATGCTCGGCGGCCGGGACTGGTGGCGGTCGTCCTACCGGTTGGCCTCGTGGCCGATGGACAGGCCGGAGGTCGGGTCGAAGAAGTGCAGGTTGTGCGTGTCGAGGACCAGGTCGATGTTCTGGCCGGGGCGGACGTGGCTGCGCGCGTTGACGCGGGCGGTCCACAGCGACTTGTCGCCCGACAGCGGCAGCGAGGCCTCCTCGTCGTCGCCCGTGTCGGCGGCGGCGACGGTGTCCTTGTGCTCGACCGGCGGGGCGTCGATCAGGAACAGCACGTTGATCTCGGAGCCCAGCTCCTCGGTGACCTCCGCCTTGACCGGCAGCGTGGCCCAGCCGTTGGCGTGGTTGCCCGCGGAGGTGGCGTCCTCGAAGTCGGAGGGGCGGATGCCCAGGATGAGCTTCTTGCCGACGTACTGGTCGAGGCCCGGCTTGTCGGTGAAGGCCGAGTCGGGGATCGGCAGCTTGATGTCGGCGAAGGCGACCGCGGCGCCGCCGTCGCCGCGGACCAGCTCGGCGGTGGCGAAGTTCATCGAGGGCGAGCCCATGAAGCCGGCGACGAACAGGTTGACCGGCTTGTCGAACAGGTTCTGCGGGGTGTCGACCTGCTGGAGCAGGCCGTCGCGCAGGACGCAGACCCGGTCGCCGAGGGTCATGGCCTCGACCTGGTCGTGCGTGACGTACACGGTGGTGACGCCGAGGCGCTCGTGCATCTGGTTGAGCGAGGCGCGCATGGAGACGCGGAGCTTGGCGTCCAGGTTGGACAGCGGCTCGTCCATGAGGAAGGCCTGCGGCTCACGCACGATGGCGCGGCCCATGGCGACACGCTGGCGCTGACCACCGGACAGGGCGGCGGGCTTGCGCTTGAGGTACGTCTCCAGGCCGAGCATCTTGGCGGCGTCGTTGACCCGCTTCTGGATCTCCGGCTTGGGCATCTTGCGAAGCTTGAGGCCGAAGGCGAGGTTCTCCTCGACGGTCATGTGGGGATAGAGCGCGTAGTTCTGGAAGACCATCGCGATGTCGCGGTCCTTGGGCGGCAGGTGGTTGACGACCTTCTCGCCGATGGCGATCTCGCCGCCGGTGATGTCCTCCAGGCCGGCGATCATCCGGAGCGCGGTCGACTTACCGCAACCCGAGGGGCCCACCAGCACCATGAACTCGCCGTCCTTGATTTCAAGGTTGAGCCCGTTCACGGCCTTCACGCCACCGGCGTAGACCTTGTCGACGTTCGTCAGAACGATGGATGCCATGACATTCCTTCGCGCTCCAGGGCGGTGGCCCGGACGTTGTTACCGTGTCCCCACTTACGTGGATACGTTTTCAAGCATCTCACCCGAAACGGACATCGGTGTCAAGGGTTGCCGTGTGACCAGCCGTTGTCGGCGTCGCCGGCTTCCGGTTTCCGCGGAACCATGATGGAATCGTTTCCATGGACAAGCGGGCGACGATCAAGGATGTGGCCGAGGCAGCCGGCGTGGGCGTCGCCACCGTGTCCCGGGTCCTGTCCGGCGGCTCGGCCAGCCGGCAGACCAGGGAGCGCGTCCTGGCCGTCGCCGCCCAGCTCGACTACCGCCCCAGCGCCCTGGGCCGCAACCTGCGCCAGCGCCGCACGGGCGGCATGGGCCTGCTCGTCCCCGACCTGACCGACACCTTCTACGGGCAGCTCGCGGAGGGCGTGCTCGCCTGCGCCCGCTCGGCCGGCGAACCGGTCGTGCTCGGCTCCACGGGCGGCGACCCCGAGCAGGAGGCCGAGCTGATCGGCATGCTCCTCGAACAGAGCGTAGACCGCCTGATCGCCGTCCCGTCGGGAGACGCGGAAACCTGGGCCCCGGCGATCCGCGCGGGCATGACGGTCGTCTTCGCCGACCGCCTGCCCGCCCAGCCCGACCAGGAGGATCCCGCGGCCACCGCCGTCAGCGACCTCATGCTCCTGGACGGCCTCTCCGCCGCCCCGCAGAGCCGCCCGCTGGACGTCCCGGCCGTGGTGGCCGACGACCGGGCGGGCATCCGTACGGCGGTGCGCTACCTGCGCGGCCTGGGCCACAAGCGCATCGCCTTCCTCGGCGGCCCCGGCCAGGACCGGCGGGTGGCCGCCTTCCGGGAGGCGGTGGGCGCGCCGGTGGACGAGGAGCTGATCGTGTTCGGCACCGGCAGCCGCGACTCGGCCTACGCCGCCGCCTCCGGCCTCTTCCAGAGCCGCCCCGACCTGTCGGCGGTGGTGGCGGGCGGCAACGTGCTGGGCGAGGCGGCGGTGCTGGCGGCCAGGGAGCTGGACCTGCGGGTGCCGCGGGACGTGTCCCTGGTGATGTACGACGACGTGCCCTGGGCCGAGCTGTGCTCCCCGCCCCTGACGGTGATCGCCCAGCCGGGCCGGGACATGGGCTACCGGGCGGCGGAGCTGGTGCTGCGGGCGGGCAGCCGCCGCCCCCGCGTCGTGGTGCTGCCGACGGAGCTCATCATCCGCGGTAGCTGCGGCCCCCACCGCTGACGGCCCCCCACCCGGCCTGCTCCACCCGGCCTGCTCCGCCTGACCCCGGCGCGGCCTCTACCGGCCCTTCGCCCCCGCCCCCGTGTAGCGGCGCGGGAGGATCATGACCGGGTTGTCGTCCAGGATCACCTCAGGCGGCCCGAACTGCGCCGCCACCTCCCGGATCTCCGGCTCGTCGAGCAGCAGCAGCCGGCCGTGCTCGATGAACAGCTCCCCGTCCACCACCACCGTGGGCCGGTCCACCTGGCAGTCGCAGTGCGCGAAGCCGGGCCCCGTCGTGACCGGCAGCCCGTCGGTCAGGCCGTCGATGCCGCAGTAGAAGGCCCCGGCGTGCTTCTCCCGCTCGAACTGGGTCCCGCCCGCGATCCGCACCTTCGGGTTGAGCCCGATCAGGCCGTGCCGCATGTAGTAGCCGTCGGGCGCGTACCGACGGAGCTGCTCGGCGGCGGCGCCGCCCTCGATCTTGCGGACCAGGTTGCCTTCGAGGGTGAGGCGCAGGGGCTCCTCGGGGACGCCGGTGACCGTGGAGTCCTCGATCACGATCACGCCCTCGGTGTCCGTGGGCCAGAAGTTGGCGCCCCCGTACGGGAACGGCCGCCAGTCGCCGGGCCGCATCGCGCCCGGGTCCGGGTCGAACGCCGGCCCGGCGAACGTCACGTCGGTGCCCCGCTTGGAGGTCACCCGGATCGTCCGGGCCGCGGAGAGCTGCCGCAGCGCCCGGAGCAGCAGCGCGTAGAACACCTCGGCGGGCAACCGGCCGCCGGTGAGCAGCGCGCCGGCGGTGGCCGTCATGTGCAGCGACAGGAAGCGCGAGGAGCGGGACTTGATCTGGTCGAAGAACAGCGGCGCCGTGTGCACCTCGCCCCACCAGGTGCCGCTGATCACCACGTCGGCCTCGCGGAACGCGGCGGTCTCGATGTCGAGCGAGGCCTCCCGGTCCCACCCGCCGGGGCTGAACGGCGGCACCGACAGGATGCGCACGTCCGCGTCCCGCAGCGCCGCCGCCGCGGCGATGGCCTGCACGACGACCGGGTCCACGGTGTGCTCCATGAGCAGCAGCACCCGCTCGCCGGCCGACAGCCGCACGTACTCGCACAGGTTGCGGACGCCGGGCATCAGCTCCACGATCGAGTACGGCGCCACGGCCGGCTCGGCGACATAGCTGAACGGCGATCCGGCGTACGGATTGATCGTCATCGCGCGCTCCCTGCGGGGCCGACTACATAACGCGTGATTACATACCGCAATCAACCAGCCACTACACGTGAAGCGGCGCCGCGGGCTCGGCGAGGGGCCGCGCGGCGCCGCGGTCGCCGGCTCAGAGGAGTTTCTCGATGGCCTCGGCGATCGCCGGATCCTCCGGGGTGGTGCGGGGGCGGAAGCGGGCCACGACCCTGCCCTCCCGGTCCAGCAGGAACTTCTCGAAATTCCACTGGATGTCCCCGGCCTCGCCCTGGCCGTCCTCGGCCTGTGTCAGCTGCTCGTACAGGGGGTGGCGGCCCGGGCCGTTGACGTCGGCCTTCGCCAGGAGGGGGAAGTCCACGCCGTACGTCGCCGCGCAGAACCGCTGGATCTCCTCGGCCGAGCCCGGCTCCTGGCCGGCGAACTGGTTGCAGGGGACGCCGACCACCGTGAAGCCGCGCGGGCCGTACTGCCGGTGCAGGGCGACCAGACCGGCGTACTGCGGGGTCAGGCCGCACTTCGAGGCCACGTTCACGATCAGCACGGCCTTGTCGGCGGCCAGCTCGCCGAGGGTCGTGGGGTTGTCGTCGAGAGTGCGCACTGGGATGTCGCTCAGGGTCATGAGACGACCCTACAGAACCAGTCAGGACCGGAAATGTGACACAGTCCTCATTTTCCCGACAAAACCCCAGAAGACCCCCTATATCGGGATCTTTACTGACGATCCACGTTTTCATGGTCAATTCCCTGTAAAGGCGGCGGATCCGGCAGGGTGACGCGGTCCCCTGAACCCCTTCGAAGGGAATCCGCATGCCCATGCTCCGCCGTACCGGCGTCCTGGTCCTGGCCGCCACCCTGGTGGCGACCGGCCACGCCGCGGCCGCACAGGCGCAGAGCTCCCAGACCAGCGGCAGGAACAAGGCCATCGCCCGGCCCATGGTGGCCGCCCGCGGCTGGAAGGCCCAGTTCGCGTGCCTGGAACGCCTCTGGACGAGGGAGAGCGGCTGGAACCACCGCGCCGGCAACCGCTCAGGCGCGTACGGCATCCCGCAGGCCCTGCCCGGGCACAAGATGGCCTCCTCGGGCCACGACTGGCAGACCAACCCGCGCACCCAGATCGCCTGGGGCCTCGGTTACATCAAGCAGCGGTACGGAGGGCCGTGTCGCGCGTGGGGGCACTTCCAATCCCACGGTTGGTACTGAGCCAAACCCCAGGCTTGATCGTTTTTTGCGGCAAGCGCGCCCCATGAGCGCGACGGACCGGGCAATCCTGGCCCAGCGAGCGGGCCCTTTATCCGCCACGATCGCACAAACACCTGTCCGACGCGTGTCGAGATACTCGGCCAGTGGTTACGGAGAGTAATAGGAATCGTGCTCAGGAGCACGTCGCGGCGCTCTCCGGGCCGCCCAGCACGATCGGGCGGTACAGGATCCCGGAGGGCCGCGCGGACCCGCCGCGTCCGAGCCACGGACGCGGACCTGGCAGGGCGCCGGACGACCGGCGCCCGTCCGCACGCGACCCGATGGCAAGGATCATCTTGGACAGCAAACGTGCACTCAGCAGCACACTACTCTCCGTAGCAGCGTTCACCGGCCTGGGCGCCACCTCGACGGCTTGGGCGGAAACCTCGCCCTCGATCAGGACGCGGACCTGGACGACGTCAGCGCAACCCACGATCTCGGCCGCCAAGCCGGCCGACCGGAACAAGAAATTCGCCCTGGGCCAGGTCGTCCAGCGCTCCTGGAACCTCCGGGAGTTCCGCTGCCTCGACAACCTGTGGACCAAGGAGAGCAACTGGAACCACCGGGCCCACAACCGTTCGTCGGGCGCCTACGGCATCCCGCAGGCCCTGCCCGCCGTCAAGATGAGCGGCGCGGGGCATGACTGGAAGTCCAACCCCAGAACGCAGATCCGGTGGGGCCTGGCCTATATCAAGGGGAGGTACGGCAGGCCTTGCGGCGCCTGGGGACATTGGAGATCGCACAACTGGTACTAGGAGCCCGGGGGCACCCGGAACTCACCGGGTGCCCTCCTTACGCCCCGAGTGCACCTGCATGGCTTGAATGAGCAACTCCACCCCGAAGTCGAACTCGGCCTCGTGGTCGCACTGGCCGAGCAGCGGCGCCAGCGCGCTGACCTCGGGGAACAGCGCCGGATCGACCCCCTCGGCCTTGATCGTCCTGGTCTGCACGGGCGCGAACGTCGGCGTCACCCCGACCTCGCGCAGCAACGACCCCACGATGAACGCGATGAACATCCGCAGCATCCGGACCGCTTCCGGCCCGTCGAACCCGGCGCCGCGCAGCGTGGCCAGCGCCCGCTCGACCGGCAGCAGACCGGCGGCGGAGTGGAGCTGGCGGCTGACCACGAGCATGGTCGAGCGCGGGTGGTGGTGAGCGATCTGCCGGAAGGCCCGCGCCTGCATGCGCACCCGGTCGGTCCAGTGCGCGTCGGGGTCGTCGGTGAACTCGATCTCGCTCAGCACCGCCTCGGCCACCCCGTTGAGCAGGGCGTCCTTGCCCGGCACGTGGTTGTAGAGGGACATCACGCCGACCCCCAGCTCGGCCGCGATGCGCCGCATGGAGATCGCGTCGGCCCCCTCTCGCTCGATGAGGTCGATGGCCGCGGCGACGATGCGGGCCCGGGAAAGCGGCTCGGAGCGCATAGCTCATTCTATTGACTTCACGTACGGCGTACGTGCACGCTCGAAGGGTACGTACGGTGTACGTAACCCCCCGGAGGCCCCATGTCGACCCACGACCTCTACACCATCCCCGTCGGCCTCGCCACCTGGGACGTCGGGATGTCCGGCGCCAGCCGGTTCACCTGGGAGTACGACGACGGCAGGGACCGCATGCTGGCGCTGTACCAGAAGGGCAAGGACAAGCAGTGGGACTCCACCAAGCGGATCGACTGGGACCTCGAGGTGGATCCGTACGACGTGCTGGGCACCCCTGACGAGATGATCGCGATCTACGGCACCCCGCTGTGGGACCGGATGAGCACGCGGATGCGCAGGGACGTCCGGCTGCACAGCGCGGCCTGGCAGTTCTCCCAGTTCCTGCACGGTGAGCAGGGCGCGATGATCTGCTCGGCCAAGATCGTCGAGTCCGTGCCCGACCTGGACTCGAAGTTCTACGCGGCCACGCAGACGATGGACGAGGCCCGGCACGCCGAGACCTACGCCCGGTTCCTGCAGGAGAAGGTGGGCCTGGCCTACCCGATCAACGAGCACCTCAAGGCGCTGCTCGACAGCACGCTGAGCGACTCCCGCTGGGACATGCCCTACCTGGGCATGCAGGTGCTCATCGAGGGGCTGGCGCTGGCGGCGTTCGGGGTGATGCGCGACATCACGACCAAGCCGCTGCCCAAGCAGATCCTCGCGTACGTGATGCAGGACGAGGCCAGGCACGTCGCCTTCGGCCGGATGGCGCTGCGCGACTACTACCGCGACCTGTCGGAGGCCGAGTTGCGCGAGCGCGAGGACTTCGTCATCGAGGGCTGCCACCTCATGCGCGACCGGCTGCGCGGCCGGGAGACCTGGGAGCACCTGGGGCTGTCGAAGGCCGAGGTCGGCGAGGCCATGGAGGCGACCGACCGGTCGGACTACCTGCGGGCGTTCCGGTCGCTGCTGTTCAGCCGGATCGTGCCGTGCGTGAAGGACATCGGGCTGTGGAGCCCGCGGCTGCGGCAGGCGTACGCGGACATGGGCGTGCTGGAGATGGCGGGCCAGTCGCTGGACGCGCTCATGAGGCAGGACGAGGAGATCGCCGACAAGATCGACGAGGCGCGCTTCGCCGAGGAGGAGGCCGAGCGGCACGCCGAGGTGACCGGCACGATCGAGCTCGGCTCCACTTCCTGACCCTGCCCCCGGGCTCAGCCGACGCGCGGCAGCCGCAGGATCAGCCGGGCCCCCGGGCCGTCCTCGACCTGGAGCGTCCCGCCGTGGGCGGTGGCGATGTCGCGGGCGATCGACAGCCCCAGCCCGCTGCCTCCGGTGTCCCGGGACCGGGCGCCGTCGAGCCGGGTGAAGCGCTCGAACACCCGCTCCCGCATCTCCACCGGGATCCCGGGCCCGTCGTCCGCCACCCGGACCACGGCCGTGTCACCGCACCCCCGCACCTCGACCGAGACGGCGCTGTCCCCGTAGCGGTCGGCGTTGGACAGCAGGTTCGTCAGCAGCCGGGAGAGCCGCAGCCGGCTGCCCCGTACGTGGACGCGGGGTTCGATGTCGGTGCTCACCGGCAGCCGGGCGGGACGGCGCGCGATCTCGTCCCCGACCAGCCGCCCGAGGTCGAGCCGCTCCTCGGGCGGCTGGACCTCGGCGTCCAGCCTGGCCATCAGCAGCAGGTCCTGCACGATGTCCGACAGCCGGTACGCGTCGTCCAGCGCCGCCCGCCACTCCGCCGCGTCCAGGTCGTCCTGCCCCGCCTCCAGCCGCACCGTGAGTGCCGTGATCGGGGTGCGCAGCTCGTGGGAGGCGTCCGAGACGAACCGCCGGTGCCGGTCCACGGCGTCCTCCAGCCGGGCCAGGGTGTCGTTGACGGTGGAGGCCAGCTCCGCGACCTCGTCGCGGGTCCCTGGCACCTCGATGCGCCGGCTCAGGTCCTCGGCGCTGATGCGTTCGAGCCCGGTGCGGATGCGCTCCACGGGGGCCAGCACCCGGCCGACGCCGTGCCAGCAGGCCCATCCCATCAGGCCCAGCAGCAGCGCGGACGAGCCGAACAGGACCAGCGGCAGGAACGGCGAGCCCAGCAGGAACGGCTCCCGCACGGCCGCGTAGGCGACGACGGGCCCGTACACGGTGGTGCGGTTGCGGAGACCCACGACGATCACGCAGCCGTCACGCCCGCACACCCGGTCGCGGACCCGGGGGTCGCCGCCGCCGGGCCGGGCCTGGGTGAGCGGCGGCCGGCCGGCCAGCCCCCCGTTCGAGGCCAGCACGTGTCCCCCCTCGTCCACGATCTGCTGGAGCGCGACATCGCCCTGTGTCGGGATCAGCCCGGTGAACCGGTGCTCCTCGATCTTCATGGCGAGGTGCCGGCTGGCCCAGTCGGCCTTGGCGGTGAGCTCGTTCCGCACCCACGCCGGGTAGGCCGCCAGCAGCACGATCACGCCGGCCAGCAGGACGACCCCGAACACGACCATCGTCGCGATCGTCATCCTGGCCCTGATGGACCGGCCGTACACCATGATCCGACTGTGACACGCACAGTACAAACCGCAGGTCAAACGGCATACGTGAGGAGGTGACCGGGCTACCTGAGCCTCGGGGCGGTGAACGGGCCCGCCGTCTCGGAGCGGGTGACCAGGGTGAGCAGCGCGGCACCGAGATAGACGGCGCCGGCCACGATCGCGGCGTCGTGCACGCCGGACACGAACGCGGCGGGCCGGGCCGGGTCCCCGGCGATGGCGCCGAGGGCGGCGACCCCGAGCACGCCGCCCGCCTGCCTGGCCGAGGTGTTGAGCGCGCTGGTCAGCCCCTCGCCGGCGGGCGGGGCGGCGGTCATGGCGAGCGCGACGATGGCGGGGGTGAGCAGCCCGGCGCCCGCGCCGATGAGGGTCATGCCCACGACCAGCGCCCCGTACCCGGAGTCCGCCCGCAGGGCGAGCAGCGGCGCGAAACCCGCCACCAGCAGCACCAGCCCGGCGAGCATGACGGGCTCGGGGCCGCGCCGGGCGGCCGTACGGGCGGCGTGCGCGGGCAACAGCACCAGCGGCACGAACAGCGGCAGCAGCGCCAGCCCCGACTCGATCGGCGTGTGACCGCCGACCACCTGCAGGAAGATGCTGAACAGGATGATGACGCCGTTGATGCCGAAGTTCATGCCGGCGGCCACGATCGTGCTGACCGCGATCGGCCGCCTGCTCAGCAGGGACACCGGCAGCACGGGGTGGGCGCGGTGACGCTCGGTCAGGACGAAGGCGATCCCGGCGGCCAGAGCGAGAGCGGCCGGCAGGAGGAAGACCGGCGGCCAGGCCCCGAGCCGGCCCGTCTCGATGACGGTGAAGGCGACCAGCGCGAGCGCCGCCGTGCCGAGCACCGCTCCGGTGACGTCCAGCGGCCGGGGCTCCGGCGCGCTCTCCACCACCAGGTACGCGGTCCCGGCGACGACCAGCACGACGACGGGCACGTTGATCCAGAAGATCCACGGCCAGCCGAGCAGCTCGACCAGCAGCCCGCCGAGCACCGGCCCGGCGGGCAGCGACAGGCTGGTGACCACCGCCCAGGCGCAGACGGCCCTGGCGTGCTCCTCGCGCCTGGTGTAGAGGCGGATGACCACGGCCAGGGTGGCGGGCAGCAGCAGCGCGGCGCCCGTGCCCTGCACCGCGCGGGCGGCGACCAGGGTCCACAGGCCGGGGGCGAGGGCGCAGGCCACCGAGGCCAGGCCGAAGATCACGAAGCCGGTGGTGAGGATCCGCCGGTGGCCGTACCGCTCCGCGAGCGCGCCGCCGAACAGCAGCAGGCCCGCGAGCGTGAGCTGGTAGGCGCCGATCACCCACTGCAGATCGGCCACGTGCGTGACGCCCGTGCCGCGCCCGATGGAAGGCAATGCCACATTAACGATCGTGACGTCCAGCAGCACGACGAACATGCCCGTGCACATCACGGCGAACGTGGCCGGCTTCCGAAACCCCATGAACTTTCACGTTTCCGCACGTCATATACAGAAACCACACCCAGGGGGTCACATAAAATCGGTTGATCGGCCGTATTAGCCTAGATGGGATGCCTCCCGATACGCACATACCTCGCCGTCCCCTGCTCTCCTCCAATTCCCTGTGGCGGATGAAGTCCTACCTCCGCCCGCACGTCGCCAGACTCGTCTGCATCTGGCTGGCAGCGATGATCGGCATCGGCGCCAGCATCACGCTGCCCCTCATCAGCGAACAGGTCATCGACGGACCCGTTCTCCATGGCGACCAGGACGCTCTGCTCCCGCTCGGCTTAGTCGCGCTCGGTGTGGGCGCCACCGAAGCCTTCATGATCTTCTTCAGACGGTGGGTGCAGATCAAACCCGTGCTCGGGCTCGAAACCGCCATCCGCGACGACCTCTACGAGCACCTGCAGCGCCTGCCCATGGGATTCCACGGCGACTGGCAGTCCGGCCAGTTGCTGTCACGGGCCACCACCGATCTGTCGACGATCCGCCGTTTCCTCGGATTCGGCATGCTCTTCCTGGTCATGAACCTCCTTCAGCTGGTCACGGTGACCGTGCTCCTGCTGAACAAGTACTGGCCGCTCGGGCTGCTCGTCGCGGCCTCGGCGGTGCCGATCGTGCTGGTCTCGCTCCGCTTCGAGAAGCGCTACATCAAGATCTCCCGCCAGGTCCAGGACCAGCAGGGCGACCTCGCCACCCTCGTCGAGGAGTCGGCCATCGGGATCCGTACGATCAAGGCGTTCGGCCGCCGCCACCACGTCTTCGACAACTACGACGAGGTCGCCCTCAAGGTCTACGGCTCGTCGCTGGACAAGGTGCGGCTGTCGGCCAAGTTCTTCGCCTTCCTCGGCCTGATCCCCAACGTCACGCTCGCCATGGTGCTGCTGCTCGGCTCGCTGGCGGTCGGCTCGGGCTCGCTGACGCTGGGCGGCCTGGTGGCCTTCACCACGCTGATGCTGCAGCTCGTCTGGCCCATCGCGAGCCTCGGCCACATCCTGGCGATGGCTCAGGAGGCCGTGACCTCCGCCGACCGCGTCATGGAGGTCATGGACACCGTCCCGGCCATCAAGAGCGGCGACCGCACGATCGACCAGCCGCGCGGTCACCTGCGCTTCGAGGGCGTCGGTTTCTCCTTCCCCGGCTCCGACCGGCCGGTGCTGCACGACGTCTGGCTCGACGTACGACCCGGGGAGACGGTCGCCATCGTGGGCGCGACCGGCTCGGGCAAGACCACGATGACCGCGCTCGTGCCCCGGCTGATCGACCCGGCCGAGGGCCGCATCACGATCGACGGCCAGGACGTGCGCGAGCTGACGCTGCCCGCGCTGCGCTCGGTGGTGGCCACCGCGTTCGAGGAGCCGACGCTGTTCTCCATGAGCGTGCGGGAGAACCTCACCCTCGGCCGCCTCGACGCCACCGAGGAGGAACTGGCCGCCGCGATCCAGACCGCACAGGCCATGTTCGTGTACGACCTGCCGTGGGGCCTCGACACCCGCATCGGCGAGCAGGGCCTGTCGCTGTCCGGCGGGCAGCGACAGCGGCTCGCCCTGGCCAGGGCCGTGCTCAGCAAGCCCAGGATCCTGGTGCTCGACGACACGCTGTCCGCGCTCGACGTCGAGACCGAGGCGCTGGTGGAGGAGGCGCTGCGGCACGTGCTGCGCGACGCCACCGGCATCGTGGTGGCGCACCGCGCCTCCACCGTGCTGCTGGCCGACAAGGTGGCGCTGCTGCGTGACGGCACCATCACCCACGTCGGCCGCCACCACGAGTTGCTGGCCCAGGTGCCCGAATACCGGGAGCTGCTGGCCCAGGACGCGGACCTCGACCCGTCGGAAGGGGCGCTGCGATGACGACCGCCACGACGTCGACCTGGCGCGGCGTCGGCTCCGAGGAGCAGGACGAGCTGCCGGAGAAGGTGTCGGTCCTGCTGCGGGCCCGCTCCCGCAGGCTGCTGGGCGACCTGCTGTCACCGTACAAGAAGTCGATCGCCTGGCTGACCACGGTCATCGTGATCTCCAACGTGGCCGGGCTCGCCATCCCCTACCTGGTCAAGGTGGGCATCGACGAGGGCATCCCGCCGATGCTGCGCGGCAGCGGTTCGGCCACGCTGCTGACCGTGGTCGGGGTGATCCTGGCCGCGGCGGTCACGCAGGCGCTGACCCGGCAGGCGTTCCTGCGGCTGTCGGGCAGGATCGGCCAGAGCATCCTGCTGGAGCTGCGCCGCCGGGTGTTCGACCACTTCCAGCGGCTGTCGCTGAGCTTCCACGAGAAGTACACCTCCGGCCGGGTCATCTCCCGGCTCACCTCCGACGTCGAGGCCATCGCCGAGCTGCTGCAGGCGGGCTTCGACGGGCTGGTGACGGCGGTGCTGACGATGATCGGCACCGCGGTGCTGCTGCTGGTGCTGGACGTGCACCTGGGCCTGGTGGCGCTGATACCGCTGCCGATCCTGCTGCTGTTCACCCAGTGGTTCAGGCGGCAGTCGGTGATCGTCTACCGGCGCACCCGGGAGACCGTGGCGCTGGTGATCGTGCACTTCGTGGAGTCGATGACCGGCATCCGCGCCGTGCAGGCCTTCCGCCGGGAGCCGCGTAACCAGGAGATCTTCAAGGAGCTCAACGACGGCTACCGCGGCGCGAACGCCAGCAGCATGCAGCTCATCGCCGTCTTCATGCCGGGGATCAAGCTGATCGGCAACATGACGGTCGGCGGCGTGCTGATCTACGGCGGTTACCTGGCCTTCAACCAGGAGGTCACGGTCGGGGTGCTGGCCGCGTTCCTGCTGTACCTGCGGCAGTTCTACGAGCCGATGCAGGAGATCAGCCAGTTCTACAACACGCTGCAGTCGGCGGGCGCGGCGCTGGAGAAGCTGTCGGGCGTGCTGGAGGAGGAGCCGGGCGTGCCGGAGCCGCGCGACCCGCAGCCGCTGCCCAAGGGCAGGGCGCGCGGCAAGGTGCGCTTCGAGGACGTCAGGTTCGCCTACGTCGAGGAGATGCCGATCCTGCCGAACCTCGACCTGACCATCCCGGCCGGGCAGAGCGTGGCGCTGGTCGGCGCGACGGGGGCGGGCAAGACGACGCTGGCCAAGCTGATCTCCCGCTTCTACGACCCCACCGGCGGCCGGGTGCTGCTCGACGGCGTGGATCTGCGCACACTGGACGAGCCGACGCTGCGCCAGGCCGTGGTCATGGTGACGCAGGAGAACTTCCTGTTCACCGGCACGGTGGCGGACAACATCAGGTTCGGCCGCCCGGACGCCACCGACCGGCAGGTCCGGGAGGCTGCCAAGGCGATCGGCGCGCACGACTTCATCTCGGCCCTGCCCGAGGGCTATGACACCGAGGTGGGCAAGCGCGGCGGCCGGATGTCGGCGGGGCAGCGTCAGCTCGTGGCCTTCGCCAGGGCGTTCCTCGCCGACCCCGCGGTGCTGATCCTGGACGAGGCCACCTCCAGCCTCGACGTGCCGAGCGAGCGGCTGGTGCAGCGGGCGCTGCGCACGATCCTCGCCGACCGCACGGCGCTCATCATCGCGCACCGCCTGTCGACGGTCGAGATCGCCGACCGGGTGCTGGTGATGGACCGGGGCGAGATCGTCGAGGACGGTCCGCCGGACCAGCTCATCGCCGCCTCGGGCCGGTTCGCCGGGCTGCACCAGGCGTGGCTGGACAGCCTGAGCTAGCGGTGCGGGTGTGCCGCGGCCACGACGTTGGCGTACAGCTCGTAGCCGATGAAGATGGCCAGCGGCACGCCGAGCGCGATCAGCAGGCGGCCGGGCAGCGGCGTCCGCTCAGCGGGCACCCTGCTCGGCTCCGTCCCCGGCACGAACAGCGGTGCCGGGTCCGGCTCGGGCCCGGGCACGAGCTCGGGATGGCGCGCCAAATAGCCCGCCGGGAACGAGGTCACGTGGTACGCGCCGCAGCCCGGGCAGCAGGCACCGGACCACGGCGGCGGCACGGGCACCCCTGAGCTGAGCCAGATCTCGACCGTGTTGCCGTGGTTGTCGGAGAGATGCCTGAGGACGAAATCCTCTTCCCAGACATAAAGGCAACGTAGACATTCGAAGGGCCACGTCTCCCGGGTCTCGAACCCGTCGGGCACTTGGACCACCCCCGGCCGCGAATCGCCGTTCGCTCCGAGTGTCCGCCCGGCTCATGCCCCCCGCAAGGGCGGGCATTGCGACACTTGCCGCTACCCAATGCTCACCAAGTGTCATGTTAGTCGTCAGTAAATCAGTAAAGCGGTTTTGGCACCGGACTGAGGAGCGGCGTCGGATCGGGCGCGACGGGTCCGGCCGGCGGGATCAGCTCGGGATGATGTGCCAGGTAGCCGTTGGGGAATGTGGTGGCCTGCTGGCCGCCGCAGCGCGGGCAGATGGCGCCCGGCGCGGGTGGCGGCACGGGCAGCCCGGCCTGCAGCCACACGAGGCTCTCGTCGCCGCGACGGGAGTGGACGTGCCTGACGACATAGTCCTCTTCCCAGACGTGCCAGCAGCGACGGCATTCGAATGGAATTTTCCTGAGTTCTTCCTCCACGAGGTCACCCCCTCGCTTCCGAGTTTCCGCCTCCCCCTCCGCCTGACGCAACTCGGGGGTCACCTGACCGTGAGCACGAAGGTCACCGCCCCCGCGACCACGCTGAGGGTGCCCAGCCAGGCGATGAGCACGTCAAACCCGGAGTCCAGGGGCCTGCCGCCGTGCAGGGCCGCCTGCACCCGGCGGAAGCGCGCGCCGGTCCTGATGAGCAGCACGGCGCCGCAGAGCGCGGCCAGCGCGAACCCGGCGACGGCGGGCAACGGCAGTTGGTGCCGCATGGACAGCCCGGCCGCGCCGAGTCCGCCGGTGGCCAGCGCCACGGCCGTACGCACCCAGGCGAGCCGGGTGCGCTCGCTCTGCAGGCCGCGGTCCCAGATCTGCTCCTCGGGCGTCATCTCAGCCCGGCAGGACGATGAGGATGAGGGCGATCACCGCCACGGCCGCCACGCCGTACCCGAAGACGGCGGCGAGGGCGGGCGGCGGCAGGGGCGACTGCTGGCGCAGGGCCCGCTGGATGTTGCGCCACCGGGGATAGGCCATGCCGGCCGCCAGCGCGGAGAGCGTGACGAGTATCACAGCCAGCCCGGTGCGGATCCACGGCACGAACACGTCGGGCGGCACCGCCGCCATGGCCACCCCACCCGCGCTGAGCGCCAGCGCCGTGCTCAACCAGGTGAGGAAGGTACGTTCATTGGCCAAGGTGAAACGCGGGTCGGGCTCCATAGGATTTACCGTAATTCGTCCATATTTCCCCTAGAGATGGCGGGATTGCCGACCCCGCCGGGGATCTGGACCCTTCAGGATCAGCTACAGGCCTCGGCCACCTGCTTCACGTAGGCGGCGCCTTCGCTGGTGGCCTTCTGCGCCGCGTCGACGGCGTCGTTGACGTCGTTGACGGTGATGCCGCTCAAGGTGGCCGCGAGATTGTCGGAGGCCTCTTTGATCGTGGTGTTGGCGGCGTCGTCGGCCACGTTGTTGAGCTTGGTCGCGGTCTCGTCCAGGGCCTTCTCCATGGCCTGGGGGTCGTTGGCGAGGTTGGAGAGCTGGGTGCCCAGGTCGGCGATGATCTTTGGCGCCTCCAGGCACGCCTGGGCCTTGTCGATGGTGCTGTTGACTTCGCCGCACCCGGCGGCGAACACGCAGACGACGAAGGCCGCGAGGGGCACGTACCGGCTTTTGAGGTGACGCATGTCTTCGACCCTACCCAAGGGCCCGGCCACGTGACGTGACCGATGATGTTCACTTCGTTCACCCCCGCGCGACCTCGCCTTACCTTCATTCCAAGGAAATCCTTGACATCTTCGTGCCCTCGTGGCGAGGATTCCAAGCATGTCTTTGGAATCTTCGGGGGGTCGGGTGCTCGACGATCCGGCGGCGATGCGGGCCTTCGCCCATCCGGTACGGCTGGCGCTGCACGAACTGCTGCTTCGGGCGGGGGCGGCGACCGCCGCGGAGGCGGGGCGGGAGGTCGGCGTCAGCCAGGCGCTGGCCTCCTACCACCTGCGGCAACTGGCCAAATACGGGTTCGTGGAGCAGGCCGCGGCGCGGGACGAGCGGGAGCGGCCGTGGCAGGTCACCCAGCGCCTGCAGGAGTGGGACGACGCCGCGCCGGGGCCCGAGCAGTCGGCGGCCAGGAGCCTGCTGGAGCAGGTCATCGCCGAGCGGGCGCTGTCCCGGCTGATGGAGTGGCAGGAGCGGCGGCACGACGAGCCAGGCCCGTGGCGGGCGATCGGTGGCGTCGACAACCGATACCTCTACGCCACGCCCGAGGAGGTCGCGGCGCTCGGCAGGGCGCTCACGGAGCTGCTGGAGCCGCTGATGACCCGCGCCCAGGACCCCGCGGCCCGCCCCGCCGGAGCCCGCCCCCTGCAACTGACCCAACTCCTGATCCCCCTCCCGCCCACCACCTCCGGTGACTGACCAACGCCCCGCGGCCGCCGGCCCGCCTGAGGCGACCGACCCCACCACGACCGGCACGTCCCGGACACCTGAGCCACCCGCCTCGGCCGGCGTCCCCCGGGTGCCCGAGGGGCGCGGCATGGCCGGCGCGGCCAGGGGGCTGTTACGTGGGAATCGGGACTTTCGCCGGCTGCTGGTCGCGTCGCTGGTCTCCCAGACCGGTGACTGGGTGGTCAGCACCGGCCTGGCCTTCCAGGTCTACCGGCTCACCGGCTCGACGCTGTCCACCGCGATCATGCTGCTGATCGCGCGCATGCCCGACGTCCTGTTCGGATCCCTGGCGGGGGTGCTGGCCGACCGCTGGGACCGCCGCAGGCTGCTGGTCGCCACCGACCTGCTGCTGGCGCTGGGGCTGCTGCCACTGCTCGCGGTGCGGGGACCGGACCAGGTAGGGATCGTCTTCGCCGTGGCCCTGTGGTCGGGCGTGCTCGGCACTCTGATCGCCCCGGCCCAGAAGGCGCTCCTGCCGGGACTCGTGCCCGGGTCCCGGCTGGTCCGGGCCAACGCCCTGCACGCCCAGAGCGGCCAGGTCGCGCGCCTGCTGGGCGCGGCGCTGGGCGGGGCCGCCGTCACGGCGGGCGGGCTGCCCGCCATCGTGCTGCTGGATGTGGCCAGCTTCGTGATCTCCGCAGGCCTGCAGGCGACCCTGCGCGTCCCGGCCCGGCCGGCGGCCGTGACGACCGTGAGCGGCCAGTGGGCCGCCGGCTTACGGCTGGCCGGGGCGGACCCGGGGATCCGGCTGCTGGTCACGTACATGGTGATCACGGGGGTGGGGGAAGGGATCTTCGTCACGCTCGCGGCGCCCTTCGTGGCGGACGTCCTGGGCGGCGGGGCCGGCGCGTACGGGGTGTTCGTGTCGGCGCAGGCGGTCGGCGGGCTGGTGGGCGGCCTGGTGGTCGCCGTGGCTCCGGGCCGCGCCGGGCCGCGGGCGTTGCTGGGCTGGGGTACGGTCGTGTTCGGCCTGCTGGATCTGGCGTTGTTCGGCTACCCGCTGGCCGTGCCCGCGTTGTGGCCGGCGATGGCGCTGATCGTGCTGGCCGGGGTGCCGGCGGCGGCCGCGATGGCCGGATTCGCCACCCTGGCGCAAACCGTCACCGCCGACGACCGCCGAGGCGGCGTCATCGGTCTGCTGGGCAGCGCCCAGGCCGCCACGTCGCTGGGTGGCATGGCGCTGGCCGGGGTGCTCGGCGGGCCGGTGGGGATCGTGGCGATGCTCTGCGTACACGCGGGCGGGCTCGTCGTGGCGGGACTGCTCGTGCTGGCACGCGGAAGGGCCCGTGGCGGCCCGCACATGCGCCCTGACCTGTGATCATGTTTGATCGGATATCGACCAGACGGCGATATCGCTATTGGACGTCGAGCGAACGGATCTGCTTGGCTCCTGCCCTCTGGATGGACGACCTCAAGGATCTGGCATGCGACACCGCCGTCTCACGGCAGCGACCACGTTGACGACCTCTCTCCTCGCAGGCGCCGCGCTCACCCCGGCCTCGGCCTCGGCCGCGCCGGTGACCGCCGTCCAGGACCCCGCGGTCCGGACGGCCACGGCCCAGGCGCAGGCCCGTAAGGAGTTGCGCGCGCTGGAGTCCTCCTTCAAGGGCCGCATCGGTGCGTACGCGATCGACACCGCCACCGGCAGGACCATCGCCTACCGGTCGGCCGAACGGTTCCCGCTGCTGTCGACGTTCAAGGCGATGGCGTGCGCGGCGGTGCTGCACAAGGCCCATACGTCCGAGCCCGGCCTGCTGAAGAAGGTCGTACGCTGGACGGCCGCCGAGGTGAAGGAGAACTCGCCGGTCACCGAGAAGCATGTGCGGGACGGGCTGACGGTGGCCCAGCTCTGCAAGGCGGCCATCACGGTCAGCGACAACACCGCGGGCAACATGGTCCTCAAGCAGATCGGCGGCCCGGCCGGGCTGACCCGGTACTTCCGGGGGCTGAAGGACCCGGTCTCCCGCCTGGACCGCTGGGAGACCGAGCTGAACGACTGGACGCCGAAGGACGATCGCGACACCACCACGCCCGCGTACATCGCCCGTGACCTGCGTGCGGTGACGGTCGGCGACGCGCTCACCACCAAGGACCGGGAGCAGCTCATCGCCTGGCTGCGGGCGACCGAGACCGGCGGCACCCGCATCCGCGCGGGCCTGCCGAAGAGCTGGACGATCGGCGACAAGACCGGCACCAACTCGGCGTTCGGCGGCGCGAACGACATCGCCGTCGTCTGGCCGAAGAAGACCGCCGCGCCCATCATCATGGCCGTCTACACCCACCGGGGCCCCGGCGTCGCGGGCGACGACTCCGCCGTCGCGCGCACCGCCACCATCCTGGCCCGCGCCCTCGGCAGGCTCTGACGTCGGCCGGGGTGGCTGGTGAGGTGTGGTCCAGGTCACCCCCCAATGAGCGCAGGGCCCCCGCTCGCCCGGCGGCCGGAAGAGGGGGCCCGGCGGAATCGGCACCTCACCTCTGCGCCTAGGATTTCTGCTATGGCAATGTGCGACCACCTCTCCCAGGCCGACGACCCGGCCGCGAAGACGCCCGAAGGGTGCGAGGAGTGCCTGGCCTCCGGCGGCCGCTGGGTGCACCTGCGGCGCTGCCTGGAATGCGGCCACATCGGGTGCTGCGACTCCTCACCGAACAAGCACGCCACCGCGCACTTCCACGCCACCAGCCACCCGGTGGTCCAGTCCTACGAGCGCGGCGAGAGCTGGCGCTGGTGCTTCGTGGACAACCAGATGGCCTGAGGGCCTAGCGTTCCAGGATCGCCTCTTCGAAGTCGAGCTGGGCCATCACCTCGCGGAGCACCTCGTCGTCGAGGCGGCGCTCGTCGCGCAGCTGGACGAAGACCCGGCGCTCGGCCTGGAGCATGTCGCGGCGCAGGCGGCGGTAGAGAGCGCTGGGGGTCTCCGCGCCCCCCGAGCCGGTCCCGCCGCCCAGGCGTTCCCACGCGGACAGCGAGCGCCGCCACGACTTCTCCCTGAGCTGGTCGATGACCTGCTTCTCGATCTCGTCCAGCTCGCCGTGCTCGGCGATCAGCCGGTCCAGCTCCGCCAGGCCCGCCTCCAGCGCCGCCTGCTGGGCCGCCGCCTCGGCCAGGCGGTCCTCATACCGCTCCTGCTCGTCCGACACGTGCAGCCGCCTGATCAGCGCCGGGAACGTGGTGCCCTGGATGAGCAGCGTGCCGATCACGGTCGTGAACGTCACGAACAGCAGCAGCGCGCGGTCCCGCGCGGGCACGTCCGGCGGGATGGCGAACGCCGCCGCCAGCGACACCACGCCGCGCATGCCCGCCCAGCCGAGAATCACCGTCTGCTGCCGGGTCGGCTGGGTGGCCCCCCTGCCCAGCAGCCGGGCCAGGGAGGTGACCGCGAACAACCATACGAACCTGGACACGATCGTCACCACCAGCACCGCGGCCGCGTACCCGGCGACCTTCCACGGCTCGTAGCCGCTGATGCCCTTGATCACGGTCACGAGCTGCAGCCCGATGAGGGCGAAGACGATCGCCTCCAGGAAGAAGGCGGTGACCTTCCACACCGAGTCGGACACCAGCCGGGTGCCGAAGCCGCGCAGGTGCATGCGGTTGCCCAGATAGAGGCCGACGACCACCACCGCGATCACCCCCGAGGCGTGTACGCTCTCCGCCGCCAGATAGGCGGCGAACGGGATGAGCAGCATCAGCGTGTTCTCCACCAGGGAGTCCCGGGTGCGCTCGAACAACCAGCCGAGCGCCAGCGCCAGCACCAGCCCGATCACCACGCCGCCGGCCGCGGCGAACACGAACTCCCCGAGCCCCTGCCACACATCGACCGCGCCGCCCACGGCCGCCCCGATGGCCACCCGGTAGAGCGTCAGCGCGGTGGCGTCGTTGAACAGGCTCTCGCCGACCAGGATCGTCAGCGCCCGGCGCGGCAGGCCCAGCCGCCGGCCGACCGCGACGGCCGCCACGGCGTCGGGCGGCGCGATGATGGCGCCGAGCGCGAACGCCAGCGCCAGGTTCAGCTCCGGCAGCAGCAGGTGGACGAGCAGCCCCACCGCGACCGTGCTGAACAGCACCAGCCCCACCGACAGCAGCCCCACCGCCCGCTTGACGTCGCGCAGGCGCAGGTAGGAGCTGTCGAACGCGGCCGCGTAGAGCAGCGGCGGCAGGAACACGTACAGCACCATCTCCGGCTGCAACGGCACCGCGGGCACCAGCGGAGAGACCAGCAGTCCCGCGGCCACCAGCAGCAGCGGCGCGGGCCAGCCCTTTCGCCGGGCGACGGCCGCGACCGCCACCGCTCCTCCGGCCACCAGCAGCAGCGGCAGGCCCATGGTCGGATTCACCGTGCTCCTTAGCTCAGCCCGTCCCCTCAGCCTCGCCGTGAGCGTACCTGTCACGCGGACGTGCTCGGTGCGTACCCCCCGCACGTCCCTCGGCCAGGCGGAAAGGAGCGGATCTCACCATTCCCTGCGGTCGCTGCGCTCGTGGTAGTCCGGCTGCTGCTGCTGATCGGGGCGCAGGCGCTCGCCGGTGGAGAACATGGGGTCGCCGACGTAGGGGCGGGACATGTCCGGCTCGCCGCCCTGCTGCTGGTACTGCTCCTGCCTGCCCATGGCCAGCAGCGGGTCCACCGGGTTGGGCTGGGCGGCCTGGTGGTTCGGGTAGTCGTCCCGCGCGGGCGGCGCCGGCTGCCGCCGCTGGGGCATCGACCGGGGCCGGCCCGCTCCCGGGATGCCGTGCATCGGGGTGCCGAGACCCGCGCCGCCGCCCTGGGCCTGCTGGGCCTGCTGGGACTGCTGGTATCCGCCGCCGTACGGGTCGGAGGGGTGCTGCCGCTGGTTGCTCGGCTGGTACGGATCCGCCGCCTGCGACGGGAAGCCGAGGGGGTCGGTGCTCGGTGACGAGCGGCGCGGCTCGCCGGCGGGCATCTGGTAGACGGGGTCGCTGTCGACGACGTACTGCGGGCCGGTGAACGGCTCGGGCTGCGACTGGATGCCGTGGGGGCCGCTGAGCGGGTCTGCGGTGTACTGGGGGCCGGTGAAGGGCTCGCCGGCCGGCTGGGGACCGCTGTAGGAGTCGCCGGCGTACTGAGGGCCGCTGTACGGATCGCCCGTGTACTGCGGGCCGCTGTAGGAGTCGCCGGTGTAACGCTGTTGCGGGGCCGTCGAGTCGACGTACTGGGGGCCGGTGAAGGGGGACCGCTCGCCGTGGGCCGGGGTCGCGTCCCTGGGCACGGTGGTCTCGCCGTAGGCCGTGTCCCTGTGCACCGCCGCGTCCCTGTGCACCGCCGCCGTGTCACCGTAGGCGGGCTCTCCATAGGCGGGGTCACCGTAGACGGGTTCCCTGGGGACCGCCGTCCCGCCGTAGGGCGTCGTCTCCGAAGGGTCGCCGTAGGCGGGTTCCCTGGGGGCCGTCCTGTCACCGTAGGTGTCCCTGGGGGCGGCGGCGGGCGCGGGGTCGGCGTACGAGGCCACCAGCTTGTCCTGGCGCGCCGGCGGGGCACCCCTGGCCACGAGCACGTCGTTGGGCGACAGGGCGGCCGTGGGCCGTTCCTCGGGCTGCGCCACCGCTTGCGGGGCCGGCTGGGCGGGCCGGTGGTAGGTGCCGGTGCCGGGGATGACCTCGGTGCCGGGGTCGTGCGCGGGCACGGCGGGCTGCTCGCCCGTCGCCTCGGCGTACCCGTCGTCAAGGGTGTCGAGCAACCGGCCGACGTCCTCCATCGGCATGCGGAAGCTCGCTGTGCACATCTCCCCGCGCCACAGGCTGAGCACCAATGTGCCCTCGTGCCATGTGACACGAAGGCACCGCTCCTGACCTCGCGCATCGAAGAAGACTTCGCCGAACGACGGCAACGGGACAACTTCCGACATGGCAGACATACTGCTTTAACCAGCCTTTATTCGTCCACTCAACCCCGGAAAACCCTACTGAACCGGCCTTCCCATCTACAGCGTGAACCCCCCTGGTCACGTCGGGTGAAGATCTACTTCGACCAGTTGGAGTCCCGATCGCTCAGTGTGCCACGTCGGCCGCCGGAAGGGTCCGGGAACGCCGGGATGCGTCTGGCCGGTCACACGCCGTTCGAAACCCATCCCCCGCCACCCGATCACCGCGACTTTACGCCGGACCACCCGAACCCCGAAACCCTGGACGGATCCGGCCCCACCTCCCGGCACCAAGCGCCGAGATCCCCTGAGGCCAGGTCACCCCGCCGCAGCACTCACACCCACTACGCGACGAGCCGAACGTCCTGCGTCCGGGCGCGTCGGCGCCCGAATGCGGGTAGCGTTTACTGCCGTGCCGGACTCCGATCTCCCGTCAGTCGACGAACTGCTCAACATCGCGGTCAACGCTCTCGGAGGGAGCGAGCGGCAGGGCCAGATCACCATGGTCCACGCCGTGCAGAAGGCCATAGACGACGAGGAGCACCTCGCGGTCCAGGCGGGCACGGGCACCGGAAAGTCGCTGGCCTACCTGGTGCCCTCGATCCGGCACGCGATGAGCGGCGAGGAGCCGGTGGTGATCTCCACGGCGACCATCGCGCTGCAGCGCCAGCTCGTCGACCGCGACCTGCCGAGGCTGGCGGAGGCGCTGGGCAAGGACCTGCCGCACGAGCCGACGTTCGCGATCCTCAAGGGCCGGCGCAACTACCTGTGCCGTTACAAGGCGACGGCGGGCTGGCCCGAGGAGGACGAGCAGGACCAGCTCTTCGACCCGCGCGAAGTGAGCGCGACCGGCCGCATGGTGCAGCGCATCCAGGAGTGGGCCGAGGAGACCGAGACCGGCGACCGCGACGAGCTGGTGCCAGGAGTGAGCGAGCAGGCCTGGCGGCAGTTCTCGGTGAGCGCGCAGGAGTGCCTGGGCGCTACGCGCTGCCCGAGCGGCGCCGAGTGCTTCGCGGAGCTGGCCAGGGCGCGGGCGGGCGAGGTGGACGTCGTGGTCACCAACCACGCGCTGCTGGCCATCGACGCCATGGGAGACCTGCCGGTGCTGCCCGAGCACGAGGTCGTGGTCGTGGACGAGGCCCACGAGCTGGTCGACCGGGTGACCTCGGTGGTGACCGCCGAGCTGTCGGAGACGTCGGTCATGCTGGCCGTGCGCCGGGTCGGCCGGCTGATCGAGCAGCCGATCGCCGACCAGCTCATGGAGTCCGGCGAGGACCTCAAGGCGCTGCTGGCCGCCGCACCGCCCGGCCGCATCGACGAGCTGCCGCAAGTGCTCGGGCTGACGCTGGCCCTGGTGCGCGACAACGCGTGGCGGTGCATCACCGCGCTGGGGCCGCGCAACGCCGACAAGGACGACCCCGACAAGGCGGGACAGCGCAAGGCGGCGTTCACGGCGCTGGACGAGGTCCACGACACGGCGGTGCGCATGCTGGAGGCCTACGGGCACGCCTCGGAGGCCGACCGGGCGGAGGTGGTCTGGCTCGACGCGGGCACCGACCGGCGCCCGCCCATGCTGCGGGTGGCACCCCTGACCGTGAGCGGCATGCTGCGCGACAAGCTGTTCGGCAACCGTACGGTGGTGCTCACGTCCGCCACCCTCGCGCTCGGCGGCACGTTCGACGGCCTGGCCGGGCAGTGGGGTCTCGGCGACAGCAAGGGCTGGCAGGGCATCGACGTCGGCTCCCCGTTCGACCACCCCAGGGCCGGCATCCTCTACGTCGCCAAACACCTGCCCCAGCCGGGCCGCGACGGGCTGCCGCAGCAATACCTGGACGAGATCACGGAGCTGATCGAGGCGGCCGGTGGCCGCACGCTGGGCCTCTTCTCGTCGATGCGCGCCGCCAAGGCCGCCACGGAGGCCCTGCGCGACCAGCTGGACGTCCCGCTGCTGTGCCAGGGCGACGACTCGACGATGCTGCTGGTCAAGCAGTTCGCCGAGGACGAGGCGACCTGCCTGTTCGGCACGCTGTCCCTGTGGCAGGGCGTGGACGTCCCCGGCCCCTCGCTCCGCCTGGTCATCATCGACCGCGTCCCGTTCCCCCGTCCCGACGACCCGCTCACGTCGGCCCGCCAGCGCCATGTGGCGGCCAAGGGCGGCAACGGCTTCATGGCGGTGGCCGCCAACCACGCCGCCCTCCTCCTGGCCCAGGGCACAGGCCGCCTGCTCCGTTCCCAGAACGACAAGGGCGTGATCGCCGTCCTCGACCCCCGCCTCGCCACGGCCCGCTACAGCGGCTTCCTCCTCGGCTCCCTCCCCCCGTTCTGGCGCACCACAGATCCCGCCATCCCCCGGGCGGCCCTGAAACGCCTGTCAGCCGAATCCTGACCCGGACTCCCGGCGGCGACCCAGAACGCAATGCGTCCTGACAGCCGCCGCCTTTCGAACGCCCGGCCCAGCGACACCGACCAGCACCGGCGCGCGGTCTGGTGCCGTTGCCGCCTTCCCAGCCGGAGCCCTTTACGTTGTAGATCATTGTTCGTGGATCTGCCGGTGCCCCATCACCGCATCTCCGCCACCCATCGCGCAGCACGGAGGAAGGCAACGGGACGGCGGTCGCCGCATCACCCGGGATCGGATCCTGGCTCGTGAGCAACGGGCCCGGATTCAGCCACGGAGCCGGTCAAGCGAGCGCCGTAACGGCGGCCGGCCACGTGCGGGTCAGAGGCCGTCCCCCTGGAGGCCCTCACGCATGGCCGGCGATTGGAGTGGCGCCGGCCCCGCCGTACGAGATAATGATCTTCTAAATGGCCCCCTGGAGGCCCTCACGCATGGTCGGCGATTGGAGTGATGCCGGCCCCGCCGTACATGAAGATGATGATCTAAAGGGGCACCCAGGGGGAGAGCGCCGGGCGCTTGGGGGGCACCCCGTCGCCGGAGGAGGTGCCGCGGAGGCGGCGGGCGACCCAGGGGACCAGGTGCTCGCGCATCCACTGGGCATCCTCGCGCCGCCGCGCCCGAGGATCCACCGCCCGCTCCGGCCACTCCTTGCGCCAGTCCTCGAACGGCACCCCCAGCACGTCCAGCACCCGCGCCGCCACCAGCCGGTGCCCGTCCTCGTTCATGTGCAGCCGGTCGGCGCTCCACGCCCGCCAGTCCCGCAACCCCTGCATCGACCACTGGTCCACGAGCCGGCACCCGTACAGGTCGGCGATGGAGCGCACGTGCAGGTAGTAGACGGCGAAGCGCCCGCGCAGCCGCCGCATCAGCGGCGTGTCGCGCGGGTCCACCCCGGTGAACAGCAGCACGTCCGCGCCTCCGGCCCGCAGGTCGCGTACGGCCCGAGCGAGCTTCTTGGCCATCGCGTCAGGGTCGCCGCCCGGCCGGAGCAGGTCGTTGCCGCCGGCGCACAGGCTGACCAGGTCGGGCGCCATCTCGACGGCCAGCGGCACCTGCTCGGTGACGATCTGGTCGAGCAGCTTGCCGCGGATGGCCAGGTTGGCGTAGCGGAAGGACGGGTCGTCGGCGGCGAGCCGTTCGGCCACCCGGTCGGCCCAGCCACGGTAGTGCCCGTTGAGACCGGGGTCGTTCAGTCCTTCCGTGAAGCTGTCGCCGAGCGCGACGAAGGACTTGTAGTGCCTCATGACGTGGTGTTCATCTCCGAGAGAGCCTGCAGCGCAAGGACGTATGACTGTAGTCCGAACCCCGCGATCGTGCCCGTCGCCACCCCGGCCACGACGGAGGTATGGCGAAACTCTTCCCTGGCCGCGGGATTGGTGAGATGCACCTCGATGAGCGGGGCGGTGCGCTGGGCGATGGCGTCGCGCAGGGCGTAGGAGTAGTGGGTGAACGCGGCCGGGTTGAGCACGACCGGGATGCTTCCGTCTGCGGCCTCGTGCAGCCAGCCGACCAGCTCGGCCTCGTCGTCGGTCTGGCGCACCTCGACGTGGTGGCCGAGCTTCCGGCCGGTGTCGCGGCACAGCGTGGCCAGGTCGTCGAACGTCTCCGCCCCGTAGACATCGGGCTCGCGCGTGCCGAGCCGTCGCAGGTTGGGGCCGTTGAGCACGAGGATCATGCGCAGACCTCCTTGCGGGAGCCGGGCTCGCGGCCGCCGGGTCGCCGCGGGTTGGGGCCGTTGAGCACGAGGATCATGCGCAGATCTCCTTGTAGGCGGCTTCGAGCAGCTCTTCTGACGGTCCTTCGAGACGGCCGGGCTTGGCCAGGGCGTCGAGCACGACGAAACGTTGCTTGGCGCCGCGGTTTTTCTTGTCCAGGCGCATGTGGTCGCGCAGGTGAGGCCAGGCCGCAGCCTGGTAGGCGGTGGGCAGGCCGACTGCGGTGAGGATCGAGCGGGTGCGGTCGACGAGATCGGCGCGTCCCGCTAGCCGGGACAGCTCGGCGGCGTAGACCATGCCGATGGCGACGGCCTCGCCGTGGCGGATGCCGTAGTGCTCCTCGCGCTCGATGGCGTGGGCGAGCGTGTGGCCGTAGTTGAGGATCTCGCGCAGCCCGGCCTCGCGCAGGTCGGCGCCCACGACGTCGGCCTTGACCTGGATCTTGCGCTCGATCAGCTCGCGGGTGTGGGGGCCGTCGGGGCGGGTCGCCGCCTCGGGGTCCGCCTCGATGAGGGTGAGGATCTCCGGGTCGGCGATGAACCCGCCCTTGATGATCTCGGCCAGGCCCGCCACGTAGTCGCGGCGCGGCATGCTCAGCAACGTGTCCAGCTCGCACAGCACTCCCGCCGGCGGCAGGAAGGTGCCCACGAGGTTTTTGCCCTCGGGCGTGTCGATGCCGTTTTTGCCGCCGACCGCCGCGTCGACCATGGCCAGCAGCGTCGTGGGGACGAGCACCACCTGGATGCCGCGCAGCCACGTGCCCGCCACGAACCCCGCCAGATCGGTCGTCGCTCCCCCGCCCACGCCGACCACGGCGTCGGAACGGGTCACGCCGTGGCGGCCGAGCGCCGACCAGAGCCCCGCCGCCACCTCGACGGTCTTGGCCTGCTCGCCGTCGGGCACGGGCAGGTCGACCACCTCGTAACCCGCCTCGGACAGCGCCGTGCCGACCGGGCCGGCGATCGCCGGCAGGGTCTCCGGGCGGATGACCGCGACCGTGCGCACGCCCGGCTTGAGCAGCGTGGCCGACTCGGCCAGCACGCCGGTGCCGACGACCACGTCGTACGGGCTGTCACCGCGCACGGTGATCCTGGTCGCGCTCATGAGGGCAGCCCCTTGACGATCTCGTCGGCGAGCTCCTCCGGCTCGCGCTTGTCCGTCACCACCGTCACCACGGCCAGCCCCTCATAGATCGGCCGCCGCTCCTCCATCAGCTTCTTGAGCTGGCTGCGCGGGTTGAGCACGAGCAGCGGCCTGGCCGCGGCGAGACCGACCCGCTGGATCGCGTCGGACAGCCCCACCTGCAGGTAGACCACGTGGTGGCCGGCGAGCAGGGCCCGGGTCTCGGTGTCGAGCACGGCGCCGCCGCCGAGCGACAGCACCCCGTCGTGCTCGGCCAGCGCCTGGCGCACGGCCTGATGCTCCAGCTCGCGGAACCGGGCCTCGCCGTCCTCGACGAAGATGTCGGAGACGGGCTTGCCCGCCACGGCCTCCACGTCGGTGTCGGTGTCGCGGAAGCCGACTCCGAGCTTCTCCGCGACCAGCCGCCCGAGGGTGGTCTTACCGGACCCGGGAGGGCCGATCAGCACGATGACGCTCATTGGTCGCTCCGGGGTCACTTGATCACCATGGAAGACAGGTAGCCGGACAGGTTGCGGGCGACCTCCTCGACGGAGTCGCCGCCGAACTTCTCGAGCGCCGCGTCGGCCAGCACCAGCGCCACCATCGCCTCGGCCACGATGCCGGCCGCGGGCACCGCGCACACGTCGGAGCGCTCGTGGTGGGCCTTGGCCGCCTCGCCGGTCTTGACGTCGATGGTGGCCAGCGCCCTGGGCACGGTGGAGATCGGCTTCATCGCGGCGCTGACCCGCAGGATCTCGCCGTTGGTCATGCCGCCCTCGACGCCGCCCGCGCGGTTGGTGATGCGCCGGACGCCGTCCTCGGTGGTGTATTCGATCTCGTCGTGGGCGCGGGAGCCGGGCCGGCGCGCGGTCTCGAACCCGTCGCCCACCGCGACGCCCTTGATCGCCTGGATGCCCATGAGCGCCCCGGCCAGCCGGGAGTCGAGCCTGCGGTCCCAGTGCGTGTAGCTGCCCAGACCGGGCGGCAGGCCGAAGGCGAGCACCTCGACGACGCCGCCGAGCGTGTCACCGTCCTTGTGCGCCTGGTCGACCACGGCGACCATCGCGGCGCTGCCCTCGGGGTCGGAGCACCGCACCGGGTCCTCGTCGATCCTGGCCAGGTCGCCGGGGCCGGGCAGCGTCTCGGACGGGGTCTGCGCGCCGCCGATGGAGGTGACGTGGCTGACGATGTCGACGCCGAGCGCCTGCTTCAGGAAGCGCCTGGCGACCTCGCCGAGCGCCACGCGGGCCGCGGTCTCGCGGGCGCTGGCCCGGTCGAGCACCTGCCGGGCGTCGTCGAACCCGTATTTCTGCATGCCCGCCAGGTCGGCGTGCCCGGGGCGGGGGCGGGACCTGGGCGCGTTGCGCGCCAGCCCTTCCAGCTCGGCCGGGTCGACCGGGTCGGCCGCCATGACCTTCTCCCACTTGGGCCACTCGGTGTTGCCGATGCGGACGGCGACCGGGCTGCCCATGCTCCGCCCGTGCCGGATGCCGCCGACGATCGTCACCTGGTCCTGCTCGAACTTCATCCGGGCGCCGCGGCCATAGCCGAGCCTGCGTCGGCGCAGGGCCTCGGCGATCGCGTCCGTGGTCACCTCGACCCCGGCCGGAAGGCCTTCGAGGATGGCGACGAGTTCGGGCCCGTGTGACTCTCCGGCGGTCAACCAGCGCAACATGCTTCCAAGTCTTCCACGCGCGGCCGAGTGGCCTGTCCCCGGTTCACCACCCGAGAACAAGCACGCTGAACGCCCCCAGCAGCATGAACGGCCCGAGCGGGAACTGGGTGCGCCCGCTCCCGCGTCTGGTCACCAGGAGCGCGAGGCCGTAGAGCGCGCCGAGCACCTGCCCGCAGAACGCCGCCACGACCAGCGCCTGCCAGCCCAGCGCCGCGCTGGCCAGCCCGATGAGCCCGGCCAGTTTGACGTCCCCCAGCCCCATCGCGTCGGGCCGCAGAAACCACAGCACCCCGTACGCGGCCGCCAGCACCACCCCGCCGGCCACCGCGCGGGGCAACTCCCCGGTCGGTACGAGGGCCAGCGCCACGATCGGGTACGCCGGCAGCGTGACGGCGTCCGGCAGCAGACCGGTACGCCAGTCGACGAACGCCAGGGCCGTGCCGATCACGGCGAAGCACACGAACGGCGGCCCCACCCGCCACGCGACGAGCCCCGCCACGGCGGCGGCCACCAGCTCGACCGACGGCGGCCAGGCGGGGACGGGCGCGAGGCCGCCATGGGAGGTGAGCACGGGCCCGGGACCGTCATCGTGGGAGGCGTCGGCCATCACCCGGCCCGCGTAGGCGTCGGCCAGGCCCCGGATGGCGCGCCCGCACACCAGCCCGATCACCGCCATGAGTGCGACCACGAGCCGACCCTAATGGAGCCGGACCCGGTGGAAACGAGCATCAGACCAGACCGGAATACGACCTGCCTCAACTTGGGGCGCGCCTCAGTGGCGTCCTTTCCTGCCTTTGGAGAACCACCATCGCCCGCGAACCGGCTCCGCCCCGGCCACCGGCTCCACCCTGGCGAGGGTCACTCCGGTGAGCTCCCCCACCGTACCGGACTCGACCGCGGCCAGCGCCTCCAGCACCTCCCCCTCGATCACGAACTGCACCGGCCCCGCCACGTCCACCACCACGGCCGCCGCCTTCTCCTGCACGGCGGCCTGGCAGACCTGCAGCGCGGTGGCCTGGATCGGGCGGGCGTCGGCCCGCCACCGGGCGAGCGCCTCCGCGCCGGTGAACGCGAGCACCGCCTGCCTGCCGTCCTTCCCGACGAGCTTGGGCAGCGCCATCTCGCTCTCCTTCTCCTGCCGCAGCCCGTGCTCGCCGACCTCGGACTCGGTCAGCAGGGCGACCACGGGCACCAGCAGCCTGGCGCCGCTCAGCGCGGCCAGCACCTCGCCGGCCCCGGCGGTGCCGGCCTGGTAGGAGGCGAGCGCGGCGGCCACCGCGGGCGGGGCACTGCCGTCGTCACGGGGATCGAGGGGTTGCGGGATGCTCGGCACAACGCCTGAGACTACCCATTCAACCGTGGCGAATACCGGCCGGCGTCACCCGAGATCGGCGATGGCCGCCACCGGACCGCCCCCGGACGGACCCTGATGGACGGCCGCCACCGACACGAACACCGCCGGATCGCCCGTGACCGAGGCCGCCACCCCGCCCACCGTGGCCTTGATCTGCCGGTGCCAGTGCACGTCGGAGTCGTCCAGCATGATGTTGCGCCGCCCCCGCACCCGCCCCGACGGGTCGGCCTCGCACTTCATGAACACGTTCACCAGCCGCCCCCCGAGATCCGACGGATGCGGGCGTTCGGGCAGCGGCAGCCCGGAGTCCCTGATGGCCTCCCAGATGCCGTCGGCGTCCAGGGCGTCCTTCATGACGCTGTGGCCGATGCGGTAGCGGCCGCCGATGCCGCGTACGTTCCCCACCAGCACGATCTGCGCCCGGTCCAGCTCCACCCCGGACGAGCAGGAGGCCACCGACGAATACAGCGACAGGTCCTTGTGGATCTGGTCGGCGCGCGGCATGTCGATCTCGCCGAGGGCGACGGCGATGCCGAGGGCGGTGGTGGAGTTCGACAGGTCCATGGAGGGGCCGGTCTCCTCGATGGCGGTGTCCTGGCCGCGGCGCTTGGCGTCGGTGATGGTGGCCAGGGTGAGCAGGGGCGTCTTGGTCTGTACGTAGTGGACGTCACGCGGGTCGTCGATGCCCGCGATCTTCATCGCCTCCCGTACCCCCGCCGCGACCTTCTCCACCATCGCGGGCCGGCCGATGTCCTCGGGCAGGATCACCTCGCTCATCGCGACGCCCACCGACAGCCGGGGCTCGTCGGAGGCGGGGGCGCCGGCCGTGGTCGCGAAGATGGTGGCGTGCGGGCTGAGCACCCCGTCCGTGCCTCCCGACCACACCAGCGGTACGTTCTCCGGCGCGGGATGCCCGTGCTCGGCCAGCACCTCGCGGAAGGCGCGGTCGGCGAGGATGCGGGTGTAGTCGTTCACGCCGCCGTTGCCCTCGGTCTTGCCCACGACGGCGAGTACGCGGCGCGCCTCGATCACCCCGTCGGCGATGAGCCGTGACAGCCCGGAGGCGTCCGTGACGCTCTCGATCGGCACTTTGCGCACTTCGATTGGGTCCGGCATGCGATGCCTCTTCTCGTGATACCGGTGGCCCCTGCCCTGGCGACGCTAGCCGAGCCGGTCGGCGGGGTTCATGGTCAATGTCTGCCCAGGAAGCCGGGCTTCGATGTCAACGAACGCCAGCCGGCGCCGTGCCCCGTGTTCGCGGCCTGCTGAACGCCGCGGTGCCGGGCCGGCGCGGCGGTAGGGTCGCGGTTGTGATTCGGGAAGCGCACGTCAACGGGGTCAAGCTCGTCTATCGCGAGGAAGGCGACCCCGCCTCTCCCCCGCTGGTGCTGATCCACGGCCGCTCCGCCAACCACAACGACTGGAACGGCATCACCCAGCACTTCGCGGCCCGCTATCACGTCTTCGCCCCCGACCTCCGGGGGCACGGGGCCAGCGGGCACCCGGGCGACTACCCGCTGCCCGGCATGGCCGAGGACATCGTGGCGCTGCTCGACCACCTGGGGCTGCCACGCGTCACGCTGATCGCGCACTCGCTGGGTGCCGTGGTGGCCTATCTCGTGGCCGGCGGCCATCCCGAACGCGTGGAGCGGCTCGTGCTGGAGGACGCACCGCCGCCGTTGCCGCTCAGGGGGCGCCCGCCCATCGTGGAGGACGGCTCCACCGGGTTCGACTGGCGCATGATGCACGAGACCGAGCGGCAGTTGATCGATCCGGATCCGGCGTGGCCGGCGTGGCTCGGCAAGATCACGGCGCCGACGCTGGTGCTGTCGGGCGGCGAGAAGAGCCCGTTCGACGCCGGGGGCCTGGCGGCCAGGATCCCGGGGGCGGAGCTGGTCACGATCGAAGTGGGCCATCTGATCCACATGGACGCCCGCGGCCGGTTCCTGCGCGTGGTGGACGACTTCCTGAACGCCTGAACGCACGGGCACCAGACGCGAAAAGGCCGTAGCCGGTGCAAACGTGACCCCAATGTCACAAACATTCGCCATGGTAGAAAGGTGCAAACCCCGCTCAGCGATCACGTAAGGGAACGACTGGGCACGTTCGGCCTGATGGCGCCCTCCATCGCGCAGTGTGCCGTCGGTGCCGCGCTGGCCTGGATCGTGGCCATCGAGCTGCTCGGCCACCCCTCGCCGTTCTTCGCCCCGATCTCCGTACTGGTCTGCGTGGGCGTCGGCCTGGGACAGCGACTGCGCCGGGTGGCCGAGTTGGTCGCGGGCGTCAGCCTGGGGGTGGGAGTCGGCGACCTGCTGGTGTCCTGGATCGGCTCGGGCGCCTGGCAGCTCGCGCTCGTGGTGGCGCTGGCGATGTCCGTGGCGGTGCTGCTCAACGGCGGGGCGCTGTTCGTCGCGCAGGTGGGGTCGTCGGCCGTGCTGGTGGCCGTCCTGGTGCCGGGTGAGGGGGCCGGTGGGCTGGACCGGATGGCCGACGCGCTGACCGGCGGCATCATCGGGATCGCCGCGGTGGCGTTGCTGCCCGCCAGCCCGTTCACGATCGCGGCCAAGCACCTGTCGGGGGTGCTCGACGCGCTGTCCACCGTGCTGGAGCAGGCGGCGGAGGCGATCGAGAAGCGGGACGCCGACCTGGCCGCCGAGGCTCTGGACCAGGCCCGTACGACCCAGGCGGCGGTGGAGGAGTTCGAGGCCGCGCTGCAGACCAGCAAGGAGATCACCCTGATCTCTCCCCTGCACTGGCACCGCCGCGCCCGCCTGGCCCGCTACGAGACCGCCGCCGTGCCGGTGGACCTGGCGCTGCGCAACGCGCGGGTGCTGAGCAGGCGCACCCTGTCGGCGCTCGGTGAGGCCGCTCCCCCGCCCGCCGCGCTGGCCGAGGTGATGCGGGAGATCTCGGAGGCGGCCCTGCTGCTGCAACTGGAGCTCAGCGCGGGCCGCGATCCGACCCTGGCCCGCCAGGCCCTGCTCGCGGTGGCGGCCCGCGAACGGCCCGCGGGGCTGGGGTTCTCGGCGCACGTCATCATCGCGCAGTTGCGTTCGCTGGTGGTGGATCTCCTGCAGGCGACCGGCATGGAGCATGAGGCCGCGACGGCGGCGCTGACACCGCTGGAGGAACCGCAGAGCGAGACCAGACCCGCCTGACCTGGCCGGACGCGGGGTAAGAGCGGGCCGCCCGATCCGTCACGGCCGAGGTGAGAGCAGGCCCGCCGAACGGCCTGTCAGGAGGTGGGCGTGAACGTGCGCAGGATGTCCGCGATCTCGTCGAGCTCGGTCAGCTTACCCGCCGCAACGGCGACGACCAGGTCGTAGGCGACGTCATCGTCGGCCGGATCGAGCTCGACGCCGTTTTTCGCGAGAAAGACATAGGTCGTCAGCCAGCCCGCCCGTTTGTTGCCATCGACGAATGGGTGGTTGGTGACGATCGAATGAAGCAGGGCCGCTGCCTTCATCAGAAGGTCGGGATAGGCATCGCGTCCGAACAGGGACGTCTGCGGCCGCAGAAGGGCAGCCTCAAGCAGGCCGAGGTCCCGCACGTGGATGGGACCCCCAACGGCTGCCCGAGCGATGCGCAGCCCCTGTTCAAGGGTGACATAGTGGGTCACTCGCCCAGCCTCCGCAATAGGTCGGCGAATCGCTGAGCGCCCTTCTCCGCGAGCGCGTCCGTGATCTCGTCATCGGAGACGCGCTCGAGGTAGTAATCGATCGCGTTAAGTGCGACCTGCTGCATGCTGCGTCCTTCGAACTCGGCACGCTTGCGGAGGGCCTCGGTCTGCTCGTCACTCAAGCGAAGGGTCATAGCCATACCCCCCATAGTAGGTCGAGGGCGGTATCACGGCGATACCACGACCGAGAGTTTACCGTCCGTTACTCTGCGTCCGCCTCGTGTTCCGCGACCGTGATCCGGGACCAGTGGCGTGCGCGGATGCCGACGCCGGCGGTGAGACACCAGGTGCCGGAGAGGCCCGCGAAGGCGGGTCGCGGCCCCGATGGAAGACGCGCGTCCGCCGGACCTCGGGGCGGAACAACCACAGGCCGACCCGGCCGGCGGCGCCCAGCCGCAGGTTTTCCTGCCGCTCGACCTGGCCGAGGCCCTCGGGGAGGGCCGTCGTGACCTGCCGTCGGTTCATGCCGCCAGGGCATACCACGACTTGTCGGGCGACGACCTTTCAGGAGGTGCGAACGTCAGCGGGGAACGAGGTGGAAGAAGGAGCCGTCCATCGGGCCGGGGTCGAAGTGGGAGACCTCGTCCAGCCGGTCCGTCGCCTCCCGCGGCAGTTCGAGCTCGAACGCCGCCAGGTTCCCGCGCAGTTGCTCCACCGAGCGGGGGCCGACCAGGACGGAGGTCACTCCGGGCCGTCCGGCCACCCAGGCCAGCGCCACCTCGGCCGGGGCGGCGCCCACCTCGGCCGCGACCTTGACCAGTTCCTCGGCGATGGCCAGGTTGATGTCGCTGAGCAGGGAGTGGGCCCATCGGTTCGCACCCGGCATGGAATGGCCGAGCAGGCGGCCCATCCGGCTGTCCGGGTCAGGGATCTCGCCGTGGCGGTAGCGGCCGGTCAGGACGCCGCCGCCGAGCGTCCCGTACACGACCGTGCCGAGGCCGTGACGCTCGCAGGCCGGCAGGATCTCCGCCTCGATCACGCGCTGGACCAGGGAATACTGCGGCTGCAGGCTCACGAACGGGGTGCCGCCCACGCGCGCCGCCGCCCACTGCGACTCGACGATCTGGGTCGCGGTGAAGTTGGAGCAGCCGAGGTAGCGGACCTTGCCCGCGCGGACGAATCCGTCGAGCGTGGCCATGACCTCGTCGATCGGCGTCAGGGGGTCCCACTGGTGGGCTTGGTAGAGGTCGATGTAGTCGGTGCCGAGACGGCGCAGGCTGGCGTCGAGGGCACGGGTGAGGTGGCGGCGCGACAGGCCGCGCGCCTCGGGACCGACCGGCATGGCGCCCTTGGTGGCCAGCACGACCCACTCACGCCTGCCCTTCAGGGCACGGCCGAGGATCTCCTCGGTCTCGCCCCGGTGGTAGAGGTCGGCGGTGTCGATGAAGTTGCCACCCGCGTCGAGGAACGCGTCGATGACCCGGCCCGCCTCGGCCTCGTCGGCGGCCGCGAGACCGTGCTCGGTGCCGAAGTTCATGGTGCCCAGGCAGGCTCGGGAGACGCGCAGGCCGGAACGGCCCAGGTTGAGGTGGTCCATGGGGATCCCTAGAATCGGAATTAGTGTTCCGCTTGAACGATACGGAACACTTGTTCCGCTTGTCAACGGAAGGTGATGAGAATGCGCGCCGACGCGCAACGCAACCGTGCCCGCGTGCTGGAGGCCGCCGAGACGGTGCTGGCCAGGGACGGCCTGTCCGCGTCGATGCGCGAGATCGCCGAACTGGCCGGGGTGGGAGTCGGTACGATCTACCGCCAGTTCCCCACCAAGGAGGTCCTGTATCAGGCGATCGTCGTGGACCGTATGCGGCGACTGGCCGAGCGGGCCGACGAACTGGCCACGGCCGCCGATCCCGGTGATGCCTTCTTCGAGTACTTCACCACAATCGTGGAGGATTCGACCGTCAAGAAGGTGCTCGTCGACGCCCTGGTCGCCGCCGGGATCGACGCCAAGGCGGGGGCGCCCGACATCAAGGGGTCGATCGAAGGGCTGCTGGTGCGGGCGCAGGAGGCGGGAGCGGTTCGGGGGGACGTGGGGATGGAGGAACTGCTGGCGTTGCTGAGCGCGACCTGCCTGGCGGCCCAGCACAACAACTGGAACGCCGATTTGCGCACCCGTACCCTCTCGGTCGTCTTCGACGGCCTCCGCCCAGCCGCCACCCCAACCACGACGACCACCGACCCGAGCGTCCACAAAGCCTCAGCCCGCAATCCGCAGACCGCGGGCTGAGGGCCGGGGTCGCGGGGTTGCGCGCCGTCTGCGTTGCGCCAGGCCCCACCACACAACACCTCGCCGACGCGGCGCGCCAGCCGATCCCCACCCCGGGTGGTGGGGATTAGGAGGAGAGGCGTTTGAGGCGGGTCACTGCCTCGTCGATGACCTCGTCCTTCTTGCAGAAGGCGAAGCGGACGAAGTGTTTGCCGCGGTCCGCGTGGTCGTAGAAGACCTGGGTGGGGATGGCCACGACGCCGGCCAGGTCGGGGAGGCGGCGGGTCAGTTCGAGGCCGTCGGAGAAGCCCAGCGGGCGGATGTCGGTCTGGACGAAGTAGGTGCCCGCGGGCTTGAGCACGTCGAAGCCGGCCGCCGCCAGTCCCTCCATCAGGCGGTCGCGCTTGTCCTGCAGGCCCGCGCGCAGCGCCGCGACCCATTCCAGCTCCCGCCGCAGCCCGTACGCCACCGCGAGCTGCCACGGCGCACCGGCCGTGAACGTGAGGAACTGCTTGACCGTCTGCACGGCCGTGACCAGGGCGGGCGGGGCGCAGACCCAGCCCGTCTTCCAGCCCGTGACGGAGAACGTCTTGCCCGCGGAGGAGATCATCACCGTCCGCTCGCGCATCCCGGGGAGGGTGGCCAGCGGGATGTGCTCGACCCCGTCGAAGGTCAGGTGTTCGTAGACCTCGTCCGTGACGGCGATCAGGCCGTGCTCCTGGCACAGGTCGGCGATGACGGTCAGCTCGGCCCGGGTGAAGACCGTTCCGGTCGGGTTGTGCGGGGAGTTGACCAGGATGAGGCGGGTGCGCGGGGTGACGGCGGCGCGAAGCTCGTCCGGGTCGAAGGTGAAGCGGCCCTCCACCGGCCGCATGGTGACGGCCACCAGCCGGGCCTGGGCCAGCGCGATCGAGGCGGCGTAGGAGTCGTAGTACGGCTCGAACGCGATCACCTCGTCGCCCGGCTCGCACAGCGCCATGACGGTCGCCGCGACGGCCTCGGTGGCCCCCACCGTCACGAGGATCTCCCCCGCCGGGTCGTAGGAGAGGTCGTAGTGCCCCGCCCGGTGGTCGGAGACCGCCTGGCGCAGCTCCAGCACCCCCGGCCCCGGCGGGTACTGGTTGGCGCCCGAGGCGATCGCCTGGACCGCGCGGTCGAGCATCGCCGCCGGTCCGTCGGTGTCGGGGAAACCCTGGCCGAGATTGATCGACCCGGTCTGCACGGCGAGCGCGCTCATTTCAGCGAAAATCGTCGTGCCGAAGTCGCGCATCCTGGTAACAAGTGGTTCCGTCACGGCTCCACACTATTAGTCTCGTCTGCGTGATCACTCGGGTCGCCCTCATCCTGGCCCTGGCAGTCCCGCCCCTCACGATTCAGGGCGCGCCCGGGCAGAGTCCCTGCCCGGTGGCCGTGCCCGCCCGTACGACCTGTGGTTTCCTGGAGGTCCCCGAGCGCAGGGACGCCCCGGGAAAGACGATCCGGGTCGGGTACGCCGTGCGTGTCTCGATGGCCAAGGACCGCAAACCGGACCCGGTCGTCTACATGAGCGGCGGGCCCGGGTCGGCGTCCATGCAGCTCACCGGCTTCCTCGGCCAGATGTTCCCGGACCGGGACGTGGTGACGGTCGAGCAGCGCGGCAGCCGCTACTCCGAACCGTCGCTGGGCTGCCCGGAGACCGCGCAGGCGCTGCTCGGGCAGTTGCGCGAGCCGGTCGCCGACGTGGCCGCGGCCGCCGTACGGTGCCGGGACAGACTCCGGCAGCAGGGCGTCGACCTGCGGGGGTACCAGACCAAGGAGATCGCCGCCGACGTGGTGGCGCTGCGCCGCGAGCTCGGCTACAGCTCGTGGAACCTGTTCGGCGTCAGCTACTCCACCCGGGTCATGCTGGACGCCGCCGCGGCCGACCCGCAGGGGGTGCGGTCGGTGGTGCTGGACTCGTTCCTGCCGGAGCAGGCCGGCTGGTACGACGACTTCGACGCCAACCTGGTCGCCACGATGGCCCGGCTGGGGGTGCGGGATCGGTTCGAGGCCGTGGTCGCCCGGCTGAACGCGGCCCCCGCCCGGGTACCGACCGTCGATCCGCTGGCCGGCAGGCGGTTCACGGCGCGGATGACCGGCGACGACCTGGCCACGATCCTGGCGGAGGCGCTGCAGGACTCCGAGGTGACCGCGCTGACCCCGGTGATGGTCACCGCGCTGGTGGAGGGGCGCGACGAGCTGCTGCGGCCGCTGGCCGACGCCGCGGGTGAGGGGCTGGTGTCGCACGAGTTCGGGCTGTATCACGCGGTGCAGTGCCAGGACGAGGTCCCTTTCAACAAATTCACCACTAAGGCCAGGCTTTTCACCATGAAGGGGGACAAGGCGGTGTGTGATGCCTGGAAGCTCCCCGCGTCCCGGCCCGTGAACGCCACCACCAAGGCCCCGGTGTACGTCCTCGCCGGCCAGTACGACCCCACCACCCCCGCCAGAACCGCGCGGCCGGCGGCCGAGGCCCTCCCCAACGCCCGCTTCGAGGAGTTCCCCGGCACCGCGCACGCCGTCTTCCTGGCCAACGCCTGCGCCCGTCGCAAGATGGCCGAGTTCGTCGCCACCCCGACAACCGCCCCCGCCCCGACGGCTGTCCCTTCGGCCTCTCCGGCCGCCTCGCCGGGGGCCGCCCCGGTCTCCTCACCTGGCGCCGCCGCGGCGGACTCCGATCCCTGCCTGCAAGCCCCCGCCCCGGTCCCCGACCTGCACGTGACCGCCGCGCCGTACCAGATCTCCCGCTCCCCCTGGCTGGCCGCCCCCTTCGGCCTGTACGCCCTCGTCTCCCTCATCCAGCTCGTCACCGGCGCGCTGAAGGGCAGGTCGCCGGCGGCCTTCGGCGGCCTGTCCGGCGTGGCGTTCACCGGCCTGATCGCCCAGTCGGTCGCCGCCCTGGCCGGTACGAACGAGACCGCCCTGGCCGCCGGGATCCCGGCCACGGCCGTCCTCTACACCTGGATCGCGGCGGCCTCGACCGTACTGACCGCGGCGGCCCTGCGGCACGACCGCCGATGGCCCCAGGTCGCGGCAACCGTCATCAGCTCCGGATTCCTCGTATGGTGGTGCGTCTGGTGCCTTTGACACGCGTTCGAGAGCTCGACGCCCTCCGCGGCTTCGCGGTGGGCGGCATCATGCTGGTCAACACCTGGCAGCACACCATCGAGCACGTCGAGGGGCCCCGCACGGGGCTCGACCTGACCATCGAGACCCTGTTCCAGAGCCGGTTCTATCCGATCTTCTCGATGCTGTTCGGCATCAGCTTCCTGCTGTTCCTGCGCGGCAACAGCCGGTGGGCGCTGCTGAGCAGATTGTTGTGGCTGTGCTGTTTCGGGCTGGTGCAGCACACGTTCTACGAGGGCGAGGTGCTGACCGACTACGCCTTCTACGGGGCGGTGGTGCTGCTGCCCGCGTCGTTCTTGACCCCCGGGTGGCCGGTGCTGGTGCTGGGCCTGGTGGTGATCGCATGGGGGATGCTGGTGGGCTACGGGGCGTGGCTCATCCCCGGACTGTTCCTGATCGGCATGGCGTTGTGGCAACTGCGCCCGCCCCGGTCGCTGCTGTTCCCGGGGTTCGCGGCCGCCGCGCTGGCCACCGCCCTGCTCACCGCCGCCTGGGCCGTCACGAACGAGTGGGCCGTCTACAGCGTGGCCGCCCTGGCCGGCGCGGCGGCATACTCGCTGGGCCTGCTGCTCGCCCTGCGGCCGTGGTCGTCGGCGGTGCTGGAGCCGGTCGGCAAGATGGCGCTGACCTGCTACGTCTCGGGCACCGTGGTCATCGCCCTGGCCGGGCAGGTGCTGAGCCGCGACCCGACCCGGTGGTCGGTGGTGGGGCTGACGGTGGCGACCCTGGCGGTGCAGGTCTTTTTCGCCAGATGGTGGCTGGCCAGATACCGGTATGGGCCACTCGAATGGCTTTGGCGGTGCCTCACCTGGTTTCGATGGGTGCCGAACCGGTTAGAGTCGGGCCGTGACCAGAATCGCCCTCTGCCAGATCCCGGTGTCCCCTGACCCGTCGACGAACCTCAAGAGGGCTACGGAGGCGCTCGCCGGCGCCGAAGGGGCCGATCTCGCGATCTTCCCCGAGGCCACGCTCACCCGCTACGGCAGGCGGATCACGGGCATGGCCGAGCCGCTGGACGGGCCGTTCGTGTCCGGCCTGGCCGAGGCCGCCAGGCGGCACGGGCTGTCGGTGGTCGCCGGGGTGTTCGAGCCGGGCGAGGGCCGGGTCTACAACACGGCCGTGGCCATCGACGAGCAGGGCGGCCTGCGGGCGGCGTACCGGAAGATCCACCTGTTCGACTCGTTCGGCGCGAAGGAGTCCGACCTGGTCGCGCCCGGCGCCGAGCCCACGGTCGTGGAGCTGGCCGGGCTCAGGGTCGGGCTCGTGACCTGCTACGACATCCGGTTCCCCGAGCTGACCAGGGCACTGGTCGACCGGGGCGCGGAGCTGTTCGCGGTGATCGCGGCCTGGGGCTCCGGGCCGCTCAAGGAGGACCACTGGGTCACCCTGGTCAGGGCGCGGGCGCTGGAGAACACCATGTGGACCGCCGCCGTCGGCCAGGCGCCCAACCCGGCCGAGTCCTCCGACGGGTTCGGCGTGGGCCGCAGCATGCTGGTCGATCCGCTCGGCGTGGTGCGCGCCGACCTCGGCACCGGCCCCGGCGTGCGGGTCGTCGAGGTGGATCACGAGTGGACCGCGACCGCCCGGACCACGCTGCCGTGCCTTGAGCACCGGGTGCTCTGAGCACGGGAAGGCCCGCCGCTCGCGATGGACGTCCCATCGAAGGGCCAACCGATCGTAAAGTAGAACGGTGAGCGGAACGCAGATGCAGAAGGCCGTGCCGCCGCGGCTGCTGGTGCCCTACCTGTCGGGCAGGCGCACGGTCATCTCCGGCTATGTCTACCGGGTGCAGGACTGCGTCAGGCTGACCACTCCTGAGTCGCTCTTCTACGGGCTCGACCTGGGTTTCGACGGCTCGGAGCTGTTCGCGGAGGCGCCCGAGCTCTACCTCATGCGCTGGTATGCGCGTGACGTCGACACCTACGCGGTGCCGTACGGGCCGCACATGGGGGGTGACTGGAGCGACGCGCCGCCGTTCGCCGGCAACGGGTTCACGACCTCGTCGGACCACGTGGTGCCGCAGTTCCACACCGTTCCGATGCCGATCCCGGCCGGGGCGGAGATCATCCACGTGACCCATGAGGGCGAGCGGTCCTTCGCCGACTACGACGGGCTGACCTGGCGGCCCGCCGCATGAGCGAGGAGATCGTGCCGGTCGCCTCCGGCTTCGTGGCCCGCTTCGGTGAGCGCACCCTTCCTGCCGCGCTCGGCCCGGACAACGACCAGGTGGTGCTGTTCAGCGAGGTGGAGCTGACCGGCTTCGAGGCGGCCGCAGGCTACTGGCGGCGGGGGGTGCCCAGGTCCGAGGTGGAGTGGCTGGTGCTGGTCCGTACGGTGGGGGCGTTCGGCGGCGAGCCCTGCATCGTGCTCGACGAGGACGACGACGGACTGCACATCGCCTACACCGGGCACAGCGGGATGAAGGCGGAGGCGCTGGGCTACTGGATGGTGGACCACGGCGCCTACGAGGTCGTGGTGCCCCGCGAGGAGGTCTTCTCGATCCGGATCGAACGCATCCCGGTCCCGTAGGCCGCCCATCCCCTCGGCCCGACCGGCCCAGCCGGCCGGACCGCTCAGCGACAAGGCTACGGGGTGCCGAGGGTGCGGTAGCGGGCCTGGCGGGCCGCGAAACGGTCGGCCGGGCTCGCCTCCAGCAGCCCCGCGATCTCGTATTCCAGCGCCCGCCCCACCCGCTCGCAGAACTGCCGGGGCTCGTAGGCGGCGTCCGGCAGCTCGGGGATCACCCGGTCCACGATGCCGTCCTGGCGCAGGTCGGTGGCCCGGATGTGCTGCGCCTGGGCGATCTCGGGGGCGAAGTCGACCGACCGGTAGAGGATGGCGGAGGCGCCCTCCGGCGGCAGCGGCGACAACCACGCGTGCTGCGCGCACAGCACCCGGTCGGCGGGCAGCAGCGCCAGTGCCGCTCCCCCGGCGCCCTCGCCGAGCAGCAGGCAGACGGTCGGCGCGTCGAGCATGACCAGCTCGGCCAGGCAGCGCGCGATCTCGTTGGCCAGCCCCTCCTCCTCGGCCGCCTTCGACAGGTCCGCCCCCGCCGTGTCGACGACGGTGATCAGGGGCAGGCCGAGTTCGGCGGCCAGCCGCATGCCGCGCCTGGCCACCCTGAGCCCGGCCGGGCCGAGCGGCGAGTTGGTCCGCTGCAGCCGCCGGTCCTGGCCGAGCACGACCGCGGGCGCGGTGCCGAACCTGGCCAGCGCGAGCAGCAGCCCCGGCTCGTTGACGCCCTCGGCGGTGCCGCTGAGCGGGGTCACGTCGGTGGCGGCGAGCTTGAGCAGCGTGCGCACGCCGGGCCGGTCGTCGCGGCGCGAGCGGGTGATCGCCTCCCACGCCTCCACCGGCCGCAGGTCCTCCTCGGGCGGCCGGCCCGCCACGATGCCGGATCTGTCGGCGGCCAGCACCGACAACGCCTTGATGGCGCTGTCCCGTACGTCCTCGGCCGCGACCACCGCGTCCACCAGCCCCTTGCGGTGCAGGTTTTCCGACACCTGCACGCCCTCGGGGAACGGGTAGCCGTGCAGCGACTCGAACACCCGTGGCCCGAGGAACCCGATCAGCGCCCCCGGCTCGGCCAGCGTGACCTGCCCGAGCGACCCCCAGGACGCGAACACCCCGCCGGTCGTCGGATGCCGCAGGTAGACCAGGTAGGGCAGGCCGACGGCGCGGTGCGCCTGGATCGCGAGGGTGATCTTCACCATCTGGACGAACGCCAGCGCGCCCTCCTGCATCCGCGTCCCTCCCGAGGCGGGCGCGGCCAGCAGCGGCAGCCGCTCACGGGTGGCCCGCTCGACCGCGGTCACGAACCGCTCGGCCGCCGCCACCCCGATCGAGCCCGCCATGAACGAGAACTCGCACGCCACCATGGCCACCCGGCGCCCGCCCAGCAGCCCTTCGCCGGTGATGAGCGCCTCGTCATAGCCGGACTTGACGCGGGCCGCGGCCAGTTCGTCGGCGTAGGAGGAGCCTGGCCGCGCCGGGTCGGCGGGCGGCGCGTCCCACGATTTCCACGACCCCCTGTCGAGGACCGTTTCGATCAGTGTGCGCGCGTCCGGACGGCTCACTATCGCTCCCTAGATGTCGGCCGACGATGCAATGTTGACGCACGAGCCCCCCGCCCGGTGCCGTGATATTCGGATCATCTCTCGCGTTCTTCGAGCCAGGCGAGCACGGCCTCGTCGTGCTGGCCGAGCATGGGCGGCGCGGTGTGCTCCACCCCGGTCAGCCCGTCGAAGCGCAGCACCGGCCCGGGCAGCTCGATCGTGCCGAGCACCGGGTGCTCCACCTTGACGACCAGGCCCTGCGACCGCGTCTGGTCCCAGGCGTAGACCTCGTCGATCGACCTGATCGCCCCCGCGGGCACGCCCGCCTCGGCCAGCTCGGCCAGCCAGTGGTCGCGGTCGTGGGCGCCCAGGACCTTCTCCATGTCGGCGACGAGCTCGTCCCGGTGCACGAACCGGTCCCGGTTGGTGGCGTATTTCGGCGTGTCGGGATCGATGCCGAGGAGCGCGGCGACCTTGCGCCACTGGCCCTCGTTGGCGGCGGTGAGCTGCAGCATGCCGTCGGCGCAGCGGAAGGCCCCGTAGGGGGCGATGGAGGCGTGGTGGTTGCCGCTCGCGCCCGGCACCTGGCCGCCGACCGTCCAGGCGGTGCCGTGGTAGGCGTGCACGCCGGTGATGGCGGCCAGCAGCGACGTGCGCACCACGCGGCCCTCGCCGGTCCGCTCGCGCTCGTAGAGGGCGGCGGCCACGCCGTAGGCGCCCTGGATGCCGGCCAGCAGGTCGGCGATGGAGGCCCCGACGCGGTACGGCTCCTCGGGCGAGGGGCCGGTCAGCGACATCAGGCCGCCCTCGCCCTGCGCGATCTGGTCGTAGCCCGGACGGCCGCCCTCGGGGCCGTCGTGGCCGAACCCGGTGATCGACAGGATGACGAGGCGCGGGTTGAGCTCGTGCAGGCGCTCGACGGTGAAGCCGAGGCGGTCGAGCACGCCAGTGCGGAAGTTTTCCACGAGGACGTCGCTCCGGCGGACGAGGCGCTCGATGAGCTGCTTGCCCTCGGCGGACTTCAGGTCGACGCGGATGGACTGCTTGTTGCGGTTGGTGCTCAGGAAATAGGTGGAGATGTCGTGATCCGGCCCGACGAACGGCGGCCCCCAGCCGCGTGATTCGTCACCCCCGTCGGGATGCTCCACCTTGATCACCCGAGCGCCCAGGTCACCGAGCAACTGCGCGGCGTGCGGCCCGGCCAGGGCCCTGGACAGGTCGAGCACGACGATGTCCTTGAGGGGTCCGAGCAAGATCCAACCTCCTACTTGCATTCGGGGCGAAAGAACATTCTCTCAGTTGCCCACCCCTCGTCATCTACCCTGGGTCCCCATGATTTCGCCGGGTGGCCGTGGCGATCGCCCGCGGCCCCGTGCGGCCCCGTCACGGCCGCGTCTCCGGGCAAGGATCGATCGGGTCATCGGGCGCCGAGGTGGGTCACGTCGTTGAACCGTACGAGCTCGAAACGGCCGCCGCCGGCCCGCCACACGGACACCGACGCGTTCAGTACGGGCGCGTGCTCCAGCACGGCCGCCAGGTCCGCGTCCGGGCTCCCGGCGATGACGTGGCGCAGCCCCAGCACCACCGAGTCGTGGGCGACGATCAGCACCCGCCGCCCGTCGGCGCGCCCGCCCAGGTCGGCCAGAAGGAGCCGGAGCCTGGCCACGACGTCGCCCAGGGACTCGCCGCCGGGCGGGCGGTAGGCGTAGGCGCCCTCGGCCTCGCGCCGCGCCAGCTCGGCGGGGAACCGCTCCTTGATCGCGGCCAGGTTGAGCCGGGCGAACGTGCCCGCCTCCTGGTCCCTGAGCCGCCCGTCCACGGTGACCGGGAGTGCGGGGTCGATCCCCCAGGCCCGCTGCGCGACCCGCCAGGTGTCGAGGGCGCGCCGGTAGGGCGAGCACCACACCAGCTCGGGCGCCTCACCGGCGGGCAGGGCCGCGAGCAGCCGCCCGAGGGCCGCCGCCTGCGTCCTGCCCAGCTCCGTCAGCGTCACCTCGTCATCGCCCGGCTGGTAGACCAGCGGCGTCGTGCCTGCCAGCCGGAAGGCGCGGTTCGCCGCGCTTTCGCCGTGTCGTACGGCGATGATGTGGTTCGGGCCCATGCCGGCCATCATCACACGCCGCTCCGCGCATGTCCCCGGGCGAGGTCCCCGGCCTTTTCACGCCACCCGGCCGGGGACCCCACGTGCCCTGCCGGCGATCATGCTCCGCGGGCCGGCTCCTTCGCGCCCCTCGGCAGGTGGCCGGAGCGGACCAGGCACCCGAGCGTGTCACAGATCACGCGGGTGGCGATCAGCGAGGTGATGTCGGCGTTGTCGTACGGCGGGCTGCACTCCACCACCTCGATCCCGGCCAGCGGCGCGGCGTCGGCGATGAGCTGGATGAACTTCAGCACCTCACGCGGCAGGAACCCGCCGGGCTCGGGCCACCCGGTGCCCGGCACGAACGCCGCGTCCAGGCAGTCCACGTCGAACGACAGCCACACGGCCTCCGCGTCCCGCCAGGCCACCTCCAGCGCCCGTTCGGCGGCGGCCTCGATGCCCATCTCGACGCAGTCGGTGACGGTCATGATCGTGGTGCCGCGCTCGCGGCCGACCTTGACGCCCGGCCGGGGGGCCTGCCAGCCGCCGATGCCGATCTGCACGAGGTTGCGCGGGGGCACGTTCGGGAGGTCCGTGGCGTGGAACCAGGGCGTGGTGTGCATGCGCTCGTCCAGGTCGGTCTCCTGGGTGTCCACGTGCCGGTCGAAGTGGATGATGCCCAGGTTGCCCGACAGGTGCTCGGCCACGCCGCGTACGGTCGGGTAGCCGATCGAGTGGTCGCCGCCGAGGACGACGGGGAAGGCGCCGCTCGCGTACACGTGCGAGACGGCCTTGGAGATCTGGTCGAACGTCTTCTCGATGTTGGCCGGGATCGTGAACACGTCCCCGAGGTCGGCGATCGTGATCGACTCGCGCAGGTCCACGCCCAACTCGAAGCTGTAGGGCCCGTACAGCGCGGAGATCCGGCGGATGCCCTGCGGGCCGAACCGGGTGCCCGAGCGGTACGTCGTCCCGCCGTCGAACGGGGCGCCGAGCACGGCCACGTCGTAGTCGCCGCAGGTCCGCACGTCCTCGACGTACGGGGCCTTGAGGAAGGTGTTGATGCCCGCGAAGTGCGGCAGCTCGCCGCGCGAGAACGTCGGGATGCGGCGGTCCACGATGGAGTCGGCGCCCTGCAGGCCCAGCTCCAGCGCCCTGGCGACCTCGCGGTCCCAGCCGGTGGTGGGCAGCTCGGCCTCGCGTTCGACGGCGAAGCGAGCCTCGGGTCCGTAGTCGTCGTGCGGTTTGCGGGGGTGCCAGTGCATTCGTGCTCCGAATGGTCGGCCCGGCCGGAAGGCGGCCAGGCGATGGCCGGCCTCCCGGGCTTTTGTCCCGCCGTGGAGCGGCCCCGGTGGAGCGGGCCGCCTGCATCTCTCGGACCAGGCCCGGCGCGTGCCGGCGGAACCCTAGATGCGCCTCATCGTCCCGATGAGTCCCCCTCAGTGCACCTCTGCCGTGTTTCTGTGCTGTTAAGTCCTGATTCCAGTCCGCTTACCGCGCCCCGGGCGCGACGGGGCCGGGGCCCGGTTCATAAGGTGATCCCATGACTACTGTTGCAGTCCTCGGAACGGGGCTCATGGGCGCTCCCATGGCCCGGAACCTGGCTCGGGCGGGCCTGCGGGTCAGGGTGTGGAACCGTACGAAGGCGAAGGCCGAGCCGCTGGCGGAGGCGGGCGCGGTCGTCGCGGGGTCCCCGGCGGAGGCCGTCGAGGGCGCGGACGTGATCATCACGATCCTCACCGACGGGGACGCGGTGCACGCCGCGATGTCCGCCGCCGCCCCGGCGCTCCGGGCGGGGCAGGTGTGGGCTCAGATGAGCACGGTCGGGCTGGCGGCGATCGACCGGCTGGCGGCGCTGGCGGCCGAGCACGGGCCGACCTTCGTGGACGCCCCGGTCCAGGGCACCCGCCAACCGGCCGAGCAGGGCAAGCTCGTCATCCTGGCGGCGGGCGCCGAGTCCGCCCGGCCGGTCCTCGACCCGATCTTCGACGTGCTCGGCCAGCGTACGCTCTGGCTCGCCGGCGACGGGGCCGGCGGCGCCGGGACCAAGCTCAAGATGGCCACGGTGAGCTGCGGCATCTCGATGACCGCCGTCGTGGCCGAGGCCCTCGCCCTGGCCCGCGGCCTCGGCCTCGACCCTGACCTGGTCCGCCAGGTGATCGCGGGCGGGCCGATGGACAGCCCGTACTTCCAGGCCAAGGCCCGGGCCATCCTGGAGGACGACTACACGCCCAGCTTCACGGTGCGCAACGCGGAGAAGGACACGCGGCTGATCGTCCAGGCCGGGGAGTCCGCGGGCGTCCGTATGGACGTGATCGCGGCGGCGGGCGAGCGCTTCCGCCGCGCCGAGGCCCAGGGGCACGGCGAGGACGACATGGCCGCCACGTATTTCGCCGGCTTCGACAAGGACTGAACACCGTTCAGGTGACAGAGGGTACGCGCGCGGCTACGCTGCAAGCGCCGCCTCCTACGGGGGGAGTGGAAGTGAGCCCAGGTGGACTGCCGGAATGACAGGAGCCCGGACTTCGCGCTTCCAAATGCCACCCATCGCTGATGGGACATGGAAGTGAGCCCGGGTGGACCGCCGGACGACGGAAGCCCGGGCTTGCGCATTCAGGGTGACCGTTCGTGTGTGAGCGGGTACAGTAAGAGCAGGCCGCCCTCCTGCGGGGGGGATGGAAGTGGGCCCGGGTGGACCGCCGGACGACGGGAGCCCGGGCTTCGCGCTTTCAGCGAGTGTTGACACGCCGCACAAGAAGACCGGCCTCGATCTGACTCCAGAAGGTGTGATCACCCCGCTCGGCCAGACATCTCGCACCCGCGATGATGTCCGGCAACCACAGCAGCGGCTCCGTCAGAGGATCACACCACGACAGACGAAGCCTCGGCGGAACCGCATGGCGACCCTTCAGCTTGACGACAAGTTCGTGATCACGCTGGTCGAGCCCGACATCGCGGCGCTCGAAGAACACATCGGCCACATAATGGTCGCCCAGCTCCCAGAGCAGACATTCCATGCACTTGCGACGGGCTCGTTCCTGGCGCCTAGGATCCAGGCCGGTGCCCACGACCAAGATCCCGGTCGGCCGCCATTCCGCCACCGCCTCGATGAGCTGAGCCCGGCGCTTGTCGTTCTCGTCGTGCCAGTGCAGCCGCAACTGCCGATGCAGCAGCAGCGCGCGCAGGTCGGCACGGTGGCGGTCGGCCTGGTATGGGGCCACGAGCACCGCCGCCATCAGATAGACACCGCGCGCGAGCAGCATGGACTCATCGACATACGCGGAGAACGGGGGATTCACGAGGGATCATGCTAGCCCCCGCCATCACGAAGCGTGATTAACTCATCACAATTCGTCCACGCCTGCGTGCGCCCTCCCACCCGAGAGCTTCGCGTAGCCGGGGCCCCGGTCGAAGAAGCGGTCCGTCGGGGGGCGGAGGCGGGCGCGGAGTTCGGCGGTGGCCCGCTCGTCGATGCGGTCGCCGTCCAGGACCACGCCGTAGTCGCCGAGGGCGCCCGCGATCGACACCTTCCCGTCCCGTACGTCGGCCGCCACCGCCCGGGGGTCGCGGTCGTAGGGGGAGCCCCACCCGCCCCCGCCTGTCGTGCGGATCCTGATCAGCTCGCCGGCCTGCACCGGGTGGTCGTCCACCAGGCCCTCCATCTCCTTGCCCGCGATCTCCACCCGGAACGGCCGCCCCGCGAGCCCGCCGTTGACGCCCCAGCAGGAAAGGATCGAGCGGTCGGCGATCGACATGTACGAGGCGTCCCTGAGCATCCTGATGTGCTTGTCGTAGCCCAGCCCGCCACGGTACATCCCGGGTCCGCCGGAGTCGCAGGCCAGTGCCAGCCGCTCCACCCGGAACGGCCAGCGCGCCTCGGCGAACTCCACCGGGATGTTGCGCGAGTCGGGCACCACGTGGATGGTGTCCTCCCCGTCGGCGTACCAGCGCCCGCCCGAGCCGCCGCCGAGGACCTCGCGCATGAGGTACGGGTCCCCCTCCGCGTCCGTGCCGTGGACGCCGGTGTAGCGGATGGTCTCCTGGTCGGCCGGCATGCGGCCGCCCGTGGCCTTGGCCAGGGCGCCGGCCAGGACGCCGAGCAGGCGCAGGATGACGAAGGTGCGGGCGTTGGTGGGAGCGGGGAAGACCGGGGTCAGCAACGTGCCCTTTTCCGGAAAAATCATCTTAATGAGGGGTACGACGCCCTCATTGACGTCCAGCTCCGCCATCCGATCCGGCGTGTCGGCCAGGTTGCGCAGCACCGGGGCCAGCCACTTCTTCAGGAACACGCCGTCCGCGTAGTCGCCCGCGTGGTTGATCGGCCCCTTGGCCTGCGGCGACGTGCCGGTGAAGTCGATCGTGAGCGGGGATTCCGCCGCCTGGTCGACGGTGAGCGTGATGCGCTGAGCGTGCAGCCGGGGCTCGTCCACGCCGTCGTGCTCGGCGTAGTCCTCCCACACGTACGTCCCCTCGGGGATCTTCGCCAGCAACTCCCGGCGGAACGTCTCGGTGGTCTTGTCGATGATCGCGTCGAAGCACTCCTCGACGGCCTGCCGGCCGTACCGCTCGAACAGCTCCCCCAGCCGCCGCGCCCCCATCAGGCACGCGGAGCACTCGGCGTCCAGGTCGCCGGCGAGCGAGTCAGGCATGCGCGAGTTGCGGGTCATGATGCGCAGCGCCGCCTCGTTGGGCACCCCCTGGTCCCACAGCTTGATCGGCGGCACCATCAGGCCCTCTTCGTAGACCGAGCGGGCGTGCGAGGGCATGGACCCGGGCACGGCCCCGCCGATGTCGTCGTGGTGGCCGAAGGCCTGCACGAACGCCACCACCGAGTCCTCGTGGAAGACGGGCACGGTGACGCACAGGTCCGGCAGGTGACCGATGCCGCCCTCGGACAGGTAGACGTCGTTGTGGAAGTAGACGTCGCCGGGCCGCATGGTCTCGATCGGGAAGTCGCGCACCACCGGCTGGACGAGCGCGCTGTAGGAGCGGCCGGTCAGCTTGCGCAGCCGTACGTCGTGGATGCCCGCGCGGAAGTCGTGCGCGTCACGGATCATCGGCGAGCGGGCCGTCCGCGCGATGGCGGTCTCGACCTCCCGCTCGACGGAGGCCAGCGTGCCTTCGACGATCTCCACGAGGATTGGATCAGTCACGCCGTATCTCCACATTTCCGTAATCGTCGACTTTCGCGGTGAAACCGGGGTGTACGGGGATCGTGGAGCCGTACTCCTCGATCACCGCCGGTCCCCGCACCGTGGCGCCGGGGCCGAGCGCGGCGCGCTGGTGGATCGGCGTGTCGCGGGTCTCGTCGAAGTGCACGGGCCGGACCGACGTGCCCCCCTCGCCGGCCTGGTCCAGGCGGCGGATGGCCGGCCGGGTGATGGGCCCGATGCCGGACACGCGCAGGTTGACCCATTCGACGCCGTGGCGGGGATCATCCCGGTACGCGTACCCGTACTGCTTCTCGTGGGCCTCGTGGAAGCGCTCGATCACGGCGTCCTTCCAGCCGGCGTCGATCTCCCCGGCCGGGGCGGTGACGCCGACCTCGTACGCCTGGCCGTAGTAGCGCAGGTCGGCGCTGCGCAGGTAGACCGGGTCGTCGAAGCCCTCCCGCTGCAGCGCCTCGCCCGCCTGATGTTCCAGGTCGTGGAAGATCTCGGCGGCCTTGCCCAGGGAGAGGTCACGGGTGACGTACGTGCGGACGTAGTCGTTCTTGACGTCCACCGTGAGCAGCCCGAACGCCGAGACGTTGCCGGGGTCGCGCGGCACCACGACGGCCGGCAGGCCGAGGATGTCGATCAGCCGGCACGCCAGCAGCGGCCCGGACCCGCCGAACGTCACCAGCGGGAAGTCCCGCACGTCCAGCCCGCGCTTGACGGTGAGCCGCCTGATCGCGTTGCTCTGGTTGAACGCGCTGATCTCCAGGATGCCGGTCGCCGTGCGCTCGGGCGTGAGGCCGAGCTTGCCCGCCAGCGCCTGGATGCCGCTGCGGGCGGCGTCGGCGTCCAGCCGGATCTCCCCGCCGAGCAGGTGCGGCGGGATCCGGCCGAGGAACACGTGCGCGTCGGTCACCGTCACCTCGGTCCCGCCCCTGCCGTAGCAGATCGGGCCGGGGTCGGCCCCGGCGGACCTGGGGCCCACCTTGAGCGTGCCCTCCGGAGAGATCCACGCGACCGAGCCGCCGCCCGCGCCGACGGTGATGATGTCGATCATCGGGATCTTGCACGGGTAGCGGCCGACGGTCCCCTCCGTGGTGACGGAGGGCTCTCCGTCGATCACCACGGCCACGTCGGTCGAGGTGCCGCCGCCGTCCAGCGTGATCACCGACTCGTGCCCCGCCGTGGAGGCGATGAGCGCCGCGCCGAGCGACCCGGCCGCCGGGCCCGACAGAATGGTGGTGATCGGCTGGTTGACGACCTCGCGGGCGGACAGGACGCCGCCGTTCGACTTCATCACGGAATACGGCATGCCGAGCCGGTTGGACAGGCTCGCGAGATAGCCGCGCATGGCCGGCTTGACGGCGGCGTCGACCAGCGTGGTGACCGAGCGCTCGTACTCGCGGTATTCGCGCAGGACGTCGCTCGACAGCGAGATCACCGCCTCCGGGTGCTCGCGCCAGAGGATCTCGCGCATGCGGCGCTCGTGCTCGGGGTTGGCGTAGGAGTGCAGGAAGCAGACCCCGATCGCGGTGACGCCCTTGCTCCTGAACCAGCGGGCCACCTCGGCGGCCTGCTCCTCCGAGAACGGCCACACCTCCGCGCCCGTGTGGTCGAGCCGTCCGCCGACGGTCTTGACCAGGTGCGCGGGGACGATCCTGGGGGGTTTGACCCAGAAATAGGAGTTGCCGTACCCGTCGGGCACGCTCTGTCTGGCGATCTCCAGGACGAACTCGAATCCCTCGGTCGTGATGAACCCGAGGTTCTCGATCCGGTCCTCCAGCAGCTGGTTCGTGGCCACCGTGGTGCCGTGGACGATAGAGCTCACGTCGAGCTCGCCCAGCTTCTCGATGCCCGCGACGAAACCGTCCGCCGGGTTCGCGGGGGTCGAGGGGGTCTTGGTGGTGAGGATCTCACCGGTCTCTTCGTCCACCGCCACGACGTCGGTGAACGTGCCTCCGGTGTCCACACCGATTCGGACGTTACGCATGACTCCTCAGCTTCGGCGACGGCCGAGCACTTCGTCGATGACTCGGGGCGCGTTGTCTGTGCCGACGTACGCCGCCAGCCGCACCACCATCTCCTGGGCCCTGGCCAGTTCGGCCTCGACCCTCGCTTTTCCCGACTGACCGGCCTGCACGCCGAAGTAAGCCCCGATGATGGTGCCGATCACACCGGCCACACCCGCGAACAGCGCCGCGAACTCCCTCGTGGCGAACACGGCGGCGCCGAAGGCGACCAGTATCGCGACGATACCCGCCACGACGACAAGGAAGCCGTACCGCCAGCGGGTGGCGTCGGCCTGGGCGGCGGTGAGGTCGTCCTGCGTCATCATCATGTCGAGTGCCGATGGCGGGGACGGTTTGTCGGTGACCACAGATTCCTCCTGAAACTCACAGGGGAGAAATGTCCCACGAGGTCATGGAACAAGCCAAGCCGCTAAGCTGGCATCCCGTGACCCATTCGTCTGCCTTGTCGGCGGTGCCATCTGGCGCGAGAGATGCTGTGCTGAAGTTCTTCTTCGGCCCGATGGACTGCGGGAAGTCCACCTTGGCGCTTCAGATGAACTACAACCACCGGCGCCAGGGGCGGCGCGGTCTGGTGCTCACCAAGCACGACCGCTCGGGCGGCCCCAAGGTCACCAGCCGGATCGGGCTCGGGCTGGAGGCGATCGAGGTGGACGACGACCTGGATCTCGTGCGGCTGGTGACGGCGTACGGGCGGATCGACTACCTGATCTGCGACGAGGCCTGCTTCTACACCGTGGATCAGGTCGAGCAGCTCGCCGACCTGGTGGACGAGCACGGGGTGGACGTGTTCGCGTTCGGGCTGGCCTCCGACTTCAGGTCGGTGATGTTCCCGGCGGCGCAGCGGCTGTTCGAGCTGGCCGACGAGGTGTGCCGGCTGCAGGTCGAGGTGCTGTGCTGGTGCGGGCGGCCGGGACAGCTCAACGCCAGGGTGGTGGGCGGGACGCTGGCCCGCTCGGGCGAGCAGGTCGTCATCGGCGACACCGACGCCTCACCCGTGCGCTACCAGGTCCTCTGCCGCCGCCACCACCGCTCGGGCGAGCTCGGCGAGGGCACGCCGGGCAACGGCGCCGCGGTGCCTTCCGTGCCGTCCGCACCTTCCGTGCCGGACGCCGGGGGTCTCACACCACGCGCTCCAGAAGCTCTCTGAGGCGCCGCGCGTCGTCGTCCGGCAGCGAGGACAGGAAGGCCCGCTCGGCGCCGTCCACGGCCCGCGTGGCCCCCTCCAGCGTGTCCCGGCCGCGATCGGTCAGCTCGACCACGTTTTTGCGCCGGTCGTCGGGGTGCGGCCGCCGGGCCACGAGCTTCTTGCCTTCGAGCGCGTCGAGCAGGGCCACCATCGTCGTCCGGTCGATGCCCAGCCGCTGGGCCGCCGCCAACTGCGACAGCGACCCGGGCCCGCCCAGCACCGACAGCACCGCGAACTCGCGCCCGTCGATCCCGTACGGCTCCAGCGCCGGGCCCGTCAGCTCCCCCAGGCGCAGATTGGCGTGCTTGAGCAGGTAACCAAGGCGACGTCTCGACACGTCACGATTCTCCCACCCGCTCAGACGGCGCAATATCCGTCGTCGTCGCACCCGTCCGCCGGGGCGGCGAGCCGGATGATCGGCTTCTGCCCGACGCGCGCCGCCACCTCGTCGATCGCCGCCGCGAACGTCTCCTCCGGCTGGGCCCCGGACACCGCGTACTTCTCCTCGAACAGGAACAGCGGCACCCCGCTGATCCCGAGCGCCCGCGCCCGGCCGAGCTGCTCGCGCACCTCCTCGGCCCCCTGGCCGCCGTCCGCTACGCCGACCTCCCCGGCGAGCCCGCGCAGGACGTCGGCGTCGCCCACGTCGAGCCCCTCGCTGAAGTGGGCCCTGAACAGCCGGTCGGCCATCTCCCCGCCGTGGCCCTGCCGCCCGGCGACCTCGATCAGCCGGTGCGCCTCGAACGTGTTGGCGCTCAGGGCCTTGTCGTAGTGCATCTCCAGACCTTCGGCGGCGGCCGTGTCGATGACCCGCCGCGTCATCTGGCGGGCGTTCGGGCCGAACTTCCGCTCCAGGGCCGGGATCACCGGCTCGCCCTCCTTGGGGGCGCCGGGGTCGAGCTGGAACGGCCGCATCGTCACGTCGATGGCGCCGCCCCCGGCCCGGAACCGGTCGGCCGCCCGGGCGAATCTGACGTGCCCGATATAACACCAGGGGCACACGACATCCGAGAAAATCTCCACCTTCACGATCAGCACAACCACCGGCCTCCTTGCCTGATTCCGGCCGGGTCCCGCCGCCGGCGGCGCTCTAACCGGCGGCGAGCTCCTCCAGCCGATCGTGCAGGTGGCCGGAGTCGTCCACCAGGGCGGAGGTTCCGCGCCACCAGCCGAACCACTCGCCGCTCCGCCACATCCAGTCCACCCGCTCGATGGCGGCCACGACGTCGCCCACGGTGTCCCACCGCTCGCCGAGCTGCTCCCGCGTGGCGCCGTGCCGGGCCGCCCACGCCCGCAGGATGTCGCCCGCGGCGGCGGGAACCCGGCGCGCGTAGGGATCGGGATCCTCCCCGGGCAGCCGATGCGGGCCCAGCCCGGCGGCCACCCCCCAGCTCCACAGGGCCTCGGCGGGCCGTGAGTAGCGCAAGGAGTGGAAGTCGAGGTTGGACCCGAGCTCGTCGTCGAGCCGCCGGGTGACGACCGCGTCGAGCCGGCCGCCGGCGTCGAAGTGCACCACGAGCCGCTGCCCCGGCTTCACCCCGCCGGGCAGGCGGAACCGGTCCTCGGCCTGCCAGGAGTTGAGATCGACCTGGGCGACCGGCTGCCCCCACATCTGGTCGGCGGCGTCGTCGGAGATCCAGGCGGCCAGCATCTCCAGCGCGGTGAGGTCGGTCCACGGCTCGATGGCGACGGCCGTGTGCAGGACCTCGTCGGGCGGCGGCAACTTGCCGCCCCTGGGCCGGGACCACCACTCCTCGCCCAGCTCGCGGGTCCCGACCAGCAAGGCCGCGAAGGCGGCCAGCTCGGCCGACCGCCTGGTGAGCGAGGCCCCGAGTGCGAGCCCGAGGCTGCGGTCGGTCCGCTCGTCCCCGAGGACCGGACGGGCGTCACCGATCAGAGCGTCGGACGTCGGGCGCTCCTCGCCGAGCAGGTTGCGTACGACTCGCCTGGCTTCGGTCCGGGCGTCTTCAGCGTGTGCCTGCCGCATACCGCCACGCTACGCCTGGAGATCCTTTTCCGCGAGAGCCCCGACGGTCAGGGGTGGCGGGGGCGGCGGCCGAGTAGCCAGCCCAGGGCGACGCCGGCGAGGGCGATGCCCGCGCCCATGCCGAACGAGGCCAGCATCACCCACGGCCGGGTCTCGGGGCGCTGCCGGGGAGGGCGTTCGTAGACGGCGCCGGCGCGGCTCACCGCGGGCGCGCTCTCCGCGAGCGCTTCCGGCACGGCCCGCGGGAAACCCGCCCTCGGTACAGCCCACGGGACACCCGCCTCCGGCACCGCCCGCGGGATGCCCGCCTCCGCGGGACCGGTGGCCAGGGCCGCCGCCGGATGCTCGGTGCCGGGTGTCCGCAGGTGGTCCTCGACGGCCGCGAAGAACTCGCCCGCCGTCCGCCGGGCCACCGACGCCAGCATGCGCTGCCCGACCCCGCCGATCATCCCGCCGATCACCGCGTCGGCCTCGTAGTCCACCCGGGTCCCGCCGTCATCGTCGCTCAGCCGTACCAGGACGGTGGCCTCCACCGTCCCCGGCGCGCCCTGCCCGCGTGCCTTGAGCGTGAAGCTCTCCGGCGCCAGCGGGTCGGCCAGCGCGACCTCCCCCCGATAGACGCCCTTGACCGAGGCGACCCCCGCGTTGACGGTCATCCGGTACGTGTCAGGCCCCGCCTCCTCCAGCCGCTCGCAGCCCGGAATGGTGCGGACGAGCACCGCCGGGTCCTGGAGCGCCGCCCACACCCGATCCCTCTGCACGCCGATCACGGCGCTGCCGGCCACCTTCATGCCGCCACTCTAGGCAGCTCCGGCCTCCCGGATAAGGGCAACACCTGCCAGAACCTGGAAAGACGTGACAGGCGCCCGCCATCGATGTGACGAAGGTCGCACCGCATTGCTCTACAGGTTGTAGTACTACTGCAAGTAGATGTACTACAGCGTGTAGAGCAACGCCCGAAGGAGTGAACGGGGAGATGGACGCACTTGACCTGGCGCGGTGGCAGTTCGGGGTGACCACCGTTTACCACTTCCTGTTCGTGCCGTTGACCATCGGCCTGGGCATCTTCGTCGCGGGCCTCCAGACGGCCTGGCACCGCACGGGGAAGGAGCACTACCTGAGGCTCACGAAGTTCTTCGGGAAGCTGTTCCTGATCAACTTCGCCATGGGCGTGGTCACCGGCATCGTGCAGGAGTTCCAGTTCGGGATGAACTGGAGTGAATACTCCACGTTCGTCGGAGACGTCTTCGGCGCGCCGCTGGCGATGGAGGCGTTGCTGGCCTTCTTCATGGAGTCCACGTTCCTCGGCCTGTGGATCTTCGGCTGGGAGAGGCTGCCGAAGCGGGTGCACCTGGCGTGCATCTGGGCGGCCGCCATCGGGTCCAACCTGTCGGCCTATTTCATCCTCGCGGCCAACGCCTGGATGAAGCACCCGGTCGGCTACGAGGTCGTGGACGGCAAGGCCAGGATGACCGACCTGTGGGCCGTTCTGACCAACTCCACCGCGCTCGCCCAGGTCCCGCACGTGATCGGGGCGGCGTTCATCGTGGCGGGCGGCTTCGTGCTGGCGGTCTGCGGCTACTGGATGCTCAGGACGCGCGCTCCCATGTGGCGCGGCGCGGCCAGGGCGGCGCTGGTGATGACGGCGATCGCGGGGGCCGTCGTCGCGGGCACCGGCGACTCGTCCGCCCGGTTGATGTACGAGCAGCAGCCGATGAAGCTGGCCGCCGCCGAGGGCCTGGAGCACGACACCGCGAGCGCCCCGTTCTCCGTGGCACCCGGCATCGAGATCCCCGGCGTCCTCAGCTTCCTGTCCACCCACGACCCCAAGGCCGTCGTCCAGGGCACCGAGGACCTGCAGCGCCGCTTCGAGCGGCGGTTCGGACCCGGCGACTACCGGCCCGATCAGCCGGTGGTGTTCTGGTCGTTCCGGGTGATGATCGGGTTCGGGCTGGCCACGGTGGGCCTGTCGGTCCTCGGGCTCTGGCTGACCAGGCGCCGGCGGCCGTTCCCGGAGCCGCTGTCGCGGGCGCTGCTGCTCGCGCTGCCGCTGCCGCTGCTCGCGGTGATCGCGGGCTGGCTGCTGAGCGAGATCGGCCGCCAGCCGTGGACGGTCGCCGGCGAGCTGCTGACGGCCTCCAGCGTGTCGCCCGGCGTGAGCCTGGCCGAGGTGGCCACCTCACTGACGGTCTTCACGCTCCTGTACGGCGGCCTCGCGGTGGCCGAGGCCGTGCTGCTGACCAGGCATGTCCGCAAGGGCGCCGAGGAGCCGGAGCCCGCCCCCGAGCCCGAGCGGCTCGAACCGTCGCTGATGTACTGAAGGGCACGACCGTGATCGATCTGTGGTTCGTCATCATCGCCTTCCTCTGGACCGGCTACTTCGTGCTGGAGGGCTTCGACTTCGGCGTCGGGATGCTGGCCCCGCTGGTGGGCCGGGACCCCGCCGGGCGGCGGCAGAGCCTGCAGACCATCGGCCCGGTGTGGGACGGCAACGAGGTGTGGCTGATCACCGCGGTGGGCGCCATGTTCGCCGCCTTCCCGGCCTGGTACGCGGGCCTGTTCAGCACGTACTACCTGCCGGTGGCGCTCGTCCTGGTGGGGTTGATCGTGCGCGGCGTCGGCCTGGAGTGGCGCGGCAAGGTCACCGACCCGCGCTGGTGCGACCTGGGCATCGTGGTGGGCAGCGCGCTGCCGGCGTTCCTGTGGGGCGCGATCTTCGCCGGCCTGGTCTTCGGCGGCCTCCCGGCGGCGCTGGTCGGCGGCGCGTTCAGCCTGGCGGTGTGCGCCCTGCACGGCGCCGTCTTCCTGGCGCTCAGGACCACCGGCCCGGTACGCCGCCGCGCCCGCGCCGCGGCCCTGACCGCCGGCGCCGTGGCCGTCCCGGCAGGGGCGCTCGCCCTGTCGGCGCTCGGCACGTTCCCCGCGCTGGCCGCCATGGCGGCGCTGGCCGCGGCCACGGCGCTGAGCTGGCGGCGCAGGGAGGGCTGGGCGTTCGCGGCCACGGCGGGCGCCATCGTGCTGACCTCGCTGGCGGTGTTCATGGAGCTGCGGGGCCGGCCGCTGCCGGGGCTCACGCTGGCCGAGGCCGCCTCCGGCGCGTACACGCTGACGGTGCTGAGCTGGATCGGCCTGATCACGCTGCCGTTCGTGCTGGTCTACCAGGGATGGACCTACTGGGTGTTCCGCAGGCGGGTCCGGTCGGCGCCGGTCGCGTGAGCCCACGTGGCGGGTCCGGTCGGCGCCCGTCGCCGTGAGCTCACGTGGCGGGCGCGCCGCCCAGATAGAGGCGGCCGAGGCGCGGGTCCGCGGCCAGCTCGCGGGCCGGCCCGGAGATGTGCACCCGGCCGAGGTCGAGCACGCATCCCACGTCGGCCATCTCCAGCGCCCGGCGCGCGTTCTGCTCCACCAGCAGCACCGCGACCCCGGTCCGCCGCATGAGGTCGATCCGGTCGAACACGATCCGCGTGTTGCGCGGGTCCAGCCCCATGGACGGCTCGTCGAGCAGCACCACGGCCGGCTCCAGCATGAGCGCGCGGGCGAACCCCTGCAGCACGTGGGCCAGCCCCAGGCCGAGCAGCCGCTGCGGCGTCAGGCCGGTCACGTCCTGACCGGCCAGCAGCACCCGTCCCGACCGGGGCGTGAGCAGGCCACTGGCGACCTTGAGGACGGTGGACTTGCCGGCGCCGTTCGGCCCGACGAGGCAGACGAGAGGAAGGTGCGCCCCTCGGCGTTCAGCTCGCGGACGAGGGCCACGATCCGGTCGATCAGCGCCGGGTTGACGCCGCCCGCGGGCTCGTCCAGCAGCACCAGCTCGGGCTCGGCCATGAGCACGGCGGCCAGTTCGAGGAGTTTCCGCTGCCCGTAGGACAGGTGCCGGGCCTCGGCCTCCTCCAGGTGCTCGATGCCCATCCGGCGCAGCCACGAGCGGGCCCGCTCGACCTCGCCCCCGCGGTCCTCGTGTCGCGACCACCTGGGAGTGGACGCCGCGTCGTCCGCCGAGGTGGCCGGCCAGGTCGGCATCAGGCCGAGCCGGGTCGTCAGCGGATACGGGACGGGCCCGCGCCGACCGGCGGCGCGGGCCCGTTCTGTGATCAGGATCCGATGGGTCAGGATCCGGCCGTACAGGTGTCGGGTCTGAGGGTGAAGTCGGTGTTCGCCGTCTTCCCCGCCCTGAGCTTCACCTGCTTGGTCTGGGGTGCCCAGCCATCCCTGGCCACGATCACCTCGACCGGGCTGGCGGTACTCGGGCCCCAGATCTCGTACTTGCCATCGGTGTCGGCCTTCAGGGTGTACGTCCACCCTTGCCGGCCGTTGACCTGGACGGTGGCGCCGCGCAGAGCGGTGGCGCCGGTGCCCTGGCAGTCGACCCCGGTGACGGTCCCGGACAGCTTGCCCCAGGAGTGGGGCGGCGTCACGGTCATCTTCGCGTCGATCGGCGCGACGGGGTACGGCGTGTTGGATTTGATGCCCAACTGGGCGGTGTAGGTGCCGGGTTGTTCCACCTCCGCGGCAGTGGTCGCGTCCAGTTTCACCGACACGGTGACGCTCTGACCCGGGGCAAGCGTCGCGGTGGTCGGCGTCGCGGACAGCCACGGCACGTCGGTGACCGTGGCGCACTGGTCGAAGCCGGGCAGGATCTCCGACTCCGGTGTCGGGGTGAAGCCGCCGGTGGATCCGCCGATCTTCACGAATCCACAGGCCGCCCCGGACCGGTAGCGGGCGTAGTTTGCGTTGGGCAGCGCCGTCCAGGAGTTGGCCGCCGGGTCGTACGCCCAGCCCTGGTTGGTCACTATCGCGCTGTTGTTGATGACTCCGGTGGAGAGCAGCAACAGCCCGTTGGCGGTGTCCGCGCCCGCGCCCCAGAGGTCGACCGGCATGTCGGCCAGCTGGGTCCACGCATTGGCGCCGGGGTTGTACGCGTAGGTGCTCTTCAGCGTCGTCGCCCCGCTGCCGCCGGCGCAGTACACCGTGTCGTTGATCGCGCCGCAACCCTGCCAGGCCACCGCCACCGGGTACCGCGCGACATTGGCGAACGTGTCGGCGGCCGGGTCGTAGCTGACCACGATGTCGGACTTGGTGCAGGGACCGTCCGTGCAGCCGCCGATCAGGTAGACCTTCCCGCCGACCACGGCCACACCGGCCGCGGCGCGCGGCGCGGGGTTGACCGACGCCTTGGTCTGCCAGGCGTTGGTGCCGGGGTCGTAGACGTAGACTTTGGCCGAGGTGGCGCCGGTCGGGCCCCAGCCGCCGAAGACGTACAGCTTCCCGTCGACGAAGGTCGCCGCCGGCTTCTCCAGGGCCACGGGCAGATCGGCGATCCTCGCCCAGGTGGCCGTCGCCGGGTCGTACACGTAGCTGTTGGCGAGGTTGGCGCCGCCGGAGGCACCGCCCACCGAGTAGATCTTGCCGTCGAACGCCGCCGCCGCGTTGTCCATCACCGGCACCGGATAGTTGGGCGTGTTGACCCACGGCGGAGCGTACGGTGACGGCTCGAACGGGACGCCGGGCTTGCCGTCACCTCGCCAGCCGACCGAGACGCCACTGCCCTTGACCATGTTGAGCTGCAGCGGGGCCCCGCGCGGGCCGAGCATGTCGAACGAGCCGCGCCGCTCGCTCAGCTCCACCGTGGCCGGTGCGCCGCCGGTGTTGCGTATCGTCGTCTTGACCGTCTTGGTCGCTCCCATCGTCTGCGTGGCGGTCACCGATGGCTCGCTGACGGTCAGCCGGCCGGCCTTGAGGGTGAAGTCCGCCCGGGTCACCCCATCGGCCGCCACGTTCACCGCGGAAGTGACCGGTGTGTAGCTCCCGCTCGATCCGGTGAACTGGTGGCTCCCGGTCACCGAGGAGTACATCCAGTAGAAGCCGTCGCCCAGGCCGTCGTCGTCGGGCGTCGGCGCCGTGGTGGCCTTCTCGGTCGGCTTGTCGAGGCTGGTCACGGTCGCGCCGTCGAGGCCCTTGTCGGTGTTGCCGTCGATCACCCGGCCGACCACGAGGCCACCGGGGACCGGGTCGCAGGCCCGGTTGAGCACGGAGACGTTGTCCAGCTCCCACCACCACGCGTACGCGCCCTGGTAGTGGAACCGGACCCGTACGTCGGCCTTGCCGCCGGCAGTCGGGATCGGCACCTCCTCCAGCACCGGTCCGCGCCGGCTCGCGGTGGTCCAGTTCGACGCGGTGGTCCAGGTGGCGCCGCCGTCGGTGCTCACCTCGACCTTGGCGAACCCGTTGAGAGCCCGGTAGTCGCTGTTGAACCGCAGCGTGGGCGCGGGTACGCCGGTCAGGTCCAGGGACGGGGTGGTCAGGGTGGTGTCGATGGACGTGCCCGAGCCGGCCGCGTCACTGTCCGCGATGGCGTACTTGCCGGTGCCGCCCGTGAGGTTGCCCCGGTTCTTCGGATCCGTGAACGCCCAGCCGCCGTTCTGCGTGGCGTTCGCCACGCTCCAACCGTCCGGGACTGACTCGCTCTCGAACGCCTCCGTGATCACGGGAGAGCCGTACCCGAACCGGTATCCGGCGGCGGTGCAGCTGGTGTCCACCGGGACGGCGATCTCCTTGGCCTGGTCGCCGTCACCGACCACCAGCTGCTGGGTGACCTGCTGGTAGGCGGGGTACATCGCCTTGACCGTCAGGCCGTACTCGCCGCTCGGCAGATCGACGCTGTACGCCCCGGTCACGGGGTCGGTGAACACCGGACCGCCGGGGTTGCCCGCCACGTCGATCCGCGCGTAGAGAGGCCAGCCGTGTCCCGAGCCGTCCTTCACCACGCCGGAGACCCGGTGCTTGGGCACGGCGGCGAGCGTGAAGTCAGCGGTCACCGTGCCGCCGTCCGTCACGGTCACCTTCTGGCTCTTCGTCGCATAGCCGAAGGCGGAGACGGTCACGTCGTACTCGCCGACGGGCAGGCTCAGCTTGTAGGCGCCGTCCTCGCCGGTGGTGGTCCCGCTGTCGGCCACGCGTACCGAGGCGCCGGCGATCGGCTGGCCCTCCTGCGTGGTGACCTTGCCGGACACCTGGCCGCTCGGGCCGGCCACACAGTTCGGGAACTTCATCGCGCCGACCCGGGTGTGCCAGTCGGCCGAACTGGTCGCCACCGTGTACTCGGAGGTGAACCAGAACGTACAACCGTCGGTCGGGTCGACGGACATGGAGCTGTAGTCGCCCCAGCGGGCCGCCGTGTGGGTCTGCGCTCCCCCGCCTGCGATCAAGGTGCGCTCGCTCTGGCCGAGCGTGCCGAGCGGGTCACCGGCGAGCCGGCCGGCCACCTTGATGGAGGGGAACGACGTGGTTCCCGAGGTGGAGTAGCCGAACGCGATGTTGCCGGCGACGTCGATCGCGCCGCTGGCCATCCAGCGGTGCTCGGCGTCCGGCGCGTAGGTGCCCTGCTGGTGGATGGCCCAGTCGGACGAGCCGGTGCTGCGCAGCTCGTACCAGCGTACGGCGGCATGGTTGGTGCCGTCGGCGTCCACGGTGTGGTTGAGCGCGATCGAGGCGTGGTCGCCGAAGTTGCGGTACGCGGCCCGGTACATCAGCCGGTCGGCGATCGCGTCCAGCTTGGCCGTGGATCCCTGCTGCGGGACGCAGGCGCGAGCGTATTCGCACATGTTCGAGTCGAACGGCTCGGTCTCCATGAATCGGCTGGGCGCCAGGGCGTTGCCGAACGTGGAGTTGGCCGGGTTGCCCCAGTCCACCTTGAAGTCCCACATCAGCAGCCGGTCGGTGGGAGAGACGCCCCACGCGTCGTCGTCGAACATCACGAACGGGTTGGGCGCGCCGGCCGGTGGCGCCTGGCCCTCCACGTCGGACGGCAGCACGCCGCCGTAGTCCGGGCCCAGGTGGAAGTACACCATCCGGGCCGGTTCCCCGGCGAGCATCTTCTCCCGCTCGAACGCGACCGCGCCGACGCCGGCGAATGACGGGGAGAACTCGTTGGCCGTCATGTAGTAGGCGTCCGGCCAGATCCCGTACTTCGGGTAGTCGTTCATCCGGGTCTGGTGGTAGAGGAAGTCGTAGCGGTAGAACGCCCCGGTCGGGTCGGGGGTCTGCGAGATCGCCATGCACTGGTGGTAGCCGGCGGCTCCGCCGGGCACCGCGAACTGGGTGACCATCCAGCGGTCGGCGGCCTCATCGTAGAGCACCACCGGGTCACCGTCGTTGCTGGTCTCGCACGGCCCGCCGAAGCCGCTGAACAGTGCGTTGCCGGGCAGCGGGCCGAGCAGCAGTCCGCCGCTCTTGTTGTAGACCGCGTACGAGAGATTCACCATCTGCACGTAGTGGTTGGGACCCACGTCGCCGTTGGCGTCCGGCGGCAGTACGCCGTTGACGTTGCCGACGCCTTCGAAGTCGACGGTGAACTCGGGGACCTGGGTGGCGGTCAGTTCCTTCTGCACCACATCGCTGCCGGATTTGGCCGACTCCTTCGCCACCTCGCGAGGCAGCGACCGCATCGGCTGCGCCTCCTCGACCTTGGCCTTCATGGCACGGTTGCGGTTGGCGGGAAGATCTCGTAATTTTCCGGAAACATCGTGCTTGACGGCTTCACGTACTTCTGGTTTGGGAGCGGCCGCTGTGGCGGCCGTCTGCCCAGCCGGTTGCGCGGCGGCGGGCAGGCCGCTCACGAGCGTGAGCAGGGTGGCCACCGCGGCCACCACCGCTCCCGCCCGTGCTAAGCCGGGGCGCTTCTTACTCAAGAGGGTTGACCTCCTCTGGCGGCCGATGAGGGTGTCGGCCACGAAGTGCTGAACGGGACGCTTTCTCTGCGGCGGGGTTACCTCCCGCCACAAGTCCGTGACGTACGGGCCGCGGGATTGTCGCAGCCCGCGCTCATCGTCAAACGTGGAGGCGCGCTCCTCAAGATCAGAGAAGGGGCAGTAGTGGGGCAGAATCGCCGGAAAACGACCAAATGTTGTCCTGGCGGCAACGTGGATAGGATGAAAGTTACATATTGACTAATATCGGTCGACGTTGCTTTCCTTAGTGTGTGAGCGTTAACCATGTGGATGACCTGGAACAGCCGGTCATCTTGTGCGTGACACCCAGTCGCGCCAAGCGAGCACAAGTGGCTCGGTTGATGAGCGGTTCCGGCACCGTATTGATGTTTCCCGACCTGAAGTCGATCCGTAGCGTGTTGTTCGGTGAGCAGGACGTGTCCGCCCCGGCGCCCGGCGCGGAGGTGCTGGCGCTGGGCCGCCTGGTCATCGATCGCGACCGGCAGCAGGTGCGCTGGGCCGGCACCACGCTTCCCCTGACCAGAACCGAACGTGCCGTGCTCGCGGTGCTGGCCGCCCCGCCGCTGCGCGTGTGGACCTACCAGCAGTTGTACGAAAGCGCGTGGGGCGCCGACTATCTGGACGACGTGTCCGCGGTGCGATCGGCCGTCAAGCGGCTGCGTGCCAAACTCCGTAAGGCCGGCGCGACCGTCGCACTGAAATCAACTCGGGGGGTCGGATTCTCCCTGGCCGACACCGGTCCGGAGCGGTGAGCGATACCCGATTTCCGACGCCGGAAACCACACACGGGCGACCGGCTCCGGGTGATCCGCACGAAACCTAAATTTCACCGCCAACGCCTAGCGTTTACTGCTTATCGCATTTTCCGGGCTTCATTATCAGCCGGTTAAGTCCAACAGCCGCCGAATTCCCGAGGTGAGTCAGCCGAGCCCGACCGCGGACGCCTCCTGCGGGGACGCTCGGCGCTCTCGTCCGGGATGGAGGCCCCGGTGCGCCTCCTGACGAGCCGGGCGATCATGCCGTCCGGCATGAACAGCACGACCAGCACCCCCGTGGCGGTCAGGTGGATCTGCGTCTCGCCCAGCGCGATCAGGAAGTATTCTCCCGCCGGGGCCACGATGAGCGCGCCGAGCAGCGGGCCGAACAGGTGCCGGACACCGCCGAGCAGGCTCCTCAGCACCATGTACGAGCTGGTCAGGATGGAGAAGACGAAGATCGGGTCGAGGCTGCCGAACCACAGCGCGTAGAGGCCGCCCGCCAGCGCCACGAACAGGGCGGACAGGGCGAACGCCGCCACCTTGTACGCCCCGGTGGCACGCCCAGCGACTCGGCCTTGTCCTCGTCCTCCCTGATGGCCCGCAGGCCGGCGCCGAAGCGGGAGCGGGACCGAGGAACGGGTCCACGCCGAGCGTCGTGTGCGCGGTGTAGGTCAGGTACGCGGCCAGGAACAGGAACGCCGGATGCGCCACCATGACCACCCGCATCACCCCGAAGTACAACGACAGCCCCGAGGCCAGCAGCGCGTAGAGCCCGCCGGTCAGCACGCCCAGGGCCAGCCCCTGCAGGACCAGGCTCACCATGCGCGCTTCGGGTAGACGAGCCCGGCCGTCCTGGCCTGCTCGGGCAGCACGATCTCGATCTTGCCGTCGACGTACTGCTGGATCATGTGCGCCTGCTCCGGCCTGCCCTGGTCGTCGAAGGACAGCGGCCCCACGACCGTCTGGAACGTCCCCTGTCTGATGTGCTCGGTCAGCTTGTCCTGGCACGCCTTGGACGGGTCCGCGCATTTGACCGCGTTCACGGCCGCCTCGATGACCTGGCCGACGGTGTAGCCGTTGGCCGCGTCCTCGTTGGGGTCGCCGGAGAACATCTCCTTGTACCGCTTGACCAGGTCCTCGTTGCCGGTGAACGTCGAGGTGGCCGACCAGCCGACGGGCGAGAGGACGTGCTGGTGGACGCGGGCGGCCGCCCGGTCACCATGCGGGACCTGGCCGGCGACGCCCGGGTGGACCTGCGCTTCGGCCGTGACGGCGCGGGCGAGCTCTACCTGCTGTCCAAGGCCAACGGGAAGATCTGGAAGGTCACCGGAGCCGCCTGGACGCCGCCCGGTGTGCTGCCCGGACTGCGCGGCGACCTGGTGGCGGCCTACGACTTCGAGCACCCGGTGCCCGGCGACCCGGCCCGGGAGCGGGACCGGGGCCTGTCGGGCACCGACATCACGCTGGTCGACGGCGGGGCCGCGATGCGGGTGGCCGACCGCGCGTACCGGGGCAGCACGTACGCGCTGGAGACCCGCCAGGTCGATCCCGCCACGGCGGGCAACGACGACTGGAAGGCCGGGACGTACGGCGCGGACGGCGTGCCGTCCCTGCGCGCGCTCAACGGCGTGCGGGGCGTGACCATCATGGGCTGGTTCAAGATGCTCGGCCGGGGCCCCGCGCCCAACTCGGGCACCGCCGACCCGGCCGACCACTACAACGCGATCGGCCTGGCCGGGGTGCTCAGCGGCGAACGGCCTGATGATCCTGAAGAGGGTGGCGACCCCCGGGGAGGTCAGGGCCCAGTACGCGCTGGCGCGCTGACCGCCGCCCCCGGCGTCAGCCGACGGTCCGCATCTGCCTGGTCCGGTGGTCCGTCAGGTGCAGGTCGCCGCCGAGCCGCTCCTTCAGCAGGTCCAGCACCTGCCTGCTGGACAGGACGGTCCAGAGCCTGCCGACCAGGTGCGGGTTGTACTCGGGGGCGGCGTCCATCCAGGCGTCCTTGCCGGCCTGGGTCGCGAACGTGCTGACGAAGAACTCGCCGTCCGGGGTCTTGCAGTATCCGGTGCGGATGTCCGCGGCGTCCACCTGCAGGCGCGGCTCGCAGCCGACCTTGGCGGAGAGCTGCTCGACGGTGAGGGGGGCGGCGTTCTGCTGGTTCTTGCCTGCCGCGACGTAGCCGCCCCCGCTCCCTGAGGAGCAGGCGGCGACCAGTCCGGCCAGCAGCGCGAAAGCGGCCAGACGTGGAAATGTCGTCATGTGTGGAGGTACGCAGGCCCGCCCGCCCCGGTTCACCCCTGCGGCTTCGGCGTCCCCGAGACCCGGTGGTCGGTGAGGTGCAGGTCGCCGTTGAGCGGCTCCCGCAGCGCCTCCAGCACCTTGAGCGGCCCCAGCACCGTCCAGCGGAACCCGACCAGATGCGGGTTGTACTCGGGCGCCTGGTCCATCCACTGGTCCTTGAGCGCCTCGCTGGCGAAGGTGTTGACGAAGAACTCGCCGTCGGAGGTCTTGCAGTACCCCGTGCGGAGGTCGCTGCCCTCGACCTGCATCTTCGGCTTGCACCTGACCTTGGCCGAGAGCTGCTCGACGGTCAGCGGCGTGGTGACTTCCTTGTCCTTGGCTCCTGCGGCGTAGTCGCTCCAGCCCGTCGAGGACGAGCAGGCGGTGACCAGCCCGGCCAGCAGCGCGAAAGCGGCCAGACGTGGATAGGTCCTCATGTGCGAGGGTACGCACCCCGGGCCCTCCGGGTTCAGCGCAAGCCCCCTCCGGTTCAGCGCAGGATGACACATCCGCGTTCGCGCAGCCCTCGCAGCACCTCCGGCTCGCCGTCGAGCTTGTTCCACCGCAGGTCGAGCTTCTCCAGGGCGGGCAGCCGCGCGGGCAGCTCGCGGAGCCGGTTGTTGCGCAGGTCGAGGTGGGTGAGCCGGGGCGGCAGGTCCTCGGGCAGCTCCGTCAGCAGGTTGTCGCGCAGGTCGAGCACCCGCAGCTCGCCGAGCTCGGCGAGCGCCGCGGGCAGCCGGGTCAGCCGGTTGCCCCGCAGGTGCAGCTCCCGCAGCCGCCGCAACCCGCCCAGGGAGCCGGGCAGCTCGGCCAGCCGGTTGCCGTAGAGGCGCAGCTCCACCAGCGCGGCCATCTCGCCGAGGGCGTCGGGCAGGCGGGCGAGCCGGTTGTCCGTCAGGTTGAGGTAGGTGAGCCGGTCGAGCCGCCCGAGCGCCGCCGGCACCTCGGTGAGCAGGTTGTCGCTCAGGTAGAGGTAGTCGGTCAGGCCCAGGTCGCCGAGCTCGGCGGGCACGGTGGTGAGCCGGTTGTGCCCCAGGTCGAGCATCCGCAGCCGGGTGAGCCCGCCGATGGCCGCGGGGACCTCGGTGAGCGCGTTCTCGGCCAGGTTGAGCGATTCCAGGCCGGTCAGCGTCCACCACTGAGCGGGCACGTGGGTCAGCCCGTTCGCGCCGGCCGACAGGTGGCGCAGGCGCGGGAGCGGCCGGTCGGGCAGCGCGCCCACGCGGTTGCCGTACAGGGAGAGCGTCTCCAGCCCCGGCGGGCAGCGGGGGAAGACGGTCAGCTCGTTGCCGTCGAGGTGCAGCGCGCGCAGGGCGGCCAGCCCCGACAGGTCGGGCAGCGCGCGCAGGCGGTTGCCGTCGAGCCGGAGCTCCTCCAGCGACCCGAGCCCGGCCACCCGGTCCGGGACCTCGGCGATCTCGTTCCAGGCCAGGTCGACCAGCCGGACGTCGTCGGGGAGGGCGGGGAAGGAGGCCAGACCGGCAGCGGGAGCACGCACGGCGCCGATCATCTCATGTCGCGGGCGGCGCGCAGGTCGAAGAGCTCGGACGGGGAGATGGGCATGCGGTCGATCTCGATGCCCTCGGCGTCCTCGATCGCCGAGGCGATGACCGCGGAGACCGGGATCACGCCGGCCTCGCCCGCGCCCTTGACGCCGAGGGGGTTGAGCGGCGAGGGCGTCTCCAGGTGGCCGGTCTCGACGTGCGGGACCTCGGTGACGTACGGCATGAGGAAGTCCATGAAGGAGGCGTTGACGAGCTGGCCGTGCACGTCGTACGCCATGCGCTCGTACAGCGCCCCGCCGATGCCCTGCGCCACTCCCCCGTGGATCTGGCCCTCCACGATCATCGGGTTGATCAGCTTGCCGCAGTCGTGCACGACGACGTAGCGCACCACCTTGATCTCGGCGGTGTCCGGGTCGGTCTCGACGATCGCCGCGTGCATGCCCGCCGCGAACGTGGACCTGATCGGCGAGTAGTAGTCGCGCCCCTCCAGCCCCGGCTCCTCGCCCTCGGGCACGGGCGGCCGGTCGTAGTCGGCGACCCCGGCGAACGGGGTGGCCCGGCGCGTCTCCTCGTCGAAGGCGTAGCGCAGCGGGTTGGCCAGCACCGCCACCGAGGCCAGCGGGATGGCGGCGCCGGGGGCCCCGGCCACGTGCACGATCCCGTCGTCGATCTCCAGGTCGGCCGGGTCGGCCTCCAGCGCCTCGGCCGCGATGCGCAGCGCCTTCTCGCGTACTTTGCGGCAGGCCAGCGCGATCGCGCTGCCGCTCACGACGGCCGCCCTGGAGGCGAACGTGCCCACCGCGTACCCGAACCTGCGGGTGTCCCCCGTCACCACGCTCACGCGCTCGATGGGCACCCCCAGCTCGGTGGCGGCGATCTGGGCGAAGGCCGTCTCGTGCCCCTGCCCCTGCGAGGTGAGCCCGGTGGAGACGTGCACCCGCCCGTCGGAGGTGATCTGCACGTGCCCGCCCTCGTAGGGCCCGACCCCGGTCCCCTCGACGTAGCAGCCGATGCCGATGCCCGTGCCGGGCCGCCGCGCGTGCTCGTCCCAGCCGACCATCTCCTTGAGCACGCGGAGCATCTCGGGGTAGTCACCGCTGTCGTAGATCAGCGGCCGGCCGTCCTGGAAGATCAGCCGCTGGTCGTAGGGGAACTCCTCCGGCCGGATGAAGTTGACCTCGCGCACCTCGGTCCGGTCCTTGCCCAGGTAGCGGGCGATCTTGTCCATGGTGCGCTCCATGCAGAACGCCCCCTGCGGCCTGCCGGCCCCCCGGTAGGGCGTGACCTGCACGGTGTTGGTGTACACGGCGCTGAACTCGACCCGGTAGGCCCCGATCTTGTACGGCCCGAGCAACTGCGTGGAGGTGACGATCGGGACGATGATGCCGTAGGGCGTGTAGGCCCCGTGGTCGTGCAGGAAGGTCACGTCCAGCCCCAGGACACGCCCGTCGTCGTCGAACCCGACGCGTACGTACTGCACCTGACCCCGCTCGTGCGCCGAGGAGATGAAGTGCTCCCTGCGGTCCTCCGTCCACTTGACCTCGCGGCCGAGCGTCATCGCCGCCCACGGCACCAGCACCTCCTCGGCCCACGGGTGCACGATCTTCACCCCGAACCCGCCGCCCACGTCCGGCGCGATCACCTCGACCTGGGTCAGCGGCAGTTCGAGGGCGGCGGCCACGGCCATGCGCACGCTGGTGGAGGTCTGGGTGCTGGAGTAGACGCGCAGGTCCCGGCCGTCCCAGCGGGCGTACACGCCGCGTCCCTCCAGCGGGGTGCTGGCGCTGCGCTCGATGTCGAGCCGGAAGGCGAGGGTGTGCGGCGCGGTCTCGATCGCCTCCCTGGCACTCCGCCCGTCGGCGCCCGCCACCTCCTGGACGAAGTGCGCGCCGACGTTGCCCGGCACGTCCTCGTGCACGAGCTGGGCCCCCAGGACCGCCTCCTCCAGGCCGACGACCGGCTTGAGCGGCTCGTAGTCCACGTCGATGAGCGCGCAGGCGTCCTCGGCCGCGTACCGGTCGGCGGCCACGACCATCACCACCGGCTCGCCCACGTGCCTGACCATCTCCCGGGCCAGCGGGTGGGCCGTCCGCCCGTGGGTGAGCGCGGGATGCGGGATCAGCAGCGGCAGCGGCCGGCCCACCCGCTCGGGCAGGTCCTCCCAGGTGTAGATCGCGACGAGTCCCGGCACGTCGAGCGCTTGCGTCACGTCGATGTCCCGGATCCGGGCGTGCGCGTGCGGCGAGCGTACGAACGCGGCGGCCAGCGCGTCCCGCCCCAGGTCATCGACGTAGCGTCCCTGCCCGGTGAGCAGCCGGGGATCCTCCCGCCGCCGGACCGGCTCCCCGAACAGCCTGGTCGTCATGATTCCTCCGCCAGCAGCTCGGCGGCCCGATGGACGGCCTTGACGATGTTCTGGTAGCCGGTGCACCGGCACAGGTTGCCCGAGAGGCCCTCGATCACCTCGTCGTCCGCCGGAGCCGGGTTCTCCCGCAGCATCGCGGTGACCGTGCACAGGAACCCCGGCGTGCAGAACCCGCACTGCAACCCGTGGCACTCGGCGAACGCCCGCTGCACGGCCGACATCCCCTCCGCCGTGGCCAGCCCCTCCACGGTGGTGATCTCGCGCCCGTCCACGGTGACCGCGAACGTCAGGCAGGAGCGCACCGGCTCCCCGTCCAGCAGCACCGTGCAGCACCCGCACACCCCGTGCTCACAGCCCACGTGGGTGCCGGTCAGCCCCAGGTCGTGGCGGAGGCAGTCGGACAGCAGCCGCCGCGCGGGCACGGACACCCGCCTGGCGGCGCCGTTCACGACGAGCGTGATCTCATGATCCACGGGCCGCCTCCCTCGCCGCGCCGTCCAGCGCCCGCCCGGCCAGCACCCCCACCAGGTGCCGCCGGTAGGCGGCCGAGGCGTGGATGTCGTCCTCGGGCTCGATCTCCTCCCGCACCCGCCGCGCCGCCGCCTCCCAGCCTTCCCGCCCCGCCTCGGTCACGTCGGCGACGACCGGCACCGGGCCGACCCCGGCGCACGCGACCCTGGCGGCCGCCACGCGACCGTCCTCGTCGAGGGTGACCACGGCGCAGACCCCGGCCAGCGCGTAGTCGCCGTGCCGCCGGGCCAGCTCCTCGAACGCGGCCCCCGTCCGCGCCCCCAGGGCCGGGAAGAACGCCGACACGGCCAGCTCCCCCGGCCGGACCGCGGACTCCATGGGCCCGACGAAGAACTCGCGCGCGCCCACCTCCCGCGTCACGGCCGCGGCGGACTCCCAGCGGGCCAACCGTACGGAACCGTCCAGGACGGCCAGCACGGCGGGCAGCTCGGCCGCCGGGTCGGCGTGCGCCAGACTGCCCACGACCGTGCCCCGGTTGCGGATCACCGGATGGGCGACCAGCCGCAGCGCCCGGGTGAGCAGCGGGTGGGTCCCGCCCCGCTCCACCCGCGAGTGCCTGGCCAGCGCGCCCACCCGCACGCCCGCCTCGCCCACCTCGACCTCGTCCAGGGAGGCGACCCGGTTGATGTCGACGAGGTGCGCGGGCTCCATCAGCCGCATGTTCAGCATCGGGATCAGGCTCTGCCCGCCCGCCAGCACCTTCCCGTCCGCACCCACCTCCGCGAGGGTGCGCAGCGCCTCATCCAGGTCGCGGGGGGCGTGGTATTCGAATGGCGGCGGCTTCACCCGTTGTCGCTCCTGACCGGTACGTCGCTCCTGACCGGCTCGTCACTCCGCCTGGCGATGGCCCGCAGAAGGTGGTAGCCGCCCAGCACCACGATGGTGCCGAGCGCGATGCCCTCCAGCGTGAACTCACCGCCGATGTGGTGCCGCACGGGTCCGATGGCCAGAATGATGCCCGCCCCGATCGGGACCATGTTCACCGGATCGGCGAAGTTCACCCTGTTCTCGATCCAGATCTTGGCGCCCAGCAACCCGATCATGCCGTACAGGATGACGGTGACGCCGCCCAGCACCCCGCCCGGCGTGGCCGCGACCAGCGCCCCGAACTTCGGGATCAGCCCGAACAGGATGGCGATGACCCCGGCGATGTAGTAGGCGGCCGTGGAGTAGACCTTGGTGGCGGCCATGACCCCGATGTTCTCGGCGTAGGTCGTGGTGGGCGAGCCGCCCACGGCGCTGGTGACCATGGTGCCCACGCCGTCGGCCAGCACCGCCCGTCCCACGTACGGGTCCACGTCGGTTCCCGTCATCTCCCCCACGGCCTTGACGTGCCCGATGTTCTCCGCGATGAGCGCGATGACGGCGGGCAGCACCAGCAGCACGGCGGACATCCGGAAGTCCGGGGCGTGGAGGTTCGGCAGCCCGAACCAGTCGGCCTTGGCCACGGAGTCGAAGTTCACCCGGTCGTGCGGGAACGCGGTGGCCACGCAGTAGGTCCCCTCGGCCGGGCAGGCGGCCCCCGCCGTGTCCCGCAGGTTGGTCCCGGGGAGCACGGAGGTGATCGGCCCCGCCATCCTGTCCAGCGCCCAGGACAGCACGAACCCGGCGACCAGCCCGACCAGCACGCCGACCCGCCCGACGAACCCCTTGAACAGCACGATCACCAGGAACGTGACGATCATGGTGATCAGCGCGACCCAGTGGTCCTGCGACCAGTAGACGTCCGCCACCACGTACGCCAGCCCGAACCCGATCAGCATCACCACGGCCCCGGTGACCACGGGCGGGAAGATCCGGTGGATGATCTGCACCCCGAGGAAGTGGATGGCCAGCCCGGCGAGCGCGAGCACGAACCCGGCGACGAGGACGGCCCCGGTGACGACGGCGTCGGCGCCCGCCGTGTCACCCCCCATCACGGCCCTGATGGCCAGCACCCCGCCCACGAAGGACGCGCTGGTCCCCAGGTAGCTGGGCACCTTCCCCTTGACGATCAGCAGGAACAGGATGGTCGCGACGCCCGACATCATCACGGCGACGTTCGGATCCAGCCCCATGACCAGCGGGAAGACGAAGGTCGCGCCGAACATCGCGATCACGTGCTGCGCCCCGAACCCCACCATCCGGGGCCAGCTCAGCCGTTCGTCGGGCCTGACCACCTCGCCGGGAGCCAGGTGCTTTCCGTCACCGTGTCTGGTCCATCCCCAAGCCATGCGAGCCCCTCTTGTACTGGGCCATTGATCGGCCGGCGACACGTACCGTTGCGGGCACATTAGGCCCGCCGGCACGCACCCACACGGGCATGATCTGCCAAATCTGACCTCCTGACCAGTGCATGCCACACCCCCACGCCGCGTTACGGCCCCCGTCCGACGCCGACCGGGGCCGTTTCTTTACAGCAGAACGCCCGGCGCTCAGTTCCCGGGCTTTACGGCCCCCGGCAGGGGGCCGTAACTTCTTCGCCGGCGCGCCCGGTATGCGGTGGCTTCCGTGAAGGGCCTCGTCACTCCACCCGGATCGAGAAGCCGTCGCCGCTGACGACCTGCCCCGACCGGATCTTGGCTCGCTTGCGCAGCTCGACCTCGCCGTCCACCAGCACCATGCCCTCGGCGACGAGTTGCTTGGCCATCCCGCCCGTCTCCGTGATCCCGCAGTATTTCAGCAGGTCGCACAGCGGGATGTAATCGGAGCTCAGTTGGAATTCCACAGCCCCCCAGCCTAGATCCCCCGCATCCGCAACACGTGCAGGGCCAGGGTCAGGTTGAGCCGCAGGTGCGGGTCGTCGGTGAAGTTGCCCAGCAGGCGCTCCAGCTTCCCGATCCGGTAGCGCAGCGTGTTGTAGTGGAAGTGCAGCCGCCTGGCCGTCTCCGCCACGTTGAGGTTGGTCTCCAGCAGGGCCTGCAGCGTACGCCTGAGGTCGGCGTTCTCGGCGTCGTCGTCGGAGGCGAGCGGCCCGAGCGTCTCCCTGACGAACGCGTGCAGCTCCTCCGTGTCGTTCACCAGGGACAGCAGCCGGTAGACGCCGAGCTGGTCGAAGTGGGCCACCGCGCCGGGCCCGTGGAGCTGACGGCCCACCCGGGCCGCCTTCAGCGCCTGCGAGTAGGCCTCCGGCAGCGTCTCCGCCCCCGGGCTCGGGCGCGAGGTGCCGGTGGAGAAGGTGGCGGGCGGCACCTCGGCGAAGGCCGAGGCGGCGTCCTTGGCGACCCGGGTGGCGTCGAGCGCGGCGTCCACCACGGCCACCACCTCGTGCGAGAACCCGGCCACCGCCCCGCGCTGGTCGTGCCGCCGTACCGCCGCCGTCCAGCACGCCACCAGCCGGTCCTGGGCGCTGCGCTCGTCGCCCTCCGGATCCAGCTCGGCCACCAGCACCGTCACGGGCCGCGCCAGGTCCCACCCGAACGCCCTGGCCCGCGTCGTGACCCGCTCCGCCGCCCCGGCCCTGCCGGTGAGCACGTCGCGCAGGAAGTCGGCCCGGTATTTGCTCTCGACGGCGTTGACCGCCTCCTGCCGGGTGACGACGAGCGCGGCGACGGTGGCGGCCCGCTCGAGGATGCCGACGTCGCTGTCCCTGATCTCCCCGGACGGGCTGTGGGCGACGATCCGGCCGTGGTGGTGCCCGCCGGCCAGGACGGGCACCGAGGCGTAGGCCCGCGACCGCCCGGTGCCGGCCGGCGGCCCCTCGCCGGCGATCGACGTGCGCAGGGCGGCCAGGTGCTCGGCGGGCCCGGCCGAGGCGAGCACCCGGCCGGTGCCGTCCACGGCCGCCACGGACACGTCGAGCAGGTGCGCCACCTCGGCGGTGACCTCGCGGAGCCCGCCGCCCGCCAGCACCACCTGGACCAGCGCCCGGTGCGCCTCCTCGGCGCGGGCGAGCACGGCGGCCTGGCGGTTGAGGATGTCCGTCAGCACCTGGTTGAGGATGTCGTCGAAGCCGACGTCGTTCGGCAGCAGAATGAGCGGGAAGCCGAGCCGGTCGGCCTGCTCGGCCATCTCCCCGGGCAGCTCGTCCACGTAGCGCCCGAGTTTGATCGCCAGCGCCGCCAGCCCGCGCTCGTCCAGGTCGGCCACCAGCCGCCCGAGCGACTGCGGGGTGTTGCGCAGCGGGTAGCCGGTGGTGAGCAGCAGCTCGTGCGGCTTGACCCAGGCCAGGATGTCGGGCACTTCCATGACGTTGAGCCGCTGCACGATGCGGCCCAGGCCGCTCTCCCCCGCGATCAGCCTGGCTTCGGCGAGCGTCGAGACGCCGAGCACCTCTCCCACGGAGACACCGTGAATGATCGTTCCGGTGCTGGCGAGACGGACAGGGGGCTCCATGGAGGAAATTGTGACCCCGGAAGCCATCTGTCAGGAAGAGCCAACCATCGCGCTGACTGTTGGCAAATTTACCCGTACGGAGGGTTCCCGGCCCGTTCTACGGTCAGGTCCAAGGTCGGTTGGGAGGTCCGGTGACCGTCAGTACTCATGCGAGGCGTTCCCGCGTCCGCGTCACGGGCGCGGCCAGCGCGGCGGTACGCCCTGTCCTGGAGTCGTCCCGCCGCCCGGCACGCGTGCTGGCCGTGTTCCCGGCGGGGGTTTACCTGGAGGTCAGGACGGAACTGGAGCCCTCGGTGATCGCCGTCATCACGGGCGAGGCCACCCGGCTGCCGAACTCCGTGCTGCTGGCCACCCCGCTGCCGCACGTCACGGTGGGTGACGAGGCCGCGGTGGGAGACCGGACGGTCGATCTGGGCCCGCTGAGCCTGAGCGTGCGCCGCTGGTGGGATCCCGCCCCGCCGCCGGGCCGGACCGGCCTCGCCCGCCTGGCGCGGGCCGCCGCCGTCCTCGGCGATCCGCCGGGCCGGGGGCTGGCGGGCAACGGCGCCGTGGACATGCTGGCGAGCAGTTGCGCGAAGGGCCGGCTGCTGGGCGTGGTGACGGCGGCCGAGCAACTCGTGGGCCTGGGGCCCGGGCTCACGCCGAGCGGCGACGACGTGCTGGCGGGGCTGCTGGTGACGCTGCGGCACCTGGGCATGGCGGCGGGCGTGGAACGCGCGGTCTGGGTGGCCGACTGGCTGGCGGCGACGGTGACGTACGACGCGCGCACGCGTACGACGCCCCTCTCGGCGACGCTGCTGCACTGCGCGGCCAGGGGCGAGGCCAGTCCCGAGGTGATCGCGGTGTTGCGTGCCATCGTCGGCGGGCAGGCGCTCGAACCGGCGCTGCGCCGCCTGCACCGCCTCGGCCACACCTCGGGCGCGGACCTCGCCCAGGGCGTCGCCATCGGGGTGAGCGCCGTGCTCTCGCTGGGCGAGCCGCGGTGAACCGGGATCTGGTGCTGGTACGGCGAGGGACGTACTACGACTCAGTCACCCTCATGCGGATAAGTCGTGCACTCACCGAGATGCCGGGAGTGTCGGCCGCGATGGTCGCCATGGCCACCGACCTCAACCTCTCCGTCATCAGGGACCTGGGCTTCCCCGCCCCGGAGGCCGGCCCCGGCGACCTCCTCATCGCCCTGCGGGCCGCGGCCCCCGAGTCCGCCGTGGCGGAGGCCGACCGGCTGCTGAGCACGTTCCAGCAGCCGCGCGAGCCGGCCGGCCAGCCCCCGCTGACCACCCGCTCGGCCATCCGCTCCGCCGTGCCGCCCCCTGACCTGGTGCTGGTGTCGGTGCCCGGCGAGCACGCCTTCGCCGAGGCGCAGGACGCCGTCCAGGCCGGGCTCCCGGTCATGATCTTCAGCGACGGCGTCCCCCTGGAGCAGGAGAGGCGGCTGAAGGAGCTGGCCGAGGCCAAGGACGTGCTGGTCATGGGCCCGGACTGCGGCACCGCCGCGATCGGCGGCGTCGGCCTCGGCTTCGCGAACGTCCTGGCCCCCGGCCCCGTCGGCGTCGTCGCGGCCTCGGGCACCGGCGCGCAGCAGGTGACCTGCCTGCTGGACTGGGCGGGCACCGGCGTCAGCCACATACTGGGCGTGGGCGGCCGGGACCTGTCGGCCGAGGTGGGCGGCCTGTCCACGCTGCGGGCCCTGCGCATGCTCGACGACGACCCGGCCACCGAGCTGATCGTGCTCATCTCCAAGCCGCCCGCGCCCGAGGTGGCGCGGGCCGTACAGGAGGTGGGGCTGCGCACACGCATGGTGCGGGCGCTGCTGCGGGAGGGCGCGCCGGACCTGACCGAGGCGACGGAGCAGGCGCTGGGCGCGCTGCGGCGGCCCGTCCCCGAGTGGCCGGCGTGGCCGGCCTGGTCGGGGCGGAGGGCCCGGCACAAGGCGATCAAGGGCATCTACTCCGGCGGGACGCTCAGCACCGAGGCCGCCCTGGTCGCCGGGCAGGGGGACTTCGTCGACTACGGTGACGACGCCTACACCAGGGGGCGGGCGCATCCGATGATCGACCCGACCCTGCGGGTGGAGGCGCTCTCCCGCGCCGACGAGACGGACGTGGTGCTCATGGACGTCGTCCTGGGTCACGGCGCCGATCCCGACCCGGCGGCCTCGCTCGCGCACGCCGTCGCCCGCACCCCCGCCACGGTCGTGATCGCCCTCATCGGCACCGAGGGCGACCCGCAGGACCTGCACCGCCAGGCCGCCGCCTTCCGGGAGGCGGGCGCGGCGGTGTTCACCTCCAACGCCCAGGCCGCCCGGCACGCCAGGAGCCTGCTGTGAACCTGCTCTCCGCCCCGCCCCGCGTCGTCACGGCCGGCGCCGGCCTGCTCGACGAGTCGCTCAAGGCGCAGGCCGTGCCGACGATCCCGGTGTCCTGGCGGCCGCCGCTGCCCGGCACCGCGCGGGCGCTGGTCAAGGTGCTGGCCGACCCGCGCAGGCAGGCCGCCAACGAGCTGGCCGTGCGCCGGCTGATCTCCGCGCGCCCGCACCTGACCCGGGTACGGCGGGCGTCGGAGGTCCTCGACGAGGACACGTTCCTGCACGCGGGCCCGCCCATCGGGTGGGAGCGCGCCTCGGGCCCGATGCGCGGCGCACTGATCGGCGCGATGCTGCTGGAGGGCCGGGCGCGCGACGAGCGCGACGCCGAGCGCGCGCTCGCGGCCGGCGCGGTGGCGCTGCGCCCGTGCCACGAGCACGGGGCCGTCGGCCCGATGGCGGGGGTGGTCAGCCCGTCGATGTGGCTGTTCGAGGTACGCGACGACGAGCACGGCGGCACCGCCTACTGCTCGCTGAACGAGGGCCTGGGCAAGGTCCTCAGATACGGCGCGTACGGTCCCGAGGTGCTGGAACGCCTGCGCTGGATGGACGAGGCGCTCGGTCCGGCCCTGGCGGCCACGCTGGAGCGCACCGGGCCGATCGACCTGCGCTCGCTGATGGCCCAGGCGCTGCAGATGGGCGACGAGCTGCACAACCGCAACCGCGCCGCCACCTCGCTGCTGCTGCGCGAGCTGGCCCCGGCCGTGGTGGAGGCCGCCCCGGACACGGCCGCGCGGGTGCTGCGGTTCATCAACGGCAACGACCACTTCTTCCTGAACGCCGCCATGGCCGCGGCCAAGGTCAGCACCGACGCGGCCCGCGACGTCCCCGGCTCGTCCCTGGTCGTGGCCATGGCCAGGAACGGCACCGACTTCGGCGTGCAGGTGTCGGGCCTGGGCGGGCGCTGGTTCACCGGGCCCGCGGGCGTGCCCGACGGCCTCTACCTCGGCACGTACGGCCCCGAGGACGCCAACCCGGACATCGGTGACTCCACGATCACCGAGACCTCGGGCCTGGGCGGCTTCGCGATGGCGGCGGCCCCGGCCATCGTGCGGTTCGTCGGCGGCGAGGTGGCCGACGCCGTCAGGGCCACCCGCTCGATGTACGAGATCACGCTCGCCGAGCACCCCGCCTTCCAGATCCCCGGACTCGGCTTCCGCGGCACACCGGTCGGCATCGACGTCACGCTCGTGGCCAGGACCGGCCTGCTGCCCGTGGTCAACACCGGCATCGCGGGCCGCGTGGCCGGGACAGGACAAGTCGGTGCGGGTCTGGTGAAACCGCCGACCGAAGCATTCACCGCCGCCTTGCTGGCCCTGGCCGGCGAGGTAAGTGATCCATTTGATGATCGGCTTACCCGCACGTCGGGCCAGCGGTAGGGGGTTCTCCGCTTCCATTACGGATTTGTCGCCGATATCGTGTCGAACCTCTTAATCTGCAAGTAGCGCGCGACGCACGTGACGGATGAGGCGAGATGGGGGCGGAATCATGGCAGCCGACCGCTTGCTCAGCGGACCCGGCCCGGAGGGAGGCCCCGCGGGAGGCCCCGCCGAGAGCCAGGGCCGCCTGATCGGCAGGCGTTATCGCCTCATGTCGCCGGTCGGCAGGGGCGGCATGGGCATGGTGTGGCACGCCCACGACGTCCTGCTCGACCGCGATGTGGCGGTCAAGGAGCTCATCCTGCCCTACGGGCTGGACCACGCCGGCAAGCAGGTGGCGCACCGGCGCATGCTGCGCGAGGCCAGGTCGGCCGCGCGGCTCCAGCACCCCGGCATCGTGACCGTGCACGACGTGGTGGAGGAGGACGGCCGCCCCTGGATCGTGATGGAGCTGGTCCGGGCGTGGTCGCTTGAGCAGGCCGTACGCCAGAGCGGGCCGCTGCCGGTGATCCAGGCGGCCGAGATCGGCATCCGGGTGCTCGACGCGGTCAGGCACGCGCACGCCGCCGGGATCCTGCACCGCGACATCAAGCCGGGCAACGTGCTGCTGACCTCGGACCGGGTGGTGCTGACCGACTTCGGCATCGCGGCCATCGAGGGCGACGTGAACATCACGCAGACCGGGCTGCTCATGGGGTCGCCCGCGTACATACCGCCGGAGCGCCTGTCCGGGCAGCCGATCACGCAGGCGGCCGATCTGTGGTCGTTCGGGGCGACGCTGTACGCGGCGGTGGAGGGGCGGCCGCCGTACGAGGGGCCGGACCCGGTCGCCGTGCTCGGCTCGGTGGTCACCCAGGATCCGATCAGGCCGCAGCGGGCCGGCTCGCTGCTTCCGGTGATCGAGGGCCTGCTGCGCAAGAACCCGGCGGAACGGCTGACCTCGGGCCAGGTCATCGAGATGCTGGAGACGGTGCTGCGCGCGCACGGCTCCGCCCGCCCGCGCCAGCCCGAGACGCTGCCCAGCCAGGCGGATCCGACCCCGGCCGGGCTGCTGCCGCCGCTGGAGACACCGTCGGGGCCGATGCCCTCGCGCATCGTGGAGACGCCCTCGGGTCCGGTGCGGGTGCCGTACGACCCGATCAACAGCCCGTCCGGCGGCTATTCGATGCCGTACGACGGCATGACGAGCCCGTCCGGCAGCCACCGGACCGACCAGTTGCACACGCCGGGCGGCTATGACTCGCTCGGCGGCCCGTCCGGACCGCAGCGACCGGACCCGGGCCGGCAGCCCTTCGGCACCCCGGACACCGACCGGCAACCGTTCGGCCACCCGTCCGGACCACAGCACGTGGACACCGGCCAGCCGTCGTTCGGCCACCCGTCCGGGCCACAGCGTGTGGACGCGGGGCAGTCGCCGTTCGGCGGCCCGGCGCGGCCGCAGAGGTTCGAGCCCGACGAGGACCTGGACGGCTCCGGCCCGCGCCCGCAGCCGATCCTGCCGCTGACCACCGACAGCCGCGCCACCACCAGCGGCCCCACCCCCTGGCCGCTGGCCTCGGCCGACGACCTGCGCGAGCAGTCGCGGGACCTGTCGCACGACATCGGCCGCAGCCGGCTGGCCACGTTACCCAGCGCGGCACAGCGTACCGGCAAGAGCAGGCGCAGGCCGGACGAGCAGGACAGCGGCCCCTGGACGCGCGACGGGCGGCCGACGCCGCTCACGATCATCAGCGCGCTCGTGGCGGTGGCCGTCGTGGTGGGCGCCGTGATGATCATCCTGAGGGGCGGATCGCCGGCCCCGGTGACCCCGGCCACCGCCACGGCGGCCGCTTCGGACGCCCCCACGAACGACCAGGCGGCGCCCTCGGCCGCGCCCGAGGGCTACAAGGAGCACACCCCGCCCGGATTCACCGCCGCCGTGCCGGAGGACTGGACGGTGGCGACGGCGGAAGACGTGGCCACGTTCAGCGGGCCGAAGGATTCCGGCCTGCGGATCGTGGTGGAGCGGGTCACGCCGCAGACCGACGGCGGGCTGTCCGAGCTGGGCCGGCGCGAGGCCGAGGGCGGCATGGAGGCCTACATCCAGGTGCGGCTCCAGGGCCTGGAATATCGCGGCTGGCAGGCCGCCGACTGGGAGTACACCTACACCACCGCCGCCGGCGTCCCCATGCACCGGCTGACCCGCTACGTGACGCTCGACGACATCACCGCGTTCACGATCACCTTCGACCTGCCCGATCTCAAGTGGGACGAGCAGGCGGAGACGCGCAAGGTGTTCCTGGACACGTTCGGGCCGGCCGCGTGACCGGCCCTCAATTGAACTGACCATTCCAAAACCTGCTACGATACGGGAATGGCACGACCGAGGAAGTTCGAGGAGGAGCGCGCGATCGAGGCGGCCATGCGCGCCTTCTGGCGGGCGGGCTACGAGGCCACCTCGACCCAGGACCTGTGCGTGGCCACCGGGCTGGGGCGCAGCAGCGTCTACAACACCTTCGCGAGCAAGCACGACCTGTTCGAGAAGGCGCTGCGGCACTACATGGACGAGCAGTTCCTCATACTCACCGACCTGATGGACGGTGACCTGCCGGTCAGGGAGAAGGTGCGCGCGGTGCTGTGGCGGGCGGTCGATCCCGATCCGGACGACCCGGCCGGCTGCCTGGTGATCAACTCGCTGGTCGAGCTGGCCCCGCGGGACCCGGAGGTCGCCGAGTTGCTCCGGCGCGACAACGAGCGGCGGATGGAGATCATGCGGAGCGCGTTCGAGCTCGGCCGCGCCCGGGGGGAGCTCGCCCCCGACCGGGACCCGCCCACCCTCGCGCACTTCGTCGTCGCCACGGTCAGCGGGCTGCGCGTGGCCGCCCGCGGCGGGGCAGACCGGCCCGCGCTGGAGGCCGTCGCGAACACCGCGCTCGGCGTTTTCTGATCCGCCGATCACCGCTTTTCATGCCCTCATTTTGAACTGATCTATACAAAACACTGTTGAAGGAGTTTCGCCATGCCGTTGGCGGTCTACATCCTGGGCCTGGCCATCTTCGCCCAGGGCACCTCGGAGCTGGTGCCGGCCGGGCTGCTCCCCGAACTGGCCACCGACCTGGGCGTGTCCGTGCCGGACGCGGGCCTGCTGATCTCGGCGTTCGCGATCGGCATGCTGGCGGGCGCCCCGGTGCTGGCCGTCGTCACGCTGCGCTGGCCACGCCGTACGGCGCTGCTGACGTTCCTGGCGGTCTTCGTCCTGGTCCACGCGTTGAGCGCGATGACGACGAGTTACGGCATGTTGTTCGCCGGCCGGGTGGTGGGCGCCTTCGTGTACGCCGGGTTCTGGGCCGTGGCCGGCAGCACCGTGATCGGCCTGGTGCCCGAGAACGCCCGCGGCCGGGCCATGAGCGTGCTGGCGGGCGGCCTGACGGTCGCCACCGTGCTCGGGCTGTCCCTGGGCACCGTCATCGGCCAGCACCTCGGCTGGCGGGCGGCGTTCTGGACGGTGGCCGTGATATCGGCGCTGGCCGCGATCGGCGTGCTCCTCACCGTCCCGGGCGGCAGGCCGGCCACCGAGACCGCGCCGCCCAGCGTGGCCGCCGAGCTGCGTGCCATGCTCAACCCCAGGCTCTGGCTCGCCTACGGCACGACCGCGCTGACCACGGGAGCGCTGCTGGCCTCCTTCAGCTACCTGAGCGCGATGCTGGTCGGCACCACGGGCCTGGCGCCGGCCTGGGTGCCCGCCGTGCTGGCGCTGTACGGGGCGGGCTCGCTGATCGGGATCACCATCGGCGGCCGGATCGCCGACGCGCGGCCCTACCCGCTCCTGTACGCCGGGGTCATCGGCCTCATCCTCACCTCCGTGGCGCTGGCCCTGGCCGCGCCCGTGCCGCCGCTGGCCATCCCGCTGATCTTCCTGCTCGGCGCGTTCGGCTTCGCCACCAACCCCGCGCTCAACACCCGGGTCTTCGCCCTGGCCCAGGGCGCCCCCACGCTGGCCGCGGCGCTGAACGTCTCCTCGTTCAACGTCGGCATCTCCGTCGGCCCCTGGCTGAGCGGGCTGTTCCTCACCGCCGGCCTCGGCTACCCGTCGGTGGCCTGGACCGGCGCCGCGATCGGCCTGGCCGCCCTCGGCACCGTGACCCTGGCCGCGACCCTGGCCCGCAAGGGCTCCGTGGCCCGGGAGCCGGTACGGTCGGCCGTATGAATTTGGCGAGCATCCACTTCTATCCCGTCAAATCCACTACAGGACACGACGTCCCGGAGATCGAGGTCCAGCCGTGGGGGCTGGCCGGCGACCGCCGCTACCTGGTCACCGGCGAGCGCGGCGAGCTCGTCACCGCCCGCGAGGAGCCCGGGCTCCTGGCCTGCGTCGCCGAGCTGGACGACTCCGGCGCGCTCACGCTGACCGGCCCGCACGCCGCCCCGCTGCGGGTCGTCCCCGGCACCACGCGCTCCACGGTCACCCTCGGGCGGACCCCCGTGAAGCTCACCGACTGCGGGGACGACGCCGCCCGGTGGCTGTCCGCGCTGCTGGGGCGCCAGGTCAGGCTCATGTGGCAGGACGACCCGACCTGCCGCCCGGTCAATCCCAAGTACGGCAGGCCGGCCGACCGCGTCAGCCTGGCCGACGGCTACCCGCTGCTGCTCACGACCGGCGCCTCGCTCGCCCGCCTCAACGACTGGATCGCCGAGGCCGCGGTGGAGCGCGGCGAGGAGGTGCCCGCGCCGCTGTCCATGCGCCGGTTCCGGCCGAACGTGGTGATCGACGGGGTCGGCACGCCGTTCGCCGAGGACGCCTGGCGGCGGGTACGCATCGGCGCGGTGGAGTTCCGGGTGTCCAAGGGCTGCGACCGCTGCGTGCTGACCACGATCGACCCCGACACCGGCGCCAAGGGCAAGGAGCCCATCAGGACGCTGTCCGGGCACCGCAGGTGGGACGGGAAGGTCTGGTTCGGCGTCAACCTGATTCCGGACGCGCCCGGCCGCATCGCCCGTGGGGATCTTGTCACCGTTCTCTGAAATATCACTTTTGTGGAGATCTTGTGGGCTATGCGAGACTTCACGCGTGACGAGTGCCCCCACAAAGCCCGCCATCTCCACCTATGACCGGATCAGAATCCAGCGCCGCACCCTCGGCGTCCTGTCCGCGGCGCAGATCGTGGGCGGGGTGGGGATGGCCGTCGGCATCGCCCTCAGCTCGGTCGTCGTGGACGAGCTGTCGGGCTCCACGGTGATCAGCGGCTTCGCGGGCACGGCCACCACACTCGGCGCGGCGCTGCTGGCCCTGCCGACGGCCAGGGCCGCGGGCCGGAGCGGGCGGCGCGCGGGCCTGGCCCTGGCCTACACGGCGGCCCTGTTGGGCTGTGTGATCTCGGTGAGCGCGATCGGCGCGCGCTCGTGGCCGATGCTGCTGGCGGGGCTGGTGCTGGTGGGCGGCGGGAGCGCGGGCAACCTGGCGGCGCGCTACGCCGCGACCGACCTGTCGCCGCGGGGCCGCTCGGCCAGGCACCTGTCGCTCGTCGTCTGGGCCTCGACGATCGGCTCCGTGGCCGGCCCGAACCTGGCCGAGCCCGCCGACCAGATCGGCGTGCGGCTGGGACTGGTGGAGAAGGCGGGCCCGTACGCGTTCTCGGCGCTGGCGTTCGCCCTGGCGCTGGTGGTCATCCTCGGCCTCCTCCGGCCCGACCCGCTCCAGCTCGCCCGCGAGCTCGACGGCACGCGGGGGGCGGGCCCGGCGCGTACCCGGACGATCCGGACCGCGTGGGAGACCCTGCGCACCACGCCGATGGCCTTCAGGGCGCTGGTCATGATCGCGGTCAGCCACACGGCGATGGTGTCGGTCATGTCCATGACCCCGGTCAAGCTGCACCACGACGGCTCGGACCTGGAGGTCATCGGCATCGTGATCAGCCTGCACATCGCGGGCATGTACATGCTGTCGCCGGTCGTGGGCTGGCTGGCCGACCGGGCGGGCAAGGTGCCGGTGCTGGTGCTCGGCATGGCGCTGCTGCTGGGCGCCGCCACGCTGGCGGGCACGGCGGGACACGGGGTCGCGCAGGTGACGGCGGCGCTGGTGCTGCTCGGGCTGGGCTGGTCGTGCGGCCTGGTGGCCGGCTCCGCGCTGGTCACGGAGTCGGTCCCGATCGAGCGCCGCCCCGCCGTCCAGGGGCTGTCCGACCTGCTCATGAACGTCTGCGGCGCCACCGGCACGATCGTCGCCGGCGCCATCGTGAGCGCGTTCTCCTACAGCGCGCTCGGCCTGGGCGTGGGCGTCATGGTGACCCTGGCGGCGCTCTGGCTCGTCCTGCCCCGCCGCCGCGACGCCCGGTGACTCACTTGGCGTCGGCGTAGGACGTGACGGCCACGGCCTCCATCGGGAAGCGCACCGGCGTCCGCCCGAACAGCAGCCTGCTCGCCTCGGCCGCCGCGGCGGACACGGCCGCGATCACCTCCTCCGCCTGCTCCCGCGGGCAGTGCACCATCACCTCGTCGTGCTGGAAGAACACCAGCCGGGCCGGCTCGGGCAACAGCCCGCGCAGCACCGCCAGCAACGCCAGCGCCCACTCCGCGGCCGTGCCCTGCACCACGAAGTTCCTGGTGAAGCGCCCCCGGTCGCGGGCCGCCCGGTTGCCCTCGGGCCCCGCCACCAGCTCCTTCCACCGCGCCGACGGCGGCGGGCTGGTGCGCCCCAGCCAGGAGCGCACCAGCCGGCCCTCCTCGCCCGCCTTGGCCGCGTCCTCGACGAACTGGTAGGCCCTGGGGAAGCGCTGCCGCATCACCGCCAGCAGCTTGGGGGCGTCGCCGCTGGTCCCGCCGTACATGGCGGACAGCATCGCGATCTTGGCGTGGTCCCGCTCGCCACCGAACGAGTGGGCCAGCGCCGAGTAGAGGTCGATCTGCCCGGCCGCCCTGGCCAGCCCCACGTCCCCGGCCATCGCGGCCAGCACCCGCGGCTCCAGCTGCGCGGCGTCGGCGACGACCAGCGTCCATCCGTCGTCGGCGACCACCACCCGCCGCATCACCTTGGGAATCTGCAGCGCCCCGCCTCCGCTGGTGGCCCACCGGCCGGACACGACGCCGCCCACCACGTATTCAGGCCGGAAGCGTCCGCCGCGCACCCACTGGTCGGCCCAGATCCACCCGTGGAAGCTGAACAGCCTGGCCAGCTCCTTGTAGGCCAGCAGCGGCGCCACGGCCGGATGGTCGACCTGCTTGAGCTCTTCCGACCTGGTCGTCCTGAGCCCCACCCCCGCGCCCTTGAACGCCTTGACGAGCTGCTGCACCGAGTCCGGGTTGACCGCGTGCCCGAACGCCGCCGCCACCTCGTCGGCCAGCGCCTGCAGCTTGGCCGGGCGCATGCCGTGCACCGGCCGCGGCCCGAGCAGCTCGGTCAGCAGCGCGTCGTGCACGTCTCCGCGCCAGGGCATGCCCTCGTGCGACATCTCGGCCGCGACGAGCGCCCCGGCCGACTCGGCGGCCACCAGCAGCCGGAACCGCCCGGGCGCGGGCAGCGCCTCGATCCGCCGGAGCTGGTCGGCCAGCACCTCGGCCACCGCCTCGGCGGCCAGCGGCTCGGGCGCGAACAGCGTGTCCTGCGCACTCGGCCGCTCCTCGGGCACCGGCAGCCCGCGCAGCCTGGCGTGGGCGGCCCTGGCGGAGCGCGCCTCGCCGTAGCGGCCCTCGTGGGCCAGCAGCAGCCCCTCGGTGAGCGCGACGTCGTGGCAGCGCGCGACGCGCACGCCGGCGCGCAGCAGGCCGGGATAGACGTCGCGGGTGTCGGCCCACACCCAGCGCGGCCGCTCCGCCTCCATCTCCCGCACGGTCCCGACCAGGTCCGGGGGACGCTGGACCGAACCCCCGACAGGGAGCACCGTCTCCCCCGCCATTACCACGTACACGTGGTCAAGGGTGCCAAATCGCTACGACAAACTGATGCGCACCTCGTCCTCGATCGGCGGTTCGAGCTCCTGCGCCAGGCAGCCGGTGGCGGCGAAGCAGCGCAGCGTCAGCTCCTCGGGCGTGACGGAGACGTGCAGGAACTGCTTGAAGAACGGCGGGGTGTCCCAGTCGGACAGCTCGGACAGGAAGCGGTGGAACACCTTGTCCACCGGCAGCCTGAACGGCCACGGCCAGGCCCCGAGCAGCCGCGCGGCCCAGCGCATCCTGCCGGTGATCCGCACGGGCACGGCCGGGGTCCTGACCGGCTCGTTCTCGACGTGCTCCGACGTGACGCACGCGGCCTCGGAGGGCGTGAGGTAGATCCACCTCATCCGCAGCCTGCGGGCGTAGAGCTGGCTGTAGAAGGACAGCGAGTCACCGCGCAGCGGGTAGCACCTGAAGTCGTCCTCGTGCACGCCCGCCACGTCGACCCTGCCGATGGTGTGCGTCGCGTGCATGAACGCCCCGGCGCCGCCGGACACGACGTACTGGATCACCCGATCGCCCACCTGGACCGGGTAGCGCTGGTAGTTGTGCACGTCGCCGCCGATGGCCGCCACGTAGCGGTGCTCGGGGTCGCGCACGATGTCGTCGATCGTCCCGCCCCCCTCCAGCGGCGACGGCTTGTACGCGTTGCCGGTGTAGATGGGCTTGCCCGTCAGGAGCACCTTCGGCCGCGGGTCGCGCGAGACGCGCCGCAGCCACTCCGCCTGCCCGCGGTCGATCACGTTCCTGATGCCGGTGTCGACCCCGACGAGCAGCAGGTGGTCACTCTCGATCACCCAGTACGGCCCCGGCTGCGCCGCCTGCTGGGACGGCCTGGACCTCAGCTCGCGCGCCTCGGCCAGCCGCGCCTCGTCGATCGTCTCCGGCTTGCGCCAGAGCAGCCCGCGCAGCCCTCGGTCCGGTTTCGGCTTGAGCGGAGGGGCGTCGCAGAAGACCCGCATGAAGCCGCCGAGCCCGTCGTACCAGTCGTGGTTGCCGGGGATGGCGTAGATGGGGGCGTCATAGTCCTTGTACGGGCGGAAGAACTTGTCCCCGTACTCGTTGCCCGACCCGGTGGGGTAGATCACGTCGCTGGCGATGACGGCGAATGACGTCCCCTCGCCCACCTTCAGCATGCCCGGAACAACGGCGTACTGGGAGGCGTCGCCCTCGCCGGTATCGCCGAGCAGCAGAAAACTGAAATTCCCCGCGAGGGAGGGCTGGATGCGAAATTCCGGATCAATCCCGCTCTCTTCCTGCGCCTTCACCCACCGCACCCGAACCTGTCCCGAGGGATCGCCGAACAGCCCGGCCAAGATCTCGTTGCGTGAGCGCCAGAGCGTTCGCAAATTCAGCCAGGAAAAACCCCGGCTATTAGGTCTGAGCTGGGCGAATGACCCCGTCTGCGTACAAGCCCACCCCGCGCCCTCCTCCGACACCCGGGACGAAATCCGCTTTCCACGCTCAGCCGCCGCTTCCACCATGACCACATCTTTACCGTGATCTTCCATTTGCGCACCCTGAACGCTGCGTACTGTGCGGAACACCGAAGGTTCGCAATGGTGTACCCTCATCCCCCCAAGCAAGCGGTTGGGATTGCGAGGGGAGGCTCCCATGACGCGTAACGGCCCGGATGATGCCATCGGCGGCATTTCCGAGGCGCGGGCCATCGAGGGCCTGCTCGCTTTCGCGCAGCGCGGTCCCCGCTGGGGAGGACGGGCGCTCAAAACCGTGAACATGGCCATCGAGCGGAGCCGGGCGCTGTCCGAGGAGTTCCCCGGCGCCCACACGGAGCTGCTGACGCGCTCGCTGCTCGCCGCGGCCCGGCTCCACCTCAAGCGCGGCCGCGCCACGGAGGCGCTGCCCCTGGCGGAGGAGGCGGTGGAGATCAGCCGGGCGGCCGGCGGCGGCCCGCTGGTGGTCTCGCTGAACTGGCTGGCCACCATCCTGGAGGCGCTCCATCGCTACAGCGAGGCCGCCGCCACCATCGCGGAGGCCGACGAGATCAAGCCGCCCGACTGAGCCGCCCGACTGAGCCGGCCCTGCCGACCCGGCCCGCTGAGGGACTCGCCGCCCGGCTAAGGGATCAGGACGCCGGGGTTGAGGATTCCGGCCGGGTCGAGCCTGGCCTTGACCGCCGCCAGCACGCTCACCCCGGCGGGTCCCAGCTCGGCCCCGTAGGCCGTCCGGTGGTCACGCCCGACCCCGTGGTGGTGGCTGACCGTGCCGCCGGCCGCGACGATGGCCGCGTTCACCGCCGCCTTGGCCCGCTCCCACTGGGCGACGGGGTCCGCCTCCTGCGGGGTCACGACGGTGAAGTAGAGCGAGGCGCCGGTCTCGTACACGTGCGAGATGTGGCACATGACCAGCGGCGCGCCGAGCGCGCCGAGCAGCGCCAGCCGGACCGCGTCGTAGAGCCGCGGCAGGTTCGACCAGAACCCGGCCGTCTCCAGCGTCTCCACGGTGGCGCCGGCCGCCAGCAGCGAGTCCCGCAGGTACGGCGCCGAGAAGCGGCCGCGCTCCCACTCCTGCCCCGGCTCCGGCCCCAGGCACTCGCCGCCCAGCCGCGACAGCGCCTCCGAGACGGCGGCCCGCTGACCGGCGACCGAGTCCCCCTCGTAGCCCGCGATCATCAGGCACCCGGAGTCCCCCGAGCCGATCGCCTCCGGCTTGGCCAGGCCGGCCATCGTCTCGGTCTCGTCGGAGAGCCGCAGCACGGCCGGCAGCGGCCCCTCCTGGGCCAGGGCCCGCATGGCGGCCGACCCCGCCGCGAACGACGCGAAACGCCACCCCTCGTAACGACGCTCGGCGGGCGCCCGCCGCACCCGCAGCCGCAGGGACGTGATGACGCCGAAGGCGCCCTCCGAGCCGAGCACGAGCTGCCGCAGGTCGGGGCCGGCCGCCGACTTCGGGGCGCGGCCGAGGTCCAGGGTGCCCACCGGGGTGGCCAGGGTCAGGCCCACGACCATGTCGTCGAAGCGCCCGTATCCGGCCGAGGCCTGGCCGCTGGAGCGGGCCGCGGCGAAGCCGCCGAGGGTGGCGTACTCGAAGGACTGCGGGAAGTGGCCCAGCGTCAGCCCGCGCCGGGCGAGCAGCCGCTCGGCCTCGGGAGCCCGCACCCCCGGCTCGAACTCGGCCACCATCGACTCGGCGTCCACCGACCGCAGCCGGTCCAGCCGCGCCAGGTCCAGCGCGACCACCCCGGCGAAGCCCGCGCGGGCGGCCGCGAGCCCGCCCACCACCGAGGTGCCGCCGCCGAAGGGCACGACCGCGACCCGCGCCTCCGAGCACACCCGCAACAGCTCGGCGACCTCGTCGTGCGAGCCGGGCAGCACCACCGCGTCGGGGGCGTCCGAGCCGTCTCCCGCGCGCATCCGCAGCAGGTCGAGAGTGGACTTGCCGCGCGTGTGACGCACCCGGGCCTCGTGACCGGTCAGCACGTGCCCCGGGCCGGCGACCGCCGCCAGCGCGTCGAGCACCGGCCCGTCCAGGGCGACGGCCGGCAGGCGCACCGCCTCCAGGGGGACGGCGGGCGCGTCGGGCGCCCGCACGCCGAGGAGGTCGCGCAGCAGCGCGCGGATCCGCTCGGGCAGCTCGCGGGCCTGTGCGGGGTCGCCCCATCCGGACCACGACATCGGTTCTCCAGCCACGCTTACACTGTGACATATGACGTCGATCCGTCACAATGACCGCGTGCTGGACGCGGCCCGCGCCTGCGTCCTGGCCTACGGGGTGCGCAGGACGACGCTCACGGACGTGGCGCGGCGGGCCGGCGTGTCCCGGATGACGCTCTACCGCCGCTGGCCCGACGTGCGGACGCTGGTCACGGACCTGATGACCCGGGAATGGGTACGGGTGTTCGCGGAGCTGGACATGTCAGACCCGGTGCGAGCCGTCGTGTCCGGGGTACGGGGACTGCGCGGGCATCCCCTGTGGCGGAAGATCGTGGAGGCGGATCCGGAGTTGCTCCTGCCCTACCTGCTCGACCGGCGCGGGGCGAGCCAGGAGTCCGTCCTGTCGTTGCTCGAGCCGGTCGTCGGCGACCCGCGCAAGGCCAGGGCGGTGCTGCTGGTGGCCCAGTCGTTCCTGCTGTCCGCGCCGACCATGCTCGACCCGGTGACCCTGGACGAGCTCGACGCCGAGCTCGCGGCCCTGCTGGAGGCCTACCTTGGATAGCTCGCTGAACGCCCGCAGAAGAGCCCGCGAGTTGCGCCGCGTCGCGGAGGAGCGGGTGGACGTGCTGGTCGTGGGGCTCGGCGCGACGGGGGCGGGGGCCGCGCTGGAGGCCGCGTCCCGGGGGCTCAGCGTAGCGGCCGTCGACGCCCACGACCTGGCTTTCGGGACCTCCAGGTGGAGCTCCAAGATGATCCACGGCGGGCTGCGCTATCTGGCCAGGGGACAGGTGGGCGTCGCCTACGAGAGCGCGGTCGAGCGCGGCGTCCTCCTCCGCACGACGGCTCCGCACCTGGTCAAGGCGCACCCGTACGTGCTGCCGCTGACCGCGGAGGTCTCGCGGCGGCGGGCGGCGGCGGTGATGGCCGGCCACCGGCTCGGCGACGGGCTGCGCGCCGCCGCCCGCACGCCGCGCCGCCTGCTGCCCGGCCCCACCCGCCTGACCGCGGCCCGCACCCGCACGCTGGCGCCGGTGCTGGCCGCGGACGGCCTGCGCGGCGCGCTCCTGTCGTGGGACGGCCGCCTGCTCGACGACGCCCGCCTGGTGGTGGCCCTGGCCAGGACCGCCGCCGCGCACGGGGCCCGCGTGCTGACCCGCTGCCGCGCCCTGCGGCTCGCGGACGACGGCGCGCTCGTACGCGACGAGCTGACGGGCGAGGAGTTCACCCTGCGGGCCAAGGCCGTGATCAACGCGACCGGGGTGTGGGCCGCCACGCTGGATCCCCAGGTGAAGCTGCGCCCGTCCCGGGGCACCCACCTCGTGCTGGCCCCCGGCACGCTCCCCGGGCTGATCGCCGGGCTGCACCTGCCCATTCCCGGAGAGACCAACCGATTCGCGCTCGTTCTGCCGCAGCGCGACGGCCGCATCCACGTCGGCCTCACGGACGAACCGGTGGACGGGCCGGTGCCCGACGTCCCCGAGGCACCCGAGGAGGACGTCAGAGCCCTCCTGGAGGTGTTGAACGGGGTTCTTGAGGTCCATGTGACCAGGGAGGCCGTTGCGGGCGCGTACGCGGGTCTCAGGCCCCTTCTGGCGGCAGACGGCGTGACGGCCGACCTGTCCCGGCGGCACGCGGTGCTCTCGGACGGCGGGATCGTCACGGTGGTGGGGGGCAAGTTGACGACATATCGGCGCATGGCCGAGGACGCGGTGGATCGGGCCGTCTCGTCCCGGAACCTCCGAGCGGGGCGCAGCCGTACGCGGAAGCTCCCGCTCGTCGGCGCGGGCCCGCACCCGGACGGGGTGCCCGCGCGCCTGGCCGAGCGCTACGGCAGCGAGGCCAGGGCCGTGCACGCCCTCGTCAAGGAGCACCCGGAGGAGGCCGGGCTCGGCATCACCCAGGGCGAGCTGCTCTGGTCGGTCCTGCACGAGGGCGCGCTCGACGAGGGCGACCTGCTGGACAGGCGCACCAGGATCGGCCTGGTACGGCGGGACCGGGACGCCGCGCTGCCCGCGGCCCGCGACGCGCTGAGCCACGCGACCCGCACCTGACCACCCGAGCCAGATCCCCAAGCCCGACTCACCGTGGCCACCAACCCGGCGGCCCCACCCTGAGCGCCGGAACCCAGCGACCGGCCGTCAACACCAAGCCGACCGACCCACCCCGACCACCCGAACCCGACCGACCCGCCCCGAGCACCCGAACCCGGCCCCGACGCACCCAGACCTGGCCGGATCCGCAGCGGTTCGCCCTGACTCAGGGCCCTCGGTGGCTCGTCTTGGCTCAGGGCCCTCGGCGGCACGCCCCGGCCCAGGGTCCGCACTTCGCTCCCTGGACCCCCGTCCCGCATCGGGCGCAACAATCCATTAGGTTAGTCTTACCTAATTCGTTGCAGGGGTTCGTCGCGGGGGAAGGGGCGGGGCGTTGGCGAGGGGCTGCGAGCATCCGATCGGCTGCCACACCGGCGCGCTGCCGACGCACGCCAGCGCCACCGTGGGAGCCAAGCTCTGGCTGCTCATCGAACACACCGGCCCGTGGCCCTCACATCTGGAAAGCTTCGAACTTCCTGAAAAAATCTCAGAACTCGTCCGCCGGGCGCTAGAACGCGGTATCCGCCCCCAGCTCATCCGCCGTCCAGGAAGGCGGACCCGCCCGCGAGAGCAGGGAATCCATGTGCTAGTCGCGTACGCGATCGGGGAACGCCCCTGGATGGCGGGAGGCGTCATCGCAGGTCCTGACGATCTTGACCTGGACGCGCTGGTGGCCGGAGTGGTCCCGGAGTCCTGCATACTTGAAGACGAGCCGGTATTTCTGGTCTGCACGCACGCCAAGCGCAATGCGTGCTGCGCCCGCATTGGACTACCCCTCGCCCGGTCCCTGGCCGAAAACCTGTCGGACAGGGTGTGGGAAACGTCACACGTTGGCGGCGATCGCTACGCCGCCAACCTGGTGTGCTTGCCACACGGAATTTTCTACGGCAGCATGTCTCAGGCTGCTGCACTGGCAGCGGCTAACGCGTACCGGTCGGGCGAGATCATTCTCGACCGCTACCGGGGACGCGCAGGCATCCCTGAGCCATTGCAGGCCGTGGAGCACTTCGCCCGAATCCATACGGGAGAGCGCTCCGTCGGCGCGGTGGCCGTGGAATCCTTCAGGTCGGACGGTGACGTCACCAAAGCCATTGCGCGCTGCGGCGGCGTCCGGTTCCAGGTTGTGGTTGAGCCATCGGCGCTCACAGCGCCGTGTGGTACGGCTTGCGCCGAGACGATCACCACCTACCGGCTGGTTTCGCTGGACAGGCTCGCGCCTGTACGGTACGCCACGCCCGCCCTCACCTGAGCCAGGGAACATCACGGCCCAACCCTGCGTTGGAACAGTGACGCCATAAGCGTCCAATGCGGCTCAATTACCGAAATACCTCTCACGAAGGTGGTTTTCTCATGTCTCAGGTACGTCGGCAGCTCGCCCGCCCGCGCCCCAGCTGGGGTTGGCAGGATGATGCCGCGTGCCGGGGTGAGGACCTCGTGCTCTTCTTCGGCCCCGATGGGGAGCGGCAGCCCGAGCGTGACGTACGTGAGCGGAAGGCCAAGGCGATCTGCGCCCAGTGCCCTGTCCGCAACGAGTGCCTTGACTACGCGCTGTCCCGGCCCGAGAAGTACGGCACGTGGGGCGGTCTCAACGAAGACGAGCGCGCTTCCGAGCGTCGCCGTCGTATGCGCCGCGCGGCCAGCGCCGGCATCTCCGCCGCCTGACACACCCGGCAGCGTCACCAGCATCGCGTGATCAAGCAGTTGTCCTGATGAACCGGAGCCTGGCCAGCCACGCCGAGGCTCCGGCGAACCCGGTCGGGACAACTGCCTGATCAGGCACCTCACCTCCGCACGGCTCAAGGCGTCGTCGCGCCCGCGCGACGCCGATCCGGCGCGGGGGAAACAACCCCGGTTATACCCACCCCAACTACCCAGCCAAACCCACAGCGGTCCCCCGAACCCATCGGTCCCGCGACCACCACCCGCCGCCCGCGGCCCTGTCGCCGCCGTCGGCCTTGCGCGTGGCGCCGACCTGCCATTCGGCTCCTGTCATCCCCCAACGGATCGGAATGCGTCGGGATGACGCGGCAACCACCCATTCGCCGTTCCAGTGCCGCCGTATGCGCTGGGCAGCACGCGGGCTGCCGCACGAGCGCTCACCGTCACGCCACCGCACAGGCAGCCGCTATGCCGAAGACAAGCCGCCCCGATCCCTGATCGAGGCGGCTGGCACATGTATGCGAAAAGTCCGACTTATCCCGCAACACCGGCGCGGGCGCGGTGACAGCGGCGACAGCGCCACGTACGCGGTGGAGCGCGAGGTGGCGGACATCGCGGCGCTGATCGAGCACGCGAGCGGGCGGACGAGCGCGCTCGGCCACTCGTCGCTGGCGATTCTGGCGCTGGAGCCGCTCGCCGGGCCCGCCGATCGACCGCGTCGCCGTATACGAGCCCCCTACGTCGTGGGCGACGATCGGCCGCGGCGCCCGGGAGCCGACCTGGCCGACCGCGCGGCCCGGCCCGGCGGGGCTGCCGCAGGTGCTTCGATGGCCGGGACTCGCTCAGACGATGAGGTCGTCGAACTCGCCGTCCTTCGCCCCGAGGACGAACGCGGTGATCTCGGCCTGCGTGTAGACCAGCGCGGGACCTTCGGGAAAACGCGAGTTGCGCATGGCGATCTCCCCCGTGGGCAGGCTCGCGACCTCGACGCAATTGCCGTTGGGGTTGCTCCGCCTGCTCTTGCGCCAGACGACGGAAAGGCGGCCGGCGGACGTTCCGTTCAGGAACTCAGGCATGGGGGCAGCTCCTCACGATCTTACGGATGCACGTGCATCCGCGTTTGCGAGCTGACAATACGGCAGCGCGTTGATCTCCATATACCGGACAACCAAAAAATCCCTCTATGGAGTGGATCACAGGGAGATGTCGGCGCTCATCGGGAAATGAGGCGTTCCAGGAAGAGTCTGGTCCGCTTGGGCTCTTCGGCCTGGATGCTCAGCCGGTCCATCACTTCCATGTAGTGATCCGAATCGGCGGGTTTGTCCAGGTAGAGGGCGCTGGTGAGCTGCTCCATGTAGACCACGTCGGGCAGCTCGCGCTCAGGGAAGCGCAGGATGCTGAAGGGGCCCCCGGCCGCCGCGTGGCCGCCCCGGTCGAACGGCATGAGCTGGACGGTGACGTTGGGCTCGGCCGTGACGTCGAGCAGGTGGGCGATCTGCGCGCGCATGGTCTCGGCGCTGCCGAGCGTACGTCGCACGACGGCCTCGTCGATCACCGCCCAGATGGTGAGCCCGCTCTCCAGCCGCCGCTGCCGCGTGGTGCGCAGCGCCACCCGCCGGTCGAGCTCCGACTTGGTGGCCTTCTCGTGTGCCAGTGCGATGACGGCCCTGGCGTAGTCGGCGGTCTGGAGCAGGCCGGGCACGAACTGGTTCTCATACGTACGGATGCTCGAGGCGGCGCCCTCCAGGCCGATGTAGACCTCGAACCAGTTCGGCAGCACGTCGCCGTACTTGTGCCACCAGCCGGGGGCGTTGGCCTGCTTGGCCAGGGCGAGCAGGGGCTCGCGCTCGCCGGGGTCGGTGACGCCGTAGAGGGTCAGCAGATCGGCCACGTCGCGGTGCTTGAAGCTGACCTGGCCGAGCTCCAGCCGGCTGATCTTGGCGTGAGATGCGCGAATCGAGTATCCGGCGTCCTCCCGCGAGATACCCTTCTCGGTACGCAGCCTGCGCAGTTGGGTCCCGAGCAGGATCCGCAGCACCGTCGGACTTCCCGGCGAATGGCTGAGAAGCCGTCCCTCCGCGCTCTCTGCGCTCACTCCACCGCTCCTAGGTCATCTGCACGTGCAGATGCGATTCGCATCCGTAAACCACGAAAAGTCTTGCATCGGTAAGCACTCCCCGTAAAGATGGGCATTGGATCACCAGACCGCGCTTCGGGGGCCAGAATGACGACTTTCGACGCTCGGCCGCAAGCCGCCATCGGTTCCCGGCCACCAGGATGGCTTACGTCCGTTCTGGTCGACGGTCATGCCGGTGATTGTGACGCGATGTTCCCCTTCCATCAACGGACCTCGCTCGAACCCGCCTGTGTGGCGTTGGCCCGGCGGTTCGTCGACCAGACGCTGTCCACGTGGGGCGTGATCGAGGTGGCCTTCGACGCCCAGCTCGTGGTGTCGGAGCTGGTGACCAACGCCATGCGGCACGGTGGAGGGGCGGTGCAGCTCCGGTTATTGACGCACGGGACGGAGCTGGCCTGCGTGGTGACCGATCACAGCCACACTGTGCCGGTGGCGGCGACGCCTGACGTGTTCTCGGAGTTCGGGCGGGGGCTGCGGCTGGTGGACGCGTTGTGCACGAAGTGGGGCTGGCTCTCCTCCGGTGGCAGCCGAAAGCTCGTCTGGGCCGTCCTCGCCTCCTGACTCACCACCCCGGCACTCCCTCAACTCGTCCACCAGCCGCCCCGCCCGATTCCGCTCCCTCGATCCCTCCGTCCGACCGGCTCGACCTCCCCGGCCGATCAGGCTCGCGGTCATTTCCTGCCGAGCAGGTCCAGCACGTCGGCGTCGCTGAGCTGGTCGAAGTGCACGTACCACTGGCCCACCGCCCTGAAGTCGAGCGGCATCAGCAGGACGACCACCTCGTCGGCCTCCTTCTGCAGCGATTTGACCGTCTCGCGGGCCCCGACGGGCACGGCCAGCGTCAGTTTGCCGGGCTTGGCCGCGCTGACCGCCCTAAGTGCTGCCCGCGCGGTGCCGCCGGTGGCCAGGCCGTCGTCCACCACGATCACTTCCCGGCCCTTGAGCGGGGGCAATGGGCGATCGCCCCGATAGGCCCGTACTCTGCGGGCCAGCTCCCGCCGCTCCTGCTCGACCACGCCGGCCACGGACTCGGGCGTCAGCCTGAGCCGCTGCAGCAACCCCATGTCGAACACCGGCTCGCCGCCCTCGGCCACCGCGCCGACGCCCAGCTCGGGCGCCGGCGGGTAGCCGATCTTCCTGGTCACCAGCACGTCGAGCTCGGCGCCGAGCGCGCGCGCGATGGGTACGGCCACCTCCACGCCGCCGCGAGGCAAGGCCAGCACGATGGGGTCGTGCGCGTCCCGCAGCCGCTCGGCGAGCCGTGCCCCGGCCTCGGCCCGGTCTGCGAAAAGCTCCATGCCGATGCCCTACCCGCTGACGCCCGCTCCTCGCCTCCCCCACCCCGCCATTCCGCCATGCCCACAACCCCGAACTCGTCACCCAACACACCCGGGCACCCGCACCCCGGGCACCGCTCCCGCGACCGCGGCCCCAGGAGCCACAGCCAAGGACCGAGGTCAGGCGCGCCAGTCAGGGGGGTGGTCAAGGGGTGCGGTCAGGGGCGGCGGTCAAGGGGTGCGGTCAAGGGGTGCGGTCAAGGGCGGTTGCGGCCTGAGCGGCGCATCTCCTTGGTGATGATCCGCCACTTGTTCTGCTGCTCCTTGCGCAGCCGGGCGTCCGTGCGGGAGGCCATCCAGGCGGCCTCCCGCTGGAGCTTGCGCCAGCTTTCCAGGCGCCGCTCCGGCAGCTCCCCGCTCTCCAGGGCCGCGAGCACCGCGCAGCCGGGCTCGCCCGAGTGGCCGCAGTCGCCGAACCTGCAGTGCTCCGCCAGCTCCTCGATGTCGGCGAAGACCCGGTCGACGCCCTCCCCGATGTCATACAGGCCGATCCTGCGGATGCCCGGCGTGTCGATGACCAGCCCGCCCCCGGGCAGCGGGATCAGCTCCCGGTGCACGGTGGTGTGCCGGCCGCGCCCGTCCACGGCGCGTACCTGCTGGGTCTCCATGACCTCGGCCCCCGCCAGCGCGTTGACCAGGGTGGACTTGCCGGCGCCGGACGCGCCCAGGATGACGGCCGTACGGGAGCCCTCCAGGTAGGCGCGCACCAGCGCGACCCCGTACCCGTGCTGCGAGGAGACGGCGTGCACGTCCACGCCGGGCGCGGCCACCCGCACGTCGGCGAGCAACTGGTCGAGGCCGTCCTCGAACAGGTCGGACTTGGTGACGAGCACGACGGGCGTGCCGCCGGACTCCCAGGCCAGGGCGACCAGGCGTTCGATGCGGCTGAGGTCGGCGAAGTCGGTGGAGTGCATGGACGGCTCGGCCACGAAGACGATGTCCACGTTGGCCGCGAGCACCTGCCCCTGGCCGTCGCCGGACAGGCCGCCCACCGAGTCGCGGCTCACGCCGCCCCGGACGAACGCGGTCGTCCGCGGCAGGACCTCGTCGAGCTCGTAGCGGCCCTCGGGAAGCAGCCGAAGCGCGACCCAGTCGCCGACGCACGGCAGCGCGATCGGGTCGGCGGCCGCCGCGCGGCGTACGCGGGCTCCGTACTTGACGTGGAACTGACCGTCCGCCGCGATCACCTCGGCCGCGCCGCGGTCGACGCGGGCCACGCGGCCGGGGACGGTGTCAGCGGGCAGCTCGGCGGCACGGAGGTCGTTCCAGCCGAACAGCGAAAGATCGTGAGACAACGTGATCAAACCTTTGGTGTCGAAGAGGCGGAACCGGGCGGGGTCAGATGAGCGCCCGGAGGTGGACGGACGGCATGCCGAAACCGATTGCCCGCATGGTCCTCACCTCCTCGATCAGTTGCCGGTGTGACTCTACGCACCCTGTCCGCATGGACGCAATCACATTTACTTCCGCGGTTTGTTGAACCGTGCCAGGGCAACCGCCCGTACCACCTCCCGACGGACGCGAGAAAGGGGAATGATGCGAGTCAGCACGTATCCCCCGCCCTCGGCCGAGGGAACCGCCCCGATGGGCAAGCCGCGCTTACGACACTGGATCCGGCGGGTGCGGCCGGATGACGAGGTGGTCGTGTCCGCGCTCTACCGGGAATATCACAGGCCGCTTCTGGCCTTCGTGATCAGATTGACGGCGGGCGATCGGCAGTGGGCGGAAGACGTGGTGCAGGAGACCATGATTCGTGCCTGGCGCAGTGTGGAGCGACTCGACCCAGATTCGGTGTCGCTGATGCCCTGGCTCGCCACGGTCGCCAGACGTATCGTGATCGATGACCGGCGGCGCCGGGAGGCCCGGCCGCTGGAGTCGGGCGACGGGCCACTGGAGAGCATGCCAGTGCCGGACGAGATGGAGGGCCTCCTGCACCAGGTGGTCGTGTCAGAGGCGCTGAAGGCGTTGTCCCCGGCTCACCGCGAGATCCTCAACGAGACGATCCTGCGGGATCGGTCGGTCAACGACGCCGCCGAGGCTCTCGGCATCCCGGTGGGCACCGTGAAGTCCCGGGTCTACTACGCGGTCCGCGCGCTGCGGCTCGCCCTGGAGGAGAGGGGGGTGACGGCGTGACTTCGAGAGTCGAGCACACGGACGTGGGCGCCTACGCATTGGGCCTGCTGGAAGCGGACGACAGGGTGGCTTTCGAGGCCCATCTCCTGATCTGCCCCTCCTGCCGGGCCGAGCTGGACGATCTGGCCGGCGTGGCGAGCGTGCTGCACGGGATCGCACCCGTCGAGGAGCCCGACCCCCCTACGCCTGAGGGGCAGGACGACGTGATCGACCTGCTCCGGCGCAGGAAGGCGGCCGATCGGCGGACACGCAGGGGGACGTTCGTGATCGGGATGGCGGCGGCGGTCACGCTGGTGGCCGGCGGGCTGACGATCGGCACGCAACTGGACGCGGACGGCACGCCGCAGGTTGCGCAGGAGCACTCCGGCCACATGGGCCCGGCCGAGCAGTTCTACGCCGACGGCAAGCCGATCGACGGCAAGGGCGCCGCCGGGGTGACCGGCGGGCTGGTGGTGGAGTCCAAGGGGTGGGGCACGCACGCCGCCCTCAAGCTGGCCGGGGTACAGGGCCCGCTGGAGTGCGAGCTGGTCTCCGTGGCCAAGTCGGGAGAGCGCCGGGTGATGACCGGGTGGTCCGTACCTCCAGCCGGGTACGGAGTTCCGGGATCGCCTGATCCGCTCTACATGCACGGCGGCAGCGCCACGCCGTTGCCGGACATCGACCATTTCGAGGTGGTCACCTCGGCAGGTGACACGTTGCTCACCGTCGAGCTCTGATCACGGGTTCACAAGCCCTCCCGCCGCTGGTGGGAGGGCTTGAAGCTCCACATGTCACGGACGGGTGGTGTGACCCTGGCCCCGCCGTGCATATGGAGCTTAGAGTCCCGGGGCGGGGAACTGGGCGGTGAGGTCGCTCACCTCGTGATGAACTCGGGTGATCACGTCGTCGGCGTCGCCCTTGGCCAGTGCCGTGACGACCTCGTCCATCCAGGCGCCGATCTGCCGCATCTCCGTCTCCCCCATCCCGCGCGAGGTCACCGACGGCGTGCCGATGCGGATGCCCGACGGGTCGAACGGCTTGCGGGTGTCGAACGGCACCGTGTTGTAGTTGGTCTCCAGCCCCGCCCGGTCGAGCGCCTGCGCGGCCGGCTTGCCGCCGATGCCCTTGGGCGTGAGGTCGAGCAGGATCAGGTGGTTGTCGGTGCCGCCGGAGACCAGGTCGAACCCGCGTGAGGCCAGCTCGTCGGCCAGCGCCTTGGCGTTGGCGACGACCTGGTGGGCGTAGTCGCGGAAGGACGGCTGGGCCGCCTCGTGCAGGGCTACGGCGATGGCGGCGGTGGTGTGGTTGTGCGGGCCGCCCTGGAGGCCGGGGAAGACGGCCTTGTTGAGCGCCGTGGCGTGCTCGTCACTGGTGGCCATGAGCATGGCGCCGCGCGGGCCGCGCAGGGTCTTGTGCGTGGTCGTGGAGATCACGTCGGCATGGCCCACCGGGGACGGGTGCGCGCCGCCCGCGACCAGGCCCGCGATGTGGGCGATGTCGGCCGCGAGCACGGCGCCGACCTCGCGGGCGATCGAGGCGAAGCCCTCGAAGTCGATGGTCCGCGGGATCGCGGTGCCGCCGCAGAAGATCAGCTTCGGCCGGTGCTCCAGCGCGAGCTGACGGACCTCGTCGAGGTCGATGCGGCCGGTGTCCTTGCGCACGCCGTAGCGGACCGGGTTGAACCACTTGCCGGTGGCCGAGACCGACCAGCCGTGGGTGAGGTGGCCGCCGAACGGCAGGCCCATGCCCAGCACGGTGTCGCCGGGCTGCAGGAACGCCATGTAGACCGCGAGGTTGGCGGGCGAGCCGGAGTAGGGCTGGACGTTGGCGTGGGCGACCCCGAACAGGGCCTTGGCCCGCTCGATGGCCACGGTCTCGATCTGGTCGATGACCTGCTGGCCCTCGTAGTAGCGCTTGCCCGCGTAGCCCTCGGAGTATTTGTTCGTCAGGACGGTGCCGGTGGCCTCCAGCACGGCCTTGGACACGTAGTTCTCGGACGCGATCAGCTTGACGGTGTCGGCCTGACGCCGCTCTTCCGCCTTGATGAGCTCGGCGATCTGCGGGTCGACGCTAGCGAGAGAACTCATGATTCTCCTGTCATCGGTGACAATGCGCGAAGACCCAGGCGCACGGCCTCCGCTCCCTTCGCTCCCTGGTGGTTGATCCCACCGAATGCGCCAGTCGCGTCTCGCCCTAGACGATAGCGGATGCCGCAGGCCCTCAGCTCGTCGTGATCAGCGGGTTCGCGTCCCGCCCGGGCGGCCGCTACTGGTTGCGCCCCTCGCCCGGCCAGAGCCGGTCCACCTCGGCGTTCAGGATGGCGCCGATCAGCACGGCCAGCGCGGTGATGTAGAGCCAGAGCAGCAACGCGATGGGCGCGGCCAGCGAGCCGTAGACCGAGACGGGCGAGAACCACGCCGCCAGCACGGCGCGCAGCACCGCCGCGCACACGATCCACAGGAACAGCGCCAGGATCGCCCCCGGCAGCTCCCGATACCACTTGGTGCGCACCGGCACGCTGACGTGGTAGAGGACCGTCAGGAACAGCACCGAGCCGATGATCACGACCGGCCAGTAGAGGACGTCCACGAGCACGCCGTATTCGCCGGGCAGGGTGTCCTTGAGCAGCGTCGGCCCGATGACCAGGATCGGCATGACGATGATCCCGATGATCAGGCCCACGACGTAGAGTCCGAACGACATCAGCCGAGTACGGATGATGCCCCGCTCCTCCCCCAGCCCGTAGGCGACGGAGATGAGGTCCACGTAGACATACAGGGCGCGGGAGCCGGACCACAGCGACAGCAGGAAGCCCAGCGAGATGATCGACACCTTGCCCGCGTCGTCGCTGAGCACGTCGGTGATGAGCGGGTTGATCACCTTGTTGACGGCGTCGTCGGTGAACAGCAGCCCGGCCTGCTCGATCACCCACGTCTTGACCTGCAGGACCACGGTGGCCCCGATCCAGGTGCCGAGCTTGCCCAGCACCCCGATCAGGCCCAGCACGAACGGCGGCAGGGACAGCAGCGCGAAGAACGCCGCCTCACCCGCCAGGCCGGTGACCCGGTAGGTCACGCCGGCGTTCGTGGCCGCGCGAACGGTCGCCCACGACCTGGTGTCGAGCACCCAGCTCAGCCTGGCCCGGGCGTTGGAAACGAGCCGGCCCTTGGGCCGAGAAGGCGCGTCGGTCGACGTCATGGCACCCAACGGTATTCCGCAGTGACTCTTCCGGACAGCTTACGTCCCTGGTCCTGCCCTAGTCGTTGGTCACAATGCGCGCGCCCAGCGGAAGCAGGGAAACGGGGATGAGTTTCAGGTTGGCCACGCCCATCGGGATGCCGATGATCGACAGGAAGAGCGGGATCGAGGTCACCACGTGCCCGATCGCCAGCCAGACGCCCGCTACGACGCACCAGATGATGTTTCCGAGCAGTGAGAACACACCCGCGTCCGGGTCGCGCACGACGGTCCTGCCGAACGGCCACAGGGCATAGGCGGCGATTCTGAACGAGGCGATGCCGAACGGGATCGTGACGATGAGGATGCAGCAGATGATCCCGGCCAGCGAGTATCCGATGGCCAGCCAGATCCCCGCGAACACCAGCCATATGACGTTCAGGATTGTGCGCATGCTCACAGCATGTCAGCGGGCGTGCGGCCCGCGTCATCCGGCATCTCCCTGAGCGGACCCTGGCCTCGGCACCCGTCCCTTGCCCGGGGGCCCGGCGAACGCCTGCGCGATCTCCATCCAGGCCCGCGCCGGCTCTCCGGCCGGCTCCAGCGCGGTGTCGGACAGGTGGACGCGCTGGGTGACGACCAGGCAGAAGTCGAGCACCGGGCCGCGTAGGAGGGCGGGGGCGCCGGCCGGTCCCGCCGTCCAGGTGCTTCCGTCGGGCATGGCCAGTTCGACCCTTACCTGCTCGTGCTCGGCGGGCACGGGCAGCCCGCGGGCGGTGAAGCTGTAGGGGCGGGCCCGGAACCCGAGCGTGGCCACGTGCCGCAGCCTGACGGTGGGTTCCCGGGTGACGCCCAGCGCGTCGGCCACGTCCTGGCCGTGCGCCCACGTCTCCATCAGCCGCGCGGTGACGAAGGAGGCGGCCGACATCGCCGGGCCGAACCACGGCACCCGCTGGCGGGGATCGAGCGCGGCGAACACGTCGAGGCTGCGGGCGCGGGCCCCGCGGAACCACGCGTGCAGCTCGGCGGGGGGCATCCCGCGCGACTCCCGTACGAGGTCGTCCACCGAGCCGAAGTCCGCCAGCGAGGCCCGGTAGGCGGCGGGGTCGGTGGCGGCGAGCACGGCGGCGTCGTCGAACCAGGCCAGGTGGCTCACCTGGTCGCGGACCGCCCATCCCTCGGCCGGCGTGGCCAGCTCCCACTCCTCCGGCCGCAGGGGCCGGAGCAGCGCCTCCAGGGACGCGGTCTCGGCGCGCAGATCGTCGAGCAACTCCGCCATGAGATCCACGCGAGCCAGGCTAACCCGGACAACGTTCGGGGAGAATAATTGCAGACGTGATCTGCGACAGCTGCAAGGAGAAACGGCACGAGGACTGCCGCGGCGGCTCCTGGTGCGACTGCCAGCACCAGACGCGAACCCACACGGGACCCACCACGCCCGACAACGAGGACAAGGAAGAAGGGGCGCAGGAACCGCGGGTCAACTGGCTGCGTCAGGGGTAGGGCCCGGAATCCGCCTCCCGCCGGGTGACGAACATCACACGGACGGCCGGGCGCGACACCAAGCGGGCGGGGTCATCACCATGCCGCGGAGCCCGATCGGCCCGTGGATCCTGCCCCGCGCGGCTGATCATCATGGCGTTCCCGTCCGGTTGCCCGGAGGCGGAGTCCGCCGCCGTCCGCGACTGTGCCCGGATTTCCGACGCCGGCGTCAGCCGGATCGTCTCCGCCGTCCAGGGCGCGCGTTACGTCAAAGTGCTCAAAGGCCGCGTCGGCAAGCGCCCCCGCGCCTGGCTCCCGCTCACCGGCGAAGGCCGCCGGGCGCTCACCGGACACCTGGCCGCGCTCCAGACGATCGCCGAAACCGCACGTCACGCCGCTGCCGACGCCGAGTGAGAGATCGATCTTGAACGAGCGGGAGGCGGACGGATCAAGGCCGCGGTCCAGTGCCGGGCAGTCCCACACTCTGGACCCGTCTTGGACATCCCGGACCGCCGGAGTATCGTCAAAGCATGCCAGCGGACCCCATGCTTGTCGGTCGACGCCACGTCGATCTTCAGCGTGTCCGCAGTGCCATCTGTTGCGACGCCCAGTAACCCATCCGCATTTTCCTGCCGCTGAGCGCGTCGCACTCCTTTCTCACCGCCCCTGGCCTCGACGATGAGGCAGGGAGGACGTTGCGCGCGCCCATGAACCGAAGGACGCGCAATGAGCACCCCTGCCAGCCGCACTCCTGCCAGCCGGCACCACAAACGCCCGCGCGGCGAAGGCCAGTGGGCTCTCGGTTACCGTGAGCCGCTCAACAAGAACGAAGAGAACAAGAAGAACGACGACGGCCTCAACGTCCGCCAGCGCATCATCGACATCTACTCCAAGCGGGGCTTCGACTCGATCGACCCGGCCGACCTGCGTGGCCGCATGCGCTGGTTCGGCCTCTACACCCAGCGCAAGCCCGGCATCGACGGGGGCAAGACGGCCATCCTGGAGCCGGAGGAGCTCGACGACCGCTACTTCATGCTGCGCGTCCGCATCGACGGCGGCCAGCTCAGCCTCACCCAGCTCCGCGTGATCGCGGACATCGCCAACGAGTACGCCCGCGGCACGGCCGACGTGACCGACCGCCAGAACATCCAGCTCCACTGGATCGAGATCGAGTCGGTGCCGGACATCTGGGAGCGGCTGGAGGCCGTGGGCCTGTCCACCACCGAGGCCTGCGGCGACACCCCGCGCGTGATCCTCGGCTGCCCGCTCGCCGGGATCGACTCCGACGAGGTGATCGACGCCACCGAGCAGATCCAGCAGGTCCAGGACCGCGTCCTGGGCAATCCCGCGTACTCCAACCTGCCGCGGAAGTTCAAGTCGGCGCTGAGCGGCTGCCCCGCGCACTGCACGGTGCACGAGATCAACGACGTGGCCTTCGTCGGGGTGGTCAACGAGCGCGGCGAGAAGGGCTTCGACCTGTGGGTGGGCGGCGGCCTGTCGACCAACCCGATGCTGGGCAAGCGGCTGGGCGTGTTCGTCCGGCCGGACCAGGTGGCCGACGTTCATGAAGGCGTTGTCGGGATATTTCGTGACTACGGCTACCGGCGGCTGCGGCACCGGGCCCGGCTCAAGTTCCTCGTCAACGACTGGGGAGCCGAGAAGTTCCGCGAAATCCTCGAACAGGAATACCTCAAGGAGCCGCTGCCCGACGGGCCCGCGCCCGAGCAGCCCCGCGACCGCCGCCGCGACCACGTCGGCGTCTTCCGGCAGAAGGACGGCAACTTCTACGTCGGCTTCGCGCCCAAGGTGGGCCGCCTGGACGGCGACAAGCTGCACACGATCGCCGACATCGCCGAACGGCACGGCTCCGCCCGGGTCCGTACGACGGTCGAGCAGAAGATGGTCGTCCTCGACATCGCACCCGACCGGGTGGACTCGATCGTGGCCGAGCTGGAGGCCAACGACCTGCAGGTCAGGCCGTCCACGTTCCGCCGCCAGACGATGGCCTGCACCGGCATCGAGTTCTGCAAGCTCGCCATCGTCGAGACCAAGGACACGGCCTCCCTGCTGATCGACGAGCTGGAGCGGCGGCTGCCGTCGTTCGACCAGCCGCTGACCATCAACGTCAACGGCTGCCCCAACTCCTGCGCCCGCATCCAGACCGCCGACATCGGGCTGAAGGGCCAGCTCGTGGTCGACGAGAACGGCGACCAGGTCGAGGGCTTCCAGATCCACCTGGGCGGCTCGCTCGGCGTCAACTCCGGCTTCGGCCGGAAGGTGCGCGGCCTCAAGACCACCGCCAAGGCGCTGCCCGACTACGTGGCGCGCGTCGTGGGCAACTACGACGACCAGAAGAAGGAAGGCGAGTCCTTCGCCGACTGGGTGCAGCGAGCGGACGAGGCGGACCTGAAATGACCACGCGCGCGGTTCCCTTCCACTGCCCCTACTGCGGCGACGAGGACCTCGAGCCCTACGAGGGAGACGGTGGCTGGTACTGCCGGGCCTGCGCTCGCGCCTTCAAGCTCAAATTCCTTGGCATCGGAGTAAAGATATGACGCTCGTGGACATCGAGGTGGTCCTGAAGGAGCAGCGCGGCACGCTCGACCTCCAGGACATCGTGGAGTCGGCAGCCACCTTCCTTGAGGGCGCGCCCGCCCGCGAGATCATCCGGTGGGCGGCGGCGACGTTCGGCGACCGGTTGTGCCTGACGTCCTCGATGAGTGACGCCCTGCTCATCGACCTCGTGAGCAGGGTCAAACCCGGCGTGGACGTGTTGTTCATCGACACCGGCTACCATTTCGCCGAGACGATCGGCACGCGGGACGCGGTGGCGCAGGTCTATGACGTCAATGTGATCGACATCAAGCCGTCGCGGACGGTCGAGGAGCAGGATCGCGAGCTCGGCCCCCGCCTGTTCGGCCGCAACCCGGACCTGTGCTGCCATCTGCGCAAGGTCGAGCCGCTCAACCGGGCGCTGGAGCCGTATCTGGCGTGGATCTCCGGCATCCGCCGCGACGAGTCGCGCAGCCGGACGAACACCAAGGTCGTCGAGTGGGACGCCAAGCGGCAGATGGTCAAGGTCAACCCGATCGCGGCCTGGACCCAGGAAGACGTGGACAACTACATCGCCGACAACGGGGTGCTGATCAACCCGTTGCACTACGACAACTACCCCTCGATCGGCTGCGCGCCGTGCACGCGGCAGGTCGCGGAGGGAGAGGATCCGCGCAGCGGACGCTGGGCGGGCCTGGGGAAGGTCGAATGCGGCATTCACCTGTGATCCCCAGCAGGGGACCTGTCCCGTTGGCAGGCGGGACCGCCCCCGGCCGCGTGCCACTGGTGGCGGTGGCGCACGGGTCCCGTGACCCGCGCGCCGCCGCCACCGTGGCCGCGCTGCTCGACCAGGTACGCCTGGCGCGCCCCGAGGTGCCCGTACGGGCCGCGTACCTGGACCACTGCACCCCGACCCTGGGTCAGGCCCTGGACGGCCTGGAGGAGGCCGTGGTGCTGCCGCTGCTGCTGACGGAGGCGTACCACAGCCGGGTGGACCTGCCCGCCGCGCTCAACGAGGTCCGCGCGCACGAGCCGCGCCTGCGCGTGCGCTACGGCTCGACCCTGGGGCCGCACCCGCTGCTGCTGTCCGCCCTGGAGCGGCGGCTGGCGCAGGCGGGCGTGCCGGCCGGTGACCCGGACACGGCGGTGGTGCTCGTCTCGGCGGGTTCGAGCGACGCCATGGCCAACACGGTGATCTCGGAGCTGGCCCGGGCGTGGCGGCGGTCCGGCTGGTGGGCGGTCTCGGCCGCGTACGCCTCCGCCGCCGAGCCGGCCCCGGCCCAGGCCGTGGCGGCGCTGTCCCGGGCGGGCGCGCCGCGGGTGGTCGTGGCACCGTACCTGCTGGCGCCCGGCTACTTCGCCGACAAGGTGCGGCGGAGCACGCTGGAGGCGGGGGCGGCGATCGTGTCAGACGTGCTCGGGCCCGCGCCCGAGCTGGTGGACGTGCTCCTCGAACGGTATGAGTCGGCCCAGTGGCCGGCCCAGTGGCGGCCGGTGCCGCTGGCCGGCTGAGGGACGGCGCGGCGGCGCGTCAGTAACCGTGCCGCCGCATGTCCCTGCGGTCGTCCCGGTAGTCGTCGCGGAGCTGCCTGCGCAGCTCCCGGCCCTCGGCGCGGAGCTGCCTGCCCAGCTCCCGCCAGTCGTCCCCGTGCAGCCGCCGCCAGTGCTCCCGCCAGGCCGTCAGGCCGCGCTGCAGCGGCTGCGCCCGCGAGTCGCCGATCACCTTGACGTTGCCCATCACCGCGTACGCCTTCACCCGCACCACGGGGACGTTCATGCCCTGGGGCGCCTCCTGGACGTCCACCCGCTTGTCCCCCATGACCGCCACGCCTTCGAGGTCCACGATGACCCCGTCCGGCACGATGATCTTCACGTCGCCCATCACGGAGACGGCCGTGATGTCCACGATGCTCGTGCGCACCTCGGCCTCGCGCAGGTCGAGCAGCACGTCGCCCATCACCGCGACCGCGCCGAGCTCCTGGTCGATCCGCCAGGTCCCGCGCCGCTTGGAGTCGCCCATGACGCCCACGAACCAGCGCCGCTTCCTGCCCTGCGGCGCGGGGGCCGGCGGGCCGCTCACGCCTCCGGCGGCGGGCAGGTCCTGGGTGAGCAGCGCGAGCTCGGCGTGGGTGGTCGCGGTGTAGGCGGCCTCCGTACGGTCGGTCAGCTCGGCGAGCGTGAGCCGGCCCTCGACCGAGGCGACACGCAGTTGCTCGACGACGGCCTCACGCTCGGCATCCGAGGCACGGACCTCACCGGGTTCAGTCATACTCGCAACATATCGCGTCTTGTCCGCCTTGTGACTCCCCCTGAGGGAGGAATCGTCGCCCTCGAAAGATGCTCATTCGACATGGTGATTGAACCCGGACGGGGTTCTGGCACGTACCAGGCGATGACATGGCCCTAGCGAGGTCCGGGGCGCGGCCGGACCAGGCTAGGGTCCTGTCATGCATGAGGAACAGCTCTACCGCGCGGCGTTGAACGGCGAGTCCGAGACCGTGGGCAAGCTGCTCGCCAGTGGCGCGGACCCCAACAAGCTCAGCGAAGGCGCGGACGAGGGGCTGCCGCTGTGCGCGGCCGCCGCCTGGGACCGGGACGAGGTGGCCGGCGCGCTGCTCGCGGGGGGCGCCGACGTGAACGGCCGGGAGGCGGGCGGCTGGACGGCGCTGCTGTGGGCGGCCGCCAACGGCCACGCCGCCACCGCCAGGGTGTTGATCGAGGCGGGCGCCGAGATCGACGCGACCAACGACGACGGCGACACCCCGCTCACGCTGGCCGCCAGGCGCGGCGCGCTCGGCGTGGCGCAGGTGCTGCTGGAGGCGGGGGCAGACCACGAGAAGTACGACGGCGACGGCGACTCACCGCTCGAGATCGCCCTCGACTGGGTGGGCGTGCACCTGGAGAGCGCGCTGCTGGACCAGATCGAGCAGGACGGCTGGGAATACGTCGTGGCCCGCCAGTACGCTAAGGACGGCACCGAGCTCGTCACGGTGGCCGGCCGCTCGGCCGACGGCTCGGAGACGGAGCAGGTGCAGGCCCAGCGCGGCCACGCCGCCATCGCGACGCTGCTGGAGGACGCGGCGGGCACCTACACGCCGGCGGACCGGCTGGTGGCGCGTGCCGTGGCGCACCGCGACATCGACGAGGACGCCGAGACCTGGTGGATCGTCGCCGACGTGCTGGGCAAGCGGGCCGACGAGGAGACGTACGAGGCCCTGGCCCGGTTGTGCGTGAGCGAGGACGCCCGGGAGCGGGAGTTCGGGGTGGACGCGATCGCCCAGTTCGGGTTCGCCGACGGCGAGAAGCCCTATCTGGAGCGTACGCTGCCGCTGCTGCAGAAGATGGTCGCCACGGAGGGCAATCCGCAGGTCCTGCGCTCGGTGCTGGCCGCGCTCGGCCACCAGGGCGACCCGCGGGCGCTGCCCTCCGTCCTCGACGTGCTCCGCCGTCCCGGGCACAAGCGCACGATGACCGACGCGATCGCGCTGGCCGACGTGCTGCCGCCGGACCACGAGGAGGGGCTGGCGCTGCTGGTCGAGATGTCGGAGGACGAGGACTCCGAGATCCGCGACTGGGCCACGGCGGGGCTCGCCGGGCTGGCCGCCGACACGCCGCGCATCCGGGAGGCGCTGGCGGCCCGGCTCACCGACTCGGACCTGCGCACGGTGGCCGAGGCCACGCGCGGGCTCGCCATGAGGGGGGACGAGCGGGCCACGCAGGGGGCGGACCGGGTGCTGGCGGAGAGCGACGACGAATACGCCCGCGACCTCGTCACGCGGCCGCACGAGTAGCGCACGCGTGGTGAAGGCGCGGCGGACGTGATTCGGGCGGCACGGGCGTGATCGAGGCAGCGGCGCACGGGCGCGCGGGCCGGGGTGTCACCGGCCCGCCCGCCTCGGGTGAGGGCCGGGCTCCGCCTCGGTGGGGGTCAGTCGCCGTTGAGGACGCGGGTCACCCATTCGAGGGTGCCCGTCCGCAGGGCCTCCTCCGCCAGGCGCTTGCCCGTCGGGGTCGTCAGCGCGGCCAGCGAGCTGTCGATCCAGCCCTGGACGTTCTGGTGCCCCTGCTCGCGATATTCGACCGCCTGGATGAGGCACTCCAGCTTGTCGGCGTCCCGCGCGCAGAGGGCTTCGAGGCTGGCCTTCTCCTCATACTCGCCCACGGCGTCGGCCACCATGTCCGCCACCTCGGTGGGCACGCCGCGCACCTGGTCGGCGGTGACGTCCTCGTTGGAGGCCGCCTTGAGGTAGCGCTTGCCGATGTAGGGGATGTCGGTGATGCGGGTTTCCTGCGTGTCGTGGAAGAGGCTCATGAACGCGGCCCGCTCCGGGTTGCCGCCCTCCATCCGGGCGATCATGCCGGCGATGACCGCCGCGCGGAACGAGTGCTCGGCTATGCTCTCCGGATCGCGTACGCCCGCGACCAGCCATCCGGTCCTCTTGTAGCGCTTGAGCAGCCCGAACTCGTACAGCAGGCCTGCCAGTCCCGTCACCTCGCCGTTCACGACGACGACCCCCTCTCGTCTATGCGCCGAGCCTAGACGACGGCCTGGCGGCTTATGGTCCTCGATGAGTCGTCGTGGTGATGGTTGGCATTCGGACAGAATCAGGCGTACCCACCGGGAGGATCACACCTACCCCATTCAGCTCAAACAACCCGTCAAATCCCCAGAACACGCCTGGTCAGTCGTCTATCGCGGCATATGCCGCCGTCCAGGAGCCCTGGAACACGTACGGGGCCCGCGGTGCGTCGAAGACCCGCTGCGTCAGCAGGAAGTGACAGCGTGCCGAGTGCCACGACGTGTGTCTCTCCGCGCCGGTGCACCAGCGCGACCAGCCCGGGCACGGTGCCGCTCTCGACCGCCTCGGCCAGGATCTCGCGCATGCGCCCGAGCCGCTTCCGCGACAGCCCGCCGCCCCCACCCAGAACGCTCATGGAATCTCCCTCGTAGCCGGATCTCACGGGAGCAGACCGCCCGGGGGCGCGGAACTCATCGGCCGTGACCGGCGGGCCTCAGGGACCGGAGAAGGTCGGGGCCGTGGTCAGGATGTCCCTGGCCAGGTCATGGTCGCCCGTCACGTCGGCGGGGAAGTCCAGCGGATCCCCCCGCCCGCCCAGCAGGAAGCAGAACTTGACCACGTCGGCCGTGATGTGGACGTCCGGCGTGCCCGGGACCGTCTCCTCGACGCCCAGCGGCAGCGTCCACTCGCCGCCGCCCTCGCCCGTCAGCGTCAGGTGCACGGTGCGGCCGGCGCCGTCGAGGCCGGAGAAGAGCATCGTCCAGGGCAGCAGGCGGGCGCACAGGTCCGCGGTCGGGCGGATGTGCTCGGGGATCGGGTCGGGCAGGCTGATCTGGGCCGTGTGGGCCGCGTCGGACGTGTGGACCCAGGTCTCCAGGCCCCGGGCCAGGATGTGGTCGCCGATCGCCGTCTCCATGCCGTCCAGGCCGGCCGGGGTCGCCGGGTCCAGTTCCGCCAGATGGCGGCAGAGGGCGTCCGCCTGGGCCCGCCAGTCCCGGCGGGTCTGCTCGGGGCTGCGGCCCCGCTCGTACGCCTGCACCTCCCGCGTACGGCCCATCGAGTCGGCCGCCCCCAGCGGCGGGCCCAGCACCGGGGCGCCCACCGAGGCGGCCAGCAGGCCGTCCTTGGCGGCCAGGTGGGCCACCAGCTCCTGCAGGGTCCAGCCCTCGACGATGATCCGCGACCAGTCGCCGTCCACCGCCGAGGCCAGCAACGCGTCCATGGCGGCGACGCGGCCCGCGTACGGCTGCGCCCAGGCCGCCGTGGGAGCCGCGGGTCTGCGCCGTGCCCTGGCCCCGGCCAGCAGTTGGGGACGCAACGAGTGGGCCGGCACCGCCGGGTCCTCCATCATCGCGTCCAGGTAGAGACGCTCGACGGGGTCCATCACACCTCTTCCTCCGCAAGCGCGTCCGCCAGGCGTCTCAGCGCCAGCCGGATGCGCGATTTGGCGGTGCCCTCGGGCACGCCTAATTCCTCGCCGACCTGCCGGTAGGTCCGCCCGCCGAAGTAAGCCAGCTCCACCGCCTCCCGGAGCCCGTCGGGCAGCGACGTCACCGCCTGGCGCACGCGCTGGGCCTCGTCGGCGGCGAGCACCGTGTCCTCCAGTCTCGCAGGCTCGCGTTCGAACAGCCGGGGGCCCAGGGCGGACACGCGCCGGCGCTCCTCGGCGCGTACGTGGTCCACCGCACGGCGGTGGGCGATCGTGGCCAGCCACGCGCGCAACGTGCCGCGGTCCGGGTCGTAGGCCAGCGGCCGCTCCCAGAAGACCAGGAAGACCTCCTGCGTGATGTCCTCCGCGATCACCCGGTCCCTGGTGACACGCAGCGAGAGACCGAAGATCAGCGAGGAGAGCCGATCGTAGACCTCACCCAGTGCGGCCTCGTCGCCGCCGACCACCCGCTGGTGCAGCAGGCGGTCGTCGTACGGTGCCTCCACTGGCACCACACTCCCGTGTTCATCCGGACCAAGGCGGCCGGTGCGCCGCGACCCGAGCATGTCACTATTCGCCGCAAAAGTAGAGCCGGATGACCTCCGGGACGCACTTTGTCGGCGCGCGATAGTGTCGGAGCACTACAACGGAGGGAGCTACGCCATGGCCACCACTCGCACCGCCACCACCCTTTGGAAGGGCGCCCTGCTCAACGGTTGGGGCACCGTCTCGCTCGACACCTCGGGCGTCGGCGCGTTCGAGGTCTCCTGGGCCTCCCGGGCCGAGGATCCGGGCGGCAAGACCTCCCCCGAGGAGCTCATCGCGGCGGCTCACTCCTCCTGCTTCTCGATGGCGCTCTCGCACGGGCTGGCCGGCGCCGGCACCCCGCCCGAGTCGCTGGAGACCAGCGCCGACGTGACGTTCCAGCCCGGTGAGGGCATCACGGGCATCGTGCTCACGGTGAAGGGCCGGGTTCCCGGGATCACCGCCGAGCAGTTCCAGCAGGCCGCGGAGACGGCCAAGGCCAACTGCCCGGTCAGCAAGGCGCTGGCGGGCACCACGATCAACCTCATGGCCGAGCTGCTCTGACCGGATCCTGACCTTCCCGGCGGCAGGTGACCGCCGGGAAGGCGACGGCGATCGGTTCATCGCGAGACCAAGAGCGCTTTCGCATGCGACAATTGGTCCACATGCGCGAGGTCTGGCCGGGCGAGCCCTATCCACTCGGCGCCACCTGGGACGGCGTAGGCACCAGCTTTTCGGTGTTCTCAGAGGTCGCCGAGCGGGTCGAGCTGTGCCTGTTTCACGAGGACGACGTCGAAGAGCGCGTCGATCTGCCCGAGGTCGACGGGTTCGTCTGGCACGGCTACCTGCCGGGGATCCAGCCGGGGCAGCGTTACGGCTACCGCGTCCACGGCCCCTTCGACCCTTCGCAGGGCCACCGCTCCAACCCGGCCAAGCTGCTGGTCGACCCCTACGCCAAGGCCATCGACGGCGACCTGGTGTGGAACCAGGCGCTGTTCCCCTACTACTTCACCGATCCCAGCCGGCGCAACACCGAGGACAGCGCCCCGTACATGCCGAAGAACGTGGTGGTCAACCCGTTCTTCGAGTGGGGCAACGACCGGCCGCCGCGCACGCCGTACCACCAGACCGTGATCTACGAGGCGCACGTTCGCGGGCTCACCAAGCGGCACCCGGACGTGCCGCCCGACCTGCGGGGCACGTACGCGGGGATGGGGCATCCGGCGGTCATCGACCACCTGCTGTCGCTGGGGGTGACGGCGGTCGAGCTGATGCCGGTGCACCACTACATGCCCGAGCACTTCCTGGTGGCGCGCGGGCTGACCAACTACTGGGGCTACAACACCATGGCCTACCTGGCCCCGCACGCCGGCTACTCCAGTGCGGGCACGCGGGGACAGCAGGTGCTGGAGTTCAAGGCCATGGTGCGGGCGCTGCACGAGGCGGGCATCGAGGTCATCCTCGACGTGGTCTACAACCACACCGCCGAGGGCGACCACATGGGGCCCACGATGGGGTTCAGGGGGATCGACAACGCGGCCTACTACCGGCTGCACGACGGTGACCGGCGCTACTACCTCGACTACACCGGGTGCGGTAACTCCCTCAACGTGCGCTCGCCGCACGCGCTGCAGCTGATCATGGACTCGTTGCGTTACTGGGTGCTGGAGATGCACGTGGACGGGTTCCGGTTCGATCTGGCCTCGGCGCTGGCCAGGGAGTTGCACGACGTCGACCGGCTGAGCGCGTTCTTCGACCTGATCCAGCAGGATCCGGTGATCTCACAGGTCAAGCTGATCGCCGAGCCGTGGGATGTGGGTCCGGGTGGGTATCAGGTCGGAAATTTCCCACCATTGTGGACGGAGTGGAACGGCAAATATCGGGACATAGTGCGAGATTTCTGGAGGGGTACGCACTCCGCCCTCCCCGAGTTCGCCTCCCGCCTGACCGGCTCCGCCGACCTGTACGAGTCCTCCGGCCGCCGCCCGGTCGCCTCGATCAACTTCGTCACCTGCCACGACGGGTTCACCCTCACCGACCTGGTCTCCTACGACCACAAGCACAACGAGGCCAACGGCGAGGACAACCGCGACGGCACCAACGACAACCGCTCCTGGAACTGCGGCGCGGAGGGCCCGGTCGAGGACCCCTCGATCGTCGGGCTCCGCCACCGTCAGCGCCGCAACCTCCTGGCCACGCTGTTCCTGTCGCAGGGCGTGCCCATGCTCTCCCACGGCGACGAGCTCGGCCGCACCCAGCGGGGCAACAACAACGCCTACTGCCAGGACAACGAGCTGGCCTGGGTGGACTGGTCGCTGCTGCAGGCCGAGCCGGCGCTGCTGGAGTTCGTACGCGCGTTGTCCAAGCTGCGCCGCGAGCACCCGGTCTTCCAGCGCCGCCGCTTCTTCCACGGCCGCCATCCGGACAACGGCGCCCGCGACCTGGTCTGGCTCACTCCCGGCGGCGTGGAGATGACGGCGGGCGACTGGCACATCAGCTACGCCAAGTCCCTCATGGTCTATCTGAACGGCGAGGCGATCACCGAGCCCGGGCCACGCGGCGAGCGCATCGTGGACGACTCGTTCCTGCTGTTGATCAACGCGCACCACGAGAACCTGCCGTTCACGCTGCCCGGCCCGGAGTTCGGCACCGGGTGGCTGCCGGTGCTCGACACGAGCCACGACTGGGTGGAGGACGCGTTCGCCGACGACCAGTGGCAGGCCGGTGGCCTGGTCGCCGTCACGGCCCGCTCGCTGCAGGTGCTGCGCCAGCCCCGCACGACCCGGCCGTCCTGACCGCCGGCCCGGCCATCCTGACGATCGGCTCAGCCGTACTGACGGTTGGTCCGGCCGTGCTGACGGTCGGCCCGGCCGCACTGACGATGGGTCCGGCCGCCTGGCGGTCGGCCCGGCCGCCTGACCTCGGGGGCGGCGCCGGCCTCAGAAGACGCGGGCCGCGCTGGCCGCGAGGAGCACCAGGGCAAACGTGGCCACCCCGGCCAGCCCGTGCAGGGTGACCGCCAGCACCGGGAGACCGGCGCCGCCCCTGCCGTGCCGCCCCGCGCCGAGCCAGCGGGTGAACATCACGAAGCCCAGCAGCGCGGCCGCCGCCAGCCCGCCGAACGCCAGCCACGCCAACGCCCGGTTCCCCGTGATCAGCGCGGCGACCCAGCACGCCAGCGCCGAGACGGCCAGCGTCGGGTGGGAGAAGACCACCGCCGCCGGGAACCGGGTGATCTTGGCCCGGTCGCCGCCGGACAACCAGTGGCTCAGCAGGCGGACACCGGCGAGCGCGGCGATCGTCCACGTCAATCCGGTGACCAGCCCCATGGGCCCTCCCCTCTCCCCCCGCCACGTAAGCACGGAACCGCCCACCCGTCCGTCAATCCGCAAAAGTGGTATCCCTCCCAAAACCCCCTGCGGCTGAATGTCGGCGGGGTGTGCCAAGGTAGAGGAGTGCGGCGCATCTATCCCGACATACAGGACAATCCAGGCATTCCGCAGGCGTACGCCTACCCGGAGGACAGGCCGTGGTTGCGGCTCAACATGGTCGCGAGCGCCGACGGCGCCGCCTGGCTGAAGGGGCGCTCCGGCGGCCTGTCGAGCACGGGTGACAAGCGGATATTCCAGGTCCTGCGCGGGCTGGCCGACGTGGTCGTCGCGGGCGCGGCGACGGTCCGCAAGGAGGGATACGGCCCGGTCAAGCCGCGCGAGTCGTGGGCCGAGATCCGCGCGGGCCGGCCCGAGGTGCCGCCCATCGCGATCATCACCCGCAGCCTCGCCTTCGACCTCGACGACGAGCTGTTCACCGACGCCACCAGCAGGACGATCGTGATCACCTGCGCGTGCGCGCCGCACGAGCGGCTCAAGGAGGCGGCCAAGCGCAGTGACCTCATCGTGGCCGGCGAGGAGGGCGTCGACATGCGGCAGGCCGTGGCCGAGCTGCACGACCGGGGGCTGACCAGGATCCTGTGCGAGGGCGGGCCCCGGGTCAACGCCCAGCTCTCGGCCGCCGGTCTGGTCGACGAGTTGTGCCTGTCGACCAGCCCGATGCTGGTCGGCGGCGGCGCGGCGCGCATCATCAACGGCGAGCCCGCACAGGTCAGCTTGAATCTCAGGCAGGTGCTGGAGGAGGACGGGGTCCTCTTCTGCAGATATACGAGGGAGCAGAGCCCATGACCACCGAGCCCGCCGACGGGCCCGTCGAAGAGCCGGTTCCGAACCTTCCGGTGCGTCCGCCGGTGCCGCCGATGCTGGCCAAGCCGGTCAAGAAGATGCCCAAGCAGGACGGCACGCTGTTCTATGAGCCGAAATGGGATGGGTTCCGCTGCATCGTGTTCCGCGACGGCGACGAGGTCTATCTGGGCAGCCGTAACGAGCGGCCGTTCACACGCTACTTTCCCGAGCTGGTCGAGGCGGTCCGGGCGGAGTTGCCGGAGAAGTGCGTCGTGGACGGTGAGATCGTGCTGCCGATGGGGTCGCAGCTCGACTTCGACGCGTTGCAGCAGCGCATCCACCCGGCCGCGTCCCGGGTCAAGATGCTGTCGGAGCGCACGCCGGCCCAGTTCTTCGCGTTCGATCTGCTGGCGCTGGGTGACGAGTCGTTCATGGAGGTGCCGTTCTCGGAGCGGCGGGCGCGGCTGGAGGGGATCTTCCCGGAGCGGGGCGGGTCCATCCGGCTGACTCCGGTGACGACCGACGAGGATCAGGCGGGTGAGTGGTTCGAGACGTTCGAGGGGGCGGGGCTCGACGGCATCATCGTCAAGCCCGGCGACCAGCCGTACATCCCGGACAAGCGCACGATGTTCAAGGTCAAGCACGAGCGGACCGCCGACGTCGTGGTGTGCGGCTACCGTGAGCACAAATCCGGGCCGATCGTGGGCTCGCTGCTGCTCGGCCTCTACGGCGCCGACGGGCGGCTGCACCACGTGGGGGTGGCCGCCTCCTTCCCGATGGCGCGCCGGGCCGAGCTGGTCGAGGAGATCAAGCCGTACCTCACCGAGCTGGGCGAGCACCCCTGGGGCCACTGGGCCGAGCAGGCGGCGGCCAACCTCGGGCAGCCGGCCGCCGGGCCGGCGACGGGCGGGCAGCGCGTGCCGGGGGCGATATCACGCTGGAGTGCCAAGAAGGACCTGTCGTTCATTCCGCTCAGGCCGGAGTTGGTGATCGAGGTGGCCTATGACCAGATGGAAGGCGACCGGTTCCGGCACACCGCACAATGGCGGCGGTGGCGGCCGGATCGCACGCCGGAATCATGCACCTATGAGCAGCTCGAACGTCCGGTCAGTTACAACCTCGACGATATCCTTGCCCGCTAGCAAAAGTCCCGCAATATTCTCGGAATATGAGTACAGGAGATGAGCTGCGCGCAGCTCTGTCCGCCCGCCGCGACCTCGGCCCGGAGTTCGAGGACGCCGTCGTGGAGTCATTTCTCGAGAAGATGGGCCAGGAGGTCGACCGGAGGGTGGACGAACGTCTGGCCCAATCAGGCCCAGCGGCCAAGCAGGTTGCCCGTCAGCAGACCACGGCTGACGGGCAACGGCTGGCCCTGGCGATCGTCTCGGTCGCCCTGGGCACCGTCTCCACCATCCTGCTCACGCTGGTCGGTGACGGTAAGGAATACGCGCTGATCCCGGTGTGGGTCGGCATCATCATCGTGAACGTGATCTTCAACACCCGCAAGAACTGACCCTCCAAGCGCCACAACTGCGAGCGCCACCCCTTCCAGCGCCGCACCCCAGGGCCGCACCCCTGATGGCACGACTTTGCGCGCCCCGGCTTCGGACGCCGCGATCCTTGGCGCGGTAACGCGACCACACCTTGGGCGCCGCTGTCTTGGGCGCCGGGTCAGGTGAGCCAGATGAGGGCGGCGAAGCGGCCGCCGGGCTGCTCGCGGCGGTGGGAGTAGAGCTCTGAGGACTCCATCGTGCAGCGGGCGTCGTGGCGTACGTCGACCAGGCCCACCGCACGGAGCTGGGCCTCGATGCCGGCGCGCAGGTCGAGGGCCGGTGTCTCCCAGGAGGTCGTGGACCACGTCTCGGGCACCTTGGCGGCGACCTGCTCGCGCATACCGGCGGGCACCTCGTAGCAGCGGCCGCAGACGCCGGGACCGACCATCGCGACCATCCGCTCCGGTGTCGCGCCCTTTGCGGCCATGGCCGCCACCAGCGCGGTCGTGATGCCCGCCGCGGTGCCGGGGCGGCCGGAGTGTGCGGCGCCCACCATGCGGGCCACCGGATCGGCCACCAGGACGGCGGGGCAGTCGGCGCCGAGCGAGGCGAGCGCCAGGCCCGGCTCGGTGGTGAACACCCCGTCGAGGCGCGGCGGGTCGTCGCCGAACGGCTCGCTCACGTAGGCCACCTCGGCGCTGTGAACCTGGCGCATGAACACCACGGCCCGCACGCCCAGCTCGGCGGCCACTCCCGCGCGGTTGGCCCGTACGGCCTCGGGGTCGTCGCCGACCAGGCCGCCGAGGTTGCGTGAGGTGTACGGTCCCGTGCTGACCCCTCCGTGTCGGTCGGTGACGGCGACATGCACTCCAGAGGTCAGCTCCATGGCTCGATCTTAGGGCCCCGCCCGAAGTCACCGGCCCTGCCAGTCCACCTTCTCCTTGGCCAGGAAGGCGGGGACGGCGGCGTGGAAGTCGTCGCTGCCGAAGACCGTGGCCACGATGTCGTCGCCGTCCGGCAGGTTCGCCACCCGCAGCCGCCGGACGGCCTCCTTGGCCGCCCACATCGACAGCGGCGCGTGTCCCAGCAGCCGATCCTCCAGCTCCGCCAGGCGCTCGGGCAACTCCTCCGGCGTGCGGAGCTCGGCCACGAAACCGGCGGCGTGGGCCTCCTCGGCGGTGTAGAGGCGGGCCCTGAGCAGCATGTCCAGGGTGCGGGCCGGGCCGAGGTGGTGGACGAGCAGGGAGTAGGTGTTCATGGACAGGCAGTTGCCGAGGGTGCGGGCGATCGGCACGCCGAACGTGGCCGCGGGCACGGCGATCCGCAGGTCGCAGGCCGCGGCGACGATCAGGCCCGCGCCCACGCAGTGGCCCTCGACGACGGCCACCGTGGGAACCTTGACGCGTTCGAGGCGGTCGATGACGCGCTGGACCCCGCGCTCGTACGCGACGCCGTCCGAGCCGTCGTTGAAGGCGGCGAACTGGGCGATGTCGGTGCCGGCCACGAACGCCCGTCCGCCCGCCCCGGACAGCACCAGCAGCTTGATCGCGGGGTCGTTGTCGGCCCGCTCACAAGCCTGCTCCAGGCCGTCCCACATGTCCCAGGTCAGTGCGTTGTGCCGGTCCGGCCGGTTGAACACCACCCGCAGCACGGGCCCGTCGGCGGTGACCACAAGCTCGCTCACACCATCTCCTCCTCGTCCCGAACCTCTCCGTCATGAAATATCCGATCAAATCGGATACGAACCCCACCACCGACCCACCCCCACCCAGATTGCGGTACCGCGCCCCGGCGGGGGTGGGGTGGGGCGGCATCGCGTCCACGCGGATCGCGGGGCCCCGCCCCCGGCGCGAGATGCCCGGCGGGCTTGGCGTCTCCGAGGGCTATCCGACGGCTATCCGAGGGCTAAGCGTGGAGCCGGTGGATCGGGAGTGGGCCGCCGGCCCAGCGGTCGAGCGCCTCCTCGTCGGCGAAGGCCAGCACGCGCATCATGTTGCCGCCGTCGCTCAGCTCCACGTTGCGGCGCAGCCGGTCCCGCAGGGCGGGGGTCAGGTTGGTGGTGCCGGCCTCGATCGTGTCGCCGTAGTGGGGCGCGAAGGCGACGCCCGCGAAGCCGGTACGCCGGAGCAGCGTGCGTACGGTCTCGGAGGAGTAGAACATCAGGTGGTTCCTGGTGAAGCCGCTCCACGCCGACCCGTACGCCTTGAGCAGCAACGACCGGGCGTTCACGGTCAGGATGAGCAGCACCCCGCCGGGCGCCAGCAGGCTCCTGAACTCGCGGAAGTCCTCCAGCGGCCTGGGCAGGTGCGCGAGCACCGACCAGAGCGTGATCACATCGAACCCGCCGGCGGCGATCTCCGGCACGTCCCGCGGAGTGCCGAAGTAGGTACGGGCGGTGACCAGCCGCGCGTTCGCCTGGGCCACGGACTCCGGCGACAGGTCCACCCCGTAGCCCTCGAACCCGCGCTGCTCGGCCAGTTCCAGGAACAGCCCGACGCCGGAGCCGAAGTCGAGCAGCCGGCGCTCCTTGCCCTCCTCGAACACCGGCGAGAACGCCTCCATGGTCAGGCTGTAACGGCGTTGCCGGTTGGCGGCGTACTTGCCGGTCAGGAAGGTGCTGTAGCCGCTGGCGTACAGGTCGCCGAGGCGTTCGGGGCGGATGTTGGGGTTGCGGTAGAGGAAGCCGCAGGAGGGGCAGCGGACGACGTGATAGCGCCACCCCGTGTCACCGCGCGGCTCGAACAGCGGCTGCTGGCGCGACTCCCCGCACATCATGCAGCTCAGGAACTCCTCGATCTCGCCGGGATGCCTGAGCCGCTCGTACTCCTCGCGCGACATGACCGGGGATCGCCTGATGAGCAGCCGCCACCGCGCCTCGCGGATCAGGCGTTCTCCCGGCCGTACATAGACTCGCTGGCCCCAGGGGACGTGGTTGTAGCGGGAGCCGTACGCCAGACGGCCGAGCAGTTCGTGTGCCATGGCCACCACCCTGCGAGGCGTCTCTCCCGAGCCACAGCGGACAATCCGCACACGTTCATGCGCTTTGCGCGATCTTGAGTCCCGGTTGGTTCACCGCCTGGTGGGAGACCAGCCGGGGCCGCCCGGCGCCGAGCCGTGCAGGACCACGCCCGGGCCCGCGCTTCGTGCGCGATCCGCGCAGCGGCACCGTCCGGGTGAACACCTTCCGCCGGGCCTGCCGTTCGGGGGCGGTCAAGGACGACGGCGCCCAAGGTCGCCTTGCCCAAGCTGGTCGACTCGCCGAAGGGGGTGCCGGCTCGGACGCTGCGCGAGGAGTTCGGCACCCACGTCCGCCCGTATCTGTGTCGTGATCATTTCTGGTCCGGCTCGGCCTTCGCCGGGTCGGTGGGCGGGGCCCACCGACCGTGGTCGAGCAGTAGATCGAGCAGCAGAACCGGCCGGTCTGATCGGAAGAACAGATAGATTGACCCCTCATGAGCGAGGGGATCAAGGACCACCCTGGGCTGTCCGATGCAGCCGCCCAGTCCCGGGCGTCGGTGCTGCGCAGCCGCGCCGAGTCGTACATCGCCCTGTCGAGGCACGAGGCGGCCATCGCGGACCTGACCGAGTCGATCGCGCTGGTGCCCGACCACGCCCGCTCCTGGCGGTTACGCGGCGAGAGTCACCGCGTCATCGAGCGGTACGAGGCCGCGCTGGCGGACTTCGACGAGGCACTGAGACTGGAGCCGGACAGCGCGTACGCCCTCGGCTCGCGGGGCCAGACCTACGCCGCCATGAGCCGCCTGGAGGAGGCCATGGACGACTTCGAGCACGCCCTGACCCTCGCCCCCGATTCCCTGTGGATCCTGGAGGCCAAGGCGGAGCTCCTGGTGGACCTGGACCGCCTGGACGAGGCGCTGCACGAGTACGCCAAGATCATCGCGCAGAACGAGGAGCTGGCCTACTCCTGGGTCGCCCGCGGCGACCTGTACCAGCGCATGCACCAGTACGAGGAGGCGATCGCCGACTACACGAAGGCCCTGGCGGCAGACCCCGAGTACGTACGGGCGCTCAGCAGGAGAGGCGAGGCCCTGCGCATGACCGACCGCTATGAGGAGGCCCTGGCGGACCTGAACCGGGCGCTGGAGCTGGACCCGGAGAACGACCGCGCATTCGGCAGCCGGGGCGCGGTGCTGAGCGAGCTGGGCGACAATGAGGCGGCGTTGCGCGATTTGAACCGGGCGATCGACCTGGATCCCGAATATATCTGGGCATATCGCGTACGCGGCGAAATCCAGCAGGAGCTGGAGCGCCACGAGGAAGCCGTCGCCGACTTCACCCAGGCGCTGCACCTCGAATTCGGCGACTGAAAGCACGGGTCTACGCCGCTGAACACGGCGTCCACGTTTCCCTGTTTCTGGTCAAACTTACCTATAAACCAGCAGAACATTAGACAAATAAGCATGAAAGGGATGCTGGGGCGAGCAGAGTTGTACAGAACGGGACGGGGAGGAAGAAGCAGGCTATGGACGTTGCCGAGCGCGAGGACCCCACTGCTCTGGATCGGGCCCGCAAACGTTTCTGCGCCGGCGAACCGGTCGAGAGCGGCGTGCGGCCGTGGGTGCTGACGTCATGGGAGCGCAGCCGGCGGATGGGCGTCGTCCCGCACGCCGCGCCCACCGTGTACGACCCGGACGTGGACCTGCACGGCAGGCTCGCGCAGGCGGCCGCGCCCGTGCTCGACGAGCTCGAATCCCGGGTCTCCGGCATCAAGGTGGCCCTGGTCCTCGCAGACGGGCAGGCGCGGGTGCTGCAGCGCCGGGTCGGCGAGCCGGCGCTCCTCCGGTGGCTCGACCACAACCAGGTGCTGCCCGGCTTCGGGTTCCCCGAGCAGGCCATCGGTACGAACGGCATCGGCACCGCGCTGGCCGAGCGGCGGCCCGTCCTCATCTGGGGCCGGGAACACTACGCGAACTCCTTGGGCGATCTGGTGTGCGCGGCCTCGCCCATCCGCGACCCGATCAGCGGTCACGTCGAGGGTGTGCTGAACCTGGCGTGCCTGGACAGGTTCGCCGACCCGGCGATGCTCGGCCTCGTCGTGGACACGACCGACCTCATCGGGGAACGCCTGCTCGAACAGATCTCACAGCGGGAGCAGGTGCTGCTGCGCGCGTTCTTCGAGGCCCGGCACCGGTGCGGCGGAGTGGAGCCCGCCACCGGCCGGCCGATCGACCAGGCCGGTCCGCTCGCCCCGCACGACCGTTTCCGCCTGCTGGAGAGGGCCACGGAGCTGATCTCGGCCGGTCACGCGGGTGTGACGGTGGTGCTGTTGTCGGGGGGCCGTGCCGCCACGCTGGTCAGCCGCACGGTCGAGAACCCCGCCGGGGCGCGCGGCATCGCCGTGGAGGCCGTCCTGACCGACGGCTCGTCCTGGTACGTGGCCTCCGGCTCCCGGGGAGACCACGGTGACGGACCAGCGGCACGCCGGCCACCACTCACCCATACGCCCACCGACGGACACCCCACCCTCTCCGCCGAACCCTTCACCACCCCCACAACCGTCGACGACATCACCTCCCATGCGCCGACACTCATCGACGGCACTGCCGCCACTGCGCCCACACCTGCCGAGAGCGCCACTCCCACCACCACCGGACCCGCGCCCGCTGAAGACACCACTCTCGCTGATCCCGTCTCCACCGAGACCATCAGCGCTCCCGTGGAGCCCGCCGCCGCTCAGCCGGTGTCCGCTGTTCCTCCCCCGGGCGTTCCGGCCTCGCGTGTCCCTCCCTCACCTGAGGCGGGCTCACCCGGGCTGGGCTCCCCCGGGCACACCTCCTCTGGGGTGACCTCCGCGCAGCCGGGCTCACCTGGGACGGGCTCGCCTCTGCCGGGCGTCCCCCTTTCGGGTGCCCCGGTTTCCGCCGCCGCGACCGACCGGTGGTTGCTGGCCGTGGGTGAGCCGGGTGTGGGACGGCTCGCCGTGCAGGCGCGTGAACGGCTCAGCCTGATCTGGGAGGCCGGCGCCCGCGTCGGCACCAGCCTGGAGGTCACCAGGACCGCTCAGGAGCTGACCGAGGTCGCCGTCCCCCGCTTCGCCGACTTCGCGGCCGTCGACCTGCCGGACCCCGTGCTGTGTGGCGATGAGCCGGGCGTGCTCGACGCCGGCCTGCGCCGGATCGCCCTGGCCACCACCCTGCGGAACTTCGACCTGGCCGACGTCGGCGCGCTCATCCACCCGCCCCCGGCCACGCCGCAGGGCCGCTGCCTGGCCGGCGGGGAGTCAGTGCTCGAACCCGAGCTGGACATGTCGCTCTGGTGGATGGCGCAGGATCCGGAACGCGGCCAGAGAGTGCGCGAGCAGGGCATCCACTCGCTCATCGTGGTGCCGCTGCGGGCCAGGGACGTCACGCTCGGAGTGGTGAGCTTCTACCGCTCCCGGCGCATGAGCGCCTTCGAGGAGGACGACCTGGCCCTGGCCGAGGAGCTGGTCGGCCGCGCGGCGGTGTGCGTGGACAACGCCCGCCGCTACACACATGAGCACACGATGTCGGCGCAGCTCGAACGTGCCGCCGAATCGCTGAAACAGTCGCTCGACCGCCAGCGGCGGTTCACCACCGATGCCTCCCACGAGCTGCGTACCCCGCTGGCGGGGCTGCGGGCCCAGTTGGAGGAGGCGCAGCTCCACCCCGGCGAGACCGATCTCTCCGACCTGCTGGAACACGCGCTCGGCGACGTGGACCGGCTCCAGGCCATCATCACCGACCTCCTGCTGATGGCCCAGCTCGAAGCCATCCCGGCCAGCGCCTTCGAGCGCGTCGACCTGGCCGAGATCGTCAAGGCCGAAGCGGCCTGCCGGGCCGGCGACCGCTGCCCGGCGCGGCTCGATCTCGAGTCCGGCGTGATCGTCGACGCCGTTCCCACGCAGATCCGCCGGGTGCTGGGCAACCTGCTCGACAACGCGCGCCGGCACGCGGCCCACAGCGTCGTGGCAGGGGTGAGCCGCACCGGCGACCTGGCCGAGCTGACCGTCACCGACGACGGGCCGGGGATCCCGGAGGCCGAGCGCGAGCACGTCTTCCAGCGCTTCGCCCGGCTGGACACCGCGCGCAGCCGTGGCCACGGCGGTGCGGGCCTCGGGCTGGCGATCGCCCGGGACATCGCCCACGCCCACCGTGGCACCCTGCACGTCGAGGAGGCGTGCCCGCACGGAGCCCGCTTCGTCTTCCACCTCCCGCTCGCCACCGAGCCACCGGCGCCCGAACCGGCCCAAAGCAACCCGAAGCGCCCCCAGCGCTCCCGCCGTTCGCGCCGAACCTGACGGCCGACCCACCTGGACGGCCGGGGCCCGGCGGGGCGGGAGAGCCCATCGGGGCCGACGGGCTCAGAGGGCCGGCCTCAGAGGGTCAGCATGGCGTTGACCGGTAGCCGGGTGTCGGACAGCGGGCGGACGGCGACGCGGAGCAGCGCCAGCGCGTTGTCGTCGCCCGCGATGCGGTTGGCGCTGAGCCCGCCGCACGACTGGCAGTGATGGATGATCAGCCACTCCCCGTCCCGCCGCACGGTGACGCTCAGCGCCGCCATGCGGCCCCGGCAGGCCGCCCGCCTGTCCCCCGGAATCCGGTGGTCGACGTGCAGGCTCGTCAGGCAGTGCGGGCAGTGGTTGCGGTGCGCGGTGCCCGGCGCGCTCATGGGCACGTCCAGCCGGCACCCGACGCAGCGGAACGCCTCGCCGGACTCCTGGTGGTGTGCCCTCTTGCGCCGTTGCGGCCGTTCCCGGCCCGGGTTCCTCCTCGGCATGTCACAGACCGCCGAACGCCTCGAGCGGGAACGGCGGCTGCGCGAGCGGGCGCACCGCCATGCGCATGAGGATGAGCTGGTTGTCGTCCCCGCGGATGGGGTTGGACGTCAGCTCGCCGCACCGGGTGCACCGGTGGATGATCATCCAGTCGCCGGTGCGCAGGACCGCGATCGCGATCGGGATCATGCGCGCCCGGCACTCCGACGGGCCGCCCTCCACACCGTCGAGCACGTGCTGCGAGTGCAGGCAGCTCGGGCAGTGGTTGCGGCGGGTGCCGTCAGGTGCGGTCGCCGTGACGGTCAGGCCGCAGCGTACGCACTGGAAGGTCTGCGTGTTCACGATGAAACGCGATTTGTCGTTGGTGGACAACCTGGTAACTCCTTGCCGGAATGATTCATCAAAGGCAGCAAGGGAGCCGAGCGAGCCTCGCGGCATACGCGGGCATGCCGGTACGGCAGGCGGTCCAGCCGATCGAAGGGTGATGCTTCAGAGGCAGGATTCGCCCACGGCACGGCGAGGCGCACTTGGCGCGGTGCCAGGCATAAATCCACTCCCTCCGGCGGGGCGATGCCCCGACTTGTTCGGACATGGATGAGGCTATCGGCGCAGGGCGATCGGCGGCCAATGGTTTTTGCGCGCTCGGCGTGCCCCGGGACCCGTGGTCAGCTCCGGGGGTGGTACGGCGCCGCCAGGTGCGCGTACACGATCGTGTTGTCGCGGTAGCTGTGCGCCGCCTGGTCGAACGCCCCGCCGCAGGTCACCAGCCGCAGCCCCGGATAGGGGAGCTTGGCGTAGACCTTCTTGGCGGGGAAGCTCCGCTTCGGCGTGTGCTCGACCGAGTCGACCACGAAGACGGCCACGGAGCGGTCGGCGCGCAGCACCTGTACCTGGTCGCCGCGCTTGACGTTCCTGAGCCGGGCGAAGACTGCGGGGCCCGACCTGGTGTCGAGGTGGCCGGTGATCACAGCGGCGCCGCGCCGGCCGGGGACGGGGCCGTAGCGGTACCAGCCGGCCAGGTTCGGGTGGTCGAGGGGCGGGTTCTGGATGGCGCCCTCGGCGTCCAGGCCGAGCTCCGTCAGCGGGGCCTGGACACCGATGGAGGGGATGTAGACGGCCGTGGGGCGGGCGGCCCGCATGGGCGCGGCCACCTTGCCCGGCGGCACGCCGGTGAACAGGGACGGGACCGGCTCGCGGGACGTGGCCGCGACGGTGTCCGGCTCGGGCGCGCCGCCCAGGATGCCGCCGAGCCCGAGCGCGATCAGCAGCATCCCCGCCAGCGACACCACCCCGGCGCCGGCCAGGATCGCCTTCTGTCCCCCCACGGCGAACCTACGCGGCGTTCTCGCGCCGTACCGCGTACCCGGTCAGCCCGGCCCCGGCCAGCAGCGCCACGCCGCCCAGGGCGAACGGCCACGCCGGGCCGTCGTCCGGCGCCAGCCCGCCGCCCCCGGTCTCCGGATGTCCCCTGGGCACCCTGTGCTCGTCCTCGCCGGCGGGCCGCCACGGGCGCAGGTAGTCCGCCTTCCCCGGCCGGGATTCCTCCGGTTCGTGCTCCACCGGGGGCGGCTCCGTCCAGGAATCATCGGGTTCGTGGTGGTCCGGGCGGGGCTCCTCGGGCGGGTCGTCGCACAGCAGCGGCAGTCGCAGCGGAAGCAGGCAGTCGGGCAGCACGTCAGGCACCACGTCAGGCAGCTTGGGACCGGACTGCGCGGAGGCCGTACCCGCCGCGAGGCTCATGCCCGCGATCACGAAGGCGGTCACCGCTCCGGCCGCCGCGAATCGGCGCGCTCTTGCCAGTCGGGCTCTTGCCATGAGAAGGCTCCAGACTCGGTTGTCGCCCCCCGATGCAGAAACGAGCCTTGCGAACTATTAGACCGTGAGTCAAGTTATGTGACCGAAGTGAAACCAGCCAGATACGGAGGGTTTGCCCAAGGGGACAATGCGGCATTAATCCCAATAAAAGGGGATAAATGCCATGAGTAATCCACAACAGCCTGAAATTCGCAGATCTGGCCGGTCGCCCGCCGAATCCAAGTCCGCCCAGGCCGTACGGGAGACGAAGAGCGGATCCAGGCGCGCGGGCCACCCGCACGGCACCGACAAGGGCCGCAAGGGCGGCGGCCAGGGCGGCGGCGTGCCTCCCGCGCAGCGCCCCCCGCACCCGGGGTGAACCGAGGTGAGGGGCAGCCTGCGGTTCATCGGCAACGCCACCGTGCTCATCCGCTACAACGGCTTCACCCTGCTGACGGATCCGAACTTCCTGCACCGGGGCCAGCGCGCCCACCTCGGCTGCGGCCTGTTCTCGCGCCGCCTCACCGACCCGGCCGTGCCGATCTCCGCTCTGCCGCCGCTCGACGCGGTCGTGCTGTCCCACCTGCACGGCGACCACTGGGACCGGGTCACCCACCGCGAGCTCGACCGGGCGACGCCGGTCATCACCACCGGCACGGCGGCCGGCCGCCTGCGCCGGCGCGGCTTCCGCCACAGCGTGGGGCTGGCGGAGTGGCAGCACCACGAGCTGCGCGGCCCGCAGGGCGGCGTCCGGATCACCGCCCTGCCCGCCAGGCACGCGGCAGGCCCGGCCGAGGCTCTGCTGCCGCAGGTGATCGGCATGATGCTGGAGTTCACCGACCGGCGGGAACGGGTGGAGCTGCGCGTCCACATCAGCGGCGACACCCTGCTCGACCACCGCCTGACCGCGATCCCGCGCCGTTTCCCCGACATCCACCTGGCCATCGCGCACCTGGGCGGCACCAGGCTGTTCGGCACGCTGCTCGTCACCATGGACGGCGAGCAGGGCGCCTCGTGGGTGGCGCTGATCAACCCGCACACGGTCGTGCCGGTGCACTACGCCGAATACACCGCCTCCACCTCGCCGCTGGACGACTTCCGCCACCACGTCGAGCAGGCCGGGCTCGCCGACCGGGTCGTCTACCTGCGCCGGGGCGAAACCCGCGAACTCGCCCCGCACCACCTCGTACGCCGCTGACCGCCCCGGCGCGAGGTCACTCGGACGGCGTTTTCCTGGCCCGGCTCGGCTGGACCCGCATCGGCTCGCCGGGCATCTTCGGATAACTGGGCGGGTACGGCATGTCGCCCCGGCCGTCCTTGGCGTAGAGCTCCAGCAGCGGCTCGATCGAGTAGGCCCGGTCGTCGATGGCCGCGTGCACGTCGCCGACCTCGGCGAAGCGGGCGGGCACCGTGCGGATGTCGAAGTCGCGCGGGTCGGCGTCTTCGAGCTCGTCCCAGGTGAGCGGGGTCGAGACGGGCGCGTGCGGCTGGGCCCTGATGGAGTATGCGCTCACCACCGTCCGGTCCCTGGCGTTCTGGTTGAAGTCGATGAACACCCGGTCCCCGCGCTCCTCCTTCCACCACGCCGTGGTCACCAGGCTCGGATCGCGCTCCTCGACGGCCCTGGCCAGGGCGATGCCGGCGTGGCGCACCTGGATGAAGTCCCAGCGCGGCTCGACGCGCACGGAGACGTGCGCGCCGCGGTTGCCCGAGGTCTTGACGAACCCGGCCATGCCCAGGTCCTCCAGCACCTCCCTGGTGAGGAAGGCGGCGCGCCGGGCGGCGTCGAAGGGCAGGCCCGGCTGCGGATCGAGGTCGATGCGCAGCTCGTCGGGGTGCTCGACGTCGGCGGCCCGCACCGGCCAGGGGTGGAAGTCGATGGTGCCGAGGTTGGCGCAGTAGGCGATGGCGGCCACCTCGGTGACGCGCAGGCTCTGCGCCGTGCGGCCGCTGGGGAAGGTCACGGTCACCGACTGGAGCCAGTCGGGATGCCGGGGCGGCATGCGCTTCTGGTAGATGGCCTCCGTCTGCACGCCGTCGGGGTGCCGCTTGATGTTGGTGGGCCGGTCCTTGAGCGCGCGCAGCGCCCCCTCGCCGACGCTCACGTAGTATTCGACGAGCTCCCGCTTGGTGGCGCCGATCCCCGGAAAATACACCTTGTCCGGGTTGGTGACCTTGACGGTCCTCTCGCCCACCACCAGCTCTATGTACGGCGATGCCATGTCACCGAACCTACCTTCCCCGTCAAGCGAGGTGGGCCCGCCCCGGAGCCGCCTCGGTGGCGGGACCGAGGGCTCGACGGGGCGGGCCTGCAGATCATTCGCTGCCGTTCCGGGCGCTGGCGCGCCACCCGGCCGGCCATGGCGATCCCCCAGCGGCTCCAGCACGGGCGTGGGCTGTGCCGCTCGGTGGGATCTGCGAATGATCTCACCCCTGGCAGGGAGCGATGACACCCCCTTGCCTACAAAGACGCAAATTCGCCCCATGAAGGATGCTTCACCCTGCGGAGATCTCTTTTTGCCGGATCTCGTACTCTGGACGCATGGAGAAGGTGGTCAAGAGCGACGCCGAGTGGCGGGCCGAGCTTTCGCCGGAGGAGTTCAGCGTCCTCCGGGAAGCCGGGACAGAGCGTCCCTTCACGGGCGAATACGTCGACACCAAGACCGAGGGCGTCTACTCGTGCCGCGCCTGCGGCGCCGAGTTGTTCCGGTCGAACACGAAGTTCGAGTCGCACTGCGGGTGGCCGAGCTTCTTCGAGCCGTCCGAGTCGGACGCGGTGACGCTGATCGAGGACCGCAGCCACGGGATGGTGCGTACCGAGGTGCGCTGCGCCCGGTGCGACTCCCACCTGGGACATGTGTTCCACGGAGAGGGTTACCCGACTCCGACAGATGATCGTTACTGCATCAATTCGATTTCGCTGCGACTCCACCCCATCGTGTGATCGAATAGCGACAGTGCGTACCGATCGTCGGCCCCGGGTAGGAGTGCTCGCGTGGGCTTTGTCCATCTTCGCCACCGGTGGGTGACGATCGAGACCATTGGCCGGGTCGTGACTCAACGGTGCGAGGTGTGCTCGAAGACCCGCGTACGGGTCCGGTAGCCCCTCGCCCGTCACGAAGCCGGCCTCGCCCTGCGCCGTTCCCGCGTCTCCACCCGCGGGCCCGGCACTGCTCCGGGTCCAGGCTGCCCGGTGCCTCGGTCCGGTGCTCTCGGTCCGGTGCTCTCAGTCCGGTGGCGGGTGGGTGACGCGGCAGTCGTGGTCGTCGGGGCCCAGCACGTTCGCCAGCACGGGATTGCCGTTCCCGCCGAACTCCGAGTGCACGAACACCACCGGATCAGCCACCCCGGCGGCCCGCAGGTATTCCAGGCCGCGCTTGCACAGCGTGATGGCGTGCCGGGAATTGTCCGCTGTTTCCGGTAAGTCCGTATATATGCGCAGATATCCGCCGACTGTGCGGATCTCCTTGAGGCGTTTCATCGCTTTGTCGCCCGCACCCCAGTGCGTGCGGAAGTATTCGGCCGCCCGCCGGTCGGTGTGCCGCGATGGGCCGTCGGCCTTGAATCCCGCCGAGTCGTTCGGGGGCCGCTCTCCCGACGCGATGATCCCCTCCACCAGGCCGGGCTCCACCTGACCGGCCTCCACCCGGCCGGGTTCCACCGTGCCGGGAGTGGCGGTCGGCGCGGGCTGCGGGGTCTTCCGTATTTCGCGTTCGCGGGGCTGAGCCTCCGCGCCCGGCCGCGGGCCGGTTCCCGCCTTGCCGGACGGCGCCGGCACGCGGTCCACCCCTTCGCTCCGGGCCGCCCCGCCGGCGGCCCCCGCGGCCTCCGGGCGGTGCGAGACGGCGGGCCCTGCCACGGCCGGCGCCCCGCCGGGCGCCGCCGCGAAACCTCCGTTGCCGCCGACCAGCCCGGCTCCCCCGCCCGCCACCGCCAGCGCCAGCACACCGACCGTCAACCGGCTCCGCCCGGCACGCCGCCGCGCATGCCGCGACCGCCCCGCAGCACGCCCTCCGGCCGCGTGCCGCCCTTCGGCGACCCGCGCCTCCGCACGCCGGCCGACGGCGTGCCGTCCAGTTGCCCGGCTCTCGGCGGAGCGCCGCCGCCGACCCGGTTTTCCCGACTTCGCCACCTCGCCCCCTTGGAGCGGGCCACCGCGAGCCGCGCTCAATAAACGAGGGATTTCCCTGATTGTGACAAAGGGGGTAGATCACTTCAGTTGGATGGCCAACTTGGGCCTCGCCTTTTCGCGATCAGGCCCAGCCGGCTGCCGTCAGGACCCGGGACGAACGCCTCCAGCGCCAAGCGAATCGGTGTACCGGTCGCAGTGGCCCGCGACCCCGCCCGGTGCAACGGTCGCCCGGCCGGGGCGTTTCACCGGGGCCGAGGTGTTCTCCTGGTCAGGGGAGGGCGGCGATGAGCTCGTGGACCGGCTTGCGGGCCCCCGTGTAGAAGGGGATCTCGACGCGCGTGTGCCGCCGGGCCTGCGCCGCCCGCAGCGTGCGCATCAGGTCCACGATCCGGTGCAGCTCGTCGGCCTCGAAGGCCAGCATCCACTCATAGTCGTTGAGCGAGAAGCAGGAGACCGTGTTGGCCCGCACGTCGGGATAGTCACGCGCCATCCGGCCGTGCTCGGCCAGCATCGCCCGGCGCTCGGAGTCCTCCAGCAGATACCACTCGTAGGAGCGGACGAACGGATAGACGCTCACGTAGGCGCGCGGCTCCTCCTCGGCGAGGAAAGCCGGAATGTGCGACTTGTTGAACTCGGCCGGCCGGTGCAACGCCATCGCCGACCACACGGGCCTGCTGTGCCGGCCCAGCTCCGTACGGCGCATCCGGGCGTAGACGTCCTGCAGGTCCTCCGGGGTCGGCGCGTGCCACCAGAACATGAAGTCGGCGTCCGCGCGGAACCCCGCCACGTCGTAGACCCCCCTGGTCACGACGTCCTTGCCGGCGACCTGATCCAGCAGGTCACCCACCTCGCCCGCCATGCGGTCGCGGTCACCCGGGCACGGCTCGGTCACCTGGAAGACCGACCACATGGTGTAACGGATCACCTGGTTGAGATCGCGGGCCTTGAGCCGCGCAGCGCCCTCTGTCATGGTGCCTATTCTCCTCGCAGCGACAGGTGGTCCAGAATCCGGGCGGCGGCCGTGCGGGCGGTGCCGACGCAGGCCGGAATGCCGATGCCATCGTAGGCGGCGCCGCACACGGCCAGCCCCGGCTGCACGGCCACCGCCGAACGCACCCTGGCCACCCGGTCGAGATGCCCCACGTTGTACTGTGGCAGCGCCCCGCCCCAGCGGGTGACCCGGCTGTCCACCGGCAGCCCGCGCACGCCCATGACCCCGGCCATCTCGGCCGTGGCCAGCGACACCAGCTCGGCGTCGTCGCGCTGCAGCAGGTGCTCCTCGCCGATCCTGCCGATCGAGCAGCGCAGGATGATCAGGTCACCGGCCAGGTGCGGCCACTTCACCGAACTGAACGTGACCGCCTTGACCGCCCGCCCGTCCACCGGCGGCACCAGGTAGCCGCTGGAGACCGGCGGCTCGGGGAAGGCGTCGACCGGGTAGGCGAGCGTGACGATCGCCATGCTGGCGTAGTCGATCCTGGCCAGCTCGCCCGCCGCCTTGGGCACCTCGGCCTTGAGCAGCCGGGCGGCGGCGGGCCCCGGCGTGGCCACGATCACGGCGTCGGCCTCGACGGTCTCGGGCTTCGGCACCGGCCCCGTGACGAGCCGCCAGCCGTGCTCGGTCCGGTGCAGCTCGCGTACGGTGACGCCGGTCCTGACGTCGGCGCCGGACTCCTTGGCGACCGCCTCGGGCAGGCCGCCAAGGCCGTTCTTCAGCGAGGTGAAGACCGGCCCCGCCTCCTTCGGCGCCTCCTCGACGAGCTGCCTGGCGGCGCTGAGCAGCGAACGCTCGGACCGGGCCACGGCCGCCACCCGCGGCATCGTGGCCTCCAGCGACAGCATGTCGGCCCGGCCCGCGTAGACGCCGCCGAGCAGCGGCTCGATCAGCCGCTCCACCACCTCGCCGCCCATCCTGGCGCGGATGTAGGCGGCCACGGACACGTCGGTGCGTACGAGGGTCGGCGGCAGGATCTGGTCGAGCGGTACGCGCAGCAGCCCGCCGGGCGAGACGATGCCCGATTTGGCCAGCTCCGCCAGGTCGGAGGGCACGCCCATGACCTGGCCCCTCGGCAGGAACCGCAGCACGCCCCTGGTGTAGATGGCCGACCGGGTGGTGCCGGGCACCACCAGCTCGTCGCCCAGCCCGACCGCCCTGGCCAGCTCCATGCCCTCGGGCCGGCGGGCCAGCATGGCCTCGGCGCCCGCGTCCACGCTCACCCCGGCCACCTCCGAGGAGTACAGCTTGCCGCCGATGCGCGGGCCGCCTTCGAGCACCGTCACTCTGACCTGCTCGCCCGCCCCCTGCCGGAGATACCACGCGGCGGCGAGACCGGAGATCCCCCCGCCGATGACGACCACGTGTGCCCGATTCCCTTCCACGTCTCCCGACGCTACCGCCTCACCGGCTCGGCCAGCCGCTCGGGGCCGCGGGGCAACGCCGTTCGTCTGGAAGGAGACGACGGTGGGCGGGGAGCGAGGCCGCTCACCGAGTGAGGTCACGGACAGAGTGACCGTACCGTGATTACCATCGTCAAACCTGATTGATCCGGGAGCCGTCTTAGAGGCATGCGGAGAATCCGGTACGGCATTGTGCTCTCGGTCGCCTCGGCGGCCGTTCTCCTGACGAGCTGTGGCGGCGGCGGGGGGTCCAGCCTGGCCGGCGGGGAGGCCGCCACCGCCGACACCCCCGTGCCCGCCGCGGAGTCCGACCTCGCCCAGAACGCGGCCCCCGCGAGAGAGTCGCGAGCGAGCGACCAGGGCGGCGGCCAGGGCGGCGGCATCGTCTCGGACGTCGAGGTCGCACAGCAGGAGCGGCAGGTCATCTACACCGGCACCATGGACGTGCGGGCCAAGCAGGTGGGCACGGCCGTTCAGCAGGCCAAGCAGATCGTGACGGCGGCGGGCGGCTACCTGTCGAAGGAGGAGACCAGCTCGGCCGACGACAGCCAGGACACGGCCACGCTGGAGTTCAAGATCCCGCCCGCCAAGTACGCCGAGGTGACCGGCCGGCTCGGCAAGGACCTGGGCGAGCAGCTCTCCATGAACCAGGGCACCGAGGACGTCACCCTCAAGGTGGCCGACGTGGAGAGCCGGCTGAAGTCGGCCCGGCAGTCGCTTGAGTCGCTGCGCGAGCTGATGAAGCGGGCCGACACGATCGGCCAGGTGCTGGAGGTGGAGCGGGAGATCTCGGGCAGGGAGGCGGACCTGGAGTCGCTGGAGGCGCAGCAGAAGGAGCTGGCCGCGCAGGTCTCCATGGCCACGCTGACGCTCCGGCTGGTCGGGCCGGCCGCCGTGATCGAGCGGCCGGAGGAGGAGCCCGCGGGCTTCCTCGGCGGGCTCAAGACGGGCTGGGACTCGCTGGTGGCGTTCACCAAGGGGCTGCTCACGATGCTCGGCGTGCTGCTGCCGTGGATGATCTTCCTGTTGCCGGTGGTGGCCGTGATCGTCTTCCTGACCCGGCGGAACCGCACGCGGCGCCCCATGCCGGCCACGGTGGCGGCGATGGCCTCGCCCCCGGGTCCGATGCCCCCGCCCCCTGGCCCGATGCCCTCGCCGTCATCCGCCCGGCCGCCCCAGCGGCCCGCCCCCGCCTCGGCCCCGGTTTCGAGCCCGGCCTCGGCCCCTGCCTCGGACCCGGACCCGGACTCGGACCCGGGCCCGGGCCCGGACACGGACACGGACACGAAACCCGCCTGAGCGGGGAAACCCGGCCGGGGCAGGCGTTCCTCGGGTCGTGGGAGCGCCTGCCCGGCGGGGCTCAGCTCGCCCGGCCGGCCTCGTGAACGAGGTCGGTCAGGCGCTTGAGCTGGTCGGGGTCGGTCGAGGGCAGCACGCCGTGCCCCAGGTTGAACACGTGCCCCTCGGCCGCCTCGCCCCGCCGCAGCACCTCGCGGGCCTTGCGCTCCACGACCTCCCACGGCGCCAGCAGCACGGCCGGGTCGAGGTTGCCCTGCAGTGCCTTGCCGGGGCCGACCCTGCGGGCCGCCTCGTCCAGCGGGACCCGCCAGTCCACGCCCACCACGTCGGCGCCGGCCTCGCCGAGCACTCCGAGCAGCTCGCCGGTGCCCACCCCGAAGTGGATGCGCGGCACCCCGGCGACGCCCTCGAAGATCCGCCGCGTGTAGGGGAGGATGAACTCGCGGTAGTCGGCCGCCGCCACCGCCCCCACCCAGGAGTCGAAGAGCTGCACGGCCGAGGCCCCGGCGGCCACCTGGATGCGCAGGTGCTCCAGCACGATGCCGGTCAGGCGGTCCATCAGGGCGTGCCACAGCTCGGGGGCGCCGTACATCATGGCCTTGGTGCGGTCGTGGTTCTTCGACGGGCCGCCCTCGATCAGGTAGGAGCCGAGCGTGAACGGCGCCCCGGCGAACCCGATCAGCGGCGTGCCGCCCAGCTCGCCGGTCAGGGCGCCGATGGCCTCCGTGACGTAGGGCACGTCGCCGGGCTCCAGCGGGCGCAGCGCGTCCAGCCCCCTGGCGTCGCGGATCGGGTCGGCCACGACGGGCCCGACGCCCGGCTTGATGTCGAGGTCGACGCCGATGGCCTTGAGCGGAACCACGATGTCGCTGAAGAAGATCGCCGCGTCCACGCCGTAGCGGCGGACCGGCTGCATGGTGATCTCGACGATCAGGTCCGGCGTGGCGCACGCGGTGAGCATCGGCACGCCCTCCCTGACCCTGAGGTATTCCGGCAGGGACCGCCCGGCCTGGCGCATGTACCAGACCGGGGTGTGCGGGACGGGCCGTCGGCGGCAGGCACGGAGGAACGCTGAGTCGGCGAGGTTCACGTGACAAGGGTGCCATGCACGGTCAGCGGGCCCGCCATCGGCGCGAGGTGTCGGAAAAACATGCATTGGCCGCCCCAAATCATGATCAGATAGCCGGATGAAGGTTTACCGGTCTGCTCGGCATCGGCGTCCCACACGGGTCCAACACACCCCATGGCCGCCCAGAGAGCCGGTCTCGACTGGGCCAAATCTTCCCCAACGCACCGCGCGGCATCGATTCAGCGACCACTTTCGGGACACGCCGAGCGCGTTGCGGGGAATTGTCGGCGGCTCGTGCCAACGTCGGACCACGACCCGAAGAAAGGCCCCGGTAATGTCTGGTGCGACGAACGCGATGTGGAGTTCCTCAGAGCGCCGCAATGAGCGCTGCGCTACCTGCGCCGGTGAGCGACCCTTCGAGCAACCGCCGTGCTTCGACGGGCACGAGCCCGGCCAGTGCCCGGAGTGGGCCTGCGTGGAGTGCGGCCATGCGATCTTGCTCGGCTCGGCCGAGTCCACCCGACCGGTTCGCCAGCTTGTTACGGCAGCGGCTTGATCACGAAGGATGAGCACCCCCGTGGTCCCCTTCCGCCCGACTTCGACCTACGCTTCGGCTATGACACTCGGTGACCAGCCACCGCCTCCGACGGCGTTCACGCGCGCCGCGGCGAGCCTGCGGCTGGCCGAGGTCAGGCCGGAGATCGAGCTCGAGGACCTGCCCGCGCCGCAGCGGCTGGCCCCCTACTCGGCCGCCATCGGCGCGTCGGTCTACCGCGATGACGACGAGCTCGCGGTCGGCCGGTTGATCCTGCTCTACGACCCCGACGGCCAGCGCGGGTGGGAGGGCCCGTTCCGGCTGGTGGCCTACGTACGCGCCGACATGGAACCGGAGATCACCTCCGACCCGCTGCTCGGCCCCGTCGCCTGGAGCTGGCTGACCGAAGCTCTTGAGGCCCATCAGGCCGACTACAGCGCCGCCGGCGGTACGGTGACAAGAGCCGTGTCCGAGGGGTTCGGCAACAAGGCCGACGATCCGGTCACGACCGAGCTCGAGCTGCGGGCGTCCTGGTCACCCGCCCAGGAGGATCTCTCCGGCCATGTCGCCGCTTGGTGCGACCTCATGTGCCTGGCGGCGGGGATCCCGCCGCTCCCGCCCGACGTGGCCGCGATGCCCCGCCGACGTGAAGATCCGGAGAGTGACCGTACGAAGTGAGGGCACCAGTCAAGACAGCACCAGCGTCATGAGGTCGGTGAACTCATGACAGAAGAACGCACAGTCGTTCCCCTGCTCGAGCCGCGCGAGGGCATTCCCCCTGTCGTCGCGGACGCGGGCGGGCTGGCCGGGGTCGTGGAGAGGTTCGCCGCGGGCAGCGGTCCGGTGGCGGTCGACGCCGAGCGCGCCTCGGGCTACCGCTATGGCAACCGCGCCTACCTGGTGCAGTTGCGCCGGGCCGGGGCGGGCACCGCGTTGATCGACCCGATCGGCTGCCCCGACCTGTCCGCGCTCGACGCGGCCGTGGCCGGTGCGGAGATCGTCCTGCACGCCGCCTCGCAGGACCTGCCGTGCCTGCTGGAGGTGGGGTTCCGGCCGCGGGAGATGTTCGACACGGAGCTGGCCGGACGCCTGCTCGGCTACGAGCGGGTGGGGCTCGGCACGATGGTGGAGAGCGTGCTCGGGCTACGGCTGGAGAAGGGCCATTCGGCGGCCGACTGGTCCACCAGGCCGCTGCCGGAAGACTGGCTGCGCTACGCCGCGCTCGACGTGGAGGTGCTGGTCGAGCTGCGCGACGTGCTGCACCAGGAGCTGGACGAGAGCGGGAAGCTGGAGTGGGCGCGCGAGGAGTTCGCCGCCGTGCTCGACACCCCGCCGCCGGTGCCCAGGTCCGACCCGTGGCGGCGCACGTCGGGCATCCACAAGGTGCGCAACGTGCGGGCGCTGGCCATCGTGCGCGAGTTGTGGACCATGCGCGACCGGATCGCCCGCGAGGCCGACCTGGCGCCGGGCCGGGTGCTGCCGGACGCCGCGATCGTCACGGCCGCGCTGGAGGGTCCGCGTACGAAAAAGGCATTGACCGAAATTTCAGCATTCACCGGGCGAAGTGCGCGCCGGCACATGAGCGACTGGCTCGCCGCCGTGGCCAGGGCCCGCGGGCTGCCCGACAGCCAGCTCCCCCAGCCCAGCACACCCGGCGACGGTCCACCGCCGCCCAACCGCTGGCCCGACCGCGACCCGGCCGCCGCCAAGCGGCTGGCCGCCGCGCGGGCCGTGGTCGCCACGCTGGCCGAGCAGCACCACATGCCCACGGAAAACCTGCTGCAGCCCGACGCCGTACGCAGGCTGACGTGGGAGCCGCCCGCGGAGATCACCGACGAGAGCGTGACCGCCAGGTTGCGCGAGCTCGGCGCCCGCGAGTGGCAGTTGTCGCTCACCGCCCATCCCATCGCCAAGGCCCTGGCCCGGCTGGAGACGCGGGGAGACCTGTAGGTCCGGGCCGTCCCGGGTTCCCGCAGCTCACGGCGGGTGCTACTTGACGCGTTCGGTAGCACCGCCGTACGGTTCGGGAAAGCGCTTTCCCCACGTTGCCCTGAAGGGATCCTCATGAGCGTGCGCACCATCGGCGTCGTGATGAACGGCGTCACCGGACGGATGGGCTACCGCCAGCACCTGGTCCGTTCCGTCCTGGCCATCAACGAGCAGGGCGGCGTCACGCTCTCGGACGGCGACAAGGTAAGGTTGAAGCCCGTACTCGTCGGTCGGAATGCCGACAAGCTTGCAGATATCGCGGCTAAGCACGATATTGCGGATTTCACCACGGAGCTGGACTCGGCCCTCGCCGACGACGACAACCTGATCTACTTCGACGCCCAGGTCACCAGCGCCCGGGTCAAGGCCGTGCTGAAGGCCATCGAGGCGGGCAAGCACATCTACGCCGAGAAGCCCACGGCCGAGTCGACCCAGGAGGCGCTGGCGCTGGCCGAGGCCGCCACGGCCAAGGGCGTCAAGAACGGCGTCGTCCAGGACAAGCTCTTCCTGCCCGGCCTGCTCAAGCTGAAGCGGCTGATCGACGGGGGCTTCTTCGGCCGCATCCTGTCGGTGCGCGGCGAGTTCGGCTACTGGGTGTTCGAGGGCGACTGGCAGGAGGCGCAGCGCCCCTCGTGGAACTACCGGACCGAGGACGGCGGCGGCATCGTGCTCGACATGTTCCCGCACTGGCACTACGTCATGGAGAACCTGTTCGGCCGCGTCCAGTCCGTCTACGCCCGGGCCGTGACGCACATCCCCACGCGGGTGGACGAGCAGGGCAACGCCTACCTGGCGACGGCGGACGACGCCGCGTACGGGATCTTCGACATCGAGGGCGGCATCGTCGCCCAGATCAACTCCTCCTGGGCCGTCAGGGTGAACCGGGACGAGCTGGTGGAGTTCCAGGTGGACGGCACGCACGGGAGCGCCGTGGCGGGACTGCGCAACTGCCGGGCGCAGCACCGCGCCGCCACCCCCAAGCCCGTCTGGAACCCGGACCTGCCGGCCACGGCGCGCTTCCGCGACGGCTGGCAGGAGGTGCCGGACAACGAGGAGTTCGACAACGGGTTCAAGGTGCAGTGGGAGGCGTTCATCAGGCACGTGCTGGAGGACGCGCCCTTCTCCAACGACTTCGCCTCCGGCGCTCGTGGTGTGCAGCTCGCCGAGCTGGGCCTGCGCTCGTCCGCCGAGGGCCGCCGGATCGAGGTGCCGGGGCTGTGAGGATCGACCTGCCGGGCGTCGGCGCGTACGAGCTCAAGGAGCCGGCCCGGTGGCCGGTGCCCGAGACGCCGGCCACCAGCCGCGTCGTCTACGCGGCCGCGCACGTGGTGGCCGACCCGCTGGGCGACAACACGCCGGGCTCCCCCGCCGCCGTGGACTGGGACGCCACCCTGCGCTTCCGCCGTCACCTGTGGTCCTACGGGCTGCGGGTGGCCGACGCCATGGACACCGCCCAGCGCAACATGGGCCTGGACTGGGCGGCCACCAAGGAGCTCATCCGGCGCAGCGCCGCCGAGGCCCGCTCGCTCGGCGACCCGGCGGAGCTGGTGGCGTGCGGGGCCGGGACCGACCACGCGCCAGGCGCCGCCGACCTGGACACGATCACGGCCGCGTACGCCGAGCAGATCGAGACCGTCCAGGCCACCGGCGCCGGGGTGATCGTCATGGCCTCCCGCCAGCTCGCCAGGACGGCCGCCGGGCCCGCGGACTACCACCGGGTGTACGGGAAGCTGTTCGGCCTGGCCGACCGGCCGGTGATCCTGCACTGGCTGGGTGAGATGTTCGACCCGCAGCTCGCCGGTTACTGGGGGTCGCGTGACGTGGCGGCGGCGACCGAGTCGTTCCTGGAGCTGATCCACGCCCACGCCCCGCTGGTGGACGGGGTGAAGGTGTCGCTGCTGGACGAGGAGCACGAGGTGGGACTGCGGGCGGCGCTGCCCGACGGGGTCAAGCTCTACACGGGCGACGACTTCAACTACCCCTCGTTGATCAGGACGGGCTCGCACGCCCTGCTGGGCATCTTCGACGCCATCGCGCCGGCCGCGGCGTCGGCGCTGCGGGTGCTGGACGCGGCCGAGGCCGCCTCGGACGCGAAGGCCCGCGACGAGTTGCTGGCCGCGTACGACGTGGTCCTCGCCCCGACCGTGCGGCTGTCCAGGAAGATCTTCGAGGCGCCCACCTACCACTACAAGACCGGCATCGTCTTCCTGGCCTGGCTGAACGGCCACCAGGACGCGTTCGCCATGGTCAACGGCGCGCAGTCGGCCCGGTCGCTGCTCCATCTGTCGGAGGTGTTCCGGCTGGCCGACCAGGCGGGGCTGCTGACCGACCAGGAGCTGGCCGTGGGCCGTATGAAGGCGCTGCTGGCGGTGAACGGCCTGTGAGCGGCCAGATCATCGGTTCCGGCAGCCTCTCGCTCAACCAGTGGACGACCAGGCGGTGGTCCGTGGCCGAGGCCGTGGACGGATGCGTACGGCACGGCCTGGCGGCGGTCGGGCTGTGGCGCGAGAAGGTCGCCGAGCAGGGACTGGCGGAGAGCGTCAAGCTGGTACGGGCGGCCGGGCTGCGGGTGTCGTCCCTGTGCCGGGGCGGCTTCCTGACGGCGGGCGGGCTGCCGGGCGAGGAGGGCCGCCGGGCCTTCGCGCGGGCCCTGGACGACAACCGGCGAGCCGTCGACGAGGCGGCGGAGCTCGGGGCGGCGTGCCTGGTGATGGTGGTGGGCGGGCTGCCCGGGGTCAAACCCGGCGAACCCCTGCCCACCAGCGGCCAGGCCACCGCCGCCGCCGCGGCGGAACCCGGTGGCCTCGCGGACGGGACGGGACCGGGTGGTGCCGCGGGCGAGCCGGAATCCGCCGGCTCGGCGGGTTTCTCCCGTGACCTGGCCGGGGCGCGGGAGCGGGTGGCCGAGGCGGTGGCGGAGCTGGCTCCCTACGCCGGGGAGCGGGGGGTCAAGCTGGCCCTGGAGCCGCTGCACCCGATCTACTGCCCGGACCGGGCCGTCCTGTCCACCTTGGGCCAGGCGCTGGAGCTGAGCCTGCCCTATCCCGAGGAGCAGGTCGGGGTGGTGGTGGACACCTTCCACGTGTGGTGGGACCCGCGGTTGTTCGAGGACATCGCGCGGGCGGGCCGCCGGATCGCCTCCTACCAGGTGTGCGACTACCTGCACCCGCTGCCGGAGGACGTACTGCTGGGCCGGGGCATGATGGGCGACGGCGTGATCGACTTCGCGCCGATCACCCGCGCGGTCATGGCGGCCGGATACACCGGCGACGTCGAGGTGGAGATCTTCAACGCCGACGTCTGGACCGCCGAGCCGGACGAGGTGGTCGCCACGATGAAGACCCGCTATGAGGACGTGATGCTCCCCACCCGCTGACCAGGGGCCGCCGGGCGGCGGCCACTCCCGCCGCCATCCGGCGTGGCGGGCCGTCCCGCCGCCATCGGGCGGGCCGTCTCCGCTGCCGTCCGGATGCGGCGCGGGTTCAGTCCGGCAGGGTCACCGTGCCGGCGGCGCCGTTCACGGTGATCTGCCGGCCCGTGGTGATGCGGTGGGTGGCGTCGGGGACGCCGGCGACGGCCGGGATGCCGAATTCGCGGGCCACGACCGCGCCGTGCGACATCGCGCCGCCCATCTCCATCACCAGCCCGCCCGCCGTCAGGAACAGCGGCGTCCAGCCGGGGTCGGTGGACGGGCAGACCAGGATCTCGCCCGGCTCCAGGTGCGCGCCGATCGGGTCGAGCACCACCCGGGCCACGCCCGTGACGGTCCCCGCCGAGGCGGGCGTGCCCGTCAGCGCCCCATCGGCTGCCGCGGCGCTCTCCAGCGCCTCGGGCTCGGTGCCGTCCGAGAGCAGCACCCTGGGCACGTGCCGGCGCCGCGACTCCAGCTCGTACGCCGCCCGCCGCCGAGCCACCAACTCCCGCAGGTCTCCTCCGCCCAGGGCCGCCCTGGTCTCCTTCAGGTCCAGGAAGAACACATCGCCCGCCGCGTCGAGCACACCGGCGCCCACCAGGTGCTCCCCGACCACGAGCAGGCTCCGCCGGACCCCGGCCAGGGCCTTGACCACGTAGAACTTGGGCAGCTCGCGCAACCCCGCGAGCTCCCGCGTGCGGCCCAGCCCGAACCGCACCACGGCCGCCCGCCACCGGCTCCTGCGGCGGGCCGCGGACACCGCACGCTCCGCCGCGGCCCGTGCCTCCCGGGCGCCCTTGGCGAACAGCGCGGCGGGCGCGAGGCCGGCGCCGCCCTCCATGCGCAGGTAGTTGGCCAGCACGCCGAGGATGTGCGCGGGCTCCTCGGACCAGCGCGGCACGCCCACGTCGATCTCAGCGACGCCTCGGTGGCCGTACTTGCCGAGGAAGGCGCTGATCTCACGCTGCGCGACCGGCGGAAGCCGCCCGGCCCGATAGCGGCGGACCAGCTCCGACACCGGCTCCTGCCGGAACGGCTCCGGCTCGACGCGGGTGGCCAGATCCCACAGCTCCAGGTCCATCTCCGTGGTCGGGTTGTGGGGCACGCTGCGCAGGACGTCCTGCATGTCGGTGACCGGGACGCCGGACAGCCGGGCGGACAGGGCGAACAGGCCGTAGCCGGTGACCACCATGGGCATGATCGAGACGATGGCCGGGAAGGCCCCGCCCATCAGGCTTTCGGCGTGGTCCAGGCGCTGGGCGGGGGTGGCGGAGGCGGGCGGGTCCAGCCGCGCGTCGAGTTGCCCGCCGACCCGGGCGGCGTACCGCAGGGCCTGACCGGGCCTGGTCAGCGCCAGGAGCACCCGGGAGGGGGCGTGCACGCCGCGGGCGAACCGGCGCAGGCTGCGCAGGAACGGGCGGGGAGAGGTGATCGTCAGCGCCAACCGCGGATCCGCCGCCAGCCGTTCGAAGACGGGCGCGGAGCGGGCCTCGCCGAGCGTCAGCATGCGCGGTGCGACGGCGCGCCCCACGCGACTGCGCGCCGCCGGGGTGACGTCGATCCACAGGCGCTGCCCGGCCTCGGTCAGGGCCGGGGCGCCGTCGCGGCGGTCGGCCGGGGCGAAGCCGAACAGGCCCGCCGCCCCGGCGCTGAACACCCGCATGGCCGCCAGCCCCATCGGCGTCAGGGGGCCCATGACGCCCTGGAAGACGTTGAACGAGAAGTACACCCGCAGGCCCGGCCTGGCCCGCTCGGGCAGCGGGTAGAGGGTGGTGATCGGCCGCGCCTGGGTGAGCCAGAGCGTGCCGTCCCGATCGACGGCCCACTCGGTGTCCTGCGGCGCGCCGTAGTGGTCCTCGACCCGGGCACCGAGCACCGCCAGGTCACGCACCTGCGCGTCGGTCAGGCAGAGGCCACCGACGTCACGACCGGCGGCGTCGAAACCGCCGGTCTCAGGGCTGCCGGTGCCTGGACCCGCGGTCTCAGGACCGGCGGCGCCGGGACCGGCGGAGGTCTCGACGCGTTCGGTGCCGCCGCCGGGCAGGGGGCGGATGGCCAGCCGCTTGTCGCCGGCGTGGCGTTCCAGGATCTCGCCGCCGAAGACGGCGAACCGGTCGGGGTTGACCGCGCCGGACACGACCGCCTCGCCGAGCCCGGGGGCGGCGTCGATGACGGTCTCGTGCCGCCGGCCGGTCAGCGGGTTGGCGGTGAACATCACGCCCGCCACCTGCGCGTCCACCATGACCTGGACGACCACCGCCAGCCGGACGGCCGCGTGGTCGATGCCGTTGGACTCGCGGTAGGCCACGGCCCGGTCGGTCCAGAGCGAGGCCCAGCAGCGGCGTACGGCGTCCACCACCGCCTCCGCCCCGACCACGTTGAGGAACGTGTCCTGCTGCCCGGCGAAGCTGGCGAACGGCAGGTCCTCGGCCGTCGCGGACGAGCGCACCGCCACCGGCACGTCGTCCCCGAGCGCGACGTAGAACTTCACGATCGTCTCGTGCACGGCGTCCGGCACCGGCGCCTGGAGCAGGTGCCGCCGGGCACGCTCCGCCAGCCCGTCACCGCTGGTCTCCAGCCCCTCGGCGACCTGCCGGTACGCCTCGGTGGTGAGCGCCCAGCCGGGCGGCACGGGCAGCCCGGCCCTGGTCATCTCGCCGAGGTTGGCGGCCTTCCCGCCCACCTCGGCCAGCATTCCCGCGTGGATCTCAGAGAAGTCCAGCGCTGTCTTCATCGGATGCTCCCCAGCCGTTCAGCGTCCTGTCACGAGTCTCGCGCTTTCCGGCGCAAAATTCAACACACGATGAAAATCGTCACAAGGCCAGCGGAACCCCGTCCAGCTCCCAGCCGGGATCGAGCTCCACCCCGAGGGCGGCCAGCGCCGTCGGCCCCACGTCCACCAGCCGCGGGCAGGCCAGGGAGCGGCCGCCGAGATGCGCGTCCAACCGGCTCGCGATCACGAACACCGTGCGTTCCTCGTCCGAGATGCCCCCGTGCCCGCCCGCGTCCACGTGCCCGTGGTCGGTCGTGACCAGCACGGTCCAGCGCTCGCGGGGGTACGTGGCCCGCCCGCGTACGGCCTCGAGCAGGCGGCCCAGGTGGGCGTCCTGGGTGGCGAGCGCGGCGGCGTATTCGGGGCAGTGCGGGCCGAGGTCGTGGGCCACCTCGTCGGTGTCGCCCAGGTACACGAACAGGGCGTCGGGGTCGGCGGTCGCCAGGTGCCGCTCGGCGGCCTCGGCGACCTGCTTGTCGGCCGCGGCCCAGCCGACGGTGTAGCCGTCGAGGACGAGGCGGTGGTCGATGGCGCGGCTGAACGCGCCGTGCTCGTCCAGCGCCGCCCATGAGAAGAACGCGGCCGTCGCCAGCTCCGGCCGGACGGTCTTCGCACGAGTCAGGAAGTCCGGAAATTTCTGGAAATTGGGCGCCGCGAAACTGTTGTCCACGACGCCGTGCTTGTCGGGCCAGACCCCGGTCGCGATGGACGACCATCCCGGCCCCGAGTCCGTACGCGACCTGATGACCCTGCCACCGTCCCCCGGCTCGGGGGCCTTGGGGACGACCTCGCCGGGCGACTCCGTACGCGGCGTCCCGGCCTCGCCGTAGGGGAGCCTGCTGGTGCCGTGCGCGCCGGCGGCCATCAGGGCGGCCAGCACGGGCGCGTCCAGGGCCAGGAGCCGGTCGAAGCGCAGCCCGTCCATGCCGACGACGAGCACCTTACTGATTAATGGGGACATCCCCCCATTTAAGCGGCGAAACGCCGCACCCAGTCGGCCGCCCCCGGCAGGATCTCCTCCACCGGAGCGACCTGGGGATACCAGGTGCGCTCCCACTCCAGCGACACCCATCCGCCGTAACCGGTCCCGCGCAGCAGCTCGCCCGCCTCCTCCAGCGGCACGGACCCGCGGCCCATCGGCACCGGCGTGGTGTCCTCGGCCGACACCGCGTCCTTGACCTGGACGTAACGCAGGTGGGGCCCGAGCGCGGCCAGGGTGCCGGCCGGGGATTCGCCGTGCCGCCACGGGTGCAGCAGGTCCCAGATCGCGCCCGTCGTGCCGGGGTGGCCGGCCGCGTCCAGCAGCCCGGCCACGGCGGCACCGGTGGCCATGAGATCGTGGGTCTCGACGAGCACGCGCAGGCCGAGCTCGCCCGCCGTACCGGAGACCGCCTTGAGCCGGCGGGCGCCGACGGCGGGGTCGCCGCCGCGCGGGAACACCCGCACGCCCGGCGCCCCGAGGTCCGCGGCGAGGCGCAGGTCGGCGAGCAGCGCCTCGACGACCGGCTCGTCCGGTCCGGGCTCACAGATCCTGACATATCCGGCGAGGGCAGCGATCTCGAGTCCCGCCCGTTCCACCCGATCCCGCACCGACCGCCGCTCCGCGGCCCCCAGCCCGGCGTGCACCCCGGTGTCCGGGTGCAGCCGCAGCTCCAGCCCCTGGCAGCCGTGCCCGGCAGCGATCTCGATCGCCCTGTCGAGCCCCTCGCCGGGCATGCCCAGGGTGCTGACCGCCAGCCTCACGTCATCCTCCGCACGCTCTCCCGCAGCACGACCTCACCCGCGACCTGCTCCACCACGACCATCTCCGCCTCGCCGAGCGCGAGCTCCAGAGCCCGCGCCCCCATGTCCTTCAACGGCAGCCGTACGGTGGTCAGCGCGGGCACATGATCACGCAGCGTGACGATGTCGTCGAACCCAGCCACCGACACGTCCTCGGGCACCCGGACCCCGCGCTCCCGGTAGGCCGCCAGCGCCCCCACCGCCATCACGTCGTTGACCGCGAACACGCAGGTGGCGTCGCCCCGGACCTGCTGGGCCGCCGCGTATCCGCCGTCGCGGTCGAACGGCCCGTGAATGACGTGCGGCGCGGGCAGCCCCAGCTCTTTCAGCGCCCCGGCGAACCCGGCGCACCGGTCGGCGGCCGTGACCAGGTGCGGCGGCCCGGCCAGCACCGCGAACCGCGTGTGCCCGAGCCCCGCGAGAGCCCGGGCCAGCTCCGCCGCGCCCTCCCGGTTGGCGGGGGCGACGGTGTCCACGCCGAGCAGATCCTGCCCCACGCACGCCGCCCGGCCGCCGCCGTTGCGGTATCGGGCCAGCTCCTCACGCAGCCGCCCGGTGACCCCGGCGTCGGCCACGCGCGAGCCGACCAGCAGCACGGCCCGCACCCGCTGCGCGTTGAGCGTGGCCACGTAGGCGATCTCCTGCTCGGGGTCGCGATGCGTGGTGCCCACCATGACCAGCAGGCCCTCGATGGCCGCCGCCCGCATCGCGCCGTCGGCCAGGGCCGCGAAGTAGGGGTCGGTCAGGTCGTGCACGACGATGCCGATGACGTTGCTCGCCCCCCTGGCCAGGGTCTGGGCGGCGATGTTGGCACGGTAGCCCAGCTCGTCCGCGGCTCGTTCGACCCGTGCCCGCAACGCCGCCCCCACCTGGCGGGTGCTGCCGTTGAGCACCCGCGAGGCGGTCGCGAGGGAGACGCCCGCCTGCTTGGCGACGTCCTCAAGCGTGACCACGAGACCTCCTGGAAAACGGTTTCCAGTGTGCCAGACAGGCACCCGGAACCGCATCCTCGCACGTCTCAGGCCCAGGGGAACAGGATGTCGAGCAGCCCACCCCCCTTGTCCTCCTCGGGCTGGGGCTGCTGCGGAGCCAGCGTGGGAGGAGGCGCAGCGGTGGGCGCGTCCTGCTGCTCCCGCTGGCCGGTGTCACTCTGCGACGAACCGGTCGGACGGTCGTTGTCGCCGGTGGTCTCCCGGATCCGGTTCTCCGGCGCGCGGGTGGCCTTGTTGCTCGGGCTGTTCGTCGGCTCCCTGTGCTGCCGCGAGGGCGTGGCGCGGGTCGAGGGCTCACGCTCCTGCTGCTGCGGCTGACGGGCCCGCTGCGTCGCGGGAGTGGTGGGCGCTGAGGCGTCGGAGTCGGCCGGGTCCTCGGCGACCGAATCGGTGGGCTCGGGGGTGTCCGTCGTCTCCTCGTCCTCGGCCGGCACCGAGGTGTCCTCTTCCTCGGTCGGCGCCGCTGTGTCCGACGGGGAGCTCACCTCGCCCGCGCTGGCGCATTTGCCGCCCGTGCACGGGTCGTCGGAGGAGTTGCCGGTGAGCATGAACCCGGCGCCCACGCCGACCAGCACCACCGCGACGGCCGCCACGAGCAGCACCCGGGTGCGGCGGCGCACCTCTCCCGCACCGCCGCTGCGGGAGGGGGGCTCGTCAGGAGAGTCGTCGGTCCAACCCGAGCCGAGGAAGCCGCGCTTGGGCTTGTCGTCGTCCCAGTCGTCGTCGCGCCCCGACTCGTAGCTCCGGTCGATCGGCAGGTAGGGGTTGTCGTCCTCCAGCCGGTCACCGTGCTCGCCGCGCGGGTCGCCGGGCTCGTCGAAGTCACGACCGCCGCCGAAATCGTGCGCGCCGCTCGGCCCGCCGAAATCGTGCGCGCCACTGGGCCCGCCGAAATCGTGGGCACCGCTCGGCCCGCCGAAATCGTGCGCGCCACTGGGCCCGCCGAAATCGTGGGAGCCGCCGTAGTCGCGCTGGTCACCAGTGCCGTAGTCATAGTCGTAGTTGCGCGAGCCGCCCAGCTCGTGCGCACCACCAATGTCGTGCGAGCCGCCCAGATCATGGGAGGACACCGGCGTGCCCAGCACGTCGTGCCCGCCCGGCCCGTCGAGCACGTCACGCCCGCCCGGCCCGTCGAGCAGGTCATGCCCCCGCGGGTCGTCGAGCACGTCGCGCATACCGGGGTCGATGAGCTGCGGCTCGCCCTTGTCCGGCGGGAGGATGTAGGTCTCGTTCCCGACCACCTGGATGGCGGGTTGCTCGTCAGTGTCCTCAGTGCTCCACCGCGGCGACGGCGACAACACGTCACCCGAGAGCTCTGGGTTTAACGACCTCCCCTGCCCTTCCTCGTATGGCCTGTCGTTCTCGTCGCGCGCCACGATGAACCTCTCTGGTACGAATACTGATCGCGCCCCTTCCTACCACCACTTGTCCGGATATTTCACGCGTTTCCCCAAAGTCACTCTGGGTAACATATGCCCGGCCAACCCCACAAAAAGAGGCATGTCCCGGCGCCGTGCCGGCCGGCCCGGATCAGAGACAGGGATTGGTGTTGGTGTCGACGACCTTGTCCTGGAGGGAGCTGGGGATCGCCGAGACCACCCGCACGCCGGGCCAGTCGGCCCCGATGACGAGCTGGATGATCGGCCCGCTGGGCGCCTTCGTGGCGGTCGCGGACTCGTACGGCTGCGCGTTGACCGGCTTGACCTTGCCCTCCACCGGGGTCCGCTTGTCCTTGGACAGCCGGGCGGCGACCGCTTCACCGTAGGCCGGCCCGTCCTTGGTGTCCTTCTTGGCGTAGCGGATCGTCGTGGTGGCGGCGGCCGGGGCGTTGCCCACCTCGGTGACCACGAAGCCCTGCTCGGCCAGCTCCTTGGCCACCGTGCCCGCCTTGCCGCCCTCCGTGGTGCCGTTCAGGACCTGCAGGCGCACCTGGGAGTTCTCGACCTTGGGCGTCGTCGACTTGCCGGGGGTGGGGGTGGCGGTGACCTCGGTGTCGTTGCGCACGCTCTCGAAGAAGCCACTCGCGGCCGGCTCGGCGAACTGCACCCGGTTCGGGTCCGGCTGATAAGGCTGGGTCGGCACCGTGATGCCCTTGAGCTCCTTGGCCGTCAGGCCCTGGACACTCCTGGCGATTTCCAGCATGCGGTCGAGCGTGAGCCCCTCGTCCATGGTGACCGCCGCGGTGCCGGCCTGCAGGAAGCCGTTGAGCTCGATCGGGTTGGTCAGCAGGCCGCCGTCGGTGATCTTCTGCATCACACTGGTGAGGAACACCTGCTGGCGCTTGATCCGGTCCAGGTCGCCGCCATCGCCCAGGGCGTACCTGGTGCGTACGTAGCCCAGCGCCTGCTCCCCCTTGACCACGTGCTTGCCCGCGGTGAGCACCAGCTTGGACTTGGGGTCGTTGACCGGCTTGGGCAGGCAGATCTCGATGCCGCCGAGGGCGTCGATGATGCCCTTGAAGCCGGTGAAGTCGACCTTCACGAAGTGGTTGATCTTGATCTGGGTCAGCGACTCGAGGGTCCGGATCGTGCAGTTGATCCCGCCGTCGTTGAAGGCGGAGTTGATCTGCCGCAGGCCGCCGGGGAGCACGGCGCCGTTGTTGCCCTCGCACTGGGGGATCATGACCATGGAGTCGCGCGGGAAACTGATCATGGTGGCCTTGTCCCGGTTCGGGGAGATGTGCAGCAGCATGATCGTGTCGGTGCGCTCCCCCAGGCCCACGGACTTGGCGCCGTACTTCTTGTTGTCGCCCTCGCGGGAGTCGGAGCCGACGAGCAGCACGTTGAGCGCGCCGGTCTCGGGCGGGCGCGAGGGGCCGACGTCGATGGCCTCGCGGTCGATGCCGCTCTCGACGTACCGGTAGTACCCGTAGCCGCTGAGCGAGATCAGCACCAGCAGCAGCGTCAGCCCCACGCTGACCCACCCCAGCGGGGTCAGCGGGATGCGCCGCGGCTGGGGTTCGCGCTGGTCAGGGGTCGGCAGTGGAGCAACACGCCGACCCAGAACCGACTCATCCCGCTGCCGTTTCACGCGGTCCACCCCTTGCGCCATGATCGCGAAGCATAGTCACAACATGAACGCACGGCATATCCGTGCGTTGCCCGCGCCCGTACGAGACACGCTAATTCGCTGATAAGCGCAGGGGGAGATTGTGTCCGCGGCAGCACCTCTTCGTCACCCGCCGGAAGCGAGGGCTCCATCCGAGCCTCGGAATCCGCAGCGTCACCACGCATGAGCCCGCCATCATGACGTGCATGCTGTTGACCGAGATGACGCCACCCCCGGGCGCCGAGGCGGTGGCCCGGCTGCGGTCCGGGGCCAGGGCCGCCCGCCGCGGCTCCCTCGTCGCGCTCTTCACCTCGATCGCACTCCTGGCCACCGTCCAACTGCTCGCCGACCGGGCACTGACCCGGGAGCAGACGCTGCCGCTGGCCGTGCTGTCCCTGGCCGTCTTCGCCGCCGCCCTGCCCACGCTGGCGCTCACCCAGTACGTCTGGGGCAGGCGGGCCCGCCGGGTCCGGCGGCGCGAGCGCGAGCTCTACACCGCCGCCCCCACGGGCTGGACGCGGGCACTGAGCAGGCTCGGTGTCGCCGCGGGATGGGCGGTGACACTGCTGCTCGGCTGGACGGCGCCGCGCCAGTTCCGCCAGGCCGCCCTGTACGCCTTCGCCGACGCCCTGAGCTGGGCCGTCGAGGCCCTGGCGGTGCTGAGTTGCGCGGCCGGGGTGTTGTTCCTGGCCTGGTGGGCACGTGACACGCTGGGGACGCTGACGCGTGCCGCGCGTCCGGGCGGATCACCTGGCGATCCATGGGACCCCGGCCACGGCACGCGCCAGCCGGTCGATCCGGTGCTCTGGGCGGGCGCGGCCGTGGCGGTCGGTGCCCTGCTCGGAGCCCGTGCCCACCTCTGGGAGCCGGCCACCGGCCTGGTGTACGCCCTGCTCACCGCGGCCCTCGTCTGCACCGTAGTTACCGACGAGTAGCATAGGGACCGAACCCATCCGGCAACGAGGAGCGAATCCGTGCCTTCCTCTCGTGACGTCGTGTTCGTCGACGGCGTACGCACACCCTTCGGCAGGTCAGGGCCGAAGGGCCTGTACGCGGAGACCCGCGCGGACGACCTGGTCGTCCGCGTCATCCGCGAGCTCATCAGGCGCAACCCCAACCTGCCACCCGAGCGCGTGGACGAGGTCGCCGTCGCCGCGACCACGCAGATCGGCGACCAGGGCCTGACCATCGGCCGCGCGGCGGCGGTGCTGGCCGGACTGCCCAAGACGGTGCCCGGCTACGCGATCGACCGCATGTGCGCGGGCGCGATGACCGCGGTCACGACGGTCGCGGGCGGCATCGCGTTCGGCGCGTACGACGTGGCCATCGCGGGCGGCGTCGAGCACATGGGCCGGCACCCGATGGGCGAGGGCGTGGACCCCAACCCGCGCTTCCTGTCGGAGAAGCTCGTCGACCCGAGCGCGCTGGTCATGGGCATGACGGCGGAGAACCTGCACGACCGCCACCCGTCGATCACCAAGGAGCGCGCGGACGCGTACGCGGTGCTGTCGCAGGAGCGGGCGGCCAAGGCCTACGCCGACGGCAAGATCCAGCCCGACCTGGTGCCGACCGCGATCAGGACGGCCGAGCGGGGCTGGGGCCTCGCGGTCGAGGACGAGGCGCCCCGGCCCGGCACCACGATGGAGGGCCTGAGCGGGCTCAAGACGCCGTTCCGGCCGCACGGCAGGATCACGGCGGGCAACTCCTCCGGCATCAACGACGGCGCCACCGGCTGCGTCGTGGCCGCCCGTGAGGTCGCGGCCGAGCTGGGGCTGGACGCGAAGATGCGGCTGGTGTCCTACTCGTTCGCCGGGGTGGACCCCGAGGTCATGGGCGTGGGGCCGATCCCGGCCACGGAGCGGGCGCTGCGCCTGGCGGGTCTTGATATTTCGGATATCGGGTTGTTCGAGATCAACGAGGCGTTCGCGGTCCAGGTGCTGGCGTTCCTGGAGCACTTCGGCCTGGCCGACGACGACGCCCGGGTCAACGCCTACGGCGGCGCCATCGCCTACGGGCACCCGCTCGCCTCCTCCGGCGTACGGCTGATGACGCAGCTCGCGCGGCAGTTCGGCGAGCGTCCCGACGTGCGTTACGGCATCACCACGATGTGCGTCGGCATGGGCATGGGCGGCACCGTGATCTGGGAGAACCTGGCATGAACAAGCTGGACGAGTGGCGGGCGCTGCTGAGCGAGCACGGCACCGACGAGGTCGTCACCAAGGCGCTGGTGCGCGACGTGCGGCTGCCCGGCGGCGCCGGCACGATGGCGCTGATCACCCTGGACAACGGCTTCGACCACACCAAACCGAACACCTTCGGCCCGCACGGCCTGTTCGCGCTCAACGGCGCGCTGTCGGAGATCGCGGCCCGCACCGACCTGGCCGCCGTGGGCGTGACGGGCAAGCCGTTCATCTTCGCCGTCGGCGCCGACCTCAAGGGCGTGACCGCCGTGACCGGCCGCGAGCAGGCCCAGGCCATCGGCGAACTGGGCCACCACGTCTTCCGCAGGCTGGCCGAGCTGCCGATCCCGTCGTTCGCGTTCGTCAACGGCGCGGCCATGGGCGGCGGGCTGGAGCTCGCGCTGCACTGCGACTACCGGACGATCTCCGCCGGCGTGCCCGCGGTGGCGCTGCCCGAGTGCTTCCTCGGCCTGGTGCCCGGCTGGGGCGGCACGCAACTGCTCCCCCGCCTGATCGGCCCCGCGAACGCGATCAAGCTGATCATCGAGAACCCGCTGTCACAGAACCGCATGATCAAGGGCCCGGCGGCCTTCGAACTGGGCGTCGCGGACGCGATGTTCGAGCCCGCCGACTTCCTGGAGGAGTCGCTGCGCTGGGCCGCCAAGGTGATCGGCGGCGAGGTCACCGTGACCCGGCCGGAGCGGCACGACGGCTGGGCCAAGGCGGTCGCCGACGCGCGCTTCCTGGTGGACATGAAGCTGCGCGGCGCCGCCCCCGCCCCCTACCGGGCGCTCGACCTGATCGCCCGGGCCGAGACCGCCTCCCCCGACGAGGGCTTCGCAGCCGAGGACGCGGCCCTCGCCGACCTGCTGATGGGCGACGAGTTGCGGGCCGGCCTCTACTCCTTCGACCTGGTGCAGCGCCGCGCCAAGCGGCCGGCCGGCGCGCCGGACGCGTCACTGGCCCGCAAGGTCACCAAGGTCGGCATCGTGGGCGCGGGCCTGATGGCCTCGCAGATGGCGCTGCTGTTCGCCCGCCGCCTGGAGGTGCCCGTCGTGCTGACCGACCTCGACCAGGCCCGGCTCGACAAGGGCGTCGCGTACGTCCACGACGAGGTCGGCAAGCTGCTCGCCAAGGGCCGGATCACCGCCGACCAGGCCAACCGCCTCACGTCCCTGGTCACCGGCTCGCTGACCAAGGACGCCTTCGCCGACGCCGACTTCGTGATCGAGGCGGTGTTCGAGGACCTGGCGGTCAAGCGGCAGGTGTTCCGCGAGGTGGAGGCGGTGGTCGCGCGGACCGCCGTGCTGGCCACCAACACCTCCTCGCTGTCCCTCACCGAGATGGGCGAGGGCCTGGCGCACCCGGAGCGGCTGGTCGGGTTCCACTTCTTCAACCCGGTCGCCGTCATGCCCCTGCTGGAGATCATCAGGGGGGCGACGACCGACGACGCCACGCTGGCCACGGCGTTCGCCGTCGGCAAGTCGCTGAAGAAGTCGTCGGTGCTGGTCAAGGACGCCCCGGCGTTCGTGGTCAACCGGCTGCTGACCCGCTTCATGGGCGAGGTCGTGGCGGCCGTGGACGAGGGCACGCCGCTGGAGGTCGCCGAGCACGCGCTCGACGGGCTGGGGCTGCCGATGACGCCGTTCGCGCTGCTGCAGCTCGTCGGCCCGGCCGTCGGCCTGCACGTGTCCGAGACGCTGCACGCGGCCTTCCCCGACCGCTACGGCCTCTCAGAGGGTCTGGCCAAGCTGGTCGCCGCCGGCAAGCCGGGCGTCTACCTGCCGGACCTCACGCTGGACCAGGAGGCCGTGGCGCTGTTCACGGGCGGCGGCTCACCCTCCACCGCCGAGCAGGTACGCGAGCGTGTCCTGGCGGCGCTGGCCGAGGAGATCCGGATCATGCTGGACGAGGGCGTCGTCGCGGCGGCGCAGGACATCGACCTGTGCATGATCCTGGGCGCCGGCTGGCCGTTCCATCTGGGCGGGATCACTCCGTACCTGGACAGGGCCGGCATCTCCCGGCCGCGCTTCCTCGCGCCCGGGGTCGCCTCGGTCACCGCGTGATTTTGCGGGGGCCCGCTCGGCGGGCCTCCGCACCACCAGGAGCACCTCCGTCGTAACGTTTGGTAGCGTTCAACGAACGGAGAGCAATCATGATGAGAGCAATGGGGACTGTCGTCCTCTGCGGCGCCTTCATGCTGGGCGCGTCGTCACCCGCGACGGCCGCCAACGATCCGAAGGCGCAACTCAAGATCCTCGACGCCGCCAAGGGCGGGGAGACGAAGACCGCGTGGCTCCACTGCGCGCCCATCGGCGGCACCCACCCGCACGCCCGCGAGGCCTGCCGTCTGCTGCGCGAGGTGCAGGGCAAACCGGACGCCCTCAACGTCAGGCCGAACACCATGTGCACGCACGACGTCGCCCCGCACGCCGTCGTCATCGCGGGCCGCTGGTTCGGCCAGGACGTCTCCTGGGCCAAGGTCTTCAGCAACGCCTGCGCGCTCAAGGCCGCGACCGGAGCGGTCCTGGCGCTCTGAGCCGCCGCGGGAGGCCGGTTCCGGCCCCGCGTGGATCCGCCGAGGGGGCGGCCGGTTCCCGCCTCCTCAGGCGCTCACGGGGTCTTCCTGGGCGACGGCTCCGCGCCCATCCTGCTGTGCCAGTAGCCGAAGGCGAAGTAGACGACCACGCCGACCACCATCCAGACCAGGAACCGCAGCCAGGTCTGCACCGGCAGGTTGACCATCAGGTAGAGGCAGGCCAGCACGGACAGGATCGGCAGCACCGGCACCAGCGGCGCGCGGAAGCCCCGCGGCAGCTCCGGCCGGGTCCGCCGCAGCACGATCACGCCGATCGAGACGACCACGAACGCGAAGAGCGTGCCGATGTTGACCAGTTCGGCCAGCTCGCCGAACGACACGAACCCGGCCAGCGCCATCGTCACCAGCCCCACGGTGGCCGTGAGCCGCGCGGGGGTGCCGAAGGTGGGGTGCACCTTCGCCATCGGGCGGGGCAGCAGCCCGTCGCGGCACATCGCGAACAGCACCCGCGTCTGGCCCAGCAGCAGCACGAGCACGACCGTGGTCAGCCCGGCGATCGCGCCCACGCTGATGATCGTGGCCAGCCACGGCTGACCGGCCGCGACGAACGCGTCCGAGAGCGGTGCCGTGGTGCTCAGCTCGCTGTAGTGCTGCATGCCGACGACGACGAGGGAGACGGCGACGTAGAGGGCCGCGCAGACGGCCAGCGAGCCGATGATGCCGCGCGGCACGTCGCGCTGCGGCTCGATGGTCTCCTCAGCGGCGGTGGCCACGATGTCGAACCCGATGAAGGCGAAGAACACGATGGCCGCGGCGGAGAAGATGCCGACGACCCCGAACGCCACCGGCGTGACGCCGAACAGCACCTGGATCAGCGGCGCCTTCAGCCCCTCCACGCGCGCCGTGGCGACCGCCTCGGGCACGAACGGCGTGTAGTTGGCGGCCTTGACGAAGAACAGCCCGGCCACGATGACCAGCAGCACCACCGTGACCTTGGTGATGACGAGGATCAGGTTGACCCGCGAGGAGATCTTGATCCCGACCAGCAGGATCACGGTGAGGATGAGGACGATGAGGACGGCGGGCAGGTTGACCACCGGGTCGTCGCCCGCGACGGCGGCGGGCAGGTGGATGCCCACGGAGGACAGCATGGAGCTGAAATAGCCCGACCAGCCGACGGACACCACGGCTGCGGCCAGCGCCAGCTCCAGGACCAGGTCCCAGCCGATCACCCAGGCGGGAAACTCGCCCAGGGTCGCGAAGGAGAAGGTGTAGGCCGACCCCGCCACCGGGATGGTGGAGGCGAACTCGGCGTAGCACAGGGCCGCCAGCCCGCAGACGACCGCCGCGACGACGAACGAGATCGCCACCGCCGGACCCGCCAGCTCCTTGGCGACCTGACCCGTCAACACGAAGATTCCGGTGCCGACGATGACGCCGATGCCGAAGACCGTCAGGTCCGTGGCGGTCAGGCGCTTGCGAAGCCGGTGCTCCGGGGCTTCGGTGTCACGGATCGATTGCTCGACGCTCTTCGTGCGAAAGATATCCACGTCGGGTGAGTCTGCCCACACCAAGAGTGCTCATTCCCCGCCGTTGGCACTCCGTTGACCGGGCTCGCGACCTGGAGCCCCGCCCCACACCCTCACCGGGGGGACCCCGGGGCCGGCGGTGACTTCCCGCCGACCCCGGCACCGCCGACCCCGGCACCGCCGGCCACCGCACCACCGGCCACCGTGCCGGCGGCCGTGACCGGCGGGATGCTCAGGGGCGGACCGGCTCCGCGTGGGAGGTCCGCTTGGCGATCGCCTCGGTGATCTGCCGGGCGAGGTCCTGCCCGGTCAGGCCGATCCGGCTGAGGATGGCGGCGCGCTTGGCGTGGTCGAGGAACTCCTGCGGGATCCCGAACGTACGCACCGGCACGTCCACGTCGGCGTCGCGCAGCAGGCGGGCCACGGCGTCACCCACGGCGCCCACCCGCCCGTTGTCCTCCACGACGGCCACCAGCTTGTGCGCGCCCGCCGCCAGTGCCAGCGCCTCGTCCAGCGGCTTGACCCAGCGGGGGTCCACCACGGTGGCCGCGATGCCCTGGGCGTCGAGCAGCACCGCCGCGTCCATGCAGACGTGCGCCATCGGCCCCACGCCGACCAGCAGCACGTCGGGCTCGCCCGCCGGGGCGCGCAGCAGGTCCATCTCGCCGAGCTTGCCGACCGGATCGATCGACTCGGCCACCGGTCCCTTGGGGTAGCGCAGCACGGTCGGCCCGTCGGAGATCTCCACGGCCTCGCGCAGCAGCTCGGTGACCCGGTCTCCGTCGCGCGGCACCGCGACCCTGAGCCCGGGGACGACCTGGAGGATCGACAGGTCCCACATGCCGTTGTGGCTGGGGCCGTCGTCGCCGGTGACGCCCGCCCGGTCGAGCACCACCGTGACCGGCAGCCGGTGCAGGGCGACGTCCATGAGGAGCTGGTCGAAGGCCCGGTTGAGGAACGTGGCGTAGACGGCCACGACCGGGTGCAGGCCACCCAGGGCCAGCCCGGCGGCGCTGGTCAGCGCGTGCTGCTCGGCGATGCCGACGTCGTAGGTGCGCTCGGGGTAGGCCTCGGCGAACGCGTTGAGGCCCGTCGGGTGCAGCATGGCCGCGGTGATCGCGACCAGGTCCTCGCGCTCCTTGCCGAGCCGGACGAGCTCCTCGCTGAACACGTCGGTCCAGATGCGGGCCTTGGGCTTCTCCACGCCGGTGGCCCGGTCGAAGGCGCCGGGCGAGTGGAACTGGTCCTCGTCGTGGTTTTCCGCGGGCGTGTAGCCGCGGCCCTTCTGGGTGAGTGCGTGCACGATGACGGGGCCGCGGAAGTCGCGGGCCTGGCGCAGGGCCGCCTCCATGGCCTGCTCGTCGTGCCCGTCGATGGGCCCGACGTATTTCAGCCCGAGGTCCTCGAACATGACCTGCGGTGCCAGCACGTCCTTGACGCCCTTCTTGAAGCCGTGCAGCGCGTCGTAGAGCACCGGGACGTTGCCGAGCTTGTCCTTGACGTATTCCAGCATGTCCTCGTAGCGGCGGTTGACCCGCAGCGAGGACAGGTGGGAGGCCAGGCCGCCGATCGTGGGCGAGTAGGAGCGGCCGTTGTCGTTGACCACGATCACGACCGGCAGGTCCTTGTGGGCGGCGATGTTGTTGAGCGCCTCCCAGGCCATGCCGCCGGTCAGGGCGCCGTCGCCGATCACCGCGACGACCGTGCGGTCCCGCTCGCCCCGCAGCTTGTACGCCTTGGCCAGGCCGTCGGCGTAGGACAGCGCGGTCGAGGCGTGGGAGTTTTCCACGAAGTCGTGCTCCGACTCGGCCTGGCTCGGATAACCCGACAGGCCGCCCTCCTGCTTGAGCGCCTCGAACCCGGTGGCCCTGCCGGTCAGGAGCTTGTGCACGTAGGCCTGGTGTCCGGTGTCCCAGACGACGGGGTCCTGCGGAGAGTCGAAGACCCGGTGGATGGCGATGGTCAGCTCCACCACCCCGAGGTTGGGGCCGAGATGGCCGCCGAACCTGGCACAGGCGTCGACGAGCAGATCACGGATCTCGACGGCGAGCCGCGGCAACTCCTCGATTCTGAGCCGTTTGACGTCGTGCGGTCCCTCGATCGAGCCCAGCAACCCGCTCACGGATCCGACTCCCCTCTGCTCTTGTTCGCCGATCCCCCGAGTGTAGTTCGCGGACGCCTCGGTGACTCCATCGAGTCAAATGCGCCCGCATATGTACGATCTTGACCTAGTCTTTCGATACCTATGAACTCCGTCCCAAAAGGCAAGCTCTTAGCACTTGTGGCAGCTCTGCTGGGTCTTGCCCTGACAGCGGCTGCTTTGGTGCTCGTGCTGGCCGACGTGGCCACCACGTCCACGGGCTTGGCCAACGGGGCCCAGCAGGCCGCCTCGCCGCCCGCCGGGGGCGGGACGGACCGGCTGCCCGGCCTCGGCAGGACGCTGGCCACGGCGAACGCGCTGTACCGCACCGGGCGGCTGGCCGACGTGAACTGCTCGCCGGGAGAGCTGCCCGCCCAGAGCATCACCGCCTACCGGCGGTTCCTGACCCGCGTGAACAACTGCCTGAACAAGGCGTGGGGGCTGCAGTTCCGCAAGGCGGGGCTGACCTTCGCCAAGCCGCGGCTGCGCATCATCACCCGGCAGGTACGGACGCCCTGCGGCACGTGGAACGCCGGCGCCGACGGCGTCTACTGCTCCACCGACCGCACGATGTATCTGATGATCAGCAAGGACCAGTTACGCAACCCGTTCCCGCTGGGCATCACCCGGCTGGTCGCCCACGAGTACGGCCACCACATCCAGCAGATCTCCGGCATCTGGGGCTACTACTGGACCGCCAGGGCGGGGGCGAGCAAGGCCAAACGGCTGCAGCTCTCGCGGAACTCCGAGTTGCAGGCCGAGTGCTTCTCCGCGGCGTTCATGAGCACGCTGAAGGGCACGTCGCTGGTCACCGACTCCGACTGGGCCTACACCGTGGACTGGTTCCGGAAGAACGGCGCCAAGGGCTGGCCGCAGAACGACCACGGCAAGGGCGCGACGCAGGCCGCCTGGATGACCCGCGGCTTCAACCGCGGCGGCCCCGGCGCGTGCAACACCTGGGCGGCCCCGGCCCGCATCACCCGCTGACCGCATCGGACTCTTGCCGCGCTGTCAGGAACAAATAGCAATCAACTCATCTATGATTCGCGATCGTGCGCATATCCCTCATGGCGGTGGTCGCGTGCCTGCTCGCGGGCGTGCTGTTGCCGGGCCCGGCCGCCGCCGCCATGCGCACCGCGCGGCCCGGGCTGGCCGGCGCGATGACCGGCGAGGCCACTCCCCACACCTGTGAGATCCCCGCGATCCGGGCGGGCAGCGCCGCCTCGCTCAAGGCGTTCCACCGCGCGATGGCCGGCTGCGCCGACCGCTTCTGGGCCGCCAGGTTCGCGGCCGCGGGACTGCCCTACAGCCCGCCCGAGGTCACGATCACGACGGGGACCGACTCGGTCTGCGGAAAGATCACCAGCACCGGCGCCCAGTACTGTCCCGTGCAGCGCACCATCGTCATCCGCATCCTGAAGCAGGACCTGCGGGACCCGTTCAGGATGAACATCGCGCACTCCGTCGCCCACGAGTGGGGGCACCACGTACAGCAGCTCATCGGCGTGCTGGACGCGCAGAACGCGCTGTACTGGCCGGCCTCCGAGAGCGCGCGGTCCGTGCTCAGCCACCGGCTGGAGATGCAGGCCGAGTGCTTCGCCGGCGTCTTCTACAGCGCCGCGCTGAAGTCGATCAACCCCGACGTCTCGTGGGGCGAGTGGATCGAGGCGGTAGGCGGCGCGGACGAGAGCGAGATCCATGGCAAGCCCCGCAACCTGGCCTTCTGGCAGGACCGGGGATACCGCGGCGGCGCCACGGGCTTCTGCAACACCTGGACGGCCAAGGCGTCCAGGGTCAAGTGAGGCGGCTCAGCCGCTGGCCCGCGCCAGGACCTCCAGCGGGTCGGAGAGCACGTGCGCGAAGGCCAACTCGGCCGCGCCCACCAGCGTGGCCGCGTCCCCCAGCGCCGACGTGCGCAGCCGCAGCCGCTCCCGCTGCGGCGCCATGGCGTTCAGGGCGAGCTGGGTACGCACCTGCGCCGCCGAGCCGAGATAGATCTCCCGCAGAGTCCCCCCGAAGATCACCATTTCCGGGTTGAAGATGTTCACCAGGTTCGCCACGCCGAACCCGAGCCAGTCGCCGACCCTGGTGAGCGCCTCCTGCGCCATGATGTCGCCCCGGTCGGCGGCCTCCACCACGGCCCGCACGGCGTCGCGCCCGCGCTGCCCCGGCTGCCCCGGCTGTCCCGGCTGCCCCGGCTGTCCCGGTCGCTCCGGCTGCCCCGGCTGCCCTGGTCGCTCCGGCTCCTGGGGCTGCCCCGCCCGGGTCCGGCCCGCCGACTCCAGCAGCGCCCGCTCCCCCACCTCGGCCTCCAGGCAGCCGTTCGAGCCGCAGCCGCAGGCCCGGCCGCCCGGGTTGACGACCATGTGCCCGACCTCGCCCCCGTAGCCGTCGTGCCCGCCGAGCAGGTGGCCGCCCGCGATGATGCCGCCACCGATGCCGACGTCGCCGTGCAGGTAGATGAGGTCCCTGACGGCGGCCCCGATGCCGCGGCTGTGCTCGGCCAGCGCGGCCAGGTTGGCGTCGTTGCCCACGCTGACCGGCAGCCTCAGGCCCAGCCTGCGGCCCAGCTCCTCGCCGAAGGGCACCTCCTCCGCCTTCAGGTTGGGGCCGAACCTGACCACGCCGTCGCCCTTGCGCACGCCGCCCGACACGGCCGCCGCCGCTCCCACGCAGACGGTGTCGGCCCTGGTCTTGCGGCGCATCTGGCGGGCGAACCCGGCCAGCGTCCCGGTCAGCTCGTCCAGCTTGAACGGGCCACGCTCGCGTACGGACTCGCGGCGGTCGAGGATCACCCCGCCCAGCCCGACGCGGGCGGCGGCGAGCCGGTCGGGGCCCACGTCGAACGCGAACACGTAGACCCGCGCCGACTCGGGCCGCACCACGAGCGAGGGCCGCCCGGCGCGGCCCCTCTCCCGCGGCAGCTCCTCGCGCACCAGCCCGGCGGCGGTGAGATCGGAGGTCAGGGCCATGATCGTGCTGCGGTTGAGCCCCATCTTCGAGGTCAGCTCGGCGCGCGAGGTCGGCCCGCCCAGATGGACGTGACGCAGCAGCGCGCCGAGGTTGTGGCGCCTGATGTCCTCTTGGGAGGGGCCGGCACGCATCGTCTGAGGATCCTTGAGGGGCCGTGAGTCGCTGATCACCTTAGACCAGCGGCTGCCGCCCGCCTGCGCGCCAGGGCGTCCACACCCGCCGCGAGCAGCAGGACAGACCCTGTGACCAGGTATTTCACACTAGCTCCATACCCCATCAGACCCATGCCGTTCTCGATCACGGCCACCACCGCGCCGCCGAGCACGGCGTCCAGCACCCTGCCCTTGCCGCCGAACAGGCTCGTGCCGCCGATGACGGCCGCGCCGACCGCGTAGAGCAGGACGGAGCTGCCGCCCGTGTTCGGGTCGACGGAGCTGGCCCGGGAGGCGGCCACGATCCCGCCGACCGCCGCCATCGAGGAGCAGATCACGAACGCGCTGATCCTGATCCGGTCCACCGGGATGCCCGCCCTGCGGGCGGCCTCGGCGCTACCGCCGACCGCGTAGATGTGCCGCCCGAACGCGGTCCGCCGCAGCACCATCGTCCACACGACCAGCAGCACCAGGATGACCGGCACCACGATCGGCACCCCGGTCAGCGAGACCAGCGCCGGGTTGCGGCTGCGCTCCAGGTTGAGCACGTAGACCGCGAGCCCGGCCAGCACCGCCAGCGCGCCCACCCGGGCGGCGATCAGCGACAGCGGGTCGGCCACCAGGCCACGCTTGGCGCGGGTCCTGGCCCGCAGGAGCTGCACGGCCGCGAAGATCGCCACGCAGCCGGCGTACAGCGCCCAGCCGAGCCACGGCGGCAGGTTCCGGTTGGCGACGGCGACGATCACGTCGTCCCTGATGGAGATGTTCGTGCCCTCGTCGACCAGCACCAGGACCAGGCCCTGGAAGGCGAGGAAAGCGGCCAGCGTGACCACGAACGACGGGATACCGACCTTGGCCACCAACGTGCCCAGCACGATGCCGATGATCACACCGGTGACGATCGCGGCCACCACGCAGACGTACCAGGGCAGGCCCGCGCTGGTGAGCGTGACGGCGAGCACCGCCGCGCACACGCCGCTGGCGAAGCCGGCCGACAGGTCGATCTCGCCGAGCAGCAGCACGAACACCAGGCCCATCGCGATCAGCGTGATGGCGGCGCCCTGGGTGAAGAGGTTGGCGAAGTTGATCGAGGTGACGAAGGCGGGGCGGGCGATGGCGAAGACCGTGCAGAGCACCACCAGGCCGAGCACGGCGGGCAACGCGCCCATGTCGCCGCCGCGTACCCGCTCGAGGTAGGCGAGGAAGCTGTTGCCGATCGACGGGGACTGCGTCGCGGCGACGATGGCCTCGCCGGGGAGTTCCTTGACCTTGCTCATGGGGTGACACCGTTCTTCAGGCCGAGATCCCCGCTGCGGCCGGAGGTGATCAGTTCGACGACCTGCGCGTGCGTCACGTCGGCGGTCTTGACCTGGGCGGCCATCCTGCCGAGGTAGAGCGCCGCGATCCGGTCGGAGACGGCGAACACGTCGTTCATGTTGTGCGAGATGAGCACGACGGCCAGGCCGGTGTCGGCCAGCCGGCGTACGAGCTCCAGCACCTGCGCGGTCTGGGCCACGCCGAGAGCCGCGGTCGGCTCGTCGAGGATGACGACCTTGCTGTTCCACAGCACGGCCTTGGCGATGGCGACGGTCTGCCGCTGCCCGCCGGACAGGCTGGAGACCTGCTGCCTGATGGACTTCACCGTGCGCACGGACAGGCTGCTGAGCGTCTGCTCGGCCAGTTCCTCCATGCCGTCCTCGTCCAGCAGGACGCCGCGCTTGCGCTCCCTGCCGAGGAACATGTTCTGCACGATGTCGAGGTTGTCGCACAGGGCCAGGTCCTGGTAGACGATCTCGATGCCCAGCTCGCCCGCGTCGCGGGGGCCGTGCACGTGGACCTGGCGGCCGTCGAAGAAGATCTCGCCGGCGTCGATCGGGTAGATGCCGCCGACGCACTTGACCAGCGTCGACTTGCCGGCGCCGTTGTCGCCGACGAGCGCCGTCACCTCGCCGGCGCACGCGGAGAACTCGACGTCGTGCAGGACCTTCACCGGGCCGAAGCTCTTGTCGATCCCGCGCACTTCAAGGAGGGGGGTCATGGGTCTCCCTAAAGGGGGGCACGGCCGGCGGCCGCACCCCCTCGGCGTTATTGGATTCCGGCCTCTGTGCACTTCTCGGCGAAATCACCGGTGCACAGCTCCTCCTTGGTCACGTAACCGTCGGCCACCACGTCCTTGACGTTGTCGAAGTAGATGGCCTGCGGCTCCATGAGCTCGGCGGGGACGTCCGCGCCCGACTCCGGGTCCTTGACGCTCGCCGCCGCCGTGGGCTTCTCGCCCTTGGCCAGCGCCACCGCGAGCTTGGCCGCGGCGTCGGCCTCCTTCTTGACCGCCTTGTAGACGGTCATGCACTGGTCGCCCGCGAGGATGTTCTGCAGGCCCTGGACGGTGGCGTCCTGGCCGGTGACCGGCACCTTGCCGTTGAGGTTGTTCTTCTTCAGCACGGTGATGGCGGCGTTGCCGAGGCCGTCGTTGGCGGCCAGCACTCCGGCGATCTTCGGCTCCTGGGTCAGCATCTGCTCGAAGATGGTGCCGGCCTGGGTGTTGTCCCATTCGGGCACGGCCTGGTCGGGGCCCTTGACGTACTCGCCGGCGTCGAACTTGGGTTTGAGCACCCCGTCGTAGCCGTCCTTGAACAGGGTCGCGTTGTTGTCGGTCGGCGAGCCGTTCAGGTAGGCCACGATGGGCTTGTCGGCCTTCTTGTCGGTCAGGCACTTGCTCAGGCCCTCGCCCTGCAGCGTGCCGACCTTGGTGTTGTCGAAGCTGACGTAGTAGGCGGCGCCGCCACCGAGCGTCAGCCGGTCGTAGTCGATGGTGGGCACGCCCTGTGCCTTGGCCTTGTCGATGACCGTCTTGCCGGTGCCGCTGTCCAGGTTCACGATCATCAGGACGGTGGCGCCGTTGGTGATCATCTGGTCGGCGATGGTCTGGAACGCCGTCTTGTCGTTCTGGGCGTTCTGGATGTCGTACTCGACACCGGCTGCCTGGAACGCCTCCTGCAGGTATTTGCGGTCCGCCGTCTCCCACCGGGCCGAGGACTTGCTGTCCGGCAGGATGACGCCGATCTTCCCGGCCTTCGCCGCCGAGGCTGTGGCCGACGAAGTCGACGTGGTGGTCTGACCGCTGTCGCCCCCGCAAGCGGTGAGACCGAGGGCGAGCGCGGCTGCCGCGGCGGTCAGGCTGAGGATCCCCTTGCGCATGGTGCAGGGTCCTTTCTCCCGGAGGGGCCCGGATGAATGTTGTCTGCGGCAACGTATTTCGCTATGGACTGGTTTGGAAGACCCAGTCGGCCGGGAGTTTGTTGCATCCGATAACAATCCAGAAACGCCATCCGGCCCGGGACCTCGCGGCCGTCCCGGCGCTGGAGCGCCGGCCGCCACGCGCGGCCCCCTCGACGGTCAGGGCCGGCTGCGGCCTTTACGTGGTTTTTCGGGGGTCGTTGATTGTGTTGGCCCTCATGTCGCCGATCTACCTTTGGAGTGTCGTGAACCTGAGACCCGTCCTGGCCGCGGCCACCGCGGTCGTCGCCCTGTCCCTGCTCGCCCAGCCCGCGACCGCGAGCGCCACCCCACCCGATCCCGCTCCCGGCGGACCGCAGCGCCCGTACGAGCCCGACGTCGAAGGCACGGAGAACCTCGACGAGCTGTCGGTGACGGCGGCCCGCGGCGCGGGCAGGAGCGTGACCATCGCCTTCGACCGGCGCAGCCGGGCCGCGACGGGGCAGGTCCCGGCCGGTGCGCGGCGGTTCGTGTTCCTGTTCGACCGCTCGGTGAGCTTCAATCCCGGGGCGTTTCCCACCTGCGCGCGTACCGTGATCGAGCAGCGGGGGCCGCAGGCGTGCCCGGCGGGGTCGCGCATCGGCGGCGGGCGCGGGCAGTCGGCGGACGGGCAGTCGCAGGAGGTGCTGGCCTTCAACACGCGCGTCGGGCGGCTGCCGGGGGTCCTGGTGGTGCTGCCCGCCTCCGGGGTGATCCTGGAGCAGACGCTGGAACGGGTCTCGGACCCGTACCGGGGGGAATACCGGTGGACGCTGGACGAGATCCTGCCGCCCACGTCCGTCCCGCCGCAGGACCGCGCGGGCACCACGCGCTTCCAGCTCTCCTTCGGCGCCACCACCCGGCATGGGGGCCGTACGGTCGGTTTCGCCGAGACCACGGCCAGTCCGGGCGAGACGCTGAGTTTCGGGTTGTGGAGCGAGTTCGTGACCGGCCAGGTCCTCCTGCCCACCTCCCGGACGCCGCTCGTGGCAGGGACGGGGTGATGACGGGCGGTCCGCCCCGGGGCCAGGTCGTGGCCGGCCCCCGCCGAAGGCGCCGCCCGATGAGTTTCCGCGCGCGCCGAGGTCACCACACCGAAGCCGGGGAGTCGTGCGGCGATGCCCCGGACGATCGGTAAGAGAGGATTCATGATGGGACAGCCAGTCGTGCACTTCGAGATCATCGGCCGGGATACGGAGAGACTCCGCGCCTATTACGGCGAGTTGTTCGGGTGGCGCTTCCACACCGGTGACGCGGCCACCGAGACGGTGTCCCGGCCGGGTGAATACGGGTTCGTCGACGGGGCCTCGACCGGCGGTGGGATCAACGGCGGTGTCGGCGGTGGCGAGGGATTCGAAGGGCGCGTCCTGTTCTATGTGGGGGTGCCCAACGTCGAGGCCGCGCTCAAGCAGGCGGAGAGCCTCGGCGGGAAGCGCCGGATGGGACCCGAGGGCACGCCTGGATCCCTCGTGGTCGGGCAGTTCACCGATCCCGAGGGAAATCTCATCGGGGTGGCCGGTACGGAGTGACCGGCGTTCGGTGACGGGGGCCGCCGGCGGAGCTCGGGCGGCGGCCCCCGTCACACCACTACGCGCCCCCGCCTGGGGTCACGCTCTCCCCCACCTCTCGCAGGTATGCCGCCACGCGGTCCCGGCCGCCGTACTCGGCCCAGCCGAGCGGGGTCGCGTCGTGCCGGGTGTCCTTGATCGTCGCATCGGCGCTCAGCTCGATGAGCGTCCTGGCGGTCTCGACGTCGTCGTTCCAGGCCGCCGCGTGCAGCGGGGTGCGTCCCGTGGCGCGCCCCACCACCCTAGGCCGGAGCCGAGCCCAGCAGCCACATGACCACGTTCTGCACGATGAGCGCCACGGAGGAGGCGGCGGCCACGACGAGCACGGCCACCCGCACCTTGCCGCCGTCGACGTAACGCCGCACCGGCCCCGACACCAGGAAGCCGAGCACCATGGGCACCAGCAGCACCGCCCCCGTCACGAGCGCCTGAGCCGGCAGCTCGCCCACGATCGCCAGGATGATGATCGACTGCAGCGCGCTGAGAAAGAAGAACATCGCCAGCGTCGCCCTGATCTGGGGCCCCTTGGCGTGCTGGTAGACGAGCGCGATGGGCGGCCCGCCGATGCCGGTCGCCGTCCCGGTGATCCCCGACACGAACCCGGCCGCGGTGACCGTCGCCCCGCTGCGCGGCACGCTCAGCGCCCTGGCCGTCAGCCCCACGGCGATCAGCACCATGACGGCCACGAAGATGCCGCGCGTGTATGCGGAAACGTAGACAACAATGACTGCACCGATGACGCTCCCCGGCACTCTCCCCAGCACCGCGAAACCGATCCCGCGCCAGTCCACCCGCCGCCATTCCGCAGCCAGCGTGAACAGCGGCAGGGTCATGTTGACCACCTGAATGGCGCCGGGCATGAGGTCGGGGCCCAGCAGAGTGAGCACGGGCGCCGCCACCAGCCCCACCCCGAAACCGACACTGCCCTGCACAATCGCGCCAACGAAAACCGCTAAGCCGCCAAAGGCCAGCACCAACACCGCATTAGTCATGAACGAGAGTCAATCACCTTTACTCTCCGTTGCCATTGATGATGCGAGAGTAACGAAGGTGGTGTAGTGTCTTCCACGATGCGGACATAGCCTGTGGAGTATGACAGTGAAACATAATGCGGCGACGACGATACGTGTCAGCGTCAAGACAAGAGACCGCCTGTCCAGAGTCGCCCGCCAGGAGGGCCGAAGCATGACCGAGGTGCTAAACGACGCCATCGCCGACTACGAGCACAAACAGTTCTGGCAGACCCTCAACGACCAGATCGAGGAGACCCAGCGAGAGGACCCGGAGGGCTGGGCCGACTACCTGGCCGAGCGCCAGCTCGTTCTGGGCCGCCGACCGCGCTCCCGCCGTGTCGCACCCGAGTGGGAGGGCCTGATCACATTCCCCGAGGAGAAGGATGAAACTCACACAAGGTGAGATCTGGTTCACCCAGTTCGGCGACCCCACCGGCCGCGAGCAGGGCTACGACCGACCCGCCCTGATCATCAGCAATGACTTCCTCAACCAGTCCAAGTTGGGGCTCGTCATGGCTGTGCCGCTGACCACCCGTGAACGCGGCTATCTCACGCATATCCGCATCGGGCGCAACGGCACCGGGCTGGCCAAGACAAGCTGGGCGATGGTCGAGCAGATCCGCGCGATCTCACCGGAGAGGTTCGACTTCTTCGTCGGTAACGCCCCCGACGAGGCCGTCACCGAAGCGGTGACGGTGCTGAAGCGGATGCTGTGATTTTGCCGCCCGGCGAAATATCGGTTCGCCGGGTGGCATCTCTCATCGTGCCACAGTCCGTCTTTCATTGAGCCGCTTCCTCGGCAGCGGCTCTCCTTCACATGGTCGGCGACCCCGAACAAGAGGAGCCGCCCGGATGGGGATTGTCCCTCCGGGCGGCTCTTCGGTGTCGGGTGGTTCCCCCGAGACGGGCGCGTGAGGATCGCACCCCACCCCCGGCATGACGCCAGGGTTCCCGGCCCCCGCACGGCTCATGACCGTGCGAGGGCCCGGGAAGTCACTTCGCGAGCAGCGAGCGCAGCACGTACTGCATGATGCCGCCGTGCCGGTAGTAGTCGGCCTCGCCGGGCGTGTCGATGCGGACCACCGCGTCGAACTCGACGTCGCCGGCCCTGACGTGCACCGTGCTCGGGATGCCGCCCTGGTTGAGCTCCGTCACGCCCGTGATGTCGAACGTCTCCTCGCCCGTCAGCCCGAGCGCCTCCGCCGAGGCCCCCTCGGGGAACTGCAGCGGGAGCACGCCCATGCCGATCAGGTTGGAGCGGTGGATGCGCTCGTAGGACTCCGCGATGACCGCGCGCACGCCCAGCAGCGCCGTGCCCTTGGCCGCCCAGTCGCGCGAGGAGCCCGAGCCGTATTCCTTGCCCGCCAGCACCACCAGCGGCGTGCCGGCCGCCGCGTAGTTGACCGAGGCGTCGTAGATGTAGGACACCGGGCCGTCGGCCTGGGTGAAGTCGCGGGTGTAGCCGCCCTCGGTGCCCGGCGCGATCTGGTTGCGCAGGCGGATGTTGGCGAACGTGCCCCTGATCATCACCTCGTGGTTGCCGCGCCGCGAGCCGTAGGAGTTGAAGTCCTTGACCTCGACCCCGTTGGCCTGCAGGTATTGCGCGGCCGGGGTGCCGACCTTGATGGAGCCGGCCGGCGAGATGTGGTCGGTGGTGACCGAGTCGCCGACCTTGACCAGCACGCGGGCGCCGGAGATGTCGGTCACGGGCTCGGGCTTGGACGGCATGCCGTCGAAGTAGGGGGCCTTGCGTACGTAGGTCGAGGCCGGGTCCCACTCGAAGGTGTCGCCGGTGGGGATCGGCAGCGAGCGCCAGTGGTCGTCGCCCTTGAACACGTCGGCGTAGTCGCGCTCGAACATGTCGCGGCCGATCGAGGAGTTGACCACCGCCGAGATCTCCTCGGGCGAGGGCCAGATGTCCCTGAGGAAGACCGGCTCGCCGTCGCCGCCCAGCCCCAGCGGCTCGGTGTCGAGGTCGATGTCCATGGTCCCGGCCAGCGCGTAGGCGACCACGAGCGGCGGCGAGGCCAGGTAGTTCATCTTGACGTCGGGGTTGATGCGGCCCTCGAAGTTGCGGTTGCCGGACAGCACGGCGGTGACCGCCAGGTCGTTGGCCTGGATGGCGTCGGAGATCTCCGGCAGCAGCGGCCCCGAGTTGCCGATGCAGGTGGTGCAGCCGTAGCCGACGAGGTTGAAGCCGATCTTGTCGAGGTACGGCTGCAGCCCCGAGCGCTCGAAGTAGCCGGTGACCACCTGCGAGCCGGGCGCCAGCGAGGTCTTGACCCACGGCTTGCGGGTCAGGCCCTTGTCGACGGCGTTGCGGGCCAGCAGCGCCGCGCCGAGCATGACGTACGGGTTGGAGGTGTTGGTGCACGAGGTGATCGCGGCGATCGAGACGATGCCGTGGTCGATCTCGAACGAGGTGCCGTCGGCCAGCGTGACCGGGACCGGCTTGTGCGGCCGGCCGCCGTCGGCCTGGGCGTTGGAGGCGGGCGAGTCGGAGGCCGGGAAGGACTCCTCGACCGCCTCGTCCACGCTGTCGGCCACGTAGTTCTGTACGTCGTGACGCCAGGTCGTCTTGGCGGCCGACAGCGCGATGCGGTCCTGCGGGCGCTTGGGCCCGGCGATCGACGGGACGATGGTGCCCAGGTCGAGCTCAAGGTATTCGGAGAAGGCCGGCTCGGCCGCGGCCGGGTCGAGCCACAGGCCCTGGGCCTTGGCGTAGGCCTCGACGAGCGCGATCTGGTCCTCGCCGCGCCCGGTCAGCCGCAGGTAGTCCATGGTCTGGCCGTCGATCGGGAAGATCGCGCAGGTGGAGCCGAACTCGGGGCTCATGTTGCCGATGGTGGCCCGGTCGGCCAGCGGGACGGACGCGACGCCCTCACCGTAGAACTCCACGAACTTGCCCACCACGCCGTGCTTGCGCAGCATCTCGGTGATGGTCAGCACCAGGTCGGTGGCGGTGGCGCCGGCGGGCAACTGGCCGCTGAGCTTGAAGCCGACCACGCGCGGGATGAGCATGGAGATCGGCTGACCGAGCATCGCGGCCTCGGCCTCGATGCCGCCGACGCCCCAGCCGAGCACGCCGATGCCGTTTTCCATGGTGGTGTGGCTGTCGGTGCCCACGCAGGTGTCGGGGTAGGCCTTGCCGTCGCGGGTCATGACCACGCGGGCCAGGTGCTCGATGTTGACCTGGTGGACGATGCCGGTGCCGGGCGGCACCACCTTGAACTCGTCGAAGGCCGTCTGCCCCCAGCGCAGGAACTGGTAGCGCTCGCGGTTGCGCTCGTACTCCCGCTCGACGTTGCGCTGGAAGGAGTCGGGGTGGCCGAAGTAGTCGACGATGACCGAGTGGTCGATGACCATCTCGGCCGGGGCCAGCGGGTTGATGCGCGCGGGGTCGCCCCCGAGGTCGCGCACCGCCTCGCGCATGGTGGCCAGGTCGACGACGCACGGGACGCCGGTGAAGTCCTGCATGATGACGCGGGCAGGGGTGAACTGGATCTCCACACTGGGCGCCGCGGTCGGGTCCCAGCCGGCCAGCGCGCGGATGTGGTCGGCGGTGATGTTGGCGCCGTCCTCGGTGCGGAGGAGGTTTTCCAGCAGGATCTTCAGGCTGTACGGGAGACGTGCGGCGCCCTCGACGGCATCCAGCCGGAAAATCTCATATGACGCGTCGCCTACGCGTAGCGTGTCACGGCTGCCGAAGCTGTTCGCGGACACGGTGATTCGCCTCCTCCATCAGACAGTGATCGATGCTCATTGGTCGCTCACCGCTCCTCACGCGCTTCGCCGGGCCCGCCCCCGTGACGGGCTCCCGCGCAGCGCGCTGCGTCGCGTTCGCTCCCTCAAATCCTGCCGCACTCGGACAACCGCACGAACGTTAGGTGACCCTAAGTCGCAGGCGGCGGCAGGTGTCTCGACATCAAGATATCTACATAGTATCTCGACATCAAGTTAAAGCGGGGCCAGCCGCCAGAAGAGCAGGCCGACGATGGCGACCGACAGCACCGGGGCGAGGATCTTCTCCTCGAACTTCTTGCCGGTCTTGATGCCGATCTTCCATGGAAGCACGAACTTGACCGACATCGGCCAGAGCACCGGACAGCCCCGCTCCGTCATGCAGTCGCCGACCACGTGGATGAGACAGCCGAGCCCCACGGCCAGGCCCAGCCAGGCGTATCCGACGCCGAGCGAGAGGAAGACGGCGAACAGGCCGGCGGTCAGCCCGACGTTGATCATGGCGGACCCGAGCTTGTTGCCCGGGATGCCGATGCCGATGGCCCGCAGGCACAGGCCGATGAGCAGCACGACCATGATGTCGCGCCCGAGGGAATAGGCGCCGGCCAGCCAGTGCGCCCCGAACCCGAGCGCCACCGCGAACACCAGCGAGTGCGTCGCCCCGCGGTGCCCGCCGGCGAGCCAGGACACGGCCTTGCTGAGCAGCCAGGTGACCGGCCCGAAGGTCTGCGCGATCGTCGCGCTGGGATGGTCGAGGTCGGGCAGCATGGCGGCGCCCGCGCAGATGATCGCCCCGGCGATCAGCTCGGCGGGGGTGAGCGCGTTGGCCATGATCCCGGTGTCGACGAATCTGGAGGACTCGTTCAGCAACGGCAGTGCGGCGAGCGGCGGTGCCAGCCCCAGCCAGGCAATGGCCCCGGTCATCGCGTGCGTGTGCCCCATCATGATCGGGACTGTACGGCAAAGAAGCCCTTTACGCGCCGCGACCCGCCCTGGGGCGGGATCCCCGGCGCGCCCCGGCCCGGGCACCGGCCGGAACCGCCGGTGAATTCGGGGGCGAACGCAGACGAGGCCGTCTCCGCGGCGACAGCACCCCCCAGCCCTGCCGACGCGGAACGACCTCGTCCGCTGTGAATAACGACCCTTCCTTCGATCGTGTTCCCCGATTCCGCAACTTTTTCGTGATGTGCCTCACTCTCAGGCACGCCTTGCTAACGACATAGTGTCGATATATCGTTGATGCATCGAGAACAGATCACGATATAGGGGGAAAAGTGACTTCCGCGCAGGCAACAGGCGGGCCCTGGCCCGGCGCGCACGATTACCGCAAGGCGGCCCGCGAGGCGTTCAAGGCCGTGGCCGACGCCTTCGAGGAGTTCGGCGGCCGCCGCCAGCCGCACCACCACGAGCACCGGGAGCGCGGCCGGCGGGGCGGTCCCGGACCCTTCCCGTTCGACTTCGGGCGCGGCCCATGGGGCGGTCCGGGCGGGCCATGGGGCGGCGGCCACCGGGGGTGGGGCGGCAGGAGCCGTAAGGCCAAGCGGGGCGACGTACGCGCCGCGATCCTGGCCCTGCTCTCCGAGGAGCCGCGCAACGGCTACCAGATCATCCAGGAGATCGCCGAGCGCAGCGAGGGCGGCTGGAAGCCCAGCCCCGGCGCCGTCTACCCGGCGCTGCAGCAGCTCAGCGACGAGGGCCTGGTGATCTCGGAGGAGCAGGAGGGCCGCAAGACCTTCCGGCTCACCGAGGCCGGGCGCAACTACATCGAGACGCACGCCGACGAGGTCCGGGCCCCGTGGGACGAGATGCGGCCGGACATCGACGACAACACCGCTGATCTCTGGCATATCGCCCGACAGTCTGCATTTGCCATGATGCAGGTTCTTCAGACCGGAAACGACGCACAAATCCGCGAAGCGCGTAAGACTCTTGTTGAGACCCGGCGCAAGCTCTACCAGATCCTGGCCGACGACGAACCGGGCGAGGAGTGACCACATGACCGGCGTCGCCACGGCTGCCCGGTCCGGGGACAGCGAGGAAGCACACGTGGACCGTGACGATCTCCGCATCGGCGACGCCGAGCGCGAGCAGACCATGGCCGCCCTGCGCGAGCACTTCGCGCAGGGTCGTCTCACCCACGAAGAACTCGACGAACGACTCGACCAGACGCTGGCCGCCAAGACGGCCCGCGATCTGGCGAAGGTGACCGCCGATCTGCCGGGTTCCGGGCCGGCCCCCACCGCGGCTCCCGAGCGTCCCGGGCACATCCCGCACTACGACAGGGACGCCTGGCGGCAGGCGATGAAGGCGCACCGGGAGCAGCTCCAGTCCATGCGCCACGCGCGGCGCGACATGCGCCGGGGCTGGGCGGGGCACCCCGGCCCCCAGGGCCACCATGGGCACCCGTGGCGGCACCACCGGGGGCCGGGCCCGCTGCTGCCCCTGCTGTTCGTGTTCATCATGCTCGGGATGGTCTTCGGCGCCGGGCTGTTCAAGGTGTTGATCGTGGTGTGGCTGGGTGCCCTGATCTTCACTGCGGTGCACCGGCGTTTCCACTACCGCGGCTGAATCCCCGCCCAGATCATTTTGGGCCTTGACCGTGTCAGGGGCTCATTTCATGATCTGGGCGGGTCTTCGCTGCGAAAGGGACACCGCATGACCGAGCACAGCACTCCGGTCCGCCGCACGAATCCGTTCGCCGCCGTGCCCGGCGCCGACGGCCTCGTCCTGGATGTGCCGGAGTATCTGTCCGGTTTCGACCGCGACCACGCGGTCTGCACGGGACCGATGTGGAAGCTGGAGCGCGCCCAGAACTTCTACGAGCCCGACGTGGCGAGCTGGCGGGCCATGATGGACGGCGACTGGGCGCGCTCGCTGGCGCTGGCCGACCGCATGGCGGCGCCCATGGCCGAGTTCTTCCGCACCCGCCTGGCGGTCAGCCGGGTGCGGGTGGTGGAGTTCCCGATCACCGCGTACCTGCAGTGGGAGATGCACCTGCTGGTGTTACGCGCCGCGGCGGGCTCCCCGTGCCGGGTGATCCCGGCCGAGCGGGTCGCGGACCTCGACCCGCTGCCCGAGCTGGTGATCTTCGCCCCGACCCTGATGTACGAGGTCCTGTACGACCGGCATGGCGGCTGCCGCGGCGGCCGCCGGATCACCGATCCCGAGGTCGTCGACCCCTGCCTGCACCTGGTCCGCGAGCTGTTCGCCGAGGGGGAGGACGTGCTCGAATTCCACCGGCGGGAGATCGCGCCGCTGCCGCCGCCGGTCGTCACGGACGAGATGCGGGCCGCGCTGCCCGCGTACGCGCACCGGACCGAGGAGTTCCGGATCTGACCCGGCCTACGGGCAGCTGCCGAGCCGGGCGCAGGCCACGAAGTGACCCGGATCGGCCTCCAGCAGACCACCGGTGCCGCCGCGCGCGTGGTAGGGACAGGTGTCCACGGGCCTGGCCTCGGCCCAGTCCTGGTGCAGCCGGGGCACCGCCGCGAGCAACTCGCGCGTGTAGGGGTGCAGCGGGTCTCCGAAGACCTGCTCCGTCGCCCCCATCTCGACCACGCTCCCCCGGCGCAGCACCACCGTGCGCTCGGCGAGATAGTTGCCCAGCGACAGGTCGTGCGTGATGTAGAGCACGCCGAGGCCCCTGGCCTTCAGGTCGGCCAGCAGGTTGAGCACGTCGATGCGGGTGGAGGCGTCCAGCATGCTGGTGATCTCGTCGGCCACCAGCAGTTTGATGTCCAGCAGCAGCGCGCGGGCGATGAGCAGGCGCTGCAACTGGCCGCCGCTGAGCTGGTGCGGGTACTTGCCGATCACCTGGCCGGGGTCGAGCCGCACGTCGCGCAGGCTCTCGCCGACCCGCTGCGCCCATTCGTGCCCGGGGACGGCCGGGTGGTAGGTGTCCTTGATCGTCCCGAACACCCGGTCGGCCTTGAACACCGGGTTGAAGGAGCTGAAGGGGTCCTGGAAGATGCCCTGGATGTGGCGATAGTACTCCTTGCCGGCCCGGACCGGGCGGCCCTCGAAGGTGATCGAGCCGCTGGTGACCGGGTTCAGGCCGAGGATCATCCGGCCGATCGTGCTCTTGCCGCTGCCGCTCTCTCCGATCAGGGACACGACCTCGCCGGGCGCGACCTCGAAGCTGACGCTCCTGACCGCCGTGACGCTCTTCCCGCCGAAGGCGCCGATCTTGAATTCCTTGGTGACGTCGTCGAGTTTGAGCATCATGCCTTCCAGCAGGCGACGTGGTGGCCGGGGGCGAGCTCGGCCACCGGGGGGTCCTCGGCGCACTCCTCCCCCGCGATCGGGCAGCGGTCGCGGAAGCGGCAGCCGGCCGGCGGGTCGAGCAGCGAGGGCGGGCTGCCGGCGATGCCCGCCAGCCGCCGTTCGGTGTGGCGCACGCCCACCTCGGGCAGGGAGTCGAGCAGCAGCCTGGTGTACGGGTGCCGGGGCGCCTTGACGATCACGTCGGCGGGCGCCTTCTCGGCCAGCCTGCCGGCGTACATGACCATGATCGTGTCGGCGATGTGGTGGGTGAGCGCGATGTCGTGGGTGACGAAGATCATGCTCTTGACGTAGCCGCTGTCGCGGAAGCCGAGCAGGGCGCGGGCCACGGCCTTCTGGGTGGAGACGTCGAGCGCCGAGGTGACCTCGTCGGCGATCAGCAGGGACGGGTCGAGCAGCGTGGAGACGACCATGACCACGCGCTGCTTCATGCCGCCCGACAGCTCGATCGGATAGCGGTCGAGCACCTCGCGAGGCAGGCCGACCCGGCTCATCCGGCTCTCCAGCTCGGCGGTGTCCGCGGTGACGCCGCGGGATCTGAGGAGCTCGGTGACCATCCGGCGGATCTTGCGGGTGGGGTTGAGCGCGCTCATGGCGTACTGCGGGATGAGGGAGACCTTGCGGAAGCGGTAGTCGTTCATGCGGCGGTCGTCGGCGATGGGCAGCTCCTCGCCGTCGAGCACGACCGTGCCGCCGGCGTGGCGCATGCGGCCGTCCAGCCGGATGAGGCTCTTGCCCAGGGTGCTCTTGCCGGAGCCGGACTCGCCGACCAGGCCGAGTATCTCGCCGTCGGCCAGGGCGAAGGACATGCCGTCCAGCGCGCGTACCTCTCCCCTGAGCGTCCTGTAGTACACCTTCAGCTCGCTGACCCGCAGGCTCATGTCTCCCTCAGCTTCGGGTTGAAGACCTCGTCCAGCCCGACGTTGGCCACGTACAGGGCGCCCACGATGGCGGTGATGGCCGCGCCCGGCGGCACGAACCACCACCAGAGGCCGAGTTGCAGCGCGCTCCACTGGTTGGAGTTCTGCAGCATCAGGCCGAGTGAGATCCCCTCGGTGGGGCCGAGGCCGATGAAGTCCAGCGAGGACGCGATGAGGATCGACCCGCCGAACAGCAGGATGAACGTCATGAACAGGTAGGAGCTCATGTTCGGCGCGATCTCCCTGGTGATGATCCGCCAGGTGCCCGCGCCGCTCATCCTGGCCAGGTCCACGAACTCCCTGGTACGCAGCGAGAACGTCTGCGCCCTGATCGCCCGCGCCGCCCACGGCCACGACGTGAGGCCGATGAACAGGCCCTGCACGCTCACGCTCCTGATGCCCAGGTAGGCGTTGATGATCAGCAGCACGGCCAGCGTGGGGATGACCAGGATGACGTTGGTCAGCATGTTGAGGACCTCGTCGACCACGCCGCCGCGGTAACCCGCCACGAAGCCGACGAGCATGCCGATGACCGCCGCGATGCCGCCGCCGATCACACCTACCGCGAACGTGCTGCGCAGCCCGTGCCCGAACTGCAGGAAGATGTCCTGGCCGAAGGTGGTGGTGCCGAACCAGTGCTCACCCGAGGGAGGGCTCATGGGGCGGGGGCCGTACTCGTTGGGGTTGCCGCCGAGCAGCGCGGGCCCGACCAGCCCGAGCAGGAGCAGCGCGAGCACGATGCCGAACCCGGTCATCAGCTTGCCGTTGCGCACCGCGAAGTAGAGCGCCTCGCGCCGCACGCCGGCGCGCTCGCGCGGGGCGACTTCCTGAAGTGCGGTCATGCCTGCGCACCCGCCATTCCCGCCCGCGTGCGCGGATCGACCACGACGTAGACGATGTCGATGATGAAGTTGGCGATCAGCACCCCGATCACGATGAACAGGAACGTGCCCTGCAGCAGGAAGAAGTCCTTGTTCTGGATGGCCTTGAGGATGAGGCTGCCGAGCCCGGGGTAGGCGAAGACGATCTCGGTGACCAGCGCGCCCGCCACCAGCACGCCCAGTTGCAGGGCCAGGCCGGTGATCTGGGGCAGGACGGCGTTGCGGAAGGCGTACCGGCGGATGAGCCGGGCGGGGGCGCCGAGCGCGGCCAGGTAGTTGGAGTAGTCGGACTCCAGCTCGTAGATGATCATGTTGCGCATGCCGATGGCCCAGCCGCCCAGCGCCACCAGGAACAGCGACAGGAACGGCAGCGCCCAGTGGTGCAGCAGGTCCAGCAGGAACGTCCACGACCAGTTGGGCCGCATCGAGAAGCTGTAGCCGCCGGCCACCGGGAAGATTCCGGCCAGCACGCCCAGGGCCCAGGCCAGCAGCACCGCCAGCCACATGTACGGCATGGCCGTCAGGACGTACCCGACGGGGAGCACGGTGTTGTCGAGGAGCTTGCGGCGGGCGGCGTACGCGCCGAACTGGTTGCCCACCACCCAGCTCAGCAGCACGGACGGCACGATCAGAGCCAGCGAGTACGGCACCGCGCGCATGATCACTTCGCTGACCGGGGTGGGGAACAGCCAGATGCTGAGCCCGAAGTCGCCCCTGAAGAGCGCGGCCCAGAAGTTGAGGTACTGCTGCCACAGCGGCTGGTCGAAGCCGAAGAGGCTGCTGTAGTAGCCGCGCATCGCCTCGACGGCGGCGGGCTCGGTGATGTTGGCTCGGGCGACCATGCTGGCGACCGGGTCGCCGGGCATGAAGCGCGGGATCATCCAGTTGACCGTGACGGCGACGAAGAAGGTCAGTCCGTATATGAGGAGTTTCCTACCGAAATAGCGGCGCACGCGTGTCTCTCCCTGAAGGCCCTCCGCCCCCGGGGCCGGCTGGGGGCGGAGGGAAGGGTCAGTCCGGCCTGAAGGTCAGGAGCCCGAGGGCTGGAGCTGGGTGAGCGTCTCGAAGCCGCCGAGTTCGAGCCAGTTGCGCCACATGACGGCACCGGTCTTGGGTGCGCTGCCGTTCGCGGCCGGCCAGTTCTTCCACACGCTGGTGCTGGCCTGCGCCCACAGGCCGTTGTACCAGAGCGGGATGATCGGCATGTCGTCGAGATGGATCTGCTGGAGCTGCGAGATGACCTTCTTCATGCCCTCGATGTCATCCGTCTTGATCTGGTCGAGCTCCTGGACGAGGCCCCAGGCCTTCTCGTTCTCGTACCTGGCGAAGTTGACCGTGTTCTGCTGCTTCTGGACGGGGAGCTGGAACATGTACTCGTAGTAGGTGTACGGCGAGTTGGACAGTTGCCGCTCGTTGTTGATGAGCAGGTCGAAGTCGCCCTTGGCGCGCCGTTCCACCAGTGCGTTGAAGTCGGGGAAGTCGGGGGTGATCTGGATGCCGGCGGTCTTGGCGCTGGCCGCGATGGACCTGGCGGCCTCCATCCAGTCGGTCCAGCCGGACGGCACGATGAGGGTCAGGGCGATCTTGGCGCCGTCCTTGTTCTCCACGTACCCGTCGCCGTCACCGTCCCGGTATCCGGCGTCCGCCAGAAGCTTCTTGGCCTTGGCCGTGTCGAAGGCGAACCCGGACCTGCCGACGACGCCCTGGTCCACGAACTGGTCCCACTGCGGCAGCAGGCCGGTCGGGCTGGAGGCCTTGACGAGGTTGCCGTACACGCTCTCCACGATCTGCTTGACGTTGATCGAGGAGGCCAGCGCCTTACGGAAGGCCGGGTCGTCCATCGGCTTGCTGGTCGTGTTGGGCACCAGCCACGCGGTGTTGGCCGACAGCATGTACGGCGGCTGGTCGTAGTAGGTCGCCAGGCCGAAGTCGCCCTGCACCAGGTTGGCCACGCCGGGCAGGAAGTTGTTGCTGAGGTCCAGCCCCTTCTGCAGCAGCATGGCCATCGCGACCTCGTTGCTGGGGGTGGCGATGTCGACGATGTAGCGGGGCTTGGGCTCCATGTTGAGCACCGACTTGCCCCACCAGTCGTCACGCCGCTGCAGCACCACGCGGTCCTGGTCCTTGCTCATGAACGTGTACGCGCCCGTGCCGACCGGGTTCTCGTTGACACCGTCGAGGACCTCGCTCTCCGAGCGGTCCTTCCAGATGTGCTCGGGGACGATCGAGCGGCTGTAGAGCATGAAGTCCCATTCCTGATAGTTCGCCTTCGAGAAGGTGAACCGTACGGTCTGGTCGTCGGGGGCCTCCGCGGTCTTCAACCAGTCCCACAGGTTGTGGTACGGGATCGTCTCCATCTTGCCGAGCTCGAAGGAGAAGACGACGTCCTTGGCGGTGAACGGCCGGCCGTCGGACCACTTGATCCCCGGGCGCAGCTTGACCTCGTACGTGGTGTCGTCGGTCCAGGAGCCACTGGCGGCCAGCCAGGGCGTCAGCTTGGCCGCGTTGGGGTCGTAGTGGAACATCGTCTCGTACACCAGGCCCTTGGTGCCCACGGCCGAGTCCCACTCCCTGATCGGGTTGAAGTTGGGTGGCGGGCCCCACTGGGTGCCTGTCGTGTAGAGCGTCTCGTTGCGCGGCAACGAGCCGGGATTGGCAGTTGCTCCGGCGCCCTGGTTCCGCGCTTGGGAGGCCGGCGGGGTCGGCGTGGATCCGCCGCCGGTGCAGGCCGCGGCGAACAGGCCCGCCGCCACGAGCGGAATCATGATCCGAGCCCGGTTACGCATCGCTTCACTCCTTCCCTCCGCGCCCGGCGCGGAGGTTCGCACGTCTGCTAGCACCCCGATGGGCCGGCTTTCCGACGGGGCCGCGCCCCTATGGGAGCGCTCCCATCCACAACGCTGAACGCGCTCCGCCGTGGAGACCGGTAAGCGGTCACTCTTCAGTAGCGAACAGGCCGGAGGGCCTGCTGAACCGGATAAGTACCGCGAACGTAAATTCCGTGTGTCCGTGCCGTCAAGGGTCGTGACGCTTTCGAGACGTCGCCCTGCAAACGCTCTCACGCACGCGGGTGCGCGTGTCCAGGCACGATACGAGGGGGCGGGAGCGAGGTTGGCTAACCGGTTCAATCGAGAACGCATCCGGAGCTCCAAATAAGCGCATCCCACGCCCGCGCTCCGCACAGCGGCGCGCTTCTCTCTCCCCCGCGGCACCCGGCGAGACCGGTCGGCCCACCACTCGGCCGGACACCACCAGCCGCATTCCAGAGTGGCGACGACAGAGGGGGCGACTACGCGACGGGATGAGCGGCAACCGCGACGGCGGCAGCGCACGGCGCGCCATGCCCCCCGGGGATTGGCGCCCCGGCCTCCCGACAGGAGGGAGGCCGGGGCGTTGTGGGTGCCCTGCTTCCCGGAGTAGAGCCCCACCCGTCCATTTTAGGGTGCTTTGTTAGCTTTTGGGCGAATTTCAGATTTTGAAGGTCAGGCCATGGGCGGGCTGGTGCGCCGAGGCGGTCCGGGGGCCGTCACCGGACCGTGTGTTCGGGTCAGAGCCAGCCCATGCGCTGGGCGGTGCGGATGGCCTCCAGGCGGTTCTGGGCGTTGAGCTTGGTCATGGCGCTCGACAGGTAGTTGCGGACGGTGCCCTCCGTGAGGTGCAGCTCGCCCGCGATCTTGGAGATCGTGGCCCCGTCGCCGGCCAGCCGCAGCGCGTCGCGTTCCCGCTCGGTCAGCGGGCTGTCGCCGGCCGCCATCGCCGCCGCGGCCAGCTCCGCGTCCAGGTAGCGGCCGCCCCCCTGAACCTTGCGGATCGCCATCGCCAGCTCCTCCGCCGAGGCGTCCTTGCCGAGGAAGCCGCTCACGCCCGCCGCCATGGCCCGGCGCAGGTAGCCCGGACGGCCCAGGCTGGTGAGAATGACGATCTTGCATTGGGCGCTGATCTGCTCGGCCGCGCTCAGGCCGTCCATGCCCGGCATCTCGATGTCGAGCACGGCCACGTCCGGCCGGTGCTCGGCCACGGCGGCCACGACCTCGTCGCCCCGGCCCACCTGCGCGACGACCTCGATGCCCTCCTCCAGGTCCAGCAGGGCCGCGATGGCCCCCCTGACCAGGTGCTCGTCGTCGGCGAGCAGCACGCGGGTGGTCATATGGCCTCCGTATGGCTAGGCGTCACGCGGGCACCGCCGCCCGCAACAGGTAGCGGCCCGCGTCCGACGGCCGCGCTTCCAGGGTGCCGCCCGCCGCTCGCACCCGATCGGCCAGTCCGGCCAGGCCGATCGGCGAGTGCTCGCCCACCGGGCCGCTCACCCCGTCGTTGGACATCTCCAGGACGCCGTTCTCGATGGTGATCGTGCAGCGTCCGGCCTTGCTGTGCTTGAGCACGTTGGTCACGCCCTCGCGTACGACGGTGGCCAGCAGCGTGCGGGACTCCGGCGGCAGCGTGCCCGCCTCGACCTGGACGGAGCAGCGTACGTTGGCCGCTTCCAGCACCGCCCGTACGCTGGCGAGCACCTCGTCCAGATCGATGGACCGGTAGCTCTGCACCACGGAGCGGACCTCGCGCAGCGACCGCCTGGACAGGTCGCGGACCTGGAACATCTCCTCCGCGGCCGCCGTCGCGTCCACCCGCATCGTGCGCTCCGCGTCCGCGGTCCGGGCCGAGATGTCGGCGAGGCTCTGCCCGAGCAGGTCGTTGAGGTCGCGGGCGAAGCGCAACCGCTCCTCGGAGACCGCCAGCCGGGCCATGGCCTCCTGGCCCTCGTGGGCGTCCACGGCCAGCCGCCAGAGCCGCAGGTTGGCCCACACCCCGCCGACGGCGAGCGTGGTGATGAACACCTGCACCGCCAGGAACAGCGGCTCGAAGGACCCGAGCAGCACCGTCATGGCGGCGTTGTAGACCACGATCGACGCGACAGACAGGACGACGACGGTGCGTTTGCGGACGAACGCCGCCATCAGCCCGAGCCACGTCGCTATCGGAAACAGCATCAGGCTCAGGAGCAAGCCGATCACCCCGGTCACCGCCAGGATCCCCGTCGGGCGCGCACCTCCTCTGACGGCGATCCTGAACGGCCGCGTGGCCAGCACCTGGAAAACCGTCAGCAGCACGGCGGCCACCACGAGGACGGGCCGTGGGAGGCCGCTCGACCACAGGATGACCAGTTCGACGTAGCCGAAGGCGCTGAGCAGGAGGAGGAAGTCGGTGGAATAGACGATCAGCCAGCGGGCCTTGTCCAGGTTGGTGGCCCGGTGCAGCCGCTTCACGCGGGCACCGCCGCGCGCAGCAGGAACTCGCCCGCCGGGGTGGGTGCCGCCGTGAACGAGCCGCCCGCCGTGGCCAGCCGCTCCGACAGGCCGCGCAGGCCGTAGCCCGGCGTGGCCACCGCCACGGCCACGGCCTCGTACACGCCGTCGTTGCGCATCTCCAGCACGCCCCCCTCGATCGTGATCGCGCACCGCGTGGCCTTGCTGTGCTTGAGCACGTTGGTGCCTCCCTCGCGAACCGCCCAGGCCAGCAGCGTCCTGGCGGCCGGCGACAGGTCGCCGGCCCGGAAGTCGATCTCACAGCGGGCGCCCGCGGCCTCCAGCGCGGCACGCACCCCTTCGAGCTCCTCATCGAGATCCAGCGCCTGGTATCCGTGTACGGCCTGCTGCACCTCGGCCAGCGAGTCGCGGGTCAGCCCGCGCACCTCGGCCATCTCGGCGAAGGCGCGCCCGGCGTCCTTGGTCGCCAGCTTGGCGGCCAGCTCGCTCTTCAGCGTGATGACCGACAGGCTGTGCCCGAGCAGGTCGTGCAGGTCGCGGGCGAAGCGCAGCCGCTCCTCCGCCACCGCCAGCCGTGCCTTCGCCTCGCGGCTGTGGTGGGCGTCCCTGATCACCCACCACAGCCAGCGCAACTGCAACATGCCCACGGTCAGGAAGGCGCAGCCGAACGTGCTGGCGGCCAGCGCGATCAGCCAGTCCTGCCCCGCCACCAGGGCGTTGAACGTGGCGACCAGGCCGGCGGCGGCCACCGTCAGCAGGGCCGTGACCAGCGGCCGCAGGTAGAGGGCGGCGACCGACACCCACAGCAGCAGCGCCTCGAACCGGGCCGCCAGGGAGTCCTGGCCCGGCGGCAGGAGCACCAGGGCGCCCGCCGCGAACACCCCGGCGAGCAGCAGCCTCGGTGTGGGGCGGGGTCTGTGCTCGTAGGCCTCGCGCAGCAGGAACGGGAAGAGCCCGAAGAAGCCGAGCACGAACACGATGGCGATCGCCGCGCGCTCGATGGAAAGGGTGCCGGCCATCACGTCGGCAACGGCGTCCACGAGGTAGACGAGGCCGTAGAGAACCACCATGGCGTCCAGCCAGTAAACGATGATTTTCTTCGCCGTGTCCGGACGTGCCGCCATCACGCCTCCCCCTGACAAGTTGGGAAAATCCTAGTTCAGGGCAGGCCCCGCCGAAGAACCCTTAATACGCGGGGTGCGGGCGCCACACCGCGCAGTGACAACCAGGCCAGCCCGTGCGAGGCGGCGTAGTCGGCCAGTTTGTGCGCGTCGGACTCGCTCAGGTCGTCCGCTGCCGCCAGCACCGGGGTCAGCGCGATGCGCCTCCAGGCCCGCTCCGGGTCCGCCAGCCCCTGAGCCTCCGCGACCTGGTCGCGGGCCGCCAGCACCGCCACCGCCACCCTGTGCAGGCGCCCGTCCGAGGCGGCCCGCCGCTCGGTGACGGTGCGAGGCTCACTGGCGGCCCGCCGCTCGGTGACGGTGCGAGGCTCACTGGCGGTGCGGCGTTCGGTGACGGTGCGGCGCCCGGTGACGGTGCGCGGCCCGAGCGCGGTACGCGGCTCCATGGCGGCCAGCAGGTTGACGGTGCCGACGTCGGCGCCCGCCTGGCGGGTGGCCCGCAACATCGCGACGTCGCCCGGGCTCAGCCCGTCCGGCCGCAGGCGCAACGTGAAGCTCACCCGCAGCCGCCGCTCGCGCTGCACGGCCCGGATGGCCCTGGCCCGGCGTTGCACCGCGGCGCTGTCCGCACCGTCACGCACCTCGAAGTCGACGGCGGCGGCGTCGAACGCCCCGACCACCCGGCGGTAGGCGGCGGCCAGGCCGCCGGGCCGGAGGCAGGTGTCGGCCAGATCCTCGCCGCCGGGCCCACCGAAGACCGGAGCGGCGTCGCCGCCCAGCGCCCTGAGCCGGCCGATCCGGTTGGCCACCGGGTTCTCGCCGGGGTCGAGAGCGCCCGTCCATTTGGGGGCGCACCCGTCGCCACCTGCCACGAGGTGGCCCAGCGCGTACCGGCGGACTCCCGTACGCCGGAACTCGACGGGCAGGTCGAAGCCGGGCTCGCGAGCGGTGTCGACGAACCCGACGAACCCCTCGAACCCGGGCGGCTCCGGCGTCCCGGACGGCGTGGAGTGCCGCCGCCCGGCGGGCGGGTCCTGCCGTCGGTCGGCAGGTGTCGCGGGCGGCAGAAGCTGCGACGGGGCGGGGAGGGGCCGGGTCACGGGCTTCGGCGGCGGCTCCGCGCCCGCCGGGAGCAGGCGGATCGCCACCCCGGTGGCGGCGGTGAGCACGAGCGCGCCCAGTATCGCGAGCGGGCGCGGGAGCAGGCCAGGCTCTCTCTGGTGCCGCGGCATCGGCCACCCCAGGTGATCGGTCGGCTACGTACGGCGCTTGGCCCCGTGAACGCTAGCAAGCACCCACGGCGCGGCGCGCCCCTTTTCCGGTTCGCGTCCGTTGTGTGCGGATAATGTGGGCATGAAGCTGCGGATCTTCACTGAGCCCCAGCAGGGCGCGACATATGACGACCTGCTCGCCGTCGCCCAGGCCACCGAACGGCTGGGTTTTGACGCTTTCTTCCGTTCGGATCACTACCAGCGCATCGGCTCCGGTGACCCCGGTCCCGGCTCGACCGACGCGTGGATCACCCTTGCCGCCCTGGCGAGGGAGACCTCGCGGATCCGGTTGGGCACCCTGGTGTCGCCCGCCACGTTCCGGTTGCCGGGGCCGCTGGCGATCAGCGTCGCCCAGGTGGACCAGATGAGCGGCGGGCGGGTGGAGCTGGGTTTCGGCACCGGCTGGTACGACCGGGAGCACTCGGCGTATGGCATCCCGTTCCCGCCGGTCAATGAGCGGTTCGGGCGGTTCGAGGAGCAGTTGGAGATCATCACCGGCCTGTGGACGGCGGGGAAGGACTACTCCTTCGAGGGCCGCTACTACCGGCTGGCCGACTCGCCCGCGCTGCCCAAGCCCGCCCAGCGGCCCCGGCCCCCGATCATCATCGGGGGCACCGGGGCCAAGCGCACGCCGAGGCTGGCGGCCACGTACGCGGACGAGTACAACGTGCCGTTCCACACCCCGGCCGACACCGCCGAGGCGTTCCAGCGCGTGCGCGCGGCGTGCGAGGAGACCGGGCGCAAGGTGCGGTTCTCCGTGGCGCACACCACCGTCGTGGGCGCCGGCCGGTCGGAGGTGGAGCGGCGCGCGGCCGCCATCGGCGAGACCGCCGACGACCTGCGTGAGCGGGCCATAGCGGGCACCCCGGCCGAGGTGCTGGCCAGGATCGGCGAGTACGCGGAGCTGGGGGCGGACACCGTCTACCTGCAGATCCTCGACCTGGCCGACATCGAGCACCTGGAGCTCATCGCGGCCGAGGTCCTGCCGCACGTCCAGTAATCGGTTGGCGGCGTTTCGCGCGGTTACGGCACACTTGACACGTGCTGCTGACGATCACCACCACCGTGAGGCCCGCCACCGACCTGGGTTTTCTCCTGCACAAGCATCCCGGCCGCGTGCAGGAGTTCCGCCAGTCGTTCGGCACCGCCACGGTGTTCTACCCGGAGGCGGGCGAGGAGCGCTGCACGGCGGCGCTGCTGCTCGACGTGGACCCGGTCGCGCTGGTCAGGTCGCGGGGCAAGGGCTCGCCCGACTTCAGCCTGTCACAGTACGTCAACGACCGCCCCTACGCCGCCTCCTCGCTGCTGGCCGTGGCGCTGGCCGACGTGTTCCGCACGGCCCGCGCCGGCCGGTGCACGGCCCGGCCCGAGCTGCCGGGCACGCCGCTGCCGCTGGAGCTGCGGCTGCCCGCGCTGCCCTGCCGGGGCGGGCCGGATCTGGCGCGGCGGCTGTTCGAACCGCTCGGCTGGGAGGTGGACGCGCAGGCACTGCCGCTCGACGAGGCCTTCCCCGAGTGGGGCCAGTCGCGATATGTCGGGCTCACGCTGCGTGGCGCGTCCCGCCTGGCCGACGCGCTCAACCACCTGTACGTGCTGCTGCCCGTCCTCGACGACGCCAAGCACTACTGGATCGCTCCCGACGAGGTGGACAAGCTGATCAGGGCCGGTACGGGCTGGCTGCACGGCCACCCCGAGCGCGGCCTGATCACCCGGCGCTACCTGGGACGGCGCCACTCCCTGGCCCGCACGGCGCTGGCCCGGCTGGCCGAGCTGGGAGACGAGACCGAGGAGCAACTGGAGCCCGCGGTCGAGGAGGAGCCGCCCACCGAGGACCCGGCAGCCGGGGAGGCGGCGGAGGAGGAGACGGCGGCCGACGAACCGGCCGTCACGACCCAAGCCGACGCGGGGGCCGAGGCTGAGGCGGGGGCTGCCGAGGTCAGGCCGAAGGCGCTGAACGTGCGCCGGCGCGAGGCCGTACTGGCCAAGCTGGCCGAACTGGGCGCCGTCAGCGTGATCGACCTGGGCTGCGGCCAGGGCGAACTGGTCGGCGCGCTGCTGGCCACGCCCAGGTTCGCCAAGGTCGGCGGCATGGACGTCTCCTCGATGGCGCTCACCGTCGCCGCCCGCAAGCTGCGCCTCGACCGCATGCCCGACTCCAGGCGCGCCCGGCTCACCCTGTTCCAGGGCGCGCTCACCTACACCGACAAGCGCCTGTCCGGTTACGACGCCGCCGTGCTCATGGAGGTGGTCGAGCACGTGGACCCGTCCCGCCTGGAGGCGCTCGAACGCGTCGTCTTCGGCCACGCCCGGCCGGCGCACGTGCTCGTCACCACCCCGAACATCGAATACAACGTGCGATACGAGTTCCTGACCGGGCTGCGCCACCCCGACCACCGCTTCGAGTGGACCCGAGCCGAGTTCACCGCCTGGGCCTCGCGGGTGGCCGGCCGCCACGGCTACCGGGTCGCGTACGAGCCGGTCGGCGACGAGGACCCCGAGGTGGGCCCGCCGACCCAGATGGGAGTATTCACCCTTGATCAGCGTTCCTGAGCTGTCCCTCGTGGTGCTCGTGGGCGTGTCGGGCAGCGGCAAGTCCACGTTCGCCGCCCGGCACTTCGCGCCCACCCAGGTCATCTCCTCCGACTTCTGCCGCGGCCTGGTCTCCGACGACGAGAACGACCAGTCGGCCACCCCCGCGGCCTTCGACCTGCTGCACCACATCGTCGGCGTGCGCCTGGCCAGGGGCCTGTTCACCGTGGTCGACGCCACCAACGTCCAGTACGCCGCCCGCCGCGGGCTGATCGACCTGGCCAGGAAGCACGATGTGCTGGCCGAGGCCATCGTGCTCGACGTGCCGGAGGAGGTGGCCATCGAGCGCAACGCCGCCCGCCCGGACCGTGCCTTCGGCCCCGGCGTGGTACACCGCCAGCGCAGGGACCTGCGCCGCTCGCTGGGCAGGATCTCGGGGGACGGGTTCCGGCGGGCCCACGTGCTGCGTGGCGTGGAGGAGATCGACGCCGCGGTGATCACGTACGAGAAGGGCTGGTCGGACAGGACCGAGCTGACCGGGCCGTTCGACATCATCGGCGACGTGCACGGCTGCCGGGCCGAGCTGGAGGCGCTGCTGCGCCGGCTCGGCTGGGAGGGGATCAGGCACCCCGCGGGCCGGACCGCCGTGTTCGTCGGCGACCTGGTGGACCGCGGCCCCGACACCCCCGGCGTGCTCAGCCTGGTGATGGACATGGTGGAGGCGGGCACCGCGATCTGCGTGATGGGCAACCACGAGCAGAAGCTGGTGCGCGCGCTCAACGGCCGCAAGGTCAGGGTGGCGCACGGCCTGCGGGAGTCACTCGACCAGCTCGCCACGCGGCCGCCCGAGTTCGTGGACCGGGCCAGGGCGTTCATGGACGGGCTGCGCAGCCACTACCGCCTGGACGGCGGCCGGCTCGTGGTCGCGCACGCGGGGCTCAAGGAGGCCTACCACGGCCGCGCCTCCGGCCGCGTACGCGCCTTCGCCCTGTACGGCGACACCACCGGTGAGACCGACGAGTACGGCCTGCCGGTCCGCTACCCGTGGGCCGACGAATACCGCGGCCGGGCGATGGTCGTCTACGGCCACACCCCCACGGTCCGGCCCGAATGGGTCAACAACACGATCTGCCTGGACACCGGCTGCGTGTTCGGCGGCCACCTGACCGCGCTGCGCTACCCCGAGCGCCAGATCGTCCAGGTCCCCGCCGAGAAGGTCTGGTACGAGCCCGCCAAGCCGCTCGGCCACGCCCACGGCCGCGAGCCGGGCATGCTCGACATCACCGACGTGACCGGCACCCGTTACGTCGAGACCCGGTTCGGCCCCAATGTCAAGGTCATGGAGGAGAACACGGCCGCGGCCCTGGAGGTCATGAGCCGGTTCGCGGTGGATCCGCGCTGGCTGGTCTACCTGCCGCCGACCATGGCGCCGCCGGAGACGTCCAAGCTCGACGGCTACCTGGAGCACCCGCACGAGGCGTTCGAGGAGTTCGCCGCCGCCGGGGTGCGCGAGGTCGTGTGCGAGGAGAAGCACATGGGCTCGCGGGCCGTCGCCGTGCTGGCCAGGACGCCCGAGGTGGCGGCGGCCAGGTTCGGCGTGACGGACGGCAGCGCGGGGGTCGTCTACACGCGCACCGGACGGCCGTTCTTCGCCGACACCGCGCCGCTGGTCGCCGGGCTGCGCGAGGCGTGCGAGCCGCTGTGGGCCGCGCTCGGCTCCGACTGGGTGGTGCTCGACTGCGAGCTGCTGCCGTGGTCGGCGAAGGCGGGCGAACTGATCAAATCGCAGTACGCCTCCGTCGGGGCGGCGGCCCGCGCCGCGCTGCCCGAGGCTGTCGCGGCGCTTGAGACGGCGGCCGGGCGCGGACTGGATGTGGGCGAGCTGATGGCCCGCACCCGGCGCCGTGCCGACAACGCTGCCCTTTTCCGCGACGCTTACGCCCGTTACTGCTGGCCTGTTGACGGCCTCGACGGGATCAGGCTGGCGCCGTTCCAGATCCTGGCCTGCGAGGGGCGGGCCACGGCGGTGGAGCCGCACGCCTGGCACCTGTCCACGCTGGCGCTGCTCGACTCGCCGCTGATCGCCAGGACCGAGCACGTCTTCGTCACGCTCGGCTCGCCCGATTCCCGGGCCGAGGCGACCGCGTGGTGGGAGGCGCTGACGGCGGCGGGTGGCGAGGGCATGGTGGTCAAGCCCGCCGCGTACCAGCCCGGCCGGGTGCAGCCCGGGGTCAAGGTGCGGGGCCGCGAATACCTGCGCATCATCTACGGCCCCGACTACACCGAGTCGCTCGACGTGCTGCGCCGGCGCTTCCTGGGCAAGAAGCGCTCGATGGCGCTGCGCGAATACACGCTCGGCCTGGAGGCGCTGTCGCGGCTGGCGGAGGGCGAGGCGAGCTGGCGGGTGCACGAGCCGGTCTTCGCGGTGCTGGCGCTGGAGTCCGAACCGGTCGATCCGCGGCTCTAGCCACGCATGGGCTAGTCTCGCCCGTGTGATTGACGACGTCCTCGGCCCCTCGCCGGACGTGCTGTTCTGCGGCATCAACCCGGGGCTCGTGTCCGAGGCCACCGGCCACCACTTCGCCAGGCCGGGCAACCGGTTCTGGCCCGCGCTGCACCTGTCCGGCTTCACGCCGCGGCGGCTCGCGCCCGCCGAGCAGCACCTGCTGCCCTCGTACGGACTGGGGATCACCAACATCGTGCCCCGCGCGAGCGCCAAGGCGGCGGAGCTGACCAGGCAGGAGCTGGTGGAGGGGGCCACGGAGCTGACCGCGAAGGTGGCGGCGGCCGGGCCCGAGGTGCTCGCGGTGCTGGGCATCTCGGCCTACCGCACCGCCTTCGGCCGGCCCCGGTCCCGCATCGGCGAGCAGGCCGAGCCGGTGGGCGGGGCCAGGGTCTGGGTGCTGCCCAATCCGAGCGGGCTCAACGCCCATTGGACCCTGGCCGCCATCGCCGACGAGCTGCGCCGCCTGCGGCTGTCCCTGAGCCGGCCGGCCTACCGGGCGGCGAAGTCCTGCGTCCAGTAGATCCGGCCCCGGGCGTCCTTGACGGCACCCACCCCGATGAGGTTGAACCGGCAGTTCATGATGTTGGTCCGGTGACCGGGGCTGTTCATCCAGGCCCGCACCACGGACGCGGGGGTGGGCTGGCCGGCGGCGATGTTCTCCGCCCAGCTCGATCCGCCGGTGAAGCCGGCCGCCCTGATGCGGTCCAGGAAGCCGCGGCCGTCCTGCGAGTCGTGGTCGAAGAAACCGTTCCTGGCCATGTCGGTGGAGTGGCCCGCGGCCGCGGCCCGGAGCCGCGGGTCGTGCGCGAGCGACCGGCAGCCGCCCTTGGCCCGCTCGGCGTTGGTCAGCCTGACGACCTCGTTCTCCTCCGCCGTGCCGGCGGTGCCCGACGCGGGTGGCGGCGTGCTGGGGCTGGGGGTGGGGGCGGGCGTGGTGGTGCCCCGGCCGGGCGCGCAGGACAGCTTGACGGGCTTGGACTTGACGCTGTTGCCGCGATAGTCGGTGGCGACCGCGTAGTAGGTGCCGCGGCGGCACGGGATGGCCAGGGTGATGCGGCCCTTCCTGCCGGCGCCGCTCTTGACGACGCGGTCGGGGCCCGGCACGGCGCGCAGGATGCGGATGCGCATCAGTGCGGGACGGAAGCAGCCACGGCGCACCGCGAACGACTGGATCTTGAGAGCGGTGCTGAGGCGAGGCTTGGCCACGCTCACGCGGCACGCGGCCGCCAGGGCCGCGGGAGCCGCGGGAGCCGCGGCGGCCGTCTCGGCCGCCGTCGCGGCCTGCGCCGGGCTGAGCGGCGTGCACACGGCCGCCAGGCTCACGAGTCCGGCGAGCGCGCCAAGGGGTCTACGCATAGGGGAATTCCTCCAGTTGCGACAGACGCCCCGGCCGCCGCGCCCCCGGCCACTCGTCCGTGACCGAAACCCGAGCAGGCGACCTCCCGATCCGGACGTCTGCTCGTGGGTACGCAGACGCCCCGCCACCGGTTCGGTGAGCTCAGACCACATTCACAGGTCGCCGATCCGAGCCCGTGCGCTGCTGAGGCGCGATGATCTTCGACCATGCTTCCTCCACCGCACTGACCGGCCTTCCCGGAACGCCGTCTGGAATGTGGGAGGCGACCACCGGATCCTGGGTATCGGGTGGGTTCACGTACCGGTCGCGATTCGGGCTGGCCGCTGGTAACACAGCTCTAAGCGTTGAGGACGCGTCTTTTAACCAGCTGGCGGCAGGCTCTGGCTGGCGAGCACCTTTGCGGAGTTCTCGTTCGCGCGTCCTGGTGACTCCACCAACAAGGTCTTCATGGACGGCTCCACCGGTGATCTCCAGGGGACGTGGACGCTCAACGGTTCATCCATCAAGTCGTTCATCATCGATCACCCGGTGCACGAAGACCGATACTTGGCGCATGCCTGCACCGAGAGCCCGAACGCGGGAGTCGAGTACTGGGGCGAGACGACCCTGGACGACGCCGGGCAGGCGATCGTCACACTGCCCGACTATTTCGAGGCGCTTACCCTGAAGGATGGCCGTGCTGTTGCGGTCAACACCCGCACCGATGAGATCCGCAACGCGTCGGCCACCTACCCGACGGACGGAACGTTCCGCATCCACGGCGCCCCCGGCGTCCGTATGACGTGGATCGTCGCCGCGCGCACCGGCCCGGAGGTCGCCGATCCAGCCAGAGGCGAGTATCACGTTCAGGAGGTGCCGCTGACGGCCGCCGGGATCGCGTCGATCGATTTGAAGCCTGAGCAGGTGGCCGAGTTGCTGGCCGAGCACGAATCTGGGGTGTTCACGCTGGTCGACGCTCGCACGGGCATGGACCTGTAGACGGTCGCCGTTGCGCGACACACCTCAAGGGTAGAGCGGCCTCCGTCCCTCCTGCGTGGAGGGCCGGAGGCCGGTTCGTTGCGGCTCGGTCTATCGGTTCGGGCGGCCCAGGTCGGCCCACCAACAGTCACCGCCCTCGCACGTGATGTCCGGCGGCTCGTCACTCGACGGCGCCTTCGCCTCCCGGTCGTGCGCGACCGGGGCCCTGCGCTCAGGGGCCGAGCGGTCGTCCGGCGTGCCGGCCAGCCCGACCAACGCCATCCCGAGCACGAGCAACCAGCCAATACCGCTGTCCTTGGACTTCAACGATCACTCCTCAATTCCGCGCAGCGCCACGGACACCCGAGCCGTCACACACATGGCACACACGCCACCGGTCCGAGAAAGGGCTGTAATGCGGCCGCCTGTGCACCGGCGGCACCTCCTCTCCCGGTGGGAGCAGATCGTGAGGGTCGTCAAGCGGCGTATCGACTCGGGTGAGTATCCGCCCGGCCGCATGATCACGGAGCGGGCCGTGGTCGAGGAGTTCGGCGTGGCGAAGGTCACGGCCAGGAAGGCGATCGCGGGGTTGCGCGAGCGGGGGTTGGTCTACACGCGGCCGAACTTGGGGTCGTTCGTTGGCCCGGAGCCGCCCGACGATGAAGATTGATCGTTTTGGCGCGACCACGCCCCGTCACCGATCCGGGTGGCGGGGCGTTTCATGATCGTGCGTCACCCATGCGTCATGATCTTGAGATGTCGTGAGACACCCTGAGACATGCAGAGACATATTGACATATTCTGTTGTCCCGCTGCTGGTCAAAGCCATGATTCACTCCTTGACCAGCAGGGCCACGCACTCCACGTGGTGGGTCATCGGGAAGGCGTCGAAGGCCCGCAGCTCCGTCAGGGGGTAACCGCGTTCGGCCAGCCAGGCCAGGTCGCGGGCGAGGGTGGCGGGGTCGCAGGAGACGTACACGATGCGCAGGGCGTCCAGCGCGGCGATCCGGTCCACCACGTCGCGCCCCAGCCCCGCCCGCGGCGGGTCCACCACCACCACGTCCGCCCGCTCGATCTGGAAGCGGTCCAGGGCCTCCTCCACCCGACCCCGCTCCACCCGGGCCTGCGGCAGGTCGCGCAGGTTGGCGCGGGCGTCGCGGACGGCGGCCGCCTCCGACTCCAGCCCGAACACCGCACCGGACGGCCCCACGGCCTCCGCCAGGCCGGCCGCGAACAGGCCCACCCCGCAGTAGAGGTCGAGCGCCCACTCCCCCGGCTCCACCGCCGCGTAATCCAGCACCGCCTCCAGCAGCGTCTCGGCCGCGCCCGGGTGCACCTGCCAGAAGCCGCTGCCGGCCACCCGGAACTCCCGGTCTCCCACGTGCTCGTGCAGCACGCCGGAGCCACGCCGTGGCACCGTACGGCCCTTGCCCTGGTCGAGCAGGATCGAGGCGGGCGCTTCCAGGTCGGGCACGGCGACGCTGCGCCGGGGCCGGGGGGAGACCACCACGGCCCGGTCGCCGCCCGAGGAGGCGATGACCTCGACGCCGGCCGCCCCCGGCCAGGTGTGCTGCTCCGCCCCGACCGCCTCCACCTCGGGGTGGGCGATCAGGCAGGCGTCCACGAGCTCGATCTCGTGCGAGCGGTGCCGGCGGAAGCCCAGCTCACCGTCCGGCCGGGCGGCGAACTGCACTCGGGTACGCCAGCCGAGCCCGTCCTTGGCGCCCGGCATCTCCTCCACCACGACCTCGCGCTCGATGCCCGCGAGCCGGTGCAACTGCTCGGCCACGACCTGCGCCTTGAGCCGTCGCTGGGCCTCCAGGGTGGCGTGCTGCCAGTCGCACCCGCCGCAGCGGCCCGGCCCCGCGTACGGGCAGGGCGGGACGACACGGTCGGGCGAGGCCTCAAGGATCTCCACCGCGTCGGCCCGCAGGAACCGGGTGGTCTCCTCGGTGACGTCGGCGATGACGCGTTCGCCGGGCAGGGCGTGGCGGACGAACACCACGCGCCCCTCGTGTCGTGCCACACACCAGCCACCGTGGGCGACCGGACCTACCGTCAGCTCGAGAGATGCCTGTTTCACACCGGGTACCTTAGCGCCCCCGCCGGGATGACTACTTTTCCGACTTGATCCGCTACGGTGGGCGATCGCTCAGCGGCTCCTGATCTGCTCCCCGTTCTCCTGCACCGACTCATACCAGGGGCGGCGCACCGACCCGGGCGCGAACGGCTCCGGCCTGCCCTTGAGCCGGTCGGAGGAGTGGAGCTGCCACGGCACGCTCGTCACCATGACCCCCGGCTTGAACAGCAGCCGCGCCTTCAGCCGCAACGCGCTCTGGTTGTGCAGCAGGTGCTCCCACCAGTGGCCGACCACGTATTCGGGGATGAACACCGTCACAACATCACGCGGCGAGCGCCTGCGCAGCGTCTTGACGTAGTCGAGGATCGGCTGCGTGATCTCCCGGTACGGCGAGTCCAGCATCTTCAGCGGCACCTGGATGCCCCGCCGCTCCCACTCCTCCTGCAGCTTGCGCGCCTCCTCGCCCTCCACGCCCACGGTGACGGCCTCCAGTGAGGAGGGCCGGGTGGCACGGGCGTAGGCGAGCGCGCGCATGGTCGGCTTGTGCAGCTTGGAGACCAGCACGATCGAGTGGTTGCGCGCGGGCAGCATGGCCGGCTCGTAGTCCTCGGAGAGCTCCAGCTCGGCCGCCACGTTGTCGTAGTGGCGCCTGATGGCCTTCATCATGAGGAACAGGATCGGCATGGCGATGCACACGATCCACGCCCCCACCAAGAACTTCGTCAGCAGCACGACCACCAGCACCAGCCCCGTCATGATCCCGCCGAAGAAGTTGATCACGCGGGAGCGGTGCATCTGGTGGCGGACCTTGGCGTCGGTCTCGGTCTTCAGGTGGCGCGTCCAGTGGATGACCATGCCGGTCTGGCTGAGCGTGAAGGAGACGAAGACGCCGACGATGTAGAGGTTCAGCAGGCGGCTGACGTCGGCCTGGAACCCCCACAGCAGCAGGCACGCGCCGAGCGCCAGGATGATGATGCCGTTGGAGAAGGCCAGCCGGTCGCCGCGGGTGTGCAGCTGGCGCGGCAGGTAACGGTCCTGCGCCAGGATCGAGCCGAGCACGGGGAAGCCGTTGAAGGCGGTGTTGGCCGCCAGGAAGAGGATCAGCGCCGTCACCGCCGAGATCACCACGAACGGCAGCGATCCGCCCCCGAACACCGCGTCGGCCACCTGCGAGATGATCGGCTGCTGGTAGTAGCCGGGGCCGACCGGGGTGCCGTCCGGCCGGAGCAGGTCCTCGGGGACCACGGAGGGCTCGGCCACCTTCACCCCCGCGGCCAGGCCGAGCGCGATGATGCCGCCGAACATGGTGATCGCCACCAGGCCCATCATGAGCAGCGTGGTTGCGGCGTTCTTGCTCTTGGGTTTGCGGAAGGCGGGCACGCCGTTGCTGATGGCCTCGACACCGGTCAGGGCCGCGCAGCCGGAGGAGAACGCGCGCAGGATGAGGAAGGCCGCGGCGAAGGTGGCCAGGTTGGTCTGCTCGGGTTTGACGGTGAAGTGCGCGCTCGGCGCGTGGATCTGCTCGCCCAGCACCAGCAGCCGGAACCCGCCCCAGAGGATCAGCGCCAGCACAGCGATCATGAACGCGTACGTGGGCACGGCGAAGGCCGCCCCGGACTCGCGGATGCCCCGCAGGTTGACCACGGTGAGCAGGATGACGATGGCGATGGCGACGGCGGGCTTGTGCTGGCCCACGAACGGGAGGGTGGCACCGACGTAGTCGACGCCGTTGGCGACCGACACCGCGACCGTCAGCACGTAGTCGACCATGAGGGCGCTGGCCACGGTGAGCCCGGCGTTCTTGCCCAGGTTGGTGGTCGCCACCTCGTAGTCACCGCCGCCGCTGGGATAGGCGTGCACATTCTGCCGGTACGACGCCACGACCGTGAGCATCACGACCACGACGGCCATGGCGACCCAGGGGCTGTAGGCGTAGAAGGAGACCCCGGCCAGCGACAGGATGACCAGAATCTCCTGAGGCGCGTACGCCACGGAGGAGAGCGCGTCGCTGGCGAAAACGGGCAGGGCGATGCGTTTGGGCAGGAGTTGCTCGTGAAGCTGCCCGCTACGCAGGGCGCGCCCCACGAGCACGCGTTTGACAAGATCCGTTACCTTCGCCACGTAACGAGATGCTAGCCCCACGCCGAGGCCCTAAACGCGGCGCTCCCCCATCAGGCCATACTGTTGTCCAGCAACCGGCCGACCGCGAGCATGCGGGGGGAAATGCATATAGTGATCATGGGGTGTGGCCGGGTCGGATCGACCCTGGCACACATCCTCGAGGACAGCGGCCATTCCGTCGCCATCATCGACCGCGACCCGCAGGCCTTCCGCCGGCTGCGCGCCGGGTTCCGCGGGCGCCGGGTGACGGGCGTGGGCTTCGATCGCGACGTGCTCACCGAGGCGGGTGTCGAGTCGGCCGCGGCCTTCGTCGCGGTCTCCAGCGGCGACAACTCCAACATCATCTCCGCCCGGGTGGCGCGGGAGACGTTCGGTGTCGACAACGTGGTGGCCCGCATCTACGACCCCCGCCGGGCCGAGGTCTACCAGCGGCTGGGCATCCCCACGGTGGCGACCGTGCGGTGGACGGCCGACCAGATCCTGCGCCGCATCCTGCCGGAGGGCGCCGAGCCGCTCTGGCGCGACCCCACCGGCACGGTGGTCCTGGCCGAGGTCACCGTGCACCAGGGCTGGATCGGCACCCGCGTCCTGGCCCTCGAAGAGCGCTCCAGGACGCGTGCCGCCTTCATCAACCGCATGGGCGAGGCCCTCACCATCACGGAGGACACCGTGATACAGGAGGGTGACGTGCTGCACGTCATCGCCACCGAAAGCGACATGGACCGGATCAACAAGGTGCTCGCCGCGGCGCCGGAAGAGGAAGAGTGATGCGCGTCGCCATCGCCGGGGCGGGCGCCGTCGGCCGCTCCATAGCGGCCGAGCTCCTGGAGAACGGCCACGAGGTCCTGCTCATCGACGTCGACCCGCGCGCGATCAAGATCGACAGCGTGCCGCGCGCCGAGTGGCTGCTGGCGGACGCCTGCGAGATCGCCTCCCTCGACGAGGCCGGGCTCAACAACTGCCACGTCGTGGTCGCCTCCTCGGGCGACGACAAGGTCAACCTGGTCGTGTCGCTGCTGGCCAAGACCGAATACGGGGTGCCGCGCGTGGTGGCCCGCATCAACCACCCGAACAACGAGTGGCTCTTCAACGAGTCGTGGGGCGTGGACGTGGCCGTCTCGACGCCGCGCCTGCTGAGCGCGCTGGTCGAGGAGGCGGTGAGCGTGGGCGACCTGGTGCGCCTGATGACGTTCCGCCAGGGCCAGGCCAACCTCGTGGAGCTCACCCTGGCCGAGGACGCGCCGGTGGTGGGCCAGCGGGCGGGCTCGGTGCCGTGGCCGGTGGACTCGGCACTGGTGGCGATCCTGCGGGAGGGCCGGGTCCTGGTCCCGACGGCGGACGACCCGCTGGAGGCGGGCGACGAGCTGCTGTTCGTGGCCAACCAGGAGGTCGAGCAGGACCTGGCCCACCTCCTTTCCCAGCACTGACGGCGCCCACCGGGAGGCGCCCCGCCCGGCGCCTCCCGGATTCCCCTGTTCACAGTCGTGGCGGCGAGGGAAGAGGGGGACGATGGACCTCACCGTGATCCGGGCGCGGGTCGGCGAAGCGCGCGTGGCCCGCCTGGCGACCGTCGGCGCCGACGGCGCGCCGCATCTGGTGCCCGTGACGTTCGCCGTGCGGGGCGAGGTCGTGGTGACCGCCGTGGACCACAAGCCGAAGACCTCCACCGACCTGCGGAGGCTGCGCAACATCCGGCACAACCCGAAGGTGAGCGTCCTCGTCGACCATTACGACGAGGACTGGACCCGGCTCTGGTGGGTCCGCGGGGACGGCACCGCGGCCGTCCACGACGGCGGACCGGCCTGGGAGGACGCCGTCGCCGCCCTGACCGGCAAATACCACCAATATCGGCAGCGCACGCCGAGCGGGCCGGCCATCGTGATCGCCATCAGCCGCTGGTCCGGCTGGGCGTACTCGGGTTAGCCCGATGGTCTCGGCACCCATCCGCCTCGGAGTCCCGCTCTCGCTGTCCGGCGGCTTCGCCCGTTTCGGCGCGCAGGCCCGGCGCGGCCTGCTGGTGTGGCAGTCCTTCCAGGACGGCGTGGAGCTGGTCATCGAGGACGACCGGAGCGATCCGGACGCCCTGGAGCACGTACTGCGGCGCCTGTCGCGGCGCTGCGACCTGTTGCTGGGGCCCTACTCGACGCGGCTGACGCGGCGCGCGGGCGATCTCGCCGCCGCGTCCGGCCTCCTGCTCTGGAACCACGGCGGTTCGGGCGACGACGTCGAGCGGGCCCATCCCGGCCATGTGGTCTCGGTGCCGACCCCGGCCAGCCGGTACGCCGATCCCTTCGTCCGGCGTCTGGCCGCCTTCCCGGCGGCTCCCCATCTCTGGATCGTCCAGGGCAGGGGCGGCTTCGGGCGGCAGGTGACCGCCGGGGCTGAGAGGATGGCCCGCTCGATCGGGCTGTCCTGTACCCGCCTGGGGCGTGGGGAGAGCCTGCCCCGGGAGATCGGCGAGCCTTGGAGCCTGTTCTGCGCCGGTGCCTTCGAGGAGGACGTCGAGACGGTGAGGCGGGCACGGGCGATGAGGACACCGCCGGTGGAGGTGTGCGCGGTCGCGGCGGGCGTCCGCGAGTTCGGCACGGCGATCGCCGACCCGGTGGGCATCCACGGCGTCGGCCAATGGGCCCCCGGCGCCGCCCCCGTGGCGGAGCTCGGCATCCCGGAGTCCGACTTCCTGCCCCGCTACGAAGATCTCGCCGGCGCCGTACCGGACTACCCGGCCGTACAGGCGGTGGCCGCCGCCACCATCGCCACCCACTGCGCGACGCTGGCAGACGGCACCGCACGGGAGGCACTCTGGTCAGCGGCCTCGGCCCTGGACACGACGACCCTCTTCGGCCCGTTCAGGATCGACCCGAGCACGGGCCTCCAAACCGGCCACCAGGCCCTACTGACCCGTTGGGCCACCACCGGACCGGTCATCCAGCGCTGACCCCGCCTCTCGGGGGGCGGGCAGGCGGCGGGATGTGACCGCCGCCTTGGCTCCACCCGGCTAGCTACCAGGCACGAACGCCGCCTACGGAACCTGCGCCCCCTCGCTCGGGACCTCGTCCCACACGTGCGCCCCGGCCGATTCGTTGGTGTCGGCCAGCACGCAGCCGGCCTTGTTGGCCGCCGCGAACATGGGCGCGACGAAGTCCAGGAAGCGCGGCTCCTGGCTGGCGCACGGAGTGCGATGCGGCCCGGCGAAGTCGTCGTCCGCCAGCGCGGGCCCCGCGGCCAGGAGCAGCGCGGCGGCGGTGACGGTCGCGGCGGTAACGGCTCGTCTGTACATGATGGTCCCCCGATACGATGGATGATGATCGTTCGGCAGCTTCATACCCTCGCAAGTGGATCAAGAGCTTAAGGGATTGACCCCGAGCTCTTTACCTCGCCAGTCCCGCCCCCACCCCGGACCCGCCGCACCGGGCCCGAGACGGCACGGCTGTCGATGAGAACCCGCGCCACCTGCCGCCAGGGCCCCTGTCTCGCTCCAACTACGCGGCCTCCGCGGCCGTTTCGTCATCTCCCAAGACCCCCCGGGGGGCCGGCCTGCCCCGTGGCATCCTGGACTTCTTGGACGTTCAGTCCAGAAGTTCGTGGAGCCAGGCACGCTCGGCACGGCTGGTGGCGCGGGCGATGACGAGCATCCCGCGACGGTAGGGGTCGTCCATGTCGCCCGCCCGCAGCGGCTGGTCCCGGTCGTAGAAGAAGCTCGCGGGCTGCTCCAGGAACTCCAGGCGGCGGCGCAGCACAGCGTTGCGGGCGGCGACGTCCGGAAGCAAGGAGAGGAACGCCAGGATGGTGAAATAGCGGGTGCTGTCGGTGATGTCGTGGTCAGCGGGCTCTCGCAGGCGCCGGAGCAGCTCGTCGTGGCCGTCCTCGGTGAGGCTCAGCACGTATCGCTGAGCGGCCGAAGCACCCGGCTCGGCCCGCCGCTCCAGCAGACCCGCCTTGGCCAGCCGGTTGATCGCCGGATAGAGGCTGCCGTCACTGACCGGCCGGGTGTGCCCGGACAGCCCCGCGACCTTCTGACGGAGCTGATATCCGTGTTGCGGCCCCTCGGCCAGGAACCCCAGGATCGCCAGCTCCAGCATGCTGATAGTGTGCCACATCGAACCGATGTATATCGAATCGAGGTATGGCACAATGATCTACACCGAGGAATGGGTCGCGGAGCAGGCACGGGCGTCCTACGAGCAGGGGCGGGCGTCGTTCGAGGTCCGTCCGGAACGGTCGGCGCTGCTGGTCATCGACATGCAGGACGAGTTCGTCCGGCCCGGCTGGAGTCCGTACTGGGTGCCTGCCGCGACTCGGATGGCTCCCAGGTTGCGACGGCTCATCGAGCGCTGCCGAGACGTCGGCGTGCCCGTGATCTGGACCATCTTCGACGACACCCACCTCGGGCTCGATCGCCCGCACGCCCTGCGCTACCTGCCGCACGCCCGCACCGAGTGGCGCAGACCGGGTCCGGGCGAGGTCTGGGACGAGATGGGTTACCGCGACGACGAGGTCCTGATCCGCAAGCCCTCCTACGGGGCGTTCTACGACACCCCGCTCGACACGATCCTGCGCAACCTCGGCCGGGACACCGTCATCGTCACCGGGACGCTCACCAACTACTGCTGCGGCACCACCGCCCGGCAGGCCTACGAGCGCGGGTATCAGGTCGTGTTCGGCGCGGACGTCACGGCCACCGACGACGAGTCCCGCCAGGAGCCCGAACTCGCCGTCCTCCGCAAGGGCTTCGCCCTGGTCCTACCGGCCGAGGAGATCATCGCACTGCTGAAGCCGACACCGCAGTCCGTCGCCACGCGCTGAAGGTCCCGCGGAGCCGCTGCCCGCCGGAAGGATCCGCTCCCGGAGCCCCAGGACCCTAACCCCGGGCACCATGACCACACATCAGGCGAACCCCCAGCCCACATGGCGTCGCCTCAGAGCGAACGAGGGTCGCCCGAGGTCGCGCGCCGTGGCCCCGGGGTGGACGTTGTCGCCCGGGGCCGTTGCCATTGCCTCAGGCCGGAGCGACCGGGGCTTTGATGGGGGTGCGGCCGCGGCCGAGGAGCCAGAGCATGGCGGCGAGGGCGGCCACCTGGAGCGGCCAGCCCATGACGATCTTGGCGAACCCGAGCGCCGCCACCGCCTCATCCCCACCGCCGAACAGGTAAACAGGCCCCTGTACGGCCACCCGCACCGCGCACGGCAGCATCAGCAGCCATGTCAGCCGCGTGCACAGCCTCACGATGCCGGGGTCCTTGTGCCAGCCGGTCGGGTCGCCGGTGACCGACCCGATCAGGAAGCCCACGACCGGCCACCGGGCGACGATCGATATCAGCATCGCCACCATGTATCCGGCGTTGTAGAGGATGCCGGGCAGAAAGTAGTCCTTCGCGTCGCCGCTGCGGCTGGCGAAGAACGCGCCGATCGCGATCCCGATCAGGCTGTTGATCACGAACTGCGGCGTCGACCGCTGCACGATCCTGACCAGCAGCAGCACCACCGACAGCGCGATGCTGATGATCAGGGACATCTTCAGGTCCTCGGTGCTGATCCACGTCACCGTGAACGTGATCGTCGGCACCGCCGCCTCGATGATGCCGCGCACCCCGCCGAAGGCCTTGGCGAGCTGGGCTCGCACCGCCGCCTCAACGGTGTCGTGGGCGACCTCTTCCGCCTCAGCACTCACCTGATCAACTCCCTGGGCGCAGCTCGTATCGCGGATTGAACATCACTTTGCGCCCATCCTGCATGCTGACCAGCCCCTCGGCCTTCACCGTGCGGCCGGGCTCGATGCCCGCTATCTTGCGGCGGCCGAGCCAGACCAGGTCGATCACGTCGGACCCGTCGTAGAGCTCGGCCTCGAGAGCGGGGGCGCCGCCCCTCGGGCGCAGTGTCACTGTACGTAGCGTACCCGCTACGCAGAACCGCCGACGACCGCCACACGACGCGATCGGCGTCGCGCCGACTTCATCGGCGTCCTCGCGCAGCTCCTGGGCCTCGATCTCGGACTGGGGCGATGCCAGCCGACTGAAGAACCCACGCAATCCCCCGCGTTTGGGGGGCTCTGCCGTACTCATGATGACTCAGCCTATGTGATATCAGCTCTCAGCGAATCTCTGAGATTTCAGGTCCTCGCTTGAACGGGTTGAGTCCCGGGCGCTGATCCGCCGTCTCACCCGCCTGCTCGTTGGGCCGGCGCAGCGGGATCGGCTCCTCGCGGGCCATCGGCTCGTCGCCGCGTACGACCACGACATCCTTGATGAAGTCGATGAACGCCCCGGAGACGGCCTCGTCATGCGCGCCCTCGCCGGAGATCACCGCGAGCAGGAACCACCGCGGCCCGTCGATCCCGATGTATCGGGCCGGCCGCGGCGCGCCCTCGGCCTTGATCTCGCCGCTCAGCTCGCTGCCGAACGGCCCCTCCTGCTCCGTCAGGTCCTTCGCCTGCGACCGGATCTTGGTCTTGACCTCGTCCCAGAGGCCCGAGCTACGCGGCGCGGCCAGGGCCTGGAGCTGCAGCGTGCTGTCCTCGTAGAGAATGACCACGCCGACGTGCTGGTCTCCGACGGAGGCCAGCCGTACGTCGAAGTCGGGGTTGTGCGGCAACCGCAGCCCCCCGAGGTCGATCCTGTCGTTGTCCGGATGGGGTTCGTCGGCGTCCCACGGGCCGGACGCACGCGTGGGGGCGGCCGACTCCTGCTCGAACGCCTGCTCCGGCTGCTCACGACGACGACGTCGGAACACTTTCCTCACTCTCCCTGCTCATCGGGCCGCCGACCGGCCCGATCTCCTCAGGCCGCCGAGACGACCATCCATTCACCGGACCGCCTACCGGCCCCATGCCCACCGGGCCGCCGTCCACCGGTCAGCGTCCCGTCGATCCGAACCCGTTGTCGCCGCGCACCGATCCCGGCAGGCGTTCGACCTCGTAGAAGGCCGCGCGCTCGACCCGCTGGACCACGAGCTGGGCCACGCGGTCGCCCCGCTGGAGCCGGAACGGCTCCTTGGCGTCGGTGTTGATCAGCGTCACCTTGATCTCGCCGCGGTATCCGGCGTCCACCGTGCCTGGCGCGTTGACCAGCGTGACCCCGTGCCGGGCCGCCAGCCCGGACCGCGGGTGCACGAACGCGGCGTAGCCGTCGGGCAGGGCGATCGCCACGCCCGTGCGGACCACGGCCCGCTCGCCCGGCAGCAGCTCGACGTCCTCGGCCGTGCGGAGGTCGGCGCCGGCGTCTCCCGGATGGGCGTAGGAGGGCATCGGCAGCTCGGCGTCGAGCCGGTGGATGAGGACCTCGACCTTGCTCAAGGATTCACCTCGTAGTCCTGGTGTTCTGCGACGATGGCGGCGAGGTCGCCGTGCTTGGCGAAATGCTCCATCCCCACCTCTATGAACAGCGCCGCCGCGCGGACGGCGACCGGTCCGCCGGGGGCGCCGATCCGCCCCTCAGCCTCAAGGTACGCCTTTCTGCCCGTGATGCCGTTGCACCAGGCTCGCAGGTGGAGTGTCGTGCCCACGGGAACCGGGAGCAGGTAGTCGGTCTCCAACCGTCCCGTCACATACGGCTTGTGCAACAAATAGACGGACATTCCGATGACCTCGTCCATCGCGGCGGCCAGCACGCCACCATGCGCCAGTCTAGGCGCTCCCTGGTGTGCCTCCCCCACCGTGAACTCGGCCTCCACGGTGGCGCCGTCCGGTGTCCTGGCCGTGAGGTGCAGTCCGGTCGGATGGTCGGTGCCGCAACCGAAGCAGCGGCTGTAGTGGGCGGCCAGCGGGGCACCCGGCGGCGGCGCGCCGGTGGGTGCCGCGGGCACTACGGCGCCCGGCGGCGGGGTGGTGAGGGGGGAACGCGTCACGGGTGACGAGGTTACTCTGTGTCCACCCGTCCGCCGTCCTCGGTGGCCGCTCTCCCCACCCGCGAAAGCCCCTGCCCCCGCCCCTCGGCGTCGCGCCCCTCGGCATCGCGCCCGGGGTCCGGGTCGCCGCCCCGCTCGGCGTCCTCATCGGCCGGCGCGCGGTCGTCGCCTGGCGAGGTCCCGTCGTCGGCGGACGTCTCCCCGAGAGGTGTCGGGGGCCGCGAGGTCGGTCGATGTCGCAGCTCCGGCAGCGCCCGGTAGATGACCGCGGCCACGGGCACCGCCACCGCGGCCCCCGCGATCCCCGCCAGGATGCCTCCGATGGACAGCACCAGGATGATCGCCAGCGGATGGAAGTTGAGCGCCCGACCCACGATCAGCGGCTGCAGCACGTGGTTTTCCAGTTGCTGCTCCACGATCAGGATGCCCAGGAAGATCAGCGCGAGAACGAGCCCCCTGGCGCCCAGCGTGACGAGGGTCGCGACCGTGCCCGCGAAGAAGATGCCGACGATGGGGATGAAACTGGCGAAGAAGATCAGCACGGCCAGCGGCGCCCACAACGGCACCCCCATCCCGGCCAGCACGATCCCCATGACCACCCCGTGCACGGCGGCCACGGCCACGGTGCCCTGGACGTAGTGGGAGAGCGTGGCCCACGCGGCCCGCCCCGCCCGGTCGACCCGCGGCGCCACCCCGCCGAAGGCCCGCAGGAACCACGCCCAGATCCGGTCGCCGTCCTTGAGCAGGAAGAACGTCACGAACAGCAGCAGCACGATGGAGGCCAGCACCTCGAACGCGACCGCGCCCGCGGACAGCACGGTGCCGGTGATGGCCGTGCGCTGCGCGTTGACCAGGGCGGCGACCTCGTCGACATAGCCGGTGATCTGCGCTTCCTTGAGGTGCAACGGCCCGGTGATCAGCCAGTTTTGCACCGATCGGGCGGTCGCCTGCACCTGCTGGACCAGGTTGGGGAACTCCTCGCTCGCCCGCGCCCCCACGAGCCAGCCGGTGCCGGCGAGCACGGCCAGGGCCACCAGCATGGTGATCCAGGTGGCGTAAATCGGCCGCATGCCCGCGTTGCGCAGGCTTCGGGTGAGCGGGAAGAGCAGGGCGGTCAGCAACAGCGCGATCGCCACGGGCAGCGCCACGAACGTGAGCCTGGCGATGACCTGGACGAAGAAGTAGACGACCACGCCGACGAGGATCAGGCACGCGCACCATGCGGCCATCGTGGCCAGCACGGGCGGTACGAGCTTGGTTGGGCGGTCGGGCAGCACGTGTTCAAGACTGGCACGTCCGGCCCGTGGATGCGCGCCCTTAAACGCCCGGTCCTGGTCAGGGGCCGCTTCGCTGTCCGAGAACGACCGCCCACTTCCCCCGAAGCCACCCGAGATCGGACACCCACCCACCGAAGAAACCCCCAAGACCGAAGACCCGCCCCGCCGTAAAACCGCCCAAGACCAGACGCCCGTCCTCGCCGGAGAATCGCCCGAGACCGGACGACCTACGAAGAATCGCCCGGAACCGAAGTCCCGCCCCACCGGAGAATTGTCCGGCAACGGATGCTCACCGCCCGAAGATCGGGTCTGTGCAAGAGATGAACCGCGTGTCACCGTCAAGGTCATGAAGGCAGTGGTGGTCCTGATCGTGCTCGCGTCCCTCATCGGCTTACCCTCCCCCGCATACGCCTCCCGCTCCGGCCTCGCGCTGGACGTCCTCTCCAGCCGCCCCGACCAGGTCACCGGCGGTGACGCCCTGGTCAGGGTCCGCCAGACCCGCGGCGGCGGCACCCCCAAGATCCTGCGCAACGGCGAGGACGTGACCTCGTCCTTCAAGAAGACCGCGGACGGCCTCACCGGCCTGGTCACCGGCCTGGCCGAGGGGGACAACACGATCACGGCCGTCGCCTGGCCGCACAAGCAGACCCTGAAACTCCGCAACCATCCCATAGCGGGCCCCGTCTTCTCGGGCCCGCACCAGTACCCGTTCCTGTGCAAGACCGAGCGCAGCGGCCTCGGCCCGCCGTCGGTGGACAACCAGGACGGCCAGGGCATGCGCGTCGCCGGCGGCTGGAGCCGCGACTGCTTCGCCCCCACGGTGACGGACCGGCTCTACCGTTCGACGGACGGCACGTACAAGCCCATGCCCGCCGGGCGCCCCGCCGACATGGCCACGACCACGCTGCTGGACGGCCGTACGGTCGACTTCGTGGTGCGCCGGGAGCGCGGCGTGATCAACCGCTTCCTCTACTCGATCGCCATGATCGAGGGCGGCTGGAACGGCAGGGCGATCTACCGGTTCGACGGCGGCGTGGCGATCGGCCACGACCAGGGCACGCTCGGCGGCGCCGCCCTCGACCCGTACGGCCTGGGCACGGGCTACGCGATCCTGCACTCCTCCGGCACCCGCACCTCCACCCACTACAACCTGATCCTGGGCGGCGAGACGGCCCTCATGCTCAAGGAGCGCTTCATCGAGCAGTACGGCGTCCCGCTCTACACGGTGGGCGTGGGCGGCTCGGGCGGCGCCATCCAGCAGTACATCTACGGCCAGAACTACGGCGACCGGGTGATCGACGCGGCGATCCCGCAGTATTCCTATCCGGACATGGTCACCCAGACCATCCACGTGGGCGACTGCGAGCTGCTCGAACGGTACATGGACCACAACCCCCGCTGGGCCAGGTGGGACGACAGGACCGCACTGATCGGCATGAACGCCAGTGACACGGTCGCCAACCCGTACACCGGCAGGCCCGGCTCGGACGAGTGCGTGGAGGGCTGGCGCGGCCTGACCCCGCTGACCATGAACCCGCTGTGGACCTCCAACAACGACCCCGAGTGGCAGCGCATGGACCCGCCGGGCGTCAAGGACACCGTGCAGTGGACGCACTGGGACGACCTGCGCAACGTCTACGGCGTGGACGAAAACGGGTACGCCCGCTCCACCTGGGACAACGTGGGCGTCCAGTACGGATTGCAGGCGCTCACCGATGGAGTGATCACCCCGGCCGAGTTCCTCGACGTCAACGCGAAGGCGGGCTCGTGGAAGGAGGCGCCCGAGATGGTCCAGGAGGGCTGCCCGTTCGTGCAGTCCGCCTGCCCCGCCGACCTCGACCCGTGGAGCGCCCGCAACATCGACCTGGGCGACCCGTCCCCCAGGCGCACCGGCGACCCGGTCGCGATCAGGAACGTGGAGCGCAGCGGCCTGGTGTTCAGGGGCGACATCGACATCCCGATCATCGACTGGCGCCACTACCTGGAGGACGAGCTCGACATGCACAACTCGCACCAGTCGTTCGCCTCCAGGCAGCGCATGCTGGACCGCGACGGCCGGGCGGGCAACCAGGTCATCTGGTTCACGGACGCGCGCCCGAACGGGGCGATGTTCGACCAGACGCCCGAGGCGCTGCGGGTGATCGACGCCTGGATGGCCAACATCCGGAAATATCCGGCACGCGGTGTGGTCGGCAACAAGCCGCCCCAGGCCGTGGACCGCTGCTTCGCCACCGACGGCACCCAGATCGCGGCGGGCCCGCACGTCTGGGACGGCATCCTCGACCGCCGCTCCCCCGGCACCTGCACCCGGCACTTCCCGCTCTACTCCACCAGCCGCATCGTGGCGGGCGGCCCACTGGAGGGCGGCGTCTACAAGTGCCGCCTGCAGCCGGTGGACCGGGCCATCGCCAACGGCCTGTACGGGCCCTGGAAACCGGCACAGGACGAGCGCGCACGCCTGAAGCAGATCTTCCCCACGGGAGTCTGCGACTACTGACCCACCGCGGGAGGCGGGCCTACCGGCCCGCCTCCCGCGCGGCGGCCGGCTCGGCCGGGTGCTCGCGCATCGCGCGGATGGGCCCCGTGAGCAGCCACGGCAGCGCCAGGCACGTGCCGCAGGCCGCGACCAGCAGCGTCGGCCTGATCCCGATCACCTCCCCCAGCACGCCGCCGATCAGCCCGCCCAGCGGGACCGTCCCCCAGACGAGGAAGCGCACGGTGGCGTTCATCCGCCCGAGCAGCGCCTCGGGCGTGATGGACTGCCGGAAGCTGAGCTGGGTGACGTTGTAGACGACCACTCCCGCCCCGTAGCAGAACAGGGTCACCACCAGCAGCCCCAGCCGCCAGTCGGCCGCCAGCCACGGCAGCACGAACGTCAGCGGCGCCGGCCCCCCGATCGCCAGCCACATCGCTGGCCCCGGTCCGAGCCACCGGACCAGCCTGGCGTTGACCAGCGCGCCGGCCAGCCCGCCGAGCCCGGTCGTGGCCATCATCAGCCCGATCGTGCCCGCGGCCAGGCCGAGCTCCCTGGACAGCAGCAGCAGGAGCATCGGCTGGGCCATGGCCCAGAACAGGTTCGAGGTGGCGGTGCACCCCGCGATGCGGCGCAGCAGCCGGTGCCCGAGCACGAACCTGACCCCCTCGGCGATCTCCTTGCCCAGCCGGGCGCGGCGCGCCTCCCGGCGGGCCTCCGGCTTGCGGATCGTCGACAGGCACACGGCCGACCAGGCGAACCCGGCGACCGTGGCGAGCAGCGCGTAGGGCGCGGTGAGGAACTGGACGAGGTAGCCGCCCGCGCTCGGCCCGCCGAGTTGCGCCACCGTACGCACGACCTCCAGCGCCGAGTTGCCCTCGACCAGCCGCTCCCGCGCGACCAGGTGCGGCAGGTAGCTCTGGTACGCGACGTCGAAGAAGACGGTGAACACGCCCAGCACGAGCGCCACGGCGTAGAGCTGGTGGACCGACAGCACCCCCAGCCACCACGCCAGCGGCACCGACAGGAGCGCCAGCGCCCGCGCCCAGTCGCTGACGATCATCACGACGCGCTTGCTCAACCGGTCCACGATCGCGCCCGAGGGCAGCCCGATCACCGCGAAGGCCAGCGTCTGGCACGCGGCCAGCAGGCCCACCTCGAATTCGGAGACCCGCAGCGTCGCGACCGCGACCAGGGGCAGCGCCAGCGTGAGGATCTGGGTGCCGACCTGGCTGGCGGTGTCGGCGAGGAACAACCCGCGGAAGTCGTGGTCGCGTAATAGCTCCAATCGGCTCATTCGACGAGCATCGGCGACCGATTGGGAAAAGTCAATCAGTCGCCCGACCACATAAGGTTGCCGTCCATGGGCACCACACGCCGCCCCGCCACCGAGGCCGAGGCCCGCGCGCTGGCCTCCGCCGTACGCCTGCGCATCCTGCGGCTCTGCCTGGACCGGGCACTCACCAACAAGGAGATCGCCGCCCGCCTCGGCGCGAACCCCGCCACGACGCTGCACCACGTACGCAAGCTCGTCGGCACCGGCTTCCTGGCCGCCGAGCCCAGCCGTCCGGGACCGCGCGGCTCCACCGAGATCCCCTACCGCGCCACCGGCAAGTCGTGGCAGATGGACGTCCGCGAGAGCGGCGTGCCCGGCGGCCGCGCGGCGATGCTCGACGCCTTCCTGACGGAGGTCAGACTGGCCGGCGTCGACGAGGGCGCCTACACCAGGCTGGGGCTGAGGCTCACCCCCGAGGGCAGGGCCGAGCTGGACCGGCGGCTGCAGGAGGTGTTCGAGGACTTCGCCGCCCGGGAGCCGGCACCGGACGGCGAGCCCTACTCGCTGTTCCTGGCCATCCACCGCGACACCACGCGCGAGGGCTGAGGAAACAGGAACGCCGGGCGCCCCGAAGGGGAGCACCCGGCGCCCTGCCATCCGGACGTCAGCCCAGGTGGAGCTAGTCGAGGAAGGCGGTGACCTTCAGCGCCTCACCGTATTCCAGGACGAACTCCTCCACGTGCCCGGCGGCACAGATGTCGTCCTGAGCCTGCCGGACGAGCCCGGCCTCCGGCCCGGAGACGGTCAGCCGGGACACCTCCGCCCGCATCGACAGCTTGGCCTCCGACTTGGCCTTGCGCACCTGCCGGAGCACCTCGGAGGCCACGGTCAGGACCGCCGGATCCCCCGTCCCGCGCTCGACCGCGGGCCAGGCGGCCTGGTGCACCGACCCCGCGCGCCACCACGACCACACCTCCTCGGTCACGAACGGCAGGACCGGCGCGAACAGCCGCAGCAGCACGTCGAGCGCCTGCCGCAGCGCGGCGTGGGCGGAGGCGGCCGCCGGGCCCGACTCGTAGGCGCGGGCCTTGACCAGCTCCAGGTAGTCGTCGCAGAACGCCCAGAAGAAGCGTTCGACGGCCTCCAGCGCCCTGGTGTGGTCGTAGGCGGCGAACGCCTCGCCCGCCTCCCGCACGACGTCCGACAGGGCCGCCAGCATCGACAGATCCAAAGGTTCGGTGACCCTGTCCGATCCTTGGCCATCGCTCTCAGCCAGCCCGAGCACGAACCTCGACGCGTTGAGGATCTTGATGGCGAGCCGCCGGCCGATCTTGAGCTGCCCGACGTCGAACGCGGTGTCCACGCCGTAGCGCCCGTTGGCCGCCCAGTAGCGCACCGCGTCGGAGCCGTGCTGCTTGAGCAGGTCGAGCGGGGTGACGACGTTGCCCTTGGACTTGGACATCTTCTTGCGGTCGGGGTCGAGGATCCACCCGGAGATCGCCACGTTGCTCCACGGCGGCGTGCCGAACTCGTAGTGCGACCTGACCATGGTCGAGAAGAGCCAGGTGCGGATGATCTCGTGGGCCTGCGGCCGCAGATCGGCCGGGTATGTCCGCTGGAAGAGGTCGTCGTCGGTGCCCCAGCGGCCGGCGATCTGCGGCGTCAGCGACGAGGTGGCCCAGGTGTCCATGACGTCGGGGTCGGCCATGAACCCGCCGGGCACGCCGCGCTGGTCCTCGGTGTAGCCGGGCGGCGTGTCGGAGGACGGGTCGATCGGCAGCACGTCCTCGGACGGCACGATCGGCTTGTCGTGCAGGGGCTGCCCGGAGTCGTCGAGCGCGTACCACACCGGGATCGGCACGCCGAAGAAGCGCTGGCGCGAGATCAGCCAGTCGCCGGCGAGCCCCTCGACCCAGTTGTCGTAGCGCACCCGCATGTGCGCCGGGTGCCACGCCGGCTCGCGCCCGCGCTCCAGCAGCAGGCGGCGCAGCTCGGCGTCGCGCCCGCCGTTGCGGATGTACCACTGGCGGGTGGTGACGATCTCCAGGGGCTTGTCGCCGCGCTCGTAGAACTTCACCGGGCGCGACACGGGCCTCGGCTCGCCGCCGAGGTCGCCCGCCTCGCGCAGCAGCTCCACGATGCGCTCCCGGGCGCTGTGCACGGTCTTGCCGGCCAGCTCCTTGTACGGCTCCTCCTCCACGCCCTCCGGCGGCTCGGGCAGCAGCCGCCCGTCCCAGCCGATGACCGGCCGGGTCGGCAGGTGCAGCTCCCGCCACCAGGTGACGTCGGTGACGTCGCCGAACGTGCAGATCATGGCGATGCCGGTGCCCTTGTCGGGCTCGGCCAGCCGGTGGGCCAGCACCGGCACCTCGACCCCGAACAGCGGCGTCAGCACCGAGGTGCCGAACAGGTCCTGATAGCGCTCGTCGTCGGGGTGCGCGACCAGCGCCACGCACGCCGGGATCAGCTCCGGCCTGGTCGTCTCGACCCAGACCGGGCCCTTCTCCCCGTAGAAGGAGATCCGGTGGAAGGCGCCGGGCCACTCCCGGTCCTCCAGCTCGGCCTGCGCGACGGCGGTGCGGAAGCTGACGTCCCAGAGCGTCGGCGCCTCGGCGAGGTAGGCCTCGCCGCGCCGCAGGTTGCGCAGGAACGCCCGCTGCGACACCGCCCGCGACTGGTCGCTGATCGTGGTGTAGAGCAGCGACCAGTCCACCGACAGGCCGACCCGCCGCCACACCTCCTCGAACGCCTGCTCGTCGATGGCGGTCAGCCGGTGGCACAGCTCCACGAAATTACGCCGGGAGATGGAGACCTCGCGTTTGCCGGGCTTCTCCGGTGGAACGAAGTCGGGGTCATAGGGCAGCGACGGGTCGCAGCGCACGCCATAGACGTTCTGCACCCGGCGCTCGGTGGGCAGGCCGTTGTCGTCCCACCCGATGGGATAGAAGACGGCCTTGCCGGTCATCCGCTGATAGCGGGCCATGATGTCGGTGTGGGTGAAGGAGAAGACGTGACCGACATGCAGCGAACCCGACACGGTCGGGGGCGGCGTGTCGATGGCGTAAACCTGCTCACGCGGCTTGGAACGGTCGAACCGGTAGACGCCCTCGTCCTCCCAGCGAGCTACCCATACCTGCTCCAAGCCATCGAGGGTCGGCTTTTCGGGCATGGCTGCATGGTGTAGTCGCTGCTGAGTCATGCCTCCTTATGGTACGGCTTCGCCGGGCCGCCAAGCGGTAGAGACTAGTGTTCGTTACAAAGGGGAAGGGAGAGCGGTATGGCGGAGGACAAGCCCGATATCGCCTGGCGGGTGATCGGCGGCTTGGTCGGTCTGGTGACCGCATGGGCGGCGCGGAAGATCCTCGGGTTCGCCTGGAAGAAGGCCACCGGCAAGGAGCCGCCGATCGACAACGACTCGCCCGAGGTGAGCATGGGCGAGGCCATCGGCTACGCCGTGGTCATGGGGGTGGGCATGTCCGTGGCGCAGATCGTGGTCAACCGGACCGCCAAGAAGCGCTACGACGCGTGGAAATCGGTGAAACAGGTGACTCAAGAGCATTGAGAAACTCGTTCGCCCAGCGGTCCACGTCGTAGGTGGCTACCCGGCGGCGCATCGTACGCATCCGCCGGGCCAGCTCGTGCGGCGTGGCCCGCATCGCCGTCAGCATCTGCCGTTTGACGTCCTCCACGTCGTACGGATTGACCAGGTAGGCCTGCCGCAGCTCGTCGGCGGCCCCGGCGAACTCGCTGAGCACCAGCGCGCCGTGCAGGTCGTGGTGGCAGGAGACATATTCCTTGGCCACCAGGTTCATGCCGTCGCGCAGCGGGGTCACCACCATGACGTCGGCGGCGAGATAGAGCGCGGCCAGCTCGTCGTGGTCGTAGGACTGGTGGAAATACTGCACCGGCTGGTAGCCGAGCTGGGCGTGCTCGCCGTTGATCCGCCCGACCTGCAGCTCGATGTCGTCCCGCAGCCGCCGGTATTCCTCCACGCGCTCCCTGCTCGGCGTGGCGATCTGCACGAACACGGCCTCGTTCGGCGCCAGCCGCCCGTCCTTGAGCAGCTCCCCGAACGCCTCCAGCCGCTGCCCGATGCCCTTGGTGTAGTCGAGCCGGTCGACGCCGAGCAGCACGTGCTCGGGATCCCCCAGCTCCATCCTGATCTCCTTGGCACGGCTCACGATCTGCGGGTCGCGCACCAGGGAGTCGAGGTGCGCGAAGTCCACGGAGATCGGGAACGCCTGCGTGGTGACCACCCGGTCGTCCAGGAAGATCTCGTTCCCCTTGTACGGCAGCCCGAGCAGCCGCCGGCACAACCGCCGGAAGTTCGAGGCCCCGCCGGGTAGCTGGAACCCCACCAGGTCCGCCCCGAGCAGCCCTTCGACCAGCTCCTTGCGCCACGGCAGCCGCCAGAACAGCTCGGTCGGCGGGAAGGGGATGTGCAGGAAGAACCCGATGCGCAGGTCGGGCCGGAGCTTGCGGAGCATGGCGGGCACGAGCTGGAGCTGGTAGTCCTGCACCCAGACGACCGCGCCCTTCTCGGCGGCCGCGGCGGCGGCGTTGGCGAAGCGCTCGTTGACGCGCCGGTAGGTCTCCCACATCGTCCGGTGGTAGACGGGCGGCGCCACCACGTCGTGGTAGAGGGGCCACAGGGTGGCGTTGGAGAAGCCCTCGTAGTAGAGCTCGACCTCGCGGGCCGACAGGGGGACGGGAATGAGGTTCATGCCGCCCTGCTCGAACGGCCCCAGCTCCTCGTCGGGCGCCCCGTGCCAGCCGGCCCAGGCTCCGTGGCGGCGTTGCATCACCGGGGCCAGGGCGGTGACGAGTCCCCCGGGGCTCCTGCGCCACGAGGCCGTCCCGTCAGGCTCGATCGTACGGTCCACCGGCAGCCGGTTGGCCACGATCAGAAACGAGCTACGGCCACTCACGCAGTTTCCTCCTCGGAGTCAAATACCAGGCGAACCGCGAAGCACGCGGCTCACGGCGTCGACCACCAACTCAGGACCCGCATGGGGGATGATCGCGGCGATGTGGCAGTCAGGTCTGACCAGCCATGCTTCATCGGGCCCGGCGTCGAGCTTCTCGGCCAGTGAGCCGGACCCGTCCATCTCCGCGAGCCCGCGTACGGCGAGCGGCGCCGTAATGACCTTGCCCAGGACCTGCGCAAACAAACGCGAATTGCACATTTCGCCCAGGAGAACAAGAAAGCCGTCCCGGCAGAATTCGCGCAGCCTTCCCGCTGGAAGGCTCATGTCGGGCAGGATGACGCCGGGCGCGGGCACGCACAACGCGCCCTTGGGCGGCCTGCCCCGGAACGGCCGTTCCGGTTCTGGCGTGGTGAGCGGCGAGTCCACGTACCAGTACGGCTCGGCGAACCGCCCCGAGTCCACCTCCTCGGCCCGCCCCCCTTCCAGCACCGCCCGCCGGTGCATGCGCTCCTCCACCGTGCGGGGCGCGAGGAAGCGCATGGTCGCGCCGGTGACCTCCAGGTTCTCCCTGGCGGCCGCGTGCCGCTCGACGTGGTACGTCTCCAGCAGATCCTCCTCGGCCCAGCCGTTGAGCACGAAGGCCAGCTTCCAGGCCGCGTTCTCGGCGTCGCACACGCCGGAGTTGAGCCCCCGCGCGCCGAACGGGGCCACCAGGTGGGCGCAGTCGCCGGCCAGCAGGACCCGGCCGACACGCATGCGGGAGGCGATGCGCGAGTGGAAGCGGTACGTGGTGTGCCAGAGCAGCTCGTACGACCGTTCTCCAATGATTTGCCGGATTTTTCGCGAAATATCGGCTTCTGTTGGGATGTAGTCGGGCGCGATCTGCCAGTCGATCCGGAACGTGCCCCCGGGGCAGGGGTGGATGAGCACCTGCCGGCCGGGGTTCCACACGGGGTCGAAGTAGAAGCGGCGCTCGCTCTCCCAGTCCGGCAGGTCGGCCTTGATGTCACAGATCAGGAACTGGTCCTCGAACGTCTCGCCGTCGAACGTGACGCCGAGCGCCTGCCGTACCGGCTGGGACCTCGCCCCGGTGCAGGCGAGCACGTAGGGCGCGCGCAGGGGCCGCTGCCCGCAGTGCACGGTGACGCAGGCGGCGTCCTGGGTGAGGCCGGTGACCTGGTGGCCCCAGCGGACCTCGATGAGCGGCTGGGCGGCCGCGGCCTCGTCGAGGAGCTGCTCGGTGCGGGCCTGGGAGATGTTCACGCAGGCCGGCAGCGGCTCCTCGCACTCGAACGTCCAGGAGAACAGCTCCTTGCCGCGGTAGTAGGTGCGCGCCGTGGTCCACGCCAGGCCCTCCACCGCCACCTTGCCCGCGCCGGCGGCGGCCCAGATGTCGAGCACGTCGCGCTGCTGGCAGATGGACTTCGACCCGACCCGCTCCCGGCCCGGACGCTGGTCGAGCACCAGCACCTGGATGCCCCAGCGGGCCAGCAGCAACGCGGCGCTCAGCCCGACGGGCCCGGCGCCGACCACGATGACCTGTGCCTGGGTGCTCATCTCTGGAGCCGGTCCCACACTTCGCGGTCGCGCTCGGCCGTCCAGATCCGCGGCCGCTCGACACCGTGGAGCTCGTCCCACAGCCTGGAGACGTTGAACGGCAGGCAGTGCTCGAAGATGGGCCAGGAGCCGTATTGCGGCGCCAGCGCCCCGTGGGTGCGGCGGAAGGCCTCCTCCAGGGTGCCCGCCGCGCCGACCTCGCGCAGCATCACGGCCAGGAAGTCGCGGGTCTGGGCGATGGCCGCGGCCACGCCCCGCTCGCCCCTGGCCACCACTCCCCTGCCGCCCACCAGGGTCCGCGCGCCGAAGGCGGCCACCCGGTCCAGCGTCGCCGACGACCAGTCGCGGTGGAAGGCGTCGCCGGTGTAGAGGGCGGCCTGGGACTCGACCAGGTCACCGGCGAACATGATCCGCTGCCGGGGCAGCCACGCCACCAGGTCGCCCTCGGTGTGGCCGCGGCCGCAATACCGCAGCACCAGGTCGCCGCGCCCGCCGCCCAGGTCGATGGTGAACCTGTCGCTGAACGTCGCCGTGGGCCACGTCAGGCCCGGGATCGAGGCGGGCTCCTTGAACAGGCGGGGCATCCTGGCGTACTCGCTGGCCCAGTCCTGCTCGCCGCGCTCGGCGATCAGCTCGCGGGTCTTCTCGTGCGTGACGATCACCTCCGCCCCGAACGCCGACGCGCCCAGCACCCTGACCGCGTGGTAGTGGGACAGCACCAGGTATCTGATCGGCTTGTCGGTGTGCTCGCGCAACCGCGCCAGCCACTCCCTGGCGGCCACCGGCGTGGCCAGCGCCTCGAAGCAGACGAGGAAGTCCTCGCCCTCGATCGCGCCCACGTTGGGGTCGCCCTCGGCCGTGAGCGCGTAGACGCCCTCGGCCAGCACCTCCAGCGACTGCTGCTTCTCGCCGAGATCCGCCGACGAGGCGAACGGCCTGGCCATCAGCCCTCCTCCCGGAACGCGCTCACCACTCGTAGAATCCCTTCCCGCTCTTGCGGCCCCGGACATCCCCGGCCCTCCCGCCGAGCACCTCATGCCCAGATCCCGCCGCCTCAGGCGGGGCGCCGGGCATGGCGGTCGGCCTCTTGACAGGGATCGGCCGGACGGTGAATTGTTTACCGAACATTCGGTCAGTTGACAAGGGAGGCTTGCGTTGGAGAGCGCGCGTCGCATGATGGCCGCCGACACCGCCTCCGCCGCCCTGGGCATCGAGCTGGTCGAGCTGGCCGAGGGCCGGGCGGCGTGTCGCATGGCCGTGACCCGCCAGATGGTCAACGGACACGACCTCTGCCACGGCGGATACGTGTTCCTGCTGGCCGACACGGCGTTCGCGTGCGCGTGCAACAGCCACGGCCCCGTGACGGTCGCGGCGGGCGCGGAGATCACGTTCGTCGCTCCCGCCCGCGAGGGCGACGTCCTGGTGGCCGAGGCGGCCGAGCGCACCCGCTTCGGGCGCAACGGCATCTACGACATCACGGTGCGCGGGCCGGGCGGCCGGGTGGTCGCCGAGTTCCGCGGCCGCAGCAGGGAACTGACCTGAGGGTGTGAGGCGCATGAGGTTCGGCGATCCCCCCGCGCGGGACGAGCTCGACCCGATCGAGCGGGTGTCCCGCGACGAGCTCGCGGCACTGCAGCTCCGACGGCTGCGATGGACGCTCGGCCACGCCTACGAGAACATCCCGTTCTACCGGGAGAAGTTCGACGGCGCGGGGGTGCACCCGGCCGACTGCAAGGAGCTCGGCGACCTGGCCCGCTTCCCCTTCACCACGAAGCAGGACCTGCGCGACCACTACCCCTTCGGCATGTTCGCCGTCCCGCGCGAGCGGGTGGCCAGGATCCACGCCTCCAGCGGCACCACCGGCAAGCCCACCGTGGTCGGCTACACCAGGAACGACGTGGACGCCTGGGCGGAGGTCATGGCCCGCTCGATCCGCGCGTCCGGCGGGCGTCCGGGGGACATCGTGCACGTGGCCTACGGCTACGGCCTGTTCACCGGCGGCCTCGGCGCGCACTACGGGGCCGAACGGCTGGGGTGCACGGTGGTGCCCGTCTCCGGCGGCATGACCGCCCGCCAGGTGCAGCTCATCACGGACTTCCGGCCCCGCGTCGTCATGGTGACGCCGTCGTACATGCTGGCTCTGCTGGACGAGTTCGAGGCGCAGGGTCTGGATCCGCGGGAGTCGTCGCTGCGGATCGGGATCTTCGGCGCCGAGCCCTGGACCGAGCAGATGCGCGTGGAGATCGAGGAGCGCTTCGACGTGCACGCCGTGGACATCTACGGCCTGTCGGAGGTCATGGGCCCCGGGGTGGCCAACGAGTGTGTGGAGACCAAGGACGGCCTGCACGTCTGGGAGGACCACTTCTACCCCGAGACGGTCGATCCGCTGTCCGGGGAGCCGGCGGAGGCGGGCGAGCTGGTCTTCACCAGCCTCACCAAGGAGGCCATGCCGGTCATCCGTTATCGGACGCGCGACCTGACCAGATTACTGCCGGGCACCGCCAGACCGGCGTTCCGGCGCATGGAGAAGGTCACGGGCCGGACCGACGACATGATCATCGTGCGCGGGGTGAACGTGTTCCCGACCCAGATCGAGGAGCTCGTCCTGCGTACGCCGGGCCTGTCGCCGCACTTCCAGCTCCACCTGACCCGCCCGGAACGGCTGGACCTGATGACCGTCAGGGTCGAGGCGCGCCCCGGCCTCACGGACCGGGAGGCGGCGGGCGAGGTGCTGCGTCAGGCGGTCAGGGACACCGTCGGCGTGCGCGTGGAGGTCGAGGTGGTGGACCCGGAGACGCTGGAACGTTCGGTCGGCAAGCTCAAGCGCGTCATCGACAGGCGGACAACCAGGGATAATTAGCGCTATGGCCGCTCCGACCCCGACCCGCCCGCGCAGGCGCGGACATGACCCCGAGTCCGTCCTGTCCATCGCCGTGGACGTCTTCAACGAGCGCGGCTACGACGGCACCAGCATGGAGGACCTGGCCAGGGCGCTCGGCGTCACCAAGTCGGCCATCTACTACCACGTGCCGGGCAAGGAGCAACTGCTGGCGCGGGCGCTCGACCGGGCGCTCGACGGGCTGTTCGCGATGGTGGCCGACGAGCCCGCCGGGCCCGCGATCGAGCGCCTGGAGTGGGTCGTGCGGCAGAGCGTGCGCATCCTCGCCGACCGGCTACCCTACGTGACGCTGCTGCTGCGGGTGCGCGGCAACAGCGTCACCGAGCAGGCGGCGCTGGAGCGGCGGCGGGAGTTCGACCGGTTCATCAGCCGCCTGGTCATGGAGGCGGCGGCGGACGGCAGCATCCGGCCCGACGTGGATCCGGCGCTGGTCACGCGGCTGCTGTTCGGGACGGTCAACTCGATCGCAGAGTGGTACCGGCCCACGCGCGGCGCCTCGCCGGACGACGTGGCGGACGCGCTGCTCAAGATGGCCTTCAACGGCCTGCGCGCCGAACCGGCCGCGCGCGGCTGACGGGCCCGGGGCCGGGGGTGGCTAGCCTTCGAGCTCGTCGTGCCGTCCTGGATCGACTTCCGGCTTCCGTTGGTCACGCGGCACCGGTTGCTTGACGCGCAGGTCGTCGCGTATGACCTGGCCCAGCTTCTTCGTCGCGATCCGGTTGAGCGCACCGCCCGCGATCGCGCCGGTCAGGAAGGGGCCGAACGTGGTCAGGTGGCGCCCGAGCGTCCGCATCAGGCGGTTGCGGAGAGCCGTCTTGGTGGCCGCGCCTAGCGCGAGCGAGACGGAGGTGGGCGCGAGCGGGTCGATGCCGCGCTGCTTGGCCCAGGCCGCGGTGAAGGCGACGGCCCGCTGGGTGCCGTTTCCGTCCACGCGTACGCCGTAGACCTCGTGCAGTTCGGCCAGCAGCTTGACCTCGATGGCGGCGACGACGATCGTCTCGGCGACGAGCTGCGCTGGGGCGGAGAGCAGGAGGGGCGGTGCGGCGAACTCGGCCGCCGCGAGCGCTCCGCCGATGGCGCCGACCGTCATCGTGGCCTTCTGGGCGGTGCGCACCAGATCATCGGCGAGCTCCTCGCCGGTCAGGCCGTGATGGTGCTCGGAAAGAGTGTGCAGATCCCTGATCGGGATGCGGGGCGCGATGTTGAGGAAGACGTCGGCCAGCCAGCGCCCCCGGCCCGCGCCGTTCGCGCGCGCCTTCTTCGCCCCGGTGGACAGGGCCTGGGCTAGTCGGCCGAGCAGCCTGCGCCGCTCGGCCGGCTCGAGCTCACCAGATGTGGCGAGCCTGCCTACGAGCTCGCCGACCTCATGATCGGGGTCGGCGACCTCACTGCCTGGTCGGTGGTGGTCCTTCTCCGGTACGGCCACGCGATTGCCTCCTTATCAGGCGGCGCACTCCCTGCAGACCTGCTGGCCGTTCCGCTCAGCGGCCAGCTGGCTACGGTGATGCACCAGGAAGCAACGCGAGCAGGTGAACTCGTCGGCCTGACGAGGGATCACCCGCAGGGAGAGCTCCTCGTTGGACAGGTCGGCGCCGGGCAGCTCCAGCGACTCGGCCAGGTCGGTCTCGTCGATGTCGATACTGCCGGACGACTTGTCCGTGCGCCGCGCCTGGAGTTCCTGGAGGCTGTCTTCTCCCAGGTCGTCGTCGGTCTTGCGCGGGCTGTCGTAGTCGGTAGCCATTGTGCTTACTCCATCCCCCTCATCTATATGTCTTCGCGCTCGTCGCGCGTCTTCTAACGTCCGGGAGGCCCATCTTGTGCCCGTTCCGTCGGGGAGATTTCCCATCGGTACCCCGCTGGAACGGACAACGAACCTCCCAACACGTCAGGGCCTGCTGCCGTCGGCAATGGTTAGCCAAATATGGCGAAACCCACAGCCTTGGCCGCATGCACCACCGTGTTCGACGGCACATCCAACCACATGTGCGCCGGGAACGAGACGCCCCCTGTGCATCAACACGCTGACGAACCGCCCGAGCATGCCGCCCGTCAGCGTCCGGGAAGCCGAATGGTGACCACGAGCCCTCCACCATCACGCGGCACCGCGGCCACATTTCCGCCGTGCGCCTGGACCACCGCACGGACGATGGACAGCCCCAGACCTGCCCCCTTGGCCGATTCCACGCGGTCCGCATGGAGCCTCCTGAACGGCTCGAACAAGCTGTTCACCTCGTACGCCGGGACGAGTTGCCCCGTGTTCGCCACCTGAACAACCAAGCCACTGCCCGCCATTCCCGTCCGGATCCAGACTTTTCCGTTTTCGGGAATGTTGTACTTCACCGCGTTCTCCAGCAGGTTGCTGATGCAACGCTCCAGGAGCACCGGGTCTCCTGTGGTAGGCGCGCTGACCAGTTCGGTCGATACGGTAACCCCGTGTTCCCCGGCGAAGGGCATGACCTGTTCCACCGCCGTCTGAGCGACTTCCTCAACGTCGAGCGGTTTGCGCACCGCGAGTTCGCGTTCGCTCCTGGCCAGCAACAGCAGCCCCTCGATGAGCTTCTCGTTACGCGCGTTGACTTCCAGCAGGGTCCGGCCGAGCGCTTTGAGATCCTCCGACGCCTCCGGGTCTGACAGCGCGATCTCCAGCACGGTCCGGTTGATCGTCAAGGGCGTTCGCAATTCGTGGGAGGCGTTGGCCACGAATCTCCGCTGGGTGTCGAAGGCGATGTTGAGCCTGGTGAGCATCGCGTCGAAGGTGTCGGAGAGCTCCTTCAGCTCATCGTTCGGGCCTTCCAGCGCGATGCGCTGGTGGGCGAGGGTGCTCTCGGACAGCTTGCGGGCGGTGGCGGTCATCTGGGCCACCGGGCGCATGGCACGGTCGGCGACGAAGTAGCCGATGATCAGCGCCAGGATGCCCACCCCGAGCAGCGCGAGGAAGGCGCTGTTGAACAGCGCGTTCCTGGCGTTCGCGACCGCCAGCTGCTGCCACTTGGTCCAGGAGTCCTGGGCCAAGCGATCCAGGTTGGGGGGCAATCCCGTGTCGAGGGTCGGCCACGCGTTCTCGATCGCCGTGCCCAGGATCATGTAGACCGAGAGGAGCAGCACCGCGGCGGCCGCGAAGACGAGCGCGCCGTAGGTGAGCGTCAGCCGCCAGCGGATGCTGACCTTCTCCGGGAGCCCCTTCATCCACTCCATGGTGCTGCGCTGGACGGGCGCCTGCCCAGGCGGGGGCGGGCCGTCCCAGGCGGGCGGCCCGACCGGCGGCGGTGCCTCCTGCACCCGCGTCGCCTTCCTCGACGAATGGGGGCTGATCATCGGATGCGTCGGCCCCGCTTCACGCTCCGGCCTGTCAGTCACAACTTGTACCCCACCCCGGGCACGGTCTCGATCACCTGAGGCTCGCCCAGCTTCTTCCGCAGTGTCATCATGGTCACCCGGACCACGTTCGTGAACGGGTCGATGTTCTCGTCCCACGCCTTGTCCAGCAGGTCCTCCTGGCTGACCACGGCGCCGTCGGCGCGCAGCAGCTCCTCCAGGACCGCGAACTCCTTCTTGGTGAGCACGACCTCCTTGCCGTCGCGCCGCACCAGCCGCTTGCCCGGGTCGAGCGTGATCCCACCGCGCTCCAGGACCGGCGGCAGCGCCGGGGCCGAGCGCCGGCCGAGCGCGCGCACCCGCGCCACCAGCTCGATGAACACGAACGGCTTGGCGAGGTAGTCGTCGGCCCCCAGACCGAGCCCCTCCACCTTGTCGTCCACGTCGCCGGAGGCGGTCAGCATCAGGATCCGCGAGGCGGTGCGCTGCTCCACCAGCCGCCGGCACACCTCGTCACCGTGGACCACCGGCAGGTCGCGGTCCAGCACGATCACGTCGTAGTCGATGTAGGAGGTCCGCTCAAGAGCACCGCCCCCGTCGTAGGCGACGTCGACCGCCATGGCCTCGCGCCGTAGGCCGGTCGCGATCGCGTCGGCGAGCACCCGCTCATCCTCTACCACCAGCACCCGCACGCTCGGTACACCTCTCTCCGATCAGGTCACTCATTCTGGTCACAGCCTCGATAAGCGCACGGTAAGGCATGTCCAGGGATGCGTGACCCCCTGGCGAGACGAACCACACGAAATTCATGTTTCGGCAGCGGACCAGCCGGGGTATGCATGCGGACACCCCATTCCCCGGTTATCTACCGGCTATGGGAAACTTCGCCCCACGCACAGCACGGACCCCCAGAGAGTAGGTGAGATGGGCGAGTTCACGACCACGATCGAACAACGCCTCGACCAGGCTTACAGGGGCCTGCGGGAGGCCCGTAGCGTCGGCGACGACTACCTCGCCGACACGCTCACCGCCGAGATCGAAGACCTGCGCCGCCTGGCCGACGATCATGGCATCCCGCTGCCCCGTTAGACGCACGAGACGGCCGGAGCCCCGCTCCGGCCGTCCCGTCCCGTCGTGCGCCCTCGTATCAGGCGTCCCGCTCGGGGTCCAGCGACACCAGCACATCGTGCAGTTCCCCGAACAACCCCGGTGCCGCGCACAACGCGAAGTCGGGGCTGACCGGCCGGCCGCGCAACCCGCCGAGCCGGGCGCCGGACTCGGTGGCCACCAGGCCGGCCGCGGCGAAGTCCCAGTAGTTGACGCCCCGCTCGTAGTAGGCGTCCACCCGGCCCGCCGCGAGCGAGCAGATGTCGATCGCGCACGAGCCGCCGCGCCTGATGTCACGCACCTTCGGCAGCACCGCCGCGACCACCTCGCCCTGGACGGCGCGCCTGGCCACCGAATAGCCGAACCCGGTCGAGACCAGCGCCTGCGCCAGTGGCACGCCGGTGTTGCAGCGCAGCCGTACGTCGCCGAGCCAGGCGCCGGAGCCGAGCGCGGCGGTGTAGACCTCGCCGCGCGCGGGCACGTTGACGACTCCGGCGACGACCTGGCCGTTGACCTCGACGGCTATGGACACCGCCCATTCCGGCAGGCCGTACAGGAAGTTGACGGTGCCGTCGATGGGGTCGACGATCCAGCGCACGTCCGATTCGCCCGGCTCCTCGCCGCCCTCCTCGCCGAGGATCCGGTCGCGGGGCCTGGCGGCCAGGATGCGCTCACGGATGAGCTCCTCCGAGGCCGTGTCCAGGGCGGTCACCACGTCCGTGGGGCTGGACTTGGTCGCGACCTCCTCCGACATGGTGGGGCGTTTGGCCAGCAGCATGTCCCCCGCCTCGCGGGCGATGTCCTCGGCCAGCCGCAGGAAGTCCGTCATCACGCCACCGAGTCCGGGCGCTTCCACTCCTGGCCCAGCACGTGCTGGGCGAGGAAGGCGAGCACCGTCTCGTACCAGGCGACGGCGTTGCCGGGCTTGAGGACCCAGTGGTTCTCGTCCGGGAAGTACAGGAACTTCGCCTCCACGCCGCTGCGCTGCAGGTCCCACCACAGGCGCAGGCCCTCGCCGATCGGCACGCGGTAGTCCTTGTCGCCGTGGATGACGAGCATCGGCGTGGTGATCTTGTCGAGAGAGTGGTGCGGGGACAGCAGGTCGTAGCGCTCGGAGCCGGGGGCGCCGAACTCGCGCTGCCAGTACACGGACAGGTCGGTGGTGCCGGCGAACTGGTCGAGGTTCCAGAGCGAGGCATGGGTGACGATGGCCTTGTAGCGGTCGGTGTGGCCGGCGACCCAGTTGGCCATGTAACCGCCGAACGAGCCGCCCATCGCGGCGATGCGCTCGCTGTCGATGTCGTCCCTGGCCAGCGCCACGTCCACGATCGCGTCGAGGTCGGCCATGGTGCGCGGGCCCCAGTCGCCCCAGCCGCGGTCGATCATCTCCTGGCCGTAGCCGGTGGACAGGCAGGGGTCGGGCAGCAGCACGGCGTACCCGTGCTCGGCCATGATCGCGGGCTGCCAGCGCCACGCCCAGTCGTTCCAGGAGGAGACGGGGCCGCCGTGGATCCAGAGCAGGAACGGGGCCGGGTTCTCGGCGGAGGCGCCCTCTGGCAGCACCAGCCAGCCGCGGATCGTGGTGCCGTCGTCGGCGGTGGCGGTGATCTCGGTGAGCGTGCCCGGCACCTCGGGGCGTACCGCGGGCGTGGGCAGGTCGGTGATCTCGCCGGTGGCGGTGTCGATCCTGGCCGGGGCGGGGGCGACGCGGATGCCGCTGCGCAGCGCGTAGACGGCGCCGCCGTCCGCGGAGGCGCTGAGCCCGAGGTAGGAGGAGTCGTCCTGGGTGAGCCTGGTGACCTCGCCGTCCAGCGGTACGCGGAAGATCGGGCGGCGGCCCCGGTGGTCGCCGGCGACGTAGACGGCCGTGGAGTCGGGCGCCCATTCGACGTCCGAGGGGAAAAGGCCGGGCGCGTACTCGCGGCCCTCACCGGTGGCCAGGCCGGCGATCCACAGCTCGTGGCGGGCCGAGACCGCAGCCCCGGTGACCCTGCTGCGGGCGCAGGCCACGCGGGTGCCGTCGGGGGAGACGGCCAGCGGGCCGCCGAAGTCGTAGCCCTCCTGGCTGAGCAGGGTGCGCCGCTCACCGGTGGCCACGTCGATGGCCACCAGGTCGGTGCGCCGCTCGCCGTTGGACAGGGGGACGTGCCAGGTCGCGATCACGGTGGCGCCGTCGGGGGTCAGCTCGAACGCGGCCTCGCGCAGCGCCTCGCCCGCGTCGGGGGTCAGGTCGCGTACGTCCTCCAGCCGGTCGGCGCCGAGCCGCGCCACGAACAGCCGGGTACGGCCGGGGCCGAGGTCGTGGTCCCAGTAGCGGATCGGGTAGCCCTCGTGCAGGATGGCGCTGATCCCAGCCTCCTTGCGGGCCTTGCGCTTCTCCTCCTCGGCCGCCTCCTCGCCGTCGAGCACGTCGGAGGAGAACACGACGACGTCGCCGGCCGTACGGACGCCGGAGACGCCGCCGGGACGGGCGGCCACCTGGCGGGCCTCGCCGCCGGTGCGGGGCAGCAGCCAGAGCGCGGGGACCTCGTCGGTGGAGTCCTTGACGGTGACGTCGGGCCGGGCGGAGGTGAACAGCACGTCGCCCGCGTCGGTGAAGACCGCGGCCGACTCGCCCTTGGCGGACCGGGTGAGCCGGTACGGCTCGCCGTCGGCCGGGCGGTCGAGCCGTCCTTCGAGCGGGACGGCCCAGAGCGCGGTGCCGAAGGACTTGCCGTCGGGGTTGAGGGACTGGACGACCGAGATCAGCTTCGAGCCGTCAGGCGAGAGCCGCAGAGAGAGAACCCGAGGGATGGCCACATAGTCACGTATGTCGTTGAATGCGCTCACCCGACCGAACTTACCTCGCGATCGTGGCCACCGGCATCCCGGCATAGGGTTGTCACGTGGGAATTTACGACGCGTTGCTGGTCCTTTCATTCGGCGGTCCAGAAGGGCCTGACGACGTGCTCCCCTTCCTGGAGAACGTCGTGCGCGGCCGCGGCGTGCCGCGCGAACGGCTGCTGGAGGTGGCCGAGCACTACCAGTCCTTCGGCGGGGTCAGCCCGATCAACGGCCAGAACCGCGCGCTGGTCGAGGCGCTGCGCCCGGTCGCGGGAGTGCCGGTCTACTGGGGCAACCGCAACTGGCACCCGTTCGGCGAGGACACCGTGCGCCGGATGCGAGACGACGGGGTCAGGAAGGCGGCGGTGTTCGCGACCTCGGCGTTCGCGGGCTACTCCAGTTGCCGCCAATACTACGAGGACATCGAGCGGATCTCCGTCGAGGACGGCCCCGAGCTGGTCAAGATGCGGCACTTCGGCGACCACCCGGGGTTCGTGGCCGCCATGGCCGACCACACGCGGGCGGCGCTGGAGCGGCTCGGCCGAGACGACGCCACGCTGGTGTTCACCGCCCACAGCATCCCGGTCTCCATGGCCGAGACCGCCGGGCCCGCGGGCGGCCTCTACGAGGCGCAGCTCCGCCGGAGCGCGGAGCTGGTCAACCGGGCGCTGGGCCGGACGGGGCCGTGGGACCTGGTGTGGCAGTCACGCAGCGGCCCGCCGCAGGTGCCCTGGCTGGAGCCGGATGTCTGCGACTACCTCCGCAAGACCGGCGCCCGTTCGGTCGTGCTGGTGCCGATCGGGTTCGTCTCCGACCACATGGAGGTGGTCTACGACCTCGACACCGAGGCCCGGCAGGTGGCCGCCGAGCTGGGGCTGCCGATGGAGCGGGCGGCGACGGCGGGCACGCACCCGCGCTTCGTCCAGATGGTGCGCGAGCTGATGGACGAGCCCGAGCCCGTTCCCTGCGCCCTCACCTGCTGCCCGCCGCCCCGCCGCCGTCCTCGGGCGGCTCAGGAGGGATAGGTGCGGGCGTAGGCCGCGGCGATGGCCATGACCTTGTTCACGTAGTCCCACGAGTGGTTGTAGAACCAGATCGCCTTGCGCAGCCTCTCGCCGCCCTGGCCCGCCTTGTTGGCGCACAGGTAGTTGGCCGCTCCGGGCACCGCGTCGTACGGGCTCCAGATGTCGGATTCGCCGTCGCCGTCGCCGTCCACGCCGTAGTGCTTCCAGGTGGCGGGCATGAACTGCATCGGCCCCAGCGCGCCCGCGCTGGACGGGCCGTTGTTGCGCCCGTGCCCGCTCTCCACCTGCCCGATCGCGGCCAGCACGGTCCACGACAGCCCGGGGCAGCGGGTGGCCGAGGCCTTGTAGAGCTCCAGGTAGCTGCCGGGCCTGCCCACGGTGACCGTCTGCTGCTGTTGCCGCGGCGGCGGCTGCTGCTGTTTGGCGGTGCGGTGCCTGGCGTCCAGCATGAGGACCTGGGCGCCCTTGCCGAGCGCTTTGCGTACCCGTGACTCGCTGATCGCGCCCGGCTTGCCGTGCAGCAGCACCGCCACTCCCGGCGCGAACCCCAGCGACCTGCCGACGTCCGCGCTCACCAGCCCGTCCACGCCCGTGAGCCCGAGCGTGGCCGAGGCCGCGGCGCGCAGCCGCGGACCGCCGTCCACCTGGTAGAGGGCGCCGAGGATCATCCCGAACTTGCGCATCGCGCCGGCGTCGGCCACCAGTTCCCCCCTGGCCAGCGCGCTCCAGACGGCCGGCTCGTCGGCCACCGGCTGCGGCGTCCACGAGCGGAAGGCGGCCGGGTCGACGGCCAGCAGGTTCAGGGTCGTGCCGGACACCTTGACCGCGCCCGCGTCCACCACGGTGACCTTCTGCACGGCGGGAAGCTTGCCCAGGGCGAGCTTGGTCTCCTGCGGCACGGCCGCCTGGGTGATCGCCAGCACCCGCGCCGGAGTCGAGGTCACCCCCGGCCCGCCCGCACCGAACTCCTTGATCGGCTCCTTGATCGGCTCCTGGATCGGCTCCTGGATCGGCGCGGTCGTGGGCACGAGCCGGTCCAGCCGGGTGTCGGGCTGCTGCCGCGGCTGTTTCCGCGCCGGCTCCTGGGCGGTTTTGAGCAGGTCGTCGCCCAGGTACACGGAGATCCCACCGGCCGCGGCGGCGACCACGAGCACGGCGAGCATCATCAACATGACCATGCGGAACGCGGGAAGACCGGACACTCGGGACACGTTAACCCACCCGGCCCATAAAACAGTTGCTCTCGGGATTGTCAGTGCGTCATGGTTAGCTCTCGCGAGTAAGGAGGAAATGGCGTGGTCGGGCCTTACCGGGGGTTGTTCAACAGGCCCGGCGTCAAGGGATTCGTGCTCGCGGGGCTCGTCGCGCGGATGCCGATGTCGATGATGGGCATCGGGATCGTGCTCCTGATCACGGCCCTCACCGAGAACTACGCCACCGCCGGCGCGGTCTCCGCCACCACCAACGTGGCCTTCGCCGTCATGGCCCCCCTGTCGGGGCGGCTCGTGGACCGGTTCGGGCAGGGCCGCGTCATCGTGCCCTTCACCGTCGTCAACACGCTCGCGCTGCTGTCCCTCATGGTCTGCGCCGGGCTGCGGCTGCCCGACTGGACGCTGTACGCCTCCGGCCTGGTCATCGGGGCCGCGACCCTGTCCATCGGCTCCATGGTGCGGGCCCGCTGGTCGGTCATCCACGGCGGCTCGCACAAGCTGCACACCGCCTTCGCCTTCGAGTCCGTGGCCGACGAGGTCGTCTTCGTCACCGGACCGGCGCTGGTCACGGTGCTGGCCACGGGCGTCAACCCGTTCGCGGGCCTGGTGGTGGCGCTGGTCTGCCTGTTCCTGGGCTCCATGGTGCTGGCGGCGCAGCGGAGCACCCAGCCGCCCGTCCAGCCGGTCAAGTCCGCCTCCGGCACGCCCATCCTCATCCCGGGCATCGCCCTGCTGGCGTGCGTCTACCTGGCGCTGGGCTCGGTGTTCGGGTCGGTGGACCTGGTCACGGTGGCCTACGCGGACGAGCACGGGGCCAAGGGGGTCGCCGGGTTCCTGCTGGCCGCGTTCGCGAGCGGGTCGATGGTGTCGGGCCTGTGGTTCGGGTCCAGGACCTGGCGGATCTCGCTGCGTAGCCGGTTCATCCGCGCGCTGTGCGTGTTCGTGGTGGGGCTGATGCCGATCATGTTCATCGGCGATCTCCGGCTGATGGCCGGGGCGCTGTTCCTGGCCGGGCTCGCCATCTCGCCGACGCTCATCACGGGCTTCTCTCTCACCGAGCGGCTGGTGCCTCCGTCCCTGCTCACGGAGGGTCTGGCGTGGATCTCGACCGCGATCGGCTTCGGGGTGGCGATGGGCGCATGGGCGGGCGGCCGGCTCACCGAGACGTACGGCGCGTCCGGCGCCTACGCCTTCTCGGCCGGAGCGGCGGCGCTGGCGATGGTGGTGGGAATCGGAGGTTCGGGTTTGCTGAGACTTCCCGAAGCGCCTTCACCCTCGGCGAGGTGATCCGCTACCGTCGGGAAGATCCCTCGCAACACCCATCACAATGGAAGCTTTTCTTATGTCCCGACAAGTCAGTTCACTTCTAGCCATCGCAGCGGTTTGCGTCACGCTGGCTCCGGCCCCCGCGTTCGCCGCGGCGCCCAAGAAGGCGCCCGTCGACTGTAAGCAGGTCAAGTGCGTCGCACTGACCTTCGACGACGGGCCCGGCCAGTACGCGGGGACGCTGCTCGACACGCTCAAGAAGTACAACGCGAAGGCGACGTTCTTCCTCGAGGGCCAATACGTCAAGAGCCGCCCCGCCTTCGTCAAGCGCATGGTCGCGGAGGGCCACGAGCTCGGTAACCACAGCTACACGCACCCGGACTTCACCAAAAAGGAGATCTGGGACATCCGCGCCGAGGTCAAGAAGACTCAGGACGAGGTCAAGAAGGCGGCGGGCGTCGAGCCCAAGCTGATGCGCCCGCCGTACGGGCTGACCAACCTGCCGATCTCCGACGTGGCCACCGAGTTCGGCATGCCGATCATCCTGTGGACCGCCGGTTCGGAGGACTGGGCCTCGAAGAACGTCGAGAAGATCAAGAAGCAGACGATGGCGGTCGCCAAGCAGGACAGCATCATCCTCATGCACGACTGGGTGAAGCAGACCGTCGACGCCATGCCGTCCATCATCCAGTCACTGCAGAAGAAGGGCTACCACCTCGTCACCGTGTCCGAGGTGATCAAGCACGAGGAGCTGAAGCCCGGCGACGCCTTCCCGGTTCCGGAGGGCTGGAGTAACAAGTGAGTATTGTTCGGGTTTAAAACCGAACGATATTCCGGAGGGTGCTCATGGCGTTCATCAACTGGGCGCGCAACCAAACGGGCACCCCCGCCGAAGTCCGGGCCCCCGCCCGCGTGGCGGACGTCGTACGCGCTGTGCGGGACGCCGCCGCCACGGGCCGGCGGGTCCGGATGGTCGGCACGGGCCACTCCTTCACCGGAGTGGCCCTCACCGACGGCATCATGCTGAGCCCGTCCGCGCTCACCGGGATCCGGTCCTGGGCCGGTGACCGCGTCACCGTGCTGGCGGGCACGCCGCTGCGGGTCCTGAACGACCTGCTCGCCGGGCGCGGCCTGGCCCTGTCGAACATGGGCGACATCACCGAGCAGACGGTCGCGGGCGCGATCCAGACCGGCACGCACGGCACCGGGCGGGACAGCGGCGGGCTCGCCGACCAGGTCGCCGAGCTGGAGCTGGTGCTCGCCGACGGCTCGGTGGCGACCATCGGGCCGGGCGAGGAGCTGTTCGACGCCGCCCGGGTGGGGCTCGGAGCCATCGGGATCGTGACCGCCGTGACGTTCCGCGTGGAGCCCGCGTTCCTGCTGTGCGGCCGGCGGCGCCGGCTGCCGCTCGGCGAGCTGCTCGACTCGCTCGACCCGCTGACCTCCGCCAACGAGCATCTCGACTTCTTCTGGCTGCCGCACACCGACGCCTGCCTGGTCAAGACGGGCAACAGGGACCCGGGTCCGGCCAGGCCGGCCGGCGCGGTCAGGCACTGGGTGGACACCGTGCTCCTGGAGAACGCGGTCTTCGGCGCCGCCTGCGCCCTCGGGGCCCGCTTACCCGGCCTCATCCCGCGGATCAACGCCGCCGGCGTGGCGGCGCTCACGGACTCGGAGTCGGTGGACGCCTCGTACAAGGTCTTCACGGCGCGGCGGGACGTGCGCTTCCTCGAGATGGAGTACGCGGTCCCGCGCGAACGTCTCGCCCAGGCCCTACGCGAGATCAGGGACCTGATCGAGCTCACCGACTGGAAGATCAGCTTCCCGGTGGAGGTACGGGTGGCGCCTCCGTCCGACGCCTGGCTGTCCGCTGCGTACGCGCGGCGCACGGCCTACATCGCCTGCCACATCTACCGCCCGACCCCCAACCCCGCCTACTTCGAGGCGGTGGAGGACATCATGATCCGCCTGGCCGGGCGGCCGCACTGGGGCAAACTGCACACCCGGGACGCCGCGTACCTGGGCCGGGTCTATCCCCGCTTCGCCGACTTCACCGCCCTGCGGGACCGGCTCGACCCGCGCCGCCTGTTCACCAACGACTACCTGGACGCGGTGCTCGGCTAGCGTTAGGTAAAGACCTGCCGCCCGCGCGTGTCCCTGCGCCCCTGCGGCCCGCGGCCCCGGCACCCTCGTAACTCGTGCCCCGTCGACTCGGCCTGCCCTCCGTGTACCTCGCCGCGGCCCTGGCTACCTCCGCCACGGCCGCCGCCACCACCGTCCCGCTGGCCATGACGCCCGCTTCGGGACTCGCGCTGCGCCCCGCCCCGTCAGAGCCCACCCGCCCGTACGTCGTCACCGCGCGTAGCCGGGTGGCCGCCCGCGATCTGGTCGGCGAGGTCCGCTGGCGGGTCCGCCGCTACTACACGGCCGCCCTGCCCGGATTCGCCACTTTCCTCACCGCGGCCGAGCTCGCCGAGCTGCGCGCCGACCCGCGGGTGCTCGCCATCGAGCCCGACCGCCAGATCCACCCCATGCCCATGGCGGCACCCACCCGTCCGCTTCCCGGCGAGGGCACCGGCCGGGGCACCACCGTGTACGTCGTGGACAGCGGCGTCGACCCTGACCGGGTCGCGTTCGCGGAGCGGGTCTGGCGCGCGTTCGACGCCACCGGCGGCACCGGCCGCGGCTGCGCCGGGCATGGCACCCGGGCCGCGCGGCTGGCCCACGAGGCGGCGCCCAGGGCCGGGATCGCCTCGGTGCGCGTGCTCGGCTGCGCCGGCTCCGGCACGCTGGCCGACGCACTGGCGGGGCTCGACTGGATCCACCGGCACGCACGCGGGCCGGCCGTCGCCGCCCTGGCCCTCGACGGTGCCGGATCCCCCGCGCTCGACGCGGCCGTACGGGCTCTGGCGCGCTCGGGCGTGTTCGTGGTCGCGGCGGCCGACGCGGGCGCCTGCCGGGTCGTTCCGGGCGGCGCGGCGTACTCGGCTCACGCCGCTCACCTGGCAGGAGTCGCCGCCCGGCACCTGGAGCGCCATCCTGCCGCCCAGCCGCCTGTCGTGGCATCGTGGCTCAAATGCGCCACGGCGCACGGCGCGATTGGCCAGAATCCATCTGGGGCTCCCCACCTCCTCGTGCGCAACGGTGGGCGCTAGAGGGATGGATCCGACAAATGTGACCGGCGTCACATCGCCCCGGGGCTATCCCAGGAAGGCGATGTTCGGACATGCCGGGTACGGTGCTGGCAGGCAACCGGCACACGCGAGAGACTCAAGGGTCCGGGGGAAGAATGGCGACGCTGACGAAGGGACTCGCATGCAGGAGCTCCGACTCGTCGCGGTAAGTGAGGACGGCACCTATCTCGTGCTGGCTACTGCCGGGCGAGGTACGCGCTTCACGCTTCCCGTGGACGACCGGCTCCGTGCTGCCGTCCGCGGCAACTTCTCCCGTCTCGGCCAGTACGAGATCGAAGTGGAGAGTCCGTTGCGCCCCAAGGAGATCCAGGCCCGGATCCGTGCCGGAGAGACGGCTGAGGAGATAGCCGCGACCGCCGGGATCCCGGTCGAGCGTGTCCGCTGGTTCGAGGGGCCGGTGCTGCAGGAGCGCGAATACGTCGCCCAGCAGGCGCAGCGGGTCGCCGTACGCATGCCCGGGGAGTCCGCGCCCGGCCCCACCCTGGGTGACCTCGTGGCGGAGCGGCTGACCAGGCGGGGCGTGCCCACCGACGAGATCGACTGGGACTCCGCCAAGCGGGACGACGGGCTGTGGCGGGTCAAGCTCGGCTACGTCTGGAACGGTCACACGCGCCACGCCGAGTGGCTCTTCGATCCGCGCAAGCGCCACGTGACGCCCCACGACGACGAGGCCATGCGCCTGTCGTCCGCCGACTTCGACCCGGAGCCGGCCGCCGTGGAGGACACCACGGTGACGCCGTTCACGCCGCGGGTGGCCAAGCTGCAGCCGGTGCCGCCGCTGCCGTCGGGCGCCGTGCCGTTCCCCTCGGTGGTGCGGCGCGAGCCCGCGGAGCCCGCGGTGGGGTACAACCCGCCGCCGCGGGGCGCGGAGACGTCATATGGGCGCGCCCCGGAGTCTCCCTCCCGCGATGCGGCCTTCGACCGCGCCTCCGCCCACCGCGACCCGTCCTCGGAGCCGCCCCTCCGCCACGAACCACCGGCCCGCGAGCCCTTCCGCCAGGAACCGGCCGCCCGCGAGTCGTACCGCCCGGACGTTCCCGCCCGCGAGTCGTACCGGCCGGAACCTCCCGCCCGCGAGTCGTACCGCCCCGACGCTCCCGCCCGCGAGTCGTACCAGCCGGAACCTCCCGCCCGCGAGTCGTACCGCCCCGACGCTCCCGCCCGCGAGTCGTACCAGCCGGAGTCTCCCGCCCGCGAGGCCGGCTATGGCCGCCCGGGCGACGCCTCGCCGCGCCGCGGCGGCCCCTCGACGTGGCTGCCCGACTTCAGCTCGGGCCGTCCGGGCGAGCGCGACACCGACTCGATCTACTCCCCCGCCACCCCCCCGCCCGCACAACCCCCCACGGCGACCCCGCGGCCACCCGCCACGGATTCACAGCCGCCCGTCACGGGCCCGCGCCAGGACACCACGGCACCGCAGCAACAGCCCACGGCACCGCCGCGGCCCCTCCCCCGCGAACCACACGCGACCACCGGGGAGCCGCAGGCCACCGCCGGGGAGCCGCAGGCCACCACCGGCGACCGGCCCACTGTGGAAGCTCGGCCTGCCGCTGGGGAGCCCCAGGCAGCCTTCGAGGAGCCGCCGGCACGGCCCGAAGCCGTCGCACCGGCCCCCGCCGACCCGGCTCCGACCGCCGACCTGACGCCCACGACCGCATCCCGCCCGCACGTCGAAACGGTCCAGCCGGAGTCGTCAGCGCAGCCCGCCCAGCCGGACGTGTCAGGAGAGCCCGCCCAGCCGGACGCGTCAGCGCAGCCCGCGCAATCGAGCCCGTCAGCGGAGTCGGCCACGCGGCCGAGCGCCGCCGAGGAGTCCGTCGCCCAGCCGGACAATGTCGCCGACCCGGTCGCGCCGACATCACCGTCCTCCGGTACGGAAGCCGGTGATGTCACCTCTGCCACCGCGGACACAGCCGAAACGCCTGAGGCCTCGGTCGCAGCCCCGACGCCGGACTCCACGACCGCCGCCGCCAGCCGGCCCGAAGCGGCCACGGAGCAGAAGGCAGAAACCGCCCAGGACACGCCCGAGACGGCCGACGCGTCCACCCCTGTCGCTCAGGCCGAGACGCCTGCCGCGCAGGACAGCATGCCTGCCGCGCAGGGCCAGACTCCGGCCGCGCAGGCCGACACGCCCGCCGCGGAGATCGGGACACCGGCCGCGCAGGCCGAGTCGCCTGCCGTGACGGAGGCCAGGGGCTCGGAGATCGAGGGCTCCAGCGACGCACCCACCGAGGCGGGGACGGCGGCGGAGACCCCCGACGGCGCTGCCGCCGCAACCCCCGACACCAACGCCGCCGCATCGGACACCGCCGCCTCACCGGCACCCGAGGCCACCGCCGACGTGGCCGCCGACGCCACCGCCGACGTGGCCGCCGCGGCGACCACCGGCGACTCGAGCGCCGATATCGCCGCCTCTTCGGCGTCCCCGGCCGTCGCAGGCACGACGCCGGAGGCCACCGCCAAGGCGCCCGATGTCGCCACCGACGCCGAGGTTTCCGGCGCCGCCACCGTCCAGAGTCCCGACACGGCCACCAGGACCCCCGACGTCGCCACCAAGACACCCGACGTCACCAGTAACGCCGAGGTTTCCGGCGGGGCCACGGTCCAGAGTCCCGGCACGACCGCCGGGACCCCCGACGTCGCCGCCGAGACTCCCGAGGTCGTCGCCAAGCCCTCCGAGGTCGCCGCTCAGGCGCCTCGCGGCAGTGACGCCGAAGCAACACCCCAGGTCGCGGAGGACGAGGCCGCGGGTGTTGCGGACGCCGCCGCGACGGCCACGGACGGCAAGAAGGCCAAGGAGACCAAGGAGGCTCAGGCCGCCGCACCGGAGGGCAAGCCGAAGCGGGGCGGTGAGGCTCGGCAGCCCGCACCCGGGGCAGAGCCGGAGAAGCCCGCCCAGGAGGCCAAGCCACCGGCGCCCAAGCCCAAGCCCGGTCCTGCGGTGCCTGCGGCACGGGCGGGAAAGGACGACGCCAAGGAGGACCCGGCCGTGCCGGTGCCGTCCCCGCCGCCCGCCCCTGCCGCCCGTCCGGCACGCAAGTCGCGAGGCCGCCGGGCCTCGGTCCCGACGTGGGACGAGATCATGTTCGGTGCCCGCCGCCAAGATTGATCATCCCAGCCCGGCCGGCAAGGGCGCATCACCAGAACGCCCCCGGCCGCAGGCACCCGTCCGTCGAACGGGGCGAAGGCCGGGCGTCAGCGCGCCCGCCGTCCGACCACGGCGTTCGGGAAACGCACCCGTCGCCGGGACGCGACGCTTCCGGAGCACGCCCGTCAGCCGAGCACAAGGTTCACGAGCGCGCCCACCACCCAGCACGACGCGCGCCAACGCACCCATCGGCCGGCACACCGCTTCCAAGCGTGACCGTCAGCCGAGCACAACGTTTCCCGAGCGTCAGCGCGCGATCTTCCAGCGTCAGTGGGGCCCGTCTGACTGCGGCATTCGAAGGGTCGAGGCGACCGGTGCCCGGGACCGTCCAAGGCGCCGGACCGCCCGTTGCACCCTTCGGAGCGTCGCGCATCAGACGGCAACGTTCCTGAAGCGGCCGGGGTGTCCGATGCTCGACAGGCGGGGGTGTTCGGGCGGGGCGTTCGTTACCCGGTGGGTGGGGGTGTCGCCGGTTGGGTGAAAGGGCTGAGCCACTCGGGGGTCACCTCGGCGGGGAAGGTCGCGCCCTGGGTTACCGAGACGTCGATCGCCGAGTAGCCGCGCTTGCCCGCGCCCACCCCGGCGGTCAGCGTGAGCACCCCGGCGCGCCGCTGGAACCACGTCTGCCGCAGCCGCCAGCCCACCACGGCCCGGCGTTCCACCACCGCCTGGGAGCGGCGCAGTGACCCCGACCGCACCGCCAGCCGTAGCCCGTCGTAGCCGTGTCCCAGGGACGCGTACCTGTCGAGCCCCAAGGGGACCCCCAGACCCGCCAGGAGCAGCGCCACCACCAGCAGGATCCACCACACCACCTGGCCCGTCGCCCAGACCGGGACGGCGGCGAGTGCCGCCACGGCGAGCCACGGGATGACGGCGCGGAACAGGCGGCGGTTGCGGGCCACGGGCGGGTGCGGGCGCAGCACGGACCGGTAGGGGCCGATGGCGTCCGCGGTCACCTGGACGGCCACCGCGCGCGGCACGTCGGGCAGGAGTTGCCCGCGCGTCTGCGAGTCGCCCAGCCCTGTCACGATGGCCCAGGCGCGGACCACCCCGGCCCACCGCTCGGCCAGGCCGTCAACGACCTCGTAGCCGCGCACCCGGCCCGACTCCAGCGACACGCTGCGCCGGTTGACCAGCCCGCGCTCGGCCACCAGGTAGCCGTCGCGGTGCTTGAGCCGGAAGTCCCAGTTGAAGACCGCGTACATCAGCCCGCCCACGAGCGGCATCGCCACCACCAGCAGCAGCACCGCGACCAGCAACAGGTAGGGGTGGGTCCAGAGCCACTCTCCCGCGCTCAGGGCGGCGTCCTGGCCGAACCCCAGCTCGTCCCCCCACTGGAAGGTCAGTCCCACCGCACCGCCCGCCAGCGCGAACGGGGTGAGCAGGTAGGCGCCCGACAGCGGCCCGTACAGCAGCCACTTGCGCGGCACGCTGATGATCGTGCGCTCGGCCGGCCCGGCCGCCTCGGCGTCGGGTACGTGCGTCTCGGCGCGGGCGGTGCGGCGCAGGAGCACCGTCTTGAGGCGTTCGGCCTCCGCCGGCGTGACCCCGTCGAGCTCGGCCTCCTCGTCGCCGCCGCTCGCCCCGGTGTCGATCTTGAGCACGGCCAGGCCAAGCAGCCGGTGCATGGGCGGCGTGGACACGTCCACCCCGCGGATCCGCTCCAGCGGGATGGTACGGACGGAGCGGCTGATCAACGACCGTTTCGTCTCCAGGCGGTCGCCGAGGATCTCGTAGGTGAAGGTGGCCCACCGGATGATCGCGAACATGACGGTGCCCGCCACGCCGAGCGCCGCCCAGCCGTACGACCTGGCCGAGAACCCGCCCACGAACAGCACGCCGACGAGGGGGAGCAGAAGCGAGGGCAGCATGCGTACCGGATGGATGAGGAGGACCTTGGGGCTCAGCCGCAACGGCGCCCGGCCCGGGAGCGGGGCGTCCGTGGCGGGCGTCGGGGGCCCGTCCGCGTACGGCCGCCGCTCCCCGCCGGGAGGCGGCTCCGGGGCGGGCATGGGGCCGTCCTCCTGAGGCGGCGGGCGGTGGGGGCCGGTCATGTCGCGTCGTCCCTGAGCTCCTCGGCCCGGTGCGCGAGCTGCTCGGCGAGGCCCGCGGCGACCTGAACGTCCAGGCCCTTGATCGTCGAGGAGCCGGCATGGGACGCGGTGCGGATCTCGAGCGTCGCAAGCCCGAGCATCCGTTCCATCCAGCCTTGCCCCTTGTCGACCGTCTGGATGCGGCTCACAGGCACGAACACCCACTCCCTGGTCAGGAAGCCCGACCGGGCGTAGACGACGTCTCCTGAGAGCTCCCAGCGATGCACGGCATACCGTACGAAGGGCTCGGCCGCCAGGAACGGCAGGATCAGCACCACGACCGCGCCGGGCAGCAACCACGAGTTGTCGGCGAACCAGCCGGGCACCCACGACCAGCCGCTCCCGCCGACCCAGCGCGCCACCAGGAGTGACCCGCCGAGGAACAACACGAACGCGATCAGTGCCTCCAACAGCCACAGGCGGACGGCCTTGGGCGAGACGCGATTCGCCGGATCGCGCAGCGGGCCTGTTGACGTCACAAGGCCAGCTTAGGGCGCGAACCCGGATCATGATCCGCCGTCGGAGGTGGTAGAAGATCCACCGATTTTCCCGGCGTGTCTGCCGACGGGCCGCTCGGCGTCGGTGCCATGCTCGGTGGCGGCCGGCCGCAGGCTGTCGAGCTTGGCCACATCGGCGGCGCCACGTTCGTGCCAGCCAGGCCCGGCCAGCGCGGGACCGCACCACAGCGCGAGCCTCTCACGCGACGTGGCAGCCGCCGTTTCGCGCCCGCCGCCTTGACGCGCCGGCCGTGCCCGCTGCTGCGTCGGGTGCTCGGGGTGGAACCCGTACATCCGGCACGATCTGACGTGCCTGGTTTTTGCCACAGGGAGACGACCGAAACAGTGTCCATTTTGTCGGCTCACGGCGCCAGATCGCGTCCCGCGGCCCGCCACGGTGAACCGGCAGGCCAGAAAGGGCCCCCCGGTAGACCACGTTTCGACTCCGCCCGGGATGACAGAGGTCATGGTTGTGTCGAACCTCACTACCCGGATGCCGCGATTCTGGGCCGTTTCGGATCCTTTACCGGCCACCGACCATCGAGAAACGGTCTGCGCACCGCCGAGAGCCGCGTAGCATCATCCGACATGGGGCTGTGTAACGCGGCATCGCGCATGCGGCGCATCGCTGTCAGTGTGACGGCGGTGGCTGCCGTGTTCGCCTTGGCCGCTTGCGGCAGCTTCATCGGCAGGTCCAGAGCCAAGGACATCGCGGAGATCAACGTCTCGAGCCCGGAGTTGCGCGAGGGCAAGCCGCTGCCGAGCGACTACTCCTGTCAGGGCGATCAGGGCAGCCCGCCGCTGCGCTGGTCGAGCCAGCCGTTGTCCGAGGCCAAGTCGATCGCGATCGTGGTCGACTCCCACACCACTTCCGATTCGGCCGTGCACTGGGTGATCTACAACATCCCGGCGACCACGACCGAGCTGGGCGCCGACGCCGCCAGTGACCCGCCCGCAGGGTCCGGTCAGGCCAAGGTCACCAGCGGCAAGGGAGGCTACGAGCCCCCCTGCAACCCCGAGGGCAGCTACCGCTTCACCGTCTACACATTGAGCGGCAAGATCAACCCGAAGAGCGCCTCCCTCTCCGGGATCTTGAAGCAGATCGCGGACCAGACCATCGCGCGTGGCCGCCTCACAGCTGTTGGCATCCAGTGAAGGAACGAACACGGCACGTAGTACCTATGTACCAATTCTTCACGTAGGGTGTGACAACTCTCATAGTGGTCCGACACAATCAGATCCAATTGTTAGGCACTGGTGATCAAAGGGGGCAGATCGCGTCGATGGCCGCGCGATCTCATCGGTGCCGAAGGGAGGCCATGGCTTTGAGGGTGGTGCAATGATCGCGGTCGTAGTGAGCTTGGTCGCTGTCGTGCTCCTCGTGCTCGTCGTCGTGGCACTGGGCATGCGTTCCATGAACCGCCGGGAGAGCTCTCTCCCTCCGGAACGGCTGAAGGAGATGGCCGAGAAGGAGGAGCAGACCCTGGCTCGTTCCACGGACGAGTTCGCGGCGCACGAGCCGCGTATGGCCAATTTCAGTCCTGACTTCAGCCCTATCGACGAAGTCAAGCCGAAACCGGTCCGCACCGGTCAGCGCGGCAGGCGTGGCGTCGACGAGTGGGGCAACCCGAGCACGGACGACGACGACGAGGAGTTCTGGGCCAACATCCGCAGTGACGCGGAGGAGGGCGGCTTCGGCGCCGGCGGCACCGTGGCGGCCAGGAAGGGCGCCTCCCGTCCCGTCGAGCGCGAGCGCCAGGCCGAGCAGCAGCGCGGTGAGCGGCAGCGCCCGGCCGAACAGCGGCCCACCGAACAGCGCCCCACCGAACAGCGCCCCACCGAACAGCGGCCCGCCGAGCCGCGGCCGGAGCAGCAGCGCCCCGCGGCGCAGCAGCGGCCCTCGGGAGGGCGGGGCGAGCGGCCCAAGCGCCGCAGCGAGCGGTCCAGGCCGCAGCCCGCGACCGCCTCGGTCGACCCCGACGCCACCACCGTCCAGGGACCTCTGCCGCAGCGCCCGGTCCCCGCCGGGGCCGCGGCCTCCGGCCTCGCCGACCTGGTCGAGCCGGCCAAGCGTGCCACCCCGGCCCAGGCCGAGCTGGCAGACCAGCGCACCATGACCTTCGCGGCGCCGCCCGGCGACGTGATGAGCATCCTCAGCCCGGGCGCCCAGCCGGTGCCCGCCCCCACCCGCCCCGCCGACCAGGCCCCCGCCACGCGTCCCAGCCCGGTCTCGACCAACGCCTCCTACCCGGCGGCCGCCGGCGGCGGCTCCTCGAACGGCCACTCCTCCCCCGGCAGCGGCTCGTTCCCGGCCACGCCCGCCCCGACCGGCAGCGGCTCGTTCCCTGCGGTGAGCCCCACGTCCAGCGGCTCGTTCCCGGCCGCGCCCGCCCCCATCCACGGCGCGCCGACGAGCGACCCGTTCCCCGCCTACAGCGGCGGCGCGGCCGACCCGCTCGACACCACCTGGACCGCCCCGCCCGCGGCCACCTCGTCCGGCTCCTGGCCGGCCACGCCCGACATCCTGGACGACCCCACCCCGGCCGCCGCCTCCTACGGCGCCGGAAACTCGTGGCCGGCGTTCGACCAGTCCGCCTCCGGCTCCTACCCGGCCTCGTACGAGGTGCGCTCCGGCTGGGCCGTGGCCGACGACTCCTCCGACCCGCTGACCGGTCCCTCCCCCGCCACGGGCACCCCCACCACGCCGAGCCGGGCGGTCTCGTCCTACGACGACGTGCTGTCGGCCCCGACGCCGCCCTCGTCGATCGCGTACGAGACCGGCGACTACACCAGCAGCCCCGCGGGCTCCGCGGCCGCCTGGCCGGAGCCGCCCTCGGGCACCGCGGGCTGGCCGACGTACGGGAACCAGGCGGCGCAAAACGGCGGCGGTCACGGGCGCACGCCCGAGCAGGACTACCCGCACGACTACTACCGCTGATCCCAGGCTCCCATCAGGTCGAAGGCAGGGACCGCTCCCTGTTGGGAGCGGGGGCGTGCCGAGCGGGAAGGCGCCCGAACGTGCCTTACGTCGCAGGCCCGTGCGGTTTTCGGCGAACATGCGGGCACGCCCCAAACGCGGAGGTGGCCTGGGCGAGCAACCTCAAGGGAGCCGGGCCTGTCCTCCGACGATGCCCGCGCGGCGTGGCGCGAAGCCATCCCCTTTATGGGGTGGAGGAGTCACTAATCCGTAAAACCCGCGTGACGCGCATCTAAAGCAGGGCCGACGGAGCAATAGGGTTTGCTCCATGTTCCGCGACACGCAGAGTAGCTGGCTGAGCACCCTCCGGCATGACGTGCCAGCCTCGCTCGTGGTTTTCCTCATCGCGGTGCCCCTTTCCCTGGGCATCGCGATGGCCTCGGGAGCACCCCTGGCAGCCGGGCTGATCGCCGCCGTCGTGGGCGGCATCGTGGCCGGCGCGCTGGGCGGCTCGGCCGTCCAGGTGAGCGGCCCCGCCGCGGGGTTGTCGCTGGTGGTCGTGGATCTCGTGCACACGTACGGGTGGCGGGCCACCTGCATGATCACCCTGATGGCCGGGGCGGTCCAGCTCCTGCTCGGGGTGTTCAAGGCGGCCAGGGCGGCACTGGCGGTGTCGCCGGCCGTCGTCCACGGCATGCTGGCGGCCGTCGGCGTGATCATCGCGCTCTCCCAGCTCCACATCGTGCTGGGCGGCAGCCCGCAGCGCTCGGCCGTGGCCAACCTCATCGAGCTACCCGGGCAGGTCGCCGACCTGCACGGGCACAAGGTCGCGATCGGCCTGCTCACGATCACGGTGCTGGCGCTGTGGACGCGCCTGCCCAAGCGGGTCAAGGCGGTGCCGGCTCCGCTGGTCGCGCTGCTCGCGGCGGCGGGAACGGCGTGGATCTTCGACTGGGACGTCACGCGCGTCGACCTGTCCGACAGCGTCACCGAGTGGGCCTTCCCCGTGCTGCCCAGCGGCGACTGGCACATGATCGTGGCCGGGGTGCTGCTGGTGGCGCTGCTGGCCGGGGCCGAGTCGCTGCTGTGCTCGGTGGCGGTCGACGGGATGCACGGCGGCCGGCGCGCCGACCTGGACCAGGAGCTGACCGGCCAGGGAGTGGCGAACATGGTCACCGGCGCGCTCGGCGGCCTGCCGGTGGCCGGGGTGATCGTCCGGAGCACCGCGAACGTGCAGGCGGGCGCTCGTACTCGCTGCTCGGCGATCCTGCACGGGGTGTGGGTGCTGACGTTCGCGCTCGTGTTCGGCTGGCTGATCAAGCTGATCCCGCTGGAGGCGCTGGCGGCGCTGCTGGTGTTCATCGGCGTGCAGATGGTGAACCTCGGCCACGTCAAGAAGGTGCACGGCCACGGCGAGGTGCCCGTCTACGTGGTGACGATGGTCGCGGTGATCCTGCTCGGGCTCGCCGAGGGCGTACTGGCCGGGCTGGCGCTGGCCGCGCTGCTCGCGCTGCGCCGCCTGACCTGGGTCACGGTGCTGAAGCGGGAGGACCGCGAGGGCCGGCTGCACGTGACGATCTCGGGCTCGCTGACGTTCCTGGGGGTGCCCAGGCTGACGCACGAGCTGCGGGCGATCGCCGCGGGCACGCCCGTGGACCTCGACCTGAACATCGACTTCATGGACAACGCCGCCTTCGAGGCCATCCACTCCTGGCGGCTGGACCACGAGCGCATCGGCGGCACGGTCGACATCGACGAGCTGCACGACGAGTGGTACGCGCTGGCGGCCAGCGGGGCGCGCATCTTCCCCGTCAAGTCGCCGCCGAAGGCGCCGGACCGGTGGTGGCTGCCGTGGGCCCACCGGACCCGGCGTCCCACCGATCCCGCCATCACCCAGGACGGCGCGGCCGCGCGGGAGGAGTGCCAGCTCACGGTGGGGGCGCGGGAGTTCCACCGGCGTACGGCGCCGCTGGTGCGGCCCATCTTCACCGAGCTCGCCCGCAAGCAGCAGCCGTCGCATCTGTTCATCACGTGCGCGGACTCCAGGATCGTGCCCAGCCTGATCACGGCGAGCGGGCCCGGGGACCTGTTCACGGTGCGCAACATCGGCAACCTGGTGCCGCGCCGGGGGGCCGAGCCGCACGACGACTCGGTGGTGGCGGCGATCGAGTACGCGACGCAGGTGCTCGGCGTGCACACGATCACGGTGTGCGGCCATTCAGGGTGCGGGGCGATGGCCGGGGTGCTGAGCGGCGGCGTGCAGGCGGGTAGCCTGCCGGGGCTGAGACGGTGGCTGCGGCACGGGAACCACAGCCTGGCCACGTTCATCGAGACCGAGGGCGATCGGCTGCACACGGGCGCTCTGGACGTGCTGTGCCGGGTCAACGTGCAGCAGCAACTGGAGAACCTGCGCACTTACCGGAAGGTCGACGAACAGGTCAGGGCGGGCAAGCTGGAGCTGGTGGGGCTGTTCTTCGACATCGGCTCGGCCCGGGTGCACATGGTGCCGCCGCTGCGGCTCGGCTCTCCCGCGCGGCCGCAGGTTCGCCGTGTGGCCGAGGAGCGAAGCCTCGGCGCTTCCGAGTAAATCTGCGCAGACCCGGGCCCGGGCACCGGGTTAGCGTCGCGGGTGCCGGCGAGGTTCACCAGGTGCCCATGGCGCTCCTCGCGACGCCGGTCCTGGCTCCCAGGGGCCGGAGGGGCGGAGGTGCCCACTGTCGAGCCGCGCCCGCGGGGCCGTCGAGGCCGGCGAGACAGTGAAACAACACCTCCGCCCCTCACCATGTACGTATTCGGGCGATTACGGAGAGAAACCCCGGGCACATGACCGTTTACATTGCCTTCGGGGGAGGATCCGACAATGGCCTACGAATCACGGCATGTGACCGGATGGGTCGGCTGGGTGTGGTTCGCCGCGGCGCTGATGATCATCAGCGGCGTCTTCAACATCATCAGCGGAGTGTACGCGGTCCTCAACAGCGACCTGTACTTCCGGATGCCGGCCCGGTTGCTGCTCCTCGACATCTCCGGCTGGGGCTGGGCCCATCTCGTCTTCGGGATCGTGCTCTTCCTGGCCGGCCTCGCCCTGCTGGCCGGCCAGACCTGGGCCAGGATCGTGGCCGCGGTGCTCGTCATGATCAACGCGATGACACAGCTCGTCTGGATCACGGTGAACCCGTGGTGGTCGCTGGCGGTCATCGCGGTGGACCTGCTGGTGCTGTACGCGCTGATCGTGCACGGCCGGGAGGCCCGGCCCTTCGGCGCCTGACAGCTCCGGGGCAGCCCTCCTCGTCAGGTCATCGGGGCACCAGCCGCACGCCGTTCGTGGCGCGAGCGCGCCAGGTGGTAGGCCGTACGCAGGAGCTCGCTGGTCGCCACTTCCGCACGGGGGCCCGGGTTCACCACTGCCAGCCAGCCGACGGTGCCGTAGACAGGGTGCGCGATCACGGTGTCGTCGGCTCCGGGGGCGGCCTCGGGGGCGGCCGCTTCGCGTGGCGCGTGTCCTGTCCACCGGACGAACTCGTCCTTCCCGGCGGCCACGTTGACGCGGAAGGCGCCCGGCCGGTCCAGGCGGGACGTCTCGTCGCCGGGGTGGTTCTTCGTCACGATCGTCGCGAAGGGCTGGCCCGTCGTCGGGACGACGCCGTCGGGCGAGTAGTAGAAGAACGTGTCGCCCCAGCCGATCTCCGGCGAGCCGTCGCCGGGCTCCGGCCTCAAGGTCAGGACGCCGTCGAGGCCGGCCACGAAGCTGATGATCTCGTCCATCGTCATGTGGTCAAGCGTCGCATTAAAGTGCTTGTGGAGACTTCAGGGCTATGTTCGCGGGATATCAGGGTGGCAGGTCGCAAATCGCAGGACATGCGTACTGTCGATGTCGCGCGGCGTTCCGGATACTCCGTTCAACAGGTACGCAATCTTGAGCGTGACGGCATGCTCCCTCCGGCGACGCGTACGGCCTCGGGCTACCGGGTCTATGGAGAGATACACCTGCGGTCCGCGCTGGCCTACCGGGCCCTCGCGGCGGGCGCGGGTCCCGTCGAGGCCAAGAAGATCGTCCGTGCCGTCCACCGGTCCCCCGCCTCGCGGGTGCTCGCCCTGGTCGACGCGGCGCACGCCCGGCTCGACACGGAGCGCGGCGACCTGAGGCAGGCGGAGGAGGCCGCCCGGGCGATATCCAGCGAGCCGATCGAGGACGTCCGGGCCTCGGACTCGATGAGCGTCTCCGAACTCGCCGCCGCCCTCGGCGTACGTGCCTCGACGTTGCGGCACTGGGACGCGGAGGAGCTCGTCGTCCCCGACCGCGACCCCGCGCGCGGAACGCGCCGCTACACGCCCTCCCAGGTCCGGGACGCACGGATCGTCCACCAACTCCGCAAGGCCGGTTACCGCATCGCCCCGCTCCGGGCCCTCATGCCGGAGCTCCGCCGCGCTCGCCGGCTGGCGGACGTGACCTCCGCGCTGGCCGCCAGGGAAGCGGGCATCACGGCTCGCTCCCGGGCCCTCCTCGAAGGCGGCGCCGCTCTCAGCGCCGTGCTCGGGCTCGCCACCGGCCGCTCGCTCACGGACGACGGGCCTGCCCCGGACCAAGGTCCGGAAAGACATGCCGCACACCTCTGGTCCGAGGGGCGGGAGTGACCTCCCATGACTTGGGGGTGATTCGGGAGTCATCGTATCTGTCTGACTGATATCGTCGCCGTGCTCCCAGACCGACGAAATGGACAGTCGTGAACTCGCCTCTTGACGCCACGAGCGAGCCCCAGACCCCCAGCGAGCCCCAGACCACGAGCAGTGATCCTCAGATCACGGTCACGGTCACCCAGCCACCGGTGACCGTCACGAAAACGCGCAAGGTCGAGGTCACCATCACGAAGACCGTGAAGACCACGGCCACCGCCACGGCCACCGCCACGGCGACCCGCACGATCACGGCCACGCCGACCCAGACACCCAAGCGGACGCCCACGGTCACGGTCACGGCCAAACCCACGCCGACGCAGACGCCCAAATCCGCGACCGCGACCCCTCCAGCCACCGTCACCGTCACCCAGCAGGTGCCGCAGCAGGTCGCGCAGCCACCCGTTCCGGCGCCCACGAGCAGCCCCGAGGAGTCCGAGGCGCAGGCCCCCATCGTGGCCGCGGAGCAGCCCCCCGTCGTGGCTCCCACACCGGCGCCGACCGCCTCTGAGCCCATCCTGGAGGCCCAGACGGAGCTGCCGGCGGCCGCGCCCGTTTCGGCCGAAAGAAATGTCCTGGTCGATTCGGCCGCCCTGCTGGTGATCGCCGCGATGCTGGTGTTCGCAGGCTGGAAGATCCTTCGGTACCTGAAGCGCAACGACGTGATCAGATAAGGCACCGCAGCCGATCCTGACCGCGAGTCACAGGGACGACGAAGTGAGTGGCTCGCGAGTGAGATCGAGCTCCGGCCGCTGTTCGTGCGGACAAAAACCACCCTGACATCACGGATAGTAGCGACGGCGACATGGAGGGTTGACGCTTTGCGGGAGCGGCGTCTCGGCCGCGCCCACCCGGAAGGAATCGTGCATGCGTGTCCCCATTGCCGCCATGGCCCTGACCGCCGCAGGCGTCATGGCCATGGCCCCGCTCGCTCCGGCGCAGGCGGCCACGGGCTACGTGGTGATCAACGACACCCGCTACGACGACCCGAGCGGCTGCTACCCGCTCAACCACCTCGACCGCGCCTTCGTCGTCAACCACACCGGCGAGCGCGCCTACATCTACCACGACCCCGCCTGCACCAGGCGGTTCCTCGCCGAGGTCGTGCCGCCCGGGGACACTGAGGTCTTCTGGGGTGCCGGAAGTCTACGGATCGACTGACGCCGTACCCACCGATCCACGCCCGCCGCGGCCGGGACCGTCCGTCGGCGGGCCGGGGTCCTTCGTGGGGCGGCACGAGGTGCCGGGAGGCTGTCTAGCGTTGCTTGAGGCGGAGCGCTTCCTTGCGGTTTTCGGCCTGGACGGAGCGCTCGTGCTCCAGCCACTCCGGGTTCTCGGCTTTCAGCGCGTCGATCTCAGCGGTGGTGAGCGGTTCGGTGATCCCGCCTCTGAGCAGACCGGAAATGGAGATCCTGAGCTTCGCGGCGATGACCTGCCTGGGGTGCGGGCCGTTGCGGCGCAGGTCGGAGAGCCAGGCGGGTGGCTTCGCCTGCAGCTCGTTGAACTCGTCCCTTGAGACGACACCCGCCCGGAACTCGGCGGGCGTGGCCGAGAGGAGGACGCCCAGCTTCTTGGCCGCGGTCTCGGGCTTCATGGTCTGGGTGGTCTTCGGTTTCGGCGAGGTCATGGGCCAAGCGTAGTCAGTCGGACCGGGTTCCCCGAACATCAGTACTCTGAGCAAGTGACTGAAGGAGAGACCGGCAGGGTGTTTCGGCTGGCGTACGTGCCCGGAGTGACACCCGCGAAATGGGTCAACACCTGGACGGAGAGGATGCCCGACGTGCCGGTTACCCTGGCCGCGGTTCCCGCCGCCGAGGCTGTGGGACTCCTGCGGGACGGCGGCGCCGACGCCGGGTTCGTCAGGCTGCCCATCGACCGGCAGGGGCTCAGCGTGATTCCCCTCTACGTGGAGACCACGGTGGTCGTGGTGCCCAAGGACCACGCCGTGGCCGCCGCCGACGAGGTGCTGATCGCCGACCTGGCCGACGAGGAGGTGCTCCATCCTCTGGACGACACCATCGAGTGGGCGGTCCGGCCCGGGCTGCCCGCTTTCACCCGCCCGGCCACGACGGCGAGCGCGGTCGAGCTGGTCGCGGCCGGCACCGGGCTCCTCGTGGTTCCGCAGTCGCTGGCACGCCTCCACCACCGCAGGGATCTCACTTACCGGCCGGTGCCGGACGCGCCGCAGTCCCAGGTCGCGCTGACCTGGCCCACGGACGCGACCACCGACCTGGTGGAAGACTTCATCGGCATCGTCCGTGGCCGGACGGTGAACAGCTCGCGGGGCCGTACCCCTGCTTCCCCCGCGGAGAAACCGGCACAGCGGCAGGCGCAGAAACCTGTGCAGAAGGGCTCCGGTCGCCGGGCCGTGCAGGCCGGCCGTAGAAGGAAGGGCCACCGGCATCGGTGAGCCGCGACCCGGCCGGACCCGGCCGGGTGGCCGGTGCGACGTCCCCTCAGGATCCGTCGCCCGCGCGGAGGCGGCCTCGTTGCCTATGGGGTGATGATCGACACGTTGGCGTGCCAGGCCACGGGGAGTGGCCTGAGAGACAGCGTCCGCTCGCCGGGCCTCCAGGTGACGATCATGCTCGCGTAGCCGGTCTCCCGCGGATCGGCGTCCGCGGTCGTGACGAATGCGCCCGCGAGCACCAGCCGGCCGTCTGGCGTCCAGCCCATCCTGCGGGTCTTGACGTCGACGGGCACGGGCATCGACGGCACGCGCGTCCATCTCAGGGTCTCCGTGTCCAGCACCCGGACATCGAGATACTCCTGCGGCCCGCCGGTCGGGGCGAGGAACGGGACGGCGATGTACCTCCCGCCCGGACTGACCTCGCCGTCCTTGACCCCACCTGCGGCGGTCGGCCTGCCGGTCGGCCGCTCCTTCTCGGTGCCGGGGACCACCAGGGCGAGCGGCTGCCCGGAGAGAAGGCCGTAGCCATTGACTGCCGCGGAAGCCGCGTTCTTGAAGAAGCTGCCGATCTCCCCCCACAACTGTCCCGTCGGGTCGGCGTAGGTGACCGGGTTGTTGTTGCTGTAGGTGTAGGCGTTCATCTGCTGCGGGTCGGTCAGGTCCATGACCGGGTCCGCCGAGACGAACCGGCCGATCGACGGGTCGTATTCGCGTGCCCCCAGGTGGGTGAGCCCGGTGGAGGCGTCGATGGTGCCGCCGACGAAGCCCTTCTGACCGGGGAAGCCCACTGGCGCGCCGCGCGCTGCACCGAACGGCGTCTGGCGGCGCTGGGTCACCTTCTGTGTGCCGTTATCGATGGCGAACTGCGAGGTGCTGACGGCGTCGACCTGCTCACCGGGGACTGGCCCCGGCCATATCCGAGCCGCGGTCGCGAAGCAGTGCCGTACGGTGTCGATCAGGGCCCGCAGGACGGTCCGGTCAGCTCGACGGGCGGGGCCTTGCGGGTGCGCCGTCCGGCCGAGGTGCGCTCCTTGTGGTGGTCACGCAGGGCGATCTCGATCGACGCCAAGCCCGAGAAGACCTGGCGGAACAGAGCCGGAACAAAGGAGCATGAACCCTCAAGCTCCTGGTCAGAGGGTGTGTGACGAGTCGGCCTGTAGGCCGGGTTCTGTCCTTCGTGTGAAGGGGCGACCATCCATCTAGGGCCGCCGTTGCCGGCGGCCTCGAGCGGTCTACCCGCGCGGCTCGGGCGGGCAGCCCTCGAACGTCGCGCGCGGGACACTCCGTGGAGCGTCCCTTCTTGACCTTGCTCCGGGTGGGGTTTACCTAGCCGCCCACGTCACCGTGGGCGCTGGTGGTCTCTTACACCACCCTTTCACCCTTACCCCCCGTAGGCCGGGGGGCGGTCTGCTTTCTGTGGCACTGTCCCGCGGGTCACCCCGGGTCGGTGTTACCGACCACCCTGCCCTGTGGAGCCCGGACCTTCCTCGGCGGGCCCGTGGGCCCGACGCGGTCGCCCGGCCGACTCGTCTGCAGAACTGTACCAAGTCTCGCACTATTCCCGGCACGACACCGGCGTCTGGGGGACGATGGCGTCGGCGGCCGTGCCGGGTGTTCTGGCGGTATCCGGCACGGCCCGCTCGTTCAGCGGGGGCGCCCGGTCAGGTGCGAGATGTCGTTGAACGACTTCACCACGGCCGGCCCGTCCGCGTAGTACTCGATCAGCGACAGGCACGCCAGGTCGAGGTGCATCCGGTAGACGGACTCCAGCGGCGCCATCAGGGCGAACCTCAGCAGCATCTTGATCGGGGTCACGTGCGAGACCGCGAGCACGGTCTTGCCCTCGTGGCGCTCGACCAGCCGGGCGCCCGCCGCCTGGACGCGGCGGGCGGTGGTGGCGAAGCTCTCGCCGCCCGGCGGGGAGGCTTCCGGGTCGGTGAACCAGGCAGCCAGCTCGGTGGGCCAGCGACGCTGCACTTCGGTGAACGTGTGGCCCTCCCAGGCGCCGAAATCGGCCTCTCTGAGGTCTTCGTCCACCTCCACGTCGAGGCCGGTCAGCTGGGCGACCGCCTCCGCCGTCTGCCGGGCGCGCTTGAGCGGCGAGGTGACGATCGCATCCAGCCGGTACGGCTCCCGCGACAGCCTCTCCGCCACCGCCGATGCCTGGGCCAGGCCGTTGGCCGTGAGCTCGGTGTCGCCGCGGCCGGAGAACCTGCGCTCCAGAGACAGCTCGGTCTCACCGTGCCTGAGCAGGAGCAACGACGTCGCGACGCGGGTGGGCGGGGCCCAGCCGGTGCCCTTGCCGCGCTGCCGGGCGTCCTCCGTGACCAGGGAGGCGGTGGGGGCGGAGAGGTCGGAGACGTCGGGGGTGGCACGCGAGGCGGCTGAGGTCGCCGAGGCCGTGGGGGCCGTCTTGGAGGGCGTCGTGTCCGACGGTTTCGCTGGGCGTCCCGTGTCCGCTGCCGTGTCCGCTGCCGTGTCCGCTGCCGTGTCCGGGGCCCCGTGCGTGTCCGCGGCCGGGCCGGTGGTGCCGCCCGCCTTCCAGGTGAGGCCCTTGGCGGCGGCGTCCATGGCCTCGTTGGCCAGGCGGTCGGCGTGCTTGTTGCGGTCGCGCGGCATCCAGGTCCACTCCGTCACCCGCAGCCGCCTGGCCAGCGCGCCGGCCTCCAGCGCGAGCGGCCGCAGACCCTCGTTCTTGATCTTCCAGCGGCCCGCCATCTGCTCGATGACCAGCTTCGAGTCCATCCGGACGGCCACCGACGCCCCGTCGCCGCCCAGCCGGAGCACGGCCGTGAGACCGGCGATCAGGCCGCGGTATTCGGCGACGTTGTTGGTCGCGACGCCGATCGCCTCGGCCGCCTCCGCCAGCACCTGCCCGTCCGAGGCGTCCTTGACGACCGCGCCGTAACCCGCCGGCCCCGGGTTGCCCCGGGAGCCGCCGTCCGCCTCGACGAGGTAGGACGTCAAAGGCCCGACTCCGCCGTGCGTACGAGGATGCGGCGGCACTCCTCGCACCGGAGCACCTCGTCGTGGGGGGCGGCCTTGATGCGGTTCATCTCGGCGATGGACAGGGCCACCTTGCAGCCCTGGCACCGGCCGCCGTGCAGCATGGCGGCGCCCACGCCGTACTGGTCCCTGAGCTTCTCGTAGAGGGCGAGCAGGTCGGCGGGGATCTCGCCGGAGACGGCGGCGCGGCGGCCCTGGACCTCGCCCGACTCCTTCTCGATCTCGCCGAGCGCGGCGTCGCGCCGGTCCTCGGCGGTGGCGACGGCGGCGGCGACCTCGTCGCGCTGCGCCACCAGGTCGGTGGCCTTGGTGTCGGCGGCCTCGCGGCGCTCCATGATCTCCAGGACGACCTCCTCCAGGTCGCCCTGCCGCCGGTGCAGCGAGGTGATCTCGGACTGGAGGCTCGCCAGGTCACGGGGGGAGGTCACGGCGCCGGAGTCGAGGCGCTTCTGGTCGCGGTCGGCGCGGGTGCGCACCGCGTCGACGTCGCTCTCCGCCTTGGCCTGCTCGCGGGCCAGGTCACCCGCCTCGGTCTCGGCCTCGATGACCTGGGTGGAGAGCCGGGCGAACGCCTTCGAGCGCTCGTCGATCTCGGCCAGCTCGGGCAGGGTCCGGCGGCGGTGGGCCAGCCGATCGATCACGGAGTCGATCTCAGCCAGGTCGAGTAGTCTCTTCTGGGCCTCAGGGGCTGCTTTCATGATCAATATCCTCTTGTCCAAGCATCGGTGACCGTGGCGGAGACACGCGTTTCAACGGTAACGCCACTATCGCGCAGGATCGACGCGGCGCTGTCGAGCCACGGCCACTCGGTCGCCCAGTGCGCGGCGTCGATCAGCGCGGGCCCGCCCGACTCCACGAACTCGCTCGCCGGATGATGCCGCAGATCCGCCGTGAGGAACACGTCCACTCCCGCGGCCTTGGCCCTTTCGAGCAGTGAGTCGCCCGCGCCCCCGCTGACCGCCACCCGCGTGACGGGCCGGGACAGATCGCCCGCGACGCGGATGCCCGCCCCCGTCCGCGGCAGCCCCTCGGCCGCCCGCTCCGCGAACTCCTCCAGGGTCATCCTCCCCGGCAGCTCCCCGATGCGGCCGAGCCCGCGCCACGGGTCGTCGGGGAACGGCTGGAGCGGCACCAGGTCACCGGCCAGGCCCACGGCCCTGGCCAGGGCGTCGGACACGCCCGGGTTGGCCACGTCGGCGTTGGTGTGGGCGGTGTAGAGGGCGACGTCGTTCTTGATCAGGGTGCGGATCAGCCGCCCCTTCGGCGTGGTCGCGGCCACGCTCGTGGTGCCCCTCAGATAGAGGGGGTGGTGGGTGACGATCAGGTCGGCCTCCCACTCCAGGGCCTCGGCCGCCACCACCGCCACGGGATCGACGGCGAACAGCACCCGCCGCACCTCCTGGCCCGGATCCCCGCTGACCAGCCCCACCGCGTCCCACGACTCGGCCCGGGCGGGCGGGTAAGCCGCCTCGAGCACCTCGATCACGTCCGTCAACGTCACAGCAGCCACCTGCGCAGACTATCGGCCTCCGGGACGGCCTCGGCGGCCTTGGTGAGGGTGTTGGTGCTGTACGGCCCGAACACGAACCTCGGCCACAACTCCATCATCTTCATGATCGAGTGCCAGGTGGACCACATCATGTCCTGCCTGCCCCGCCTGTCCGCGTCCGGGCCCATCGAGGTGCGCCCCGGGGTGATGGCGGCGTGGAGCAGGCAACTGGACGCGGCGATGGAGCGGATGGTGTGGGGCGGCGGCGGCTGCCGGAGCTGGTACAAGACGGCTGAGGGCCGCGTCACGAACAACTGGCCGGGCCCCACATCTCTCTACCGCCGCCTGACAACCAAACCCCCAGAAGCGGCCTATCGAACCATCGACCCCAGCTAAACGACGAAAACCACCCAGCGGGCCCACAGGGCGCACGTGACTGGCGCCCAGCCACGCACCGGTCAGCAAGCGTTTTCCTGGAAGCCCCCAGCCACGTGCGGCGGGGGGCGGCCGACTCGGCCCCGCCGTAACCGATGGCAGGGGTTCTCTGGATGCCCCCGTGGGGGGGGCGGCTTGGTCCGCCGTGGCAGAAGTAAATATTGTCCGTAGCATGATGTCCTTGCACCAGCGTGCCGTTGTTGCCGACACTCACAATGATCTTCTGATGGCCGTTTCAGCCCGCCCGCCGGAGCTCTGGGCCTCGTTCTTCCGGGAGCGATGGCTGCCGCAGCTCGTCGAGGGCGGGGTGAACCTCCAGGTCCTGCCGGTCTTCGTCGAGGACGACTACCGGCCGGAGGGTGCGTTGCGGCAGACGTTGCGCATGATCGAGTGCGCGCACGTGCTCGCCGAGGGCAACGCCGACCAGGTACGGCTCTGTCTCGACGCCTCCGCGATCGACCGGGCGCTGGACGAGGGCAAGATCGCGCTGGTGCTCGCGATGGAGAGCATGCCGGGCCTCGACGCCGACGTGGAGCTGATCTCGACCGTCCACCGGCTGGGCGTGCGGGTGGCCTCCATCGCGCACTTCGGCCGTACGGCGCTGGCCGATGGCAGCGGCGAGGACGCCACGGGCAGCGGGCTGACCTCCCACGGCGTCGCCGCGCTGAAGGAGATGGAGCGGCTCGGCATCGTGTTCGACGTCTCCCACCTGGGCGCCTCCGGTGTCGCTCACGTGCTGGAGCTGGCCACCAAGCCGGTCATGGCCACGCATTCCGCCGCCGGCGCGCTGCGCGACCACCACCGCAACCTCACCGACGAGCAGCTCCGCGGGGTGGCCGGCACCGGCGGCGTCGTCTGCGTGAACTTCTTCGCCCCCTTCCTCACCGACCGCGAGGAGGACGCGACGCTCGACCGGCTGCTCGACCACATCGAGCACGTCGCGGAGGTCGCCGGGATCGACCACGTCGGCCTCGGCCCCGACTTCATCCGCGAAGTCATGGCCGACCTGACGCGGCCATGCTGCGAGGGCCTCAACAACCGGGGCGTGAACCCCAGGGCGGCGATCCCCGGGCTGGCGGGGCCGTCCGGGCTGCCCCTGGTCACCGAGGGCCTGCTCGCCCGCGGCCTGCCGGAGAAGGACGTCATGAAGATCATCGGCGGTAACGTGCACCGGTTCTTCGGCGACCTGCTCTGACGACCGCGCCGAAACGGAATGCCCGCCCGCGAGCGTCGCGGGCGGGCAGTGGCCATGGCATGGCATGACAGGCAGGGAAGGGCCACGACATGGGACAAGGGATGCGGCACCGCCCGGGCCACGCGAGGCGGGGCTGAACGACCGGGCCCGCGCCGTGCGGACCAGACGACCGGGCCGCTCGGTGCGGGCTGGACTGGCGGTGCAGGCTGGACCAGCGAGCCGCAGGGTGCCGGTCAGACGACCGGGCCGAGCTTGCGCTCCATGACGCAGGGGTTGGGGAACTCCTGGTAATACGGGTTCGGCCGCCCGTACCAGTGACCGTTCACCTCCACCTCGATCGGGTCCCAGATCAGCGGGCAGGGCCCCGGGTTGACGTTGAGGTCGCGGAAGTAGCCGTTGACCTCGTGCAGAGCCTTGCAGGCCTCCCGCGGCCGCGGGTAGATCCCCGCGTCCGGGTCGCAGGTGAGGCGCATCGAGTGCGCACCGCCGTCGCGCGGTGTGACGGTGATGTAGAGATCCGCGCCCGCCGCCGCGGCGGCGGGGAGCGCCGCGAACGGCGCCGCGAGGGTCGCGGCTACGCACAGTCCGATCGCGGCCGCCCTGCGGGCGGCGGTCAGCACGACCGTCATGAGAACCTCCCTGGTCAACGGCCGTCCCCACATGGGACGGCGCACCCCACATGACTACATTCAGTGACCGTCGAACGGCTACTGGTCACGCGGTAACCGCAGGGTGATCGCATGGATACATAGAGCTGTCGTCCTCGGTTCTTCACGGGTACGAAGTCGCGCCGGACGAAAGGTGGTTAACCAGGTATTCCACAGTCATTACGGATCTCTGTAACCTGGCTGCCAGGAAGCCGAACAAGGAGATCCGCATGGCGGAATTCACCCCCACCGTTCCTGCGCGAGTCCTACCCGCCGTCACCGTCCGCGACCTGCCCGAACCACCCCGCTCCACCTGGCGCGTCATCGGCCCCGGCCTGGTCGGCGCCGGTGTCGGCCTCGCTTCGGGCGAATTCATTCTCTGGCCCTACATCGCCTCACAAGTCGGGCTGATATTCGTCTGGGGCGCCGCGATCGGAATCATCACCCAGTGGTTCCTGAACATGGAGATCGAGCGTTACACCCTGGCCACCGGGGAGACCGCGCTGACCGGGTTCAGCCGGATGTGGAAACACTGGGGCCTGGTCTTCGTGTTCATGACGCTCTGCTCGAACCTCTGGCCCGGATGGGTGACCTCGTCCGCGACCATGGTGACCTATCTGACCGGTTCGGGCGAGGGCAGCGTGCGCTGGATCGCGATCGGCATGCTCATCGTGATCGCGCTCGGCCTGACCCTGGCTCCGGTGATCTACCTCGCCCTGGAACGGGTGATCTTCGTGAAGATCGCCCTGGTGGCGACGCTGATCGTCGTCGCCGTCCTCTTCGCGGTCAACGCCGAGAGCTGGGTCCAGCTCGGCAGGGGCCTGACCGTCGACGCCCGCTTCCCGGTGCCGCCGCTGGAGTTCTCGGTGCTCATGGGCGCCATCGCGTACGCCGGCGCGGGCGGCGGCCAGAACCTGTGCCAGAGCAACTGGATCCGCGACAAGGGCTTCGGCATGGGCCAGTACGTCCCGCGCCTGGTCAGCCCGGTGACCGGGCACCAGGAGGCGGAGGCGTCGACCGGGTTCCAGTTCGCGCCCACCAAGGAGAACCTGGCCCGCTGGCGGCAGTGGTGGCGGTTCGCCAACATCGAGCAGGCGTGGACGTTCGCCATGGTGTCGTTCGTGACGATCGCGCTGATGTCGATGCTGGCGTACTCGACCGTCTTCGGCCGGTCCGGGCTGGCCAACAGCATCGGCTTCCTGCAGGTCGAGGGCCAGGTGCTGCAGGAGACCGTGGGCACGTGGTTCGGGGTGCTGTTCTGGATGATCGGGGCACTGGCGCTGTTCGCCTCGGCCATGGGCATCGTGGACTACACCTCGCGGCTGGCCTCCGACACGATCAAGACGGTCTACCTGCGGGACAAGTCCGTCTCCGTGAACCAGGTCTACTTCCTGGTCGTCTGGGCGCTGGCGCTGGTCGGCATCGGGATCCTGCTGCTGGGCTTCGACCAGCCGCTCATCCTGCTGGTGTTCTCGGCGTGCTTCGCCGCCGTGATGATGTTCGTGTACTCGATCCTGCTGATCATCCTGAACCGGCGGGCGCTGCCCGAGGCCATCCGGGTCCGCTCCTTCCGGCTGGGCGCGCTGGTGTGGTCGGTGGCGTTCTTCGGCACGCTGACCGTGCTGGTCGTCATCCAGCAGGCACAGAACCTGTTCGGCGGGTGATCCGGCCCGGTTGACCTCAACCGGACTTGAGGTGCCAGGCTCGGGGCCATGGAAGTTGTCGAAGTGATGAAGTTCGGTGGCCCCGAGGTGCTCAGGACCCGCCGGGCCGAGGAGCCCGTCGCGGGTCCCGGGCAGGTGGTGATCGGTGTCTCGGTGGCCGACGTCATGTCGCTCGACGCGCAGTTGCGGGCCGGGTGGGGGCGCGAATGGTTCGGGAACGAGCCACCGTACGTGCCGGGGACCGGGGTGGCCGGGCGGGTGCTGTCGGCGGGTGACGGCGTGGACGCCGGATGGGTGGGCCGCCGGGTGGCCGCGTTCGTCCCCGGCGGGGGGTACGCCGAGCGGGTGGCGGCCGAGGCGGACCGGCTGGTCGCGGTGCCCGACGAGGTGCCTTCGTGGCAGGCGGCGGCGCTCGTGCAGGTGGGGCCCGCGGCGTTGAGCCTGGTGGCGGCCGCGGGGTTGCGGCCCGGGTCACGGGTGCTGGTCACGGGGGCCGGTGGGGCGCTGGGATTGCCGATCGTGCGGCTGGCGGCGGCGGCCGGCGCCCGCGTGACGGCCGCGGCGCACGGCCCGGCCAAGCGGGCGGCGGCCCTGCGCATGGGCGCGGCGGAGGTGATCGACTACCCGGCCCTGGGCGCGGCGGAGACGACCGGCGACCGGGCCCTGAACGAGCCTGAGGCGACCGGCGACCCGGCCCTCAACGAGCCTGAGACGACCGCAGCGACTGGGACGACCGGGTCCACAGCGGCTGGAACGACCGGCCGCGCGGCGCCGGAGGGGTTCGACGTCGTGTTCGACGGGGTCGGTGGGGAGGTCGGTGGGGCCGCGTTCGAGCTGGTCGCTCCCGGCGGGACGTTCTTCGCCTACGGCGTGCCCAGCGGGTCGCCGGCCCCGGTCGACCGGGAGCGGGCCATGCGGCGGGGGGTGCGGCTGGTCGGCATGGAGCAGGTCCAGTTCGCTCCGGACGAGTTCAGGAGGCTGGCCGAGCAGACCATGCGGGAGGCGGCCGCCGGCCGGCTGACGACGGTCGTGGGGCTGGCCGTGCCGCTGGAGCGGGCCTCGGAGGCGCACGCCGCGCTGGCGGCGCGCGAACTCGTCGGCAAGGCGCTGCTGCTCGTCACCGCCCAGGCCGTGCGCTACCGGGCCCACGGCGGCCCGGAGGTGCTGGCGCTGGAGGAGATCCCGCTCCCCCGGCCGGGCCGGGGCCAGGTACGGGTGGCGGTCAGGGCGGCCGGGGTGAACGGCATCGACTGGAAGATCCGCAAGGGTCTCATGGGCGCCCCGCCCGCCGGCCCGCAGGGCACGGGGATCGAGATGGCGGGCACGATCGACGCGCTCGGCCCGGGGGTCACCGGCCGGCGGCTCGGCGCGCCGGTGTTCGGCCAGGTCGCGTCCGGGGCGGCGGCCACACACGTGATCGCCGAGGCGGACGCGCTGGCGGCCAAGCCCGACGACCTCTCCTTCGAGGAGGCCGCCGCGCTCCCGGTCGCCGTGGGGACGGCCCGGCGGGTGCTGCGCGAGCTCGGGCTCCGGCCGGGCCTGACCCTGCTGATCCACGCGGTGGCGGGCGGCGTCGGCCTGGCCGCCGCGCAACTTGCCCTCGCCGCCGGCGCCCGCGTCATCGGGACGGCGAGCGAACGCCACCACCCCCACCTCCGCGGCCTCGGCGTCCACCCGGTCACCTACGGCGACGGCCTGGAGGAGCGCCTCCCGCCGAACGAGCCCATCGACCTGGTGCTGGACGCTTCGGGCAGGGGCGAGCTGGACATGTCGGTCAAGCTCACCGGCGACCCGGACAAGGTCATCACCATCGCCGACCCGCTGAACGCCGGGCGGCTCGGGGTGCGCTTCTCCTCGGGTGGCGGCCACGAGGCCGTCCCGATCGAGCACGTACGGATTCCGATCGCGGAGACGTTCCCCCTGGACCGCGCCGCCGACGCCCAGCGGCGCAGCGAGGAGGGCCATTTCCTCGGCAAGATCGTCCTGAACACGGAAGGCTTCTTGCCGCGTTAGCAGGCACACTGGTCCGCATGCTTGGTACCTCCGCCCGCCTGCTCAAGCTGCTCTCGCTCCTCCAGGCCCACCGGGAGTGGTCGGGTCCCGAGCTGTCCGCCCGGCTCGGGGTCTCGACCAGGACCATCCGCAACGACGTCGAGCGCCTGCGCTCGCTCGGCTATCCGGTGCACGCCACTCCCGGGGTCGCGGGCGGCTACCGGCTGGGCGCGGGGGCGGCGCTGCCGCCGCTGCTGCTCGACGACGACGAGGCCGTCGCGGTCGCGGTCGGGCTCGGCCGGGCGGCCGGGGGCGGTGTGGAGGGCATCGAGGAGACCTCGGTGCGCGCCCTGGCCAAGCTGGAGCAGGTGCTGCCGTCCCGGCTGCGCAGGCGGGTGAGCGCGCTCAACGCCTACACCGTGCAGATCCCCGTGGTGTCCGGCACCCCAGCTCCGGTCGCTCCCGAGGTGCTGACCACGATCGCGAACGCCGCCCGCGACCACGAGCGGTTCCGCTTCGACTACACCGGCCATGACGGCGAGGCGACCGTACGCGACGTCGAGCCGCACCGCCTGGTGCACCGGCGTGGCCGCTGGTATCTGGTGGGCTACGACGTCGAGCGGCGGGACTGGCGGACGTTCCGGGTGGACCGGCTGCGGCCGCGTACGCCGGGCGGGCCCCGGTTCACCCCGCGGGAGCTGCCAGAGGGCGGTGACGTGGCCAAATACGTGGAGAAGGGCGTCAGCGCGGCGATGTGGCGCCACCGGGCCACGGTGCTGCTGCACGCCCCGGCCGGGCGGATGGGCGCTCTGCCCCCGGGGCTCGAGGTCGAGCCGGTCGACGCGGCCTCCTGCCTGGTCAGGCTGGGCGGCGACGACCTGGCGGGGATGGCCGTGTGGATCGGGTTCATCGGCGTGGACTTCGAGGTGCTCGACCCGCCGGAGCTGGCCGAGCACGTGCTGCGGCTCTCGGAGCGCTACCGCCGCCCCGCCGGCGCACGCCCGCGGCGCGGCAGCCCGTAGCCGGGGGCGGTCAGCCTGCGGGCGGGGACGGTCAGCGGGTGGTAAGGGCCTGGTCAGCACGACTGGCGACGCCGCGGGGCATGCAGAACATGACGCAGGTCCCGGGCGGCAAGGACGACTTCCAGCTCGTACACCATCTGACGCTCAAGGGCAGCCGGTTCGAGATCGGCCGCGCGCTCGCCGAGGAGGCGCGCAGGCTGGGCTGGGCGCCCACCCCCGGCGACCCGGTGGTCAACCGTGCCCGGCGGACCTGGTTCGAGCGGCACTGGCCGCAGCACCACGCCCGCATGGACGGCGCGGCGGCGATCCTCGGCGACGGGCCGCTCTGCGTGACCAACCACCTGCTGCACCGCCACCCCGACCCGATGAACCTGCCCGAGGACACCGAGCTCAGCTTCCGGACGTTCGAACGGCTGCGCACACTGCACGAGCGCAGCAAGGGCGTGACCATGTCACCGCGGGACCTGCGCGAGACCCTGCGCTCGGTCCGGCCGCGGGAGGACCCCGCCACCCCCTTCCGCACCATGTGGACCACGGTCTTCGACACCGCGGACCGCACCCTGTCGACCAGCTTCTACCTGGGCGACGGGCGGCGCTACACCGAGGAGCTGGTGTTCCCCGGCCACGACAGATAGTCCTGGCGCACCTTGGAGCGCGACAGCTTGCCGGTGGGCGTGCGCGGGAGCTGGTCGCGGTATTCGACCACCTTCGGATGCTTGAACCTGGCGATCCGCGACCCGCAGTGCTCCAGCAGCTCGGCGGTCAGCCCGGGGCCCGGTGTGACGCCCTCGGCGGGCTGGACGAGGGCGGCCACGTTGTGGCCCCACTCCTCGTCCGGCACGCCGATGACGGCCACGTCCGCCACCGCGGGATGTTCGAGCAGGGCGGCCTCGATCTCGGCGGGGTAGATGTTCACCCCGCCCGAGATGATCAGGTCCGTACGCCGGTCACACAGGAACAGGTAGCCGTCCGCGTCCAGGTGGCCGATGTCCCCCGGCGCGTACCACTCCCCTCGCATGCTGGCCGCCGTCTTGGCCGGGTCCTTGCGGTACTCGAACTTGCCCAGGGCGGACCTGACGTAGATCATGCCGGGCTCGCCCGGCGGCAGCTCCTTGCCGTCGTCGTCGAAGATCTTGACCTCGAACGACGGCGCGGGCCGGCCCACGGTCCCCGGCCTGGCCAGCCAGTCGCGCGGCTTGACGGAGAAGGCGACGGTCGACTCGGTCGAGCCGTAGTACTCGTACAGGACGGGCCCCCACCAGTCCATGATCTGCTGCTTGACCGCGACCGGGCAGGCGGCGGCGGTGTGGATGACCTGGCGCAGGCTGGACACGTCGTATTTTGTCCTGACGTCCTCGGGCAGGCGCAGCATCCGGTGGAACATGGTCGGCACCATCATGGCGTTGGACACCCGGTAGCGCTCGATCAGCTCCAGGACGTTCTCCGGGTCGAACCTGGGCGCGATCACCACCGTGTGCCCGAGGTGCAGCGCGAACTGCGCGTGCGCGCACGGCGCCGAGTGGTACATCGGCGAGGTCACCAGATGCACCTCGGCGCCGGGCCGCAGGTCCACGACCTCGCCGAAGAACCACGTGTAGAGCGGCACGACCTCCTCGGGCGCGGCGCCGGGCAGCGGCCGCTGCACCCCCTTGGGGAAGCCGGTGGTGCCGGAGGTGTACCACATGACCGCCCCGGTCGCGCGCTCGCCGGGCGCGGTGACGGGCTGCCCCGCGGCCAGCCCGTCCGTCCCGACCTCCGCGCCGGGCACGGCGTGCTCCGGATCGGTGACGACGAGTTCGGCGTCGCAGTCCTTGAGGATGTACGCCACTTCGGACGCGGTCAGATGCCAGTTGATCGGCACGTAGTAGAGCCCGATCTGGCCGGTCGCCATGATCATGACGAGGGCGTCGATGCCGTTGCGCAGCACCCCCGCCACCACGTCGCCGGTGCCGATCCCGCGGGCCCTGAGCCCGTGGGACACCTGGTTGACCCGGGCGAGCAGCGCGCCGTAGGTGGTCTCGGTGCCGTCGGCGTCGATCACGGCGAGCCGGTCGGGGTCGGCCGCGGCGATGGCGTAGAAGCCGGGCAGCTCGCCGACGTCCACCGGTGCGCTCCCGGCCGGGGTGTCACGTCGCTGATCCATCAGAGCTCCAGCAGGTGCGCGAGACGAGCACGGTGAACGCGGGGCGGGCCGAGCAGGACCTCGTCGGCCTTGGCCCGCTTGTAGAACAGGTGCGCGTCGTGTTCCCAGGTGAAGCCGACGCCGCCGAACAGCAGCAGGTGGTCGCGGGCGACCTCGAAGCAGGTGCGGCCGACGTACGCCTGGGCGAGGGCGGCGGCGCCGGGCAGCTCCTCGGGCGCCTCGTCGGCGGCCCAGGCGGCGTATCTGACGATGGACTCGGCCTGTTCGAGCTTGCAGTGCATGTCGGCCAGCTTGTGCTTGACCCCCTGGTACGAGCCGATGTAACGGCCGAAGGCGACTCGGATCTTGGCGTAGGCGACGATGGCCTCCAGCGCCGCCCGCATCACACCGAGCTGCTCGGCCGCCAGCGCCACGCACAGCCGGTCCCCGATGCCGGACTCCGGCCGCGGGCCGAGCACGCGGGCGGGCGCGCCCTCCAGGGCCACCCGCGCCTGGCCGCGGGTGAGGTCGAGGGTGTCCAGCGCGGACCTGGTGACGCCGGGCCCGGCCAGCTCGACGGCGACCATGACCGGGCCGTCGCCGCCCCGCGCGGGGACCACCAGCACGTCGGCGTCCATGCCGCTGAGCACCTGCGCCAGCGTGCCGCTCACCGTGCCGTCGTCGTGGGAGAGCTCGGCCTCGGCGAGCGTGGCCGCGATCCTGCCCTCGGCGATGCCGGTCATCAGCTCCTTGTCCGGCACCGCGCGCAGCGCGATGGCCGCGAACGACGTGGCCAGGAAGGGCCCCGGCAGCAGCGCGGCGCCGGTCTCCTCCAGCGCGACCGCCAGCTCGGCCAGTCCCGCGCCCGCGCCGCCGTGCTCCTCGGGGATGATCAGCCCGGCCAGGCCGAGCTCGCCGTTCAGCCGCGCGTACACCTGGGGGTCGTAGCCGTCGCGGACCTTGGGCAGTGGCGAGGCCGTGCGCAGGAAGCCGCGCACGGCGTCGCGAAGCTGCCGCTGCTCCTCACTGAGTACGAGCTTCACTCCTGCGTCCCCACCTTCAGGTCCTTGAACGGCACGGTCTTGTCGACCCGGGGCTCGGGCGGCAGGTTGAGCACCCGGTCGCCGATGATGTTGCGCATGATCTCGTTGGTGCCGCCGCCGAGTGACATGCCGGGGGCCAGCGAGATGGCCTGCGCCAGCGGGTGATCGGACAGCACGGACTCCGGGCCGACGAGCCGCGTGGCCAGGTCGGCCTGGAACAGGGTCAGCTCGGCCAGCAGCAGCTTGGCGGCGCTGCCCCGGGCGCCGGGGAAGATCCCTGCCCTGGTCTCCTGGGCCAGCCGCTGGTTGAACAGCGCCAGCGCGCGGCTGCGGATGTGCAGCTCGACGAGCTCGTCGCGGACCAGCGGGTCGCTCGTGTCGACGCTCTGGCGCAGCGTCTCGAACGAGGTCGGGTCGTCGCGCCGCCCGCCCATACCGACGCCCGCCGAGATCGACAGCCGCTCGTGCAGCAGCGTCGTGACGGCCACGCTCCACCCGTCGTTGACCTCACCCACGCGGTGCTCGTCGGGGATGGCGACGTTGTCGAAGAAGATCTCGTTGAAGTTGGACCTGCCGCTCATGTCCTTCAGCGGCCGGACCGTCACCCCGGGGTGGTGCATGTCCACCACGAACATGGTCAGCCCCCGGTGCTTGGGCACCTCCACGTCCGTACGGGCCAGCAGCAGCCCCCAGTCGGCGTGGTGGGCGACCGAGGTCCACACCTTCTGGCCGTTGACGATCCAGCCGTCGCCGTCCCGCTCGGCCCTGGTCTGCAGGCCGGCCACGTCGCTGCCGGCGCCGGGCTCGGAGAAGAGCTGGCACCAGATCTCCTCGCCGCGCAGCAACGGCCGGACGAACCGCTCCCGCTGCTCGTCGCTGCCCCGGTCGACCAGGGTCGGCCCGGTCATGCCGAGGCCGATGGAGAAGACGTAGGTGGGCAGGGCGTAGTCGCGGGCCTCGGCGGCGAAGGCGCGCTCCTCCGCCTGCGTCAGCCCCTGGCCGCCCCAGCGTTCCGGCCAGGTGATGCCGGAGTAGCCGGCGTCGTAGAGGCGGGCCATGAACTCCTTGGCCCCGCCGGCCCCGTCCGCCCCGGGGTCATCCCGCGTTGGAGCGTTTTCCTGGAGCCAGGCCCGGGCGGCGCGCCGATACTCTGCGAGGTCCACATCGCCTCCTTGGCATCAGTGCCCACTTACTCTAGTCAGCTCACCGCGAGAGGCATAGAGCGTCGCTCTGGACGACTTTTTCACCCGATTTGTCGGTGGATCTCCGCAAATTTGAGCGATAACCACTTGGTGTGATCACCTGGCTACAGGGGGATGGCGTGATCACACGGCTGGGCCGGTCCATACGCACACGGCTATCGCTGTACGCCAGCGCGGCCATGGCGGCGCTCTGCCTCGCGACGAGCTGGGTCCTGCTGCTGACCGCGCACAGCACGGTGATCGACATCCGGACCAACGAGATGCTCAACGTCGCCCTGCGCGTGGTCCACCTGATCAAGCGGCACGAGCTGCCCCCGGTGATCCGCCTCGACCTGCGGGGCGTCCAGGTCGTCGACGACACCGGCCGCGTGGTGGCCTCGACGCCGAACCTGGCGGGCGTGCCCCGCCTGACCGCCCAGCCCCCCGACCCCTACAGCGCCAACCGCACCGGTATGGTGTGCGACCTGCCGCAGTTCTCCGGCGAGTGCCAGATCACGGTCGCCTTCCGCGTGTACGGGGACGACCAGGAGGGCGACTGGTTCGTCTACGCCTACGACACCCTGCCCCCCTGGTACGTCAGCCCCACCGTGACCGGCTTCCTGGCCGGCGTCTCCCTGATCCTGGTGACCCTGACCTGGTTCGGCGTCTCGCGGGTGGTGGCCGGCACGCTGGCGCCGGTCAACCGCATCACCCGCAGGCTGGCCATGATCACCGCCGGTGACGCGAAGATGCGGGTGCCCGTGCCGCGCAACGCCGACGAGATCAAGGAGCTCGCGCAGACCGCCAACCAGATGCTCGCCCGGCTGGAGTCGGCGATGGAGCAGCAGCGCAGGTTCGCCTCCGACGCCTCGCACGACCTGCGCAGCCCGATCACGGCCATGCGCACCGAGCTGGAAGAGGCCCTGATCAGCCCGGACCAGACCGACTGGAGGCAGACCTCCTCCCGGCTCATGCTCAGCCTGGACCGGCTGCAGAACATCGTCACCGACCTGCTGACGCTGGCCAGGCTCGACGCGGGCGCGCCCGGCCGGCTCGAACCGGTGGACCTCGCCGACCTGGTGGCCGGCGAGACCGCCAGGGCGCGCGGCAAGCGGGTGGTCACCTCGTTGCGGCGCGACGTGGTCGTCCTGGGCGACCGGCTCAGGCTGGCCCGCCTGCTGACGAACCTGCTGGACAACGCCGAGCGGCACGCCGAGAGCACGGTCACCGTGACCGTCCGCCGGGAGGGCGACGAGGCCGTACTGGAGGTCTTGGACGACGGGGCGGGCATCGTGCCCGAGCTGCGCGAGGTCGTCTTCAGGCGCTTCACCCGGCTGGACGCCTCGCGCAACCGCGACGCCGGCGGCACCGGGCTCGGCCTGCCCATCGCCCGCGAGATCGCGAGGATCCACCACGGCACGCTCACGATCGAGGACTCCGAGACCGGCGCCCGGTTTGTGCTGCGGATGCCGGTACGGACGCGGTGATGGTGGGTAGCTAAAAGTTTTGACCCTGATCAGGAACCCCGGAGGACCGCATCTACCATGATCACCTGAGTGTTCGCCGTCAACGCGGGGGTCATGCGAACAGCGCCCACCGTCCATGCCCGATTTGTCCATAAGACACCATTAAGCAGAAGTTAGAGTTACTCGCTGTGACATCAGGTTTCAGCCGATTACGGCGCGAGGATTTGTTGAAGACGGCTTGCGAGGTGATCGCGGATCAAGGCTTCGGCCACACCAGGACCGTCGACATCGCCAAGGCGGCCGGCGTCAGCCAGGGGCTGCTCTTCTACCACTTCGAGACCAAGGAACGACTGTTCGCCCAGGCCTTCACCTACGCGGCACGACTGCACCTCAACGCGCTGGGCGGCATCGAGAGATCCACGGGCACGCCGTTCGACCGGCTGCGCACGCTGCTGCGCCTCTGCTCCCCCGCGATACCCACCGAAGGCTGGCGGCTCTGGATCGACGCGAACGCCGAGGCCATGCGCAGCCCCGAGCTGGAGCAGATCTCGCGCCGCATCGACGCCCAGGGACGGCTGCTGATGCGGGCGATCATCGAGGCCGGCGTGGCGTGCGGGGAGTTCGCGTGCGAGGACCCCGACTCGACGACATGGCGCCTCTTCGCACTCATCGACGGGCTCGCGATCCAGACGCACGTCCATCCCAAGGTGCTGTCCCGGCGCCGGGTCAACCTCCTCATCCGCACGGCCGCCGCGAACGAGCTGGGCCTGTCCGCCGACACGCTGTGATCCTCTCCCTTTCCGGCGCTATTGGATGCTGCGTACAATTAGGGGAGTGGCGAGGAGAGGAGCGCACGCGATGGCATCCGCACCGAGCTCTACCGCCGCCGGCGACCGGGCGGCACGACGCGACGAGCGGGCCGCGGGCAGGAGCGCCTACGAGTCGGTCATCGAACGCCTCTCGAAGGCGTCGGTGGACAAGCACTGGGAGCCGTACCGGGACATTCCGTGGGACGAGCCGGAGTTCCTGGTACGCCGGGCCGATCCCCGGTGGGAGTTGCCCGAGGCGGACCGGCTCGGCGGCCACCCGTGGTACCGGAGCCGGCCACCCGAGGTGCGCGCGGAGATCGGGCTGTGGCGGGTGGCCACCGCCATGAAGATCGGCCTGCAGTTCGAGAACCTGCTCAAACGCGGCCTGCTCAACTACGCCTACCGGCTGCCGAACGGGTCACCCGAGTTCCGCTACGTCTACCACGAGACCATCGAAGAGGGACATCACGGGATGATGTTCCAGGAGTTCGTGAACCGCACCGGGTTGCCGATCCGGGGCATGGCGCGGCCGCTGTCGGCGGTCGCGCAGGTGGCGCCGTGGATCCCGCTGATCTCGACCGAGCTGTTCTTCGTGTTCGTGCTGGGCGGCGAGGATCCGATCGACCACGTGCAGCGCAAGGTGCTGAAGGAGGGCCGGGCGCACCACCCGCTGGAAGAGACGATCATTCGCATCCACGTCGCGGAGGAGGCCAGGCACATCTCCTTCGCCCGGCACTACCTGCGGGACCGGGTGCCGCGGATGCCCGCGTACCGGCGTCACCTGCTGGGCGTCGCCGCGCCTGTCGTGCTCGGGGTGATGGCCCGGATCATGCTGGCCCCGCCCGGGCCGATGATCAGGCGGTTCGGGATCCCCGCCCGGGTGGTGTCCGAGGTCTATCTGCGCAGTCCGGCCGCCAGGCAGGAGATCCGCGACTCCGTGAGCCGGACGCGGGAGTTGTGCGCGGAGACCGGGCTGATCAACGGGTTCACCCGGCGGATCTGGCAGGTCATGGGGATCTCCTGAGCCGCGCGTCGCCGGGCCGCCGGGCGAGCAGCACCTCCGTCACGTCCACCTCCTCCCAGGTCCCCGCCGGGTTGAGCCGGAGCAGCTCCTGCCTGGCCGCCTCGGTGAACGACTCCAGCCGGTCGCCGAGCCGGGCCGGGGCGCTGAAGGAGTAGGAGAGCTGCAGGCCGAGCACGGCCTCCACGTCGTACGTCAGGCGTTGCTCGAAGGCGGTCACGTCGAGGTCGCCGAACGGCGTGGTGACCAGCACGTCGTGCGGGTGCTCGCCGGTGGCCTGGAAGGTGTTGGTCGCGGTCAGCGTGTTGACCCCGAACCGCTCGCGGACCCGCCGCATGACCGGCTCCCACGGCGGCTCGCCCGGGTCGCGGCCGGGCCCCAGGAGCGCCACGACGCCGCCCGGCGGCAGCAGCGCGTCCAGCTCGGCCAGCACCGCGCGGCGGTCCATCCAGTGGAACGACCTGCCCATGACGATGTGGTCGAACCTCGGGAGCTCGGCCAGCCTCGTCGAGTCACCCCGGAGCCAGCGGATGTTGGGCACCTCCGCGGCCAGGCGGGCGCCCTCGGCCAGCATCTCCCCGTCCGGGTCGACCGCCAGCACCTCGCGCACGCCGGGCGCCAGCGGGATCGCGACCGTGCCGGGCCCGCAGCCGAGGTCCAGCACGGTGCTGTCCGGGCCGAACGTCGTGGCGAGGCGCTCGATCGCCGGAGCGGCGTGCGGGGAGCGGTATCTGGCGTAATAGGGGGCCGTGCCGCCGAAGAGATCGCTCATGGATGGGACCATATACGGGTTCGAGACGTGCGGTTGTTCCAGGAAGGGCGCTGATCTTTGAGGCGGCTACTCACGGTCCTGCTGTTGGCCCTCGTCGCCGCCGGGACCGTTCCCGGCGCGGCGCGGGCCCACAATGTGCTGGTCGGCAGCGACCCGAAGGACGGAGCCACGCTCCCGGCCGCACCCGGGCAGGTGACGCTGGTGTTCGACCAGGCGGTGCGCCAGGGGTACGCGCAGGTCGGTGTGACGGCGGCGGACGGGTCCGGGTGGGCCGACGGCAACGCGGTGGTGGCCGCCGAACGGGTGTCGGTGAAGGTCAGGCCGCTGCGTGCCGGCGGGTCGTACACGGTGGGCTACCGCATCCTGTCGGCCGACGGGCATCCGGTGACCGGCAGCGTCTCCTTCCGCCTGGCCCCGGACGCCACGGGCACCACCGCCGGCCCGGCGGCTCCGGGCACAGGGGCGGCGGGGGCGGCTCCGGGTACAGGGGCGGACGCCGCGGAGGCGGGGGCCGGCGGCGGGGCCGGGATGGCCGTGGTGTGGATCGTGGGGGCCCTGCTGGTGCTCGCGGCCGGCACCGTGGTCGCCCTGCGCCGCTCCCGCTCGGACGAGGGGGCCCGGACGTGACCCCACACGGGCCTCACAGCGAGGATGGTGCCCTGATGACCGTCACCGCCCCGCCTCTCCCCCGGAAGCGCGCGGGCGGGCGGCTCGTCGCCGGCGCGTTCGGGGTCTGCGCGGTCGTGGCGGCCGTGGCGGCGAGCTCGTTCACCGCGCAGGAGGCCGTGCCCGGCATCCCCATGCCCGGCCCGCTGGTGACGGTCGGCCTGCCGGTCGTGCGGGTGCTGCTCGACCTGGCCGCCGTCGCCGTGGTCGGGCTGAGCCTGCTGCCCAAGCTGCTCGGGTTCGACGCCCCCGACCGGACCGAGCCGGTCATGCGGCGGGTGCGGCCCCTGGCCGTGACCGCCGCCTGGGCGTGGGCGATCTGCGCGCTGCTCGCCATCGTGCTCCAGACGGCCGAGCTGAATCCCGGGAAGGTTCCGACGTTCGGCATGATCGCCGAATACGTCGGGACCGTCGGCGCCGGCCAGGGCCTGCTGTTCAGCGCGGCGTGCGCGCTGGCGGCGGCGGGCATCGGGCTGATGGCGGTGCGGTTCGGCGAGAAGGTGCCGGCCGAGCTGCGGGTGATCGTGGGCATGTTCGGGCTGCTGCCGATCCCGGTCACCGGCCACGCGGTCAACTCGGTCTGGCACGACCCCATCATGATCTCCATGGAGATCCACGTGATGGGCGCGGCGGCCTGGGCCGGCGGGCTGGCGGCCACGGCCGTGTTCGTGGGGCCGCACCGGGACCTGCTGGCCACGGTGCTGCCCAGGTTCTCCAGGATCGCCACCGTATGCCTGCTCGCGGTGGGATCGTCCGGCCTGGTCACCGGGCTCGCCACGATGGCGCTCACGCCCGGCGTGAGCCTGCCCGGCGCGATCGTGACCAGCCACTACGGGCTGCTGCTCGTGGTCAAGGCGGTGCTGGTGGCGGCGCTGGTGCCGCTGGCGGCGCACATCCGCTTCCGCCTGCTGCCCGCCGTACGCGCGGGCCGCGCCACCGCCCTGGTGGGCTGGGCGGCGGCCGAGGTGGGGGTGATGGGCCTGGCGTACGGCGTGGCGGTGGCGCTCACCCGGGCCCCGGTCGCCTGACCGTGCGGTGAGGCGCGGCCCGGGCCCCCGGTGGGGCGGCGCCCGGCCTACGGGGTGGCGGGGGCGACCACGGGCCGGGGCTCGACGGGACTGACCCGGCGCCTGCCCACGAACCATTCGACGGCCAGCCAGGCGGCCAGCAGCCCGAGCCCGGCCCAGACGGCCGACGAGACGGCCAGGGGAGGCGCCCCGAGCAGGCCCTGCTGGCCCTTCAGCGCCCCGTACACCGGCCCCATGACCGCGCTCTGCGCCGCCAGCGCCGCGTAGGCACCGGCCGTCACGCCGGCCGACCCCAGCACCGCCCGCGCCACCGGCAGCCGCACCAGGAACGCCACGTCCACCAGCAGCCCGGCGACGACCAGGAAGAGCGGCACCGCCGAGGGCGGAAACCCGGTGTAGGTCAGCAGCGGCCAGAGCACGATCCGGACCCCCACGTAGCCGCCCGCCACGAGGGTGGCCGCGCCGAACCTGCCGATCAGCGCCCGCGCCGCCACCAGCACCGCCAGCCCGACGACCACCGCGTAGACCGGATACAGGAAGTCGGGCACCGGCAGCGCGAAGCCCGTCATCATGGTCCGGTCCACCGGCCGCCCCATCTGGTCGGCCGCGAACCGCAGCAGGATCGGCTCGGCGTAGGTGGTGTGGTTGTCCCAGGCGCCGATCGACAGGATGCCGTACTCCTGGTGCTGCTCGGGGAAGTGCACGTTCTCCAGGAAGAACGCGAAGAGCGCGCCCAGCACGACCGTGCGTTCCCGGCCGGGCCGCGCGCCCATGAACCAGCCGCGGAGGACGCCGGCGATCATGAAGAACGTTCCAGCATAGAGCATGATGTGCGAGGGGCTCCACGAGGTGATGTCGAGCCCGTTCACGCGGTGGTTGATCAGGTCGAGCGGGACGGCGACGAGGAAGATCCCGGTGCCCCACTGGATCAGCCTGAGGGCGGCCTTGTCCACGCCGTAGCCCGTGTATCCGTGGATCACGGTCAGCGCGAGGGCGAGCGCCGTGCCGACGGAGTTGAGCAGGTGAGGCGGGGCGAGATCGTCACGCAGCCACTTGAAGTGCCACGAGACGTCCCACGCGGAGCCGAGCACCTTGAGCGTGAACGCCACCAGCCAGCCGTAATAGAGCACCCGGAACAGGTCCTGCGGGGTGTCGCGCCCCGCCTGTCCCCGGGTCCAGTACGGCAGGGCCCAGGCGGCGGCCTTCTTGATCGATGCTGGAGACTTCACGGGAGAGAATCTTACGGTCCGCCGGAGCGCCGTCCCGCGACCCCCTCGTCGCGTGGAGCACGACCCTCCCATCTGCGACAATCTCGATCATGTCCTTCGAAATCCGCAAGGCCTTGCCAGAGGACTCGGGCGCCATCGAGGCGGTGCGGATCGCCACGTGGCGCGTCGCCTATCGCGGGGTCATGCCGGACACGTTCCTCGCCGGGCTGGAGGTGCGGCCGGAGCCGGTGCGAAACCGTTCCGAGTGGCTGGCCAGGGGGCACGGGAGCGCCATGGTGGCGGTGCGCGACGGGTTCGTACGCGGGTTCAGCATCTACGGCGCGAGCCGCGACGACGACATTCCGGGCATGGAGGTGTACGCCATCTACGTGTTCCCGGCCGAGTTCTCCACCGGCATGGGGCGAGCCCTGATGGCGGCCTCCACCGAGGAGATGTCCTCGTCCGGCCACTCCCAGGTCGGGCTGTGGGTGCTGGCGGACAATCCCCGGGCGCGGCGGTTCTACGAGCGGTTCGGGTTCACGCTGTCGGGGCGGACGAAGATGCTGCCGAATCCCCCGCTGGAAGAGGTCCACTACCGGATGAGGCTCGCAGCGAGTACATGAGAGGGATCCCGGGGGCGCCCTCGGGCCGTCGGTATTCGGCGCCGCCGCCGACCAGCGTGCCGAAGCGCTGGAAGAGGGTGTGGGCGTGCTCGTGCAGGAACTCGACCCGCAGCCCCGCCGCCGCCACCGCGCTGACGACCTCGCCCAGCCCGTGCTGGAACTGCACCGAGGTCTGATGCTCCAGGACGTCGTCGCCCGTGTAGGTGTGCGGCTCCTCCCAGACGTGCGGGCCGCGGTCGAAGTAGTCGTGGGTGACGGTGGTGCCCGTGGCATCGTCCATGGTGTCGGCGAACGGATGGAACTCCGCGAGGTAGAGGAATCCGCCCGGGTTGAGCAGGGCGGCGACCGTCTCGGCCCAGCGGGTGAGGTCGGGCAGCCACACCAGTGCCCCGATGCCCGTGTAGACGATGTCGTACGTCTCGCCGAGCGCCTCCACCGCGTCATGGACGTCGGCCGTGACGAACCGCGCCGGGATCCCGCACTCGGCGGCCACGGCCCTGGCCTGGTCGATGGCGGCCTCCGAGAAGTCGAGGCCGGTCACCTCGGCGCCGAGCCGGGCCCAACCGAGCGTGTCGAGGCCGAAGTGGCACTGCAGATGCGCCAGCCGGCGGCCGGTCACGTCGCCGACCTCCGCCAGCTCGAACGGCCGCAGCGGGTTGCGGCCGTCCTTGAAGCCCTTGACGTCGTAGAAGTCGCTGCCGACGTGGATCGGGACCCTGGAGTCCCAGTTGGCCCGGTTCACCCGCAGATAATCCATGAGGCTGAGCCTAGGCGGTCACGACAGGCGGCGGCTCAGGCGTACGGGGAGGTGTTTGAGCCCGTTCTGGAAGTTGGACGTGAGCCGTCGCGGCGGGCCCGCCGGCTCCACGTCCCAGGCGAGCAGCTCCTTGAACACCGAGCGGAGCTGGGCGCGGGCCAGGTGGGCGCCGAGGCAGAAGTGCGGGCCGAAGCCGAAGCTGACGTGGTCGTTCGGGGTGCGGGTGATGTCGAAGCGGTCCGGGTCGGGGAAGACGGACGGGTCGCGGTTCGCGGCGGCGTGGTAGACGACGACCTTGTCCCCCGCGCGGATCCGCATGCCGCCGAGGGTGAGGTCGCGGGTGGCGGTGCGGCGGAAGTCCATCACGGGTGGCCAGTGGCGGAGCATCTCCTCGACGGCGGAGTCCAGCAGGGAGGGGTTCGCGCGCAGGCGGTCCAGCTCGGCGGGATGCCGGAGGAGGGTGAGCAGCCCGCCGGGGATGGCGTTGCGCAGGGTCTCGTTGCCGGCGACGGCGAAGAGGAAGAACATGTTCTCGAACTCGGCCTCCGTCAGGCCGCCCCGCCGCATGGCCGACATGACGGATTCGTCGTCCAGCGGGGTGGCGGCGAGCGCGTGCGCGTAGGCGAACATGTCGGCCAGCGCCGCCCTCGACCGCGGGTTGCGGCCGGGCTCGAACTCCGGCTTCGACGCGACCGCCAGGCGGCCGACGAGGGTGAGGGACTCCACGCCGGCCGTGGACAGGCCCGCGTAGTCGGCGTCCTGATAGCCGATCACCCTCGACGCCCAGTCGTACAGCAGCCGCTTGTCCTGCGGGGGCACCCCCATGACGTGGGCCAGCGTCCAGACCGGCAGGTCGGCGGCCACCTCCACGAAGTCGCACTCGCCCCCGTCGGGATGACCGGCGAACAGCGACGCCGCCCGCTCGGCGATCGTGCGCTCCAGCGCGCGCACGGCACGCGGGGTGAAGGCCGCCGCCACGATCCTGCGCAGCCTGGAGTGTCCGGGCGGGTCCATGTTCAGCATCATGTCCTGGACGAAGGCCAGGTCTGAGGGGGTGTCGGGGTCGCGGATCTGGGTGGCGCCCAGGTGCGAGGAGAAGTCCGCCGGGGTGCGCAGCACGTGCTTGACGTCGGCGTGCCGGAAAACCCCCCAGTAGCCGGGGCCCGCCCGCCAGGGGCCGATCGCGGGCTCGGGGATCCAGCACACCGGGCTTTCCGCCCTGAGCCGGGCGAACAGGTCGTACGGGACGCCTGTCTCGTAGGTGGACGGCAGGAACACCGCCGACCACTCGGGACCCGCTCCGGCCACCACCGGCATGCCGCCTCCTCCCGGTTCCGTTCCACCTTCGCGCACGCTCGCGCCCGCGCATAGTCCCGGCCCCGGCGCGGCGTGCATGATGGGCGCGTGACTCCAGCAGACGCACAGGCGATCTTCCAGGACTACTTCGCCCCCTGGGTCCAGCAGCTCGGACTGCGCGTGGAGGAGGTGGGCGAGCGCCACGCGGTCGTCCGGCTGCCCTGGTCCGACGACCTGGCCCGGGAGGGCGGCGGGCTGTCCGGCCAGGCGATGATGGCGGCCGCCGACACGGCCACGGTCATCGCGATCTCCTCGGCGCGGGGCGGGTTCGTGCCGATGACCACGGTGCAGCAGTCCACGACGTTCCAGCGGCCGGTGGTGGGCAAGGACGTCATGGTCGACGTCCGCATCACGAAGCTGGGCCGCACGCTGGCCTTCTCCGAGATCACCCTCACGATCGCGGGCGACGGCGAAACGGTGGCCCGGGCCTCCACGGTCTACGCCATCCTGGCCTGACGACCCGCCCCCGTCGACATGTCCGAAGCGCCCGCGATGGAGATGGAGGCGGCCGGGACGAACGCGACGCGCTCCTGCGCGCGTGGGCGCCTCCAGCTCATCGGGACGCCTACCTGACGAGTAATCGCCACGGTGCACGATCAGCGGAAGACTCATCCACGGCACAGCGTCCCCACAAGGAGAGATCATGACCCGTGACATCGTGGAAGAGCTGCTCCGCAGGACCGGCGCGAACGATTATGACCGGGCCGCCGACCTGTTCGCGGACAAGATCGACTGGCAACTGGACTGGCCGGCGGGAGAGCACCCGTCCGCGCCGTGGATCCGCCCGCGCACCGGCAGCCGCGACATGGCCGAGCACTTCCGCCTGCTTGACGCCCACCACGTGCTCGAACGGGACGCCACCACGGTGGCGCGGATCCTGGTGGACGGGGACGACGCGGTGGTGACCGGCGAGATCGTGCGGACCTCCAAGGCCACGGGACGGGCCTTCACCGCCGCTTTCGCGCTCCACCTGACGGTCGAGGACGGTCTGATCACGCGGTTCCACCTCTATGAGGACAGCCTCTCCGTGTTCTGGGCCCACACCGCTTCGGGCGGCGACGCGTGATCGCCCAGGTCAGCCGACCCCGCGCCGCGGGCGCTCCCGGCGTGAGCCGCGTCTCAGGGATCTCTCAGGTGTGGAAAGTAGGCTCACCGCATGAAGCGTGTGGCCGCGCTGGTCGTGGCATTCGTCCTCATCGGGGTGACGGCGTGGCTGGTGTGGCCGACCGCTCCTGATGTGCGAGGCCAGGACCAGCGGATAACCGTCGTCGATGGACCTTCCGGCGACCAACGGGTGGAGCTCGACACGACGTTCTTCCCGCCGCCCGGGGGCGGGAAGGCGCCCGCCGTGTTGATCGCCCACGGTTTCGGCGGCAGCAAGCGGAGCGTGCGGGATCAGGCGATCCGCGTCGCCCAGGACGGTTACGCCGTGCTGACCTGGTCGGCGCGCGGGTTCGGCCGCTCGACCGGCCAGATCGCGCTCAACTCGCCCGACTACGAGGTCAAGGACGTCAAGCAGCTCATCGACTGGCTGGCCAAGCGGCCCGAGGTCCAGCTCGACAAGGCGGGCGACCCGCGGGTGGGCATCGCGGGCGGCTCGTACGGCGGCGCCATCGCGCTCATGGCTGCGGCCCACGACCACCGGGTCGACGCGATCGTCCCCCAGATCACCTGGTCCGACCTGGCCGACGCCCTCTTCCCCAACACCGCCGTCCAGAACCCGCCCGTCCAGCCGAACGCAGCCGGTCAGGGCGCGGCCGGTCAGAGGGCCGAGAGCGGGGTCTTCAAGCGGATGTGGGCGGGCATCTTCTTCGGCCAGGGCGTCTCGCTGGACAACCTGGCCACGTCGCTGGGCGCCGGGCGCGAGCAGGCCACCGCGCCGCTGACCCCCGAGCATGCCCGCTGCGGCCGGTTCCTGCCCGCGATCTGCGACGTCTACCAGCAGGTCGCGACGGACGGCAAGGCCACCCCGGAGGCCGTCGCGCTGCTGCGCAGGTCGAGCCCGATCACCGTGGCCGGCCAGATCAAGGCCCCCACCCTGCTCCTGCAGGGCCAGCGGGACTCGTTGTTCCCGCTCAGCCACGCCGACGCCAACGCCAGGGCGATCGCCGCCGCGGGCACCCCGGTCAGCCTGGCCTGGTTCGACGGCGGGCATGACGGCGGGGACGGCGAGGTCGACTGGTTGTTCGAGCAGTCGTCGGCCTGGTTCAACCGTTACCTGAAGGGTGAGGGCCCGGCCGGGACGGCGACGCCGGTCAGCGCGTTCACGGTGACGCGGGACGGCGGCCGCGACCCCGGCACCCGCCAGCGCATCCGCCTGCACCCGGAGGCGGCCTCGTACCCCGGGCTGCTGGGCACCGGCACCACCGCCGTGCCGCTGAGCGGCCCCCAGCAGAACATCGTCAATCCGCCCGGCGGCGCGCCCGCCTCGATCTCGGCGGTGCCCGGCATCGGCGGCCTGCTGGGCGGCGGCGGGAACAACCCCGGCGTGTCGATCGACATGCCGGGGCAGAGCGCCGCGTTCGAGTCCCCGCCGCTCAGCGCCCCGCTCCAGCTCACCGGCACCCCCACCGCCAGGATCAGGGTGTCGGGCAAGGGCGAGGCGACTCTGTTCGCGAAACTGTACGACGTCGCCGACAGCGCCCAGCCGCCCACCCTGCCCGCCGGCCTGGTGGCCCCGATCCGGGTCACGATCCCGGAGGACACCGGCAGCGTGGAGGCCACGGTCACCCTGCCCGCCGTGGACCACGACTTCGCCGCGGGCCACCGGCTCCGCCTGGTCGTGACCACGACCGACATGGGTTACGCGACCCCCGCCCAGCCCGCCGCGTACCAGGTGGCCCTGGCCGCGCCCGCGCTGGCCGTCCCCACCGTGCGGACGCTGGCCGCCGCCCCGGCCGGAGTGGCCTGGTGGGTCTGGGCGATGCCGCTGGCCGCCGTGGTGATCGCCGCCGGGATCCTGGTGACGGGGCGCACGGGCGCGCGACGCCACCGTGCCGACCCGGTGCCCGCGGGCTCGCCCGGGGGGAACGGCCAGGCGCCCGACCGGCCCGCCGCGGACCTGAGCGAACCGGACCGGGCCGCGGAGGTGCCGCTGGAGATCAGCGGGCTGACCAAGGCGTACCGGAACGGGGAGCTCGCCGTCGACGGGCTGTCGTTCCGGGTCGAGCAGGGCCAGGTGCTCGGCCTGCTCGGACCGAACGGCGCCGGCAAGACGACCACGATGCGGATGATGATGGGCCTCATCCGGCCCGACGCGGGCGAGATCCGGATCTTCGGCGAGCCGGTGACGCCGGGCGCGCCCGTGCTGTCGAGGCTGGGGTCGTTCGTCGAGGGGCCGGGCTTCCTGCCGCATCTGTCCGGCCGGGACAACATCGAGCTCTACTGGGCCGCCACCGGACGCCCGGCCGCCGACGCCCACTTCGACGAGGCGCTGGAGATCGCTAACCTGGGCAAGGCGCTGGAGCGTGCCGTGCGCACCTACTCGCAGGGCATGCGCCAGCGGCTGGCCATCGCCCAGGCCATGCTCGGCCTGCCGGACCTGCTGGTGCTCGACGAGCCCACGAACGGCCTCGACCCGCCCCAGATCCGCGAGATGCGGGAGGTGCTCAAGCGCTACGCCCGCGACGGCCGTACCGTGATCGTCTCCAGCCACATGCTGGCCGAGGTGGAGCAGACCTGCAGCCACGTCGTGGTCATGCAGCGGGGCCGGCTGGTCTCGGCCGGGCCGGTGTCCACCCTGCTCGGCGCGGCCACGGTCGCGAACGGTCACGGGCCGCGCCTGGAAGACGTCTTCCTCGACCTCATCGGAGACAAATCATGACCGCCGCGACGGGCTACGCGCCCCGCCGTACGCTGCCGCTGCGTGTGGAGATCGTCAGGCAGTTCAAGCGGCGGCGGACGCTGGCCATGTTCGGGCTGCTGCTGGCGTTGCCGTGGGTGCTGGTGATCGCGTTCCAGTTCGGGCCACAGTCCAGCGGGCAGGGGCCGTCGTCGCTGCGCATCTCGGACCTGGCCACCGCGAGCGGCCTGAACTTCGCCGCCTTCGCCCTGTCGGTGTCGGCCAGTTTCCTGCTGGTGGTGGCGGTGGCCCTGTTCTGCGGCGACACCGTGGCCAGCGAGGCGAACTGGTCGTCGCTGCGCTACCTGCTGGCCGCCCCGGTGCCGCGTGACCGCCTGCTCCGGCAGAAGCTGGTCGTGGCGCTCGGCTACTCGGCCGCGGCCGTGATCTGCCTGCCGCTGATGGCGCTGCTGGCGGGCACGGTGGCCTTCGGCTGGAACGACATCCAGGTCCCCGGCACGGGCGAGCTGATCCCGGCGCTCGACATCCTGCCGAGGTTCGGCATCGTGATCGGGTATGCGCTGGTCAGCCAGCTCGTGGTGGCCGCCCTGGCCTTCCTGATCTCCACCATGACCGACTCCCCGCTGGGCGCGGTCGGCGGCGCGGTCGGCCTGTGGATCGTCTCCACCATCCTGCAGGCCGTCGAGGCGCTGGGCTCGCTGCGGGAGTTCCTGCCCACGTTCTGGAACAACGCCTGGCTCGACGCCCTGGCCCCGGAACTGGACTGGAGCGGCATGGTCAAGGGCGCCTCGGTGTCGGTCACGTACGCGGTGATCCTCATGGCCGTCGCCTTCCGCCGCTTCCGCGTCAAGGACGTCGTCAGCTAGCCGCGGCGGCTCCCGGCCGCCGCGAGGGTGACCGAAACACACCCACCCACAAGGCCCGTTACCAGCCATAACCTGGCACGGTGGACACGAGTCGCCTGTTGGGAGAGTTCTTGCGCGCCCGGCGCCAGGCCATCACGCCGGAGTGGGCCAATCTGCCCGACGTCGGCTTCCGCCGCACCCCGGGACTGCGCCGTGAGGAAGTGGCCGTGCTCGCCGGCATCAGCACCGACTATTACGCCCGCCTGGAGCAGGGCCGCGAGCGCCACCCGTCCGAACAACTCCTGCGGGCCCTGGCCCGGGTCCTGAACCTCGGCTCCGACGCCACGGCGTACCTGTACGAGCTCGCCTACCCCGAGCTCCGCCAGAACCCGGGCGGCGACCGCCTGGACCGGGTCAGCCCCCACCTGCTGCGGCTCATGGAGAGCCGGCCGTTCCCCGCCGTGGTGTGCGACCGCCGCCAGGACGTGCTCGCCCACAACCGCCTGTTCACCGCCCTGTACACCAGCTTCCAGCACATCGACAACCTGCTCCGCCTGGTGTTCCTGGACCCATCCGCGCGCGGGTTCTACCGCGACTGGGAGGAGGTCGCCCGGGCCAGGGTGGCCAGTCTGCGCGCCGCGGCCGGGGCCGACCTCGCCGCCCCGCACATGGTCGCGCTGGTCACGGAGCTCAGCCGGCGGAGCAAGGAGTTCGCCGAGCTGTGGGCCTGCCACGAGGTGATCGGCGAGACGCGGGCCGTCAGGCGCGTGCGCCACCCCGAGCTCGGGAACCTGACCTTCGCCTATGAGGCGTTCAGCCCGAACGCCTCGGACGGCCAGCACCTGATCATGCTCCATCCCGAGCCGGGCAGCGTGACCGAGCGCCGCCTGGCCCTGCTGGACCCGTCAGGCGCCCGCCTCGGGCCCGCCAAGCCCTGAGCCGGTCATGCCGGTCATCCGGCGTCAGCTCCAGTGCGGCGGCTTGTTCTCCAGGTAGAACGCGTCAGGGTCGGTCTCCGGGTAGTCGCCCCAGCCCTCGTCCAGATCGTCGGCTGTCTGCTCGGGTAGAAAATCCTTCACGGCCAACATGCTACCCAGACGTACAAACCCACACCGAGCGTGTCCACGGCTCCAAGGACAGCTGAGAATGGCGGCGGTACGATGCCAGGGCAGGTGTCGCCTATCCCCCGTGAGGCTGCTCATGGCCACCCCCACCGGCTGGCGGCGAGAAGGGAACCTTCCAGCCGAGCTCACCAGCTTCGTCGGCCGGACCCGTCTCCTCGCCAACCTCAAACGGCACCTGAGCGAGTCCCGCCTGGTGACCGTCACCGGCATCGGGGGAGTCGGCAAGTCCCGCACGGTGTTGCGACTGGCACACCAGGTGCGCGCGCAATATCCCGACGGCGTCTGGTTCGCCGACCTGGCCCGGTTGCAGGACGCGGGCATGGTCAAGCACGCGATCTCCTCCGCGCTCGGCATCGCCGACCAGTCCCAGCGGGCGGAGTCCGAGTCGCTGTCGGAGTGGGTGGGCGAGCGCGACATGCTGCTCATCATCGACACCTGCGAGCACCTGGTGCAGGGCTGTGCCGAGCTGATACACGAGCTGCTGGAGGCGGCGCCGCACCTGAAGGTGCTGGCCACCAGCCGGCAGTCGCTCAACCTGCCCTACGAGCACGTCGTGCCCGTGCCGCCGCTCCTGGTGCCCGGCGATGATCCCGAGGAGAGCCTGTTCACCAACGAGTCCGTGCAGTTGTTCGCGGCCCGGGCCGGGGCCAGCGTGCCCGCGTTCGCGCTCGAGGACGACAGCATCGGGGCCGTGGCCGAGCTGTGCCGGCGGCTCGACGGCATCCCGCTCGCGATCGAGCTGGCCGCCGTGCGGCTGCGGGCCCTGTCCGTGGAGCAGATCCTGGGGTTGCTGGCCGACCGGTTCAGCCTGCTGGCGGGGGCCAGCCGCACCGCGCTGCCGCGGCACCAGACGCTGCGGGCGGCCATCGGCTGGAGCCACGAGCTGTGCGAGCCGGCCGAGCGGCTGCTGTGGGCGCGGCTGTCGGTGTTCGCCGGGGACTTCGAGCTCGACGCCGCCCGGTTCGTGTGCGCCGACGGGCGGCTGCCCTCCGAGGAGATCACCGATCTGGTGGCCGGCCTGGTCGAGAAGTCGATCCTGCTGATCAGGAGCAACCACGCCGGCGTGCGCTACAAGCTGATCGACACCCTGGCCGAATACGGCGAGGAGTGGCTGGACAAGCTCGGCCAGGCCGAGCAGATCCGCCAACGGCACCTGGATTACTACTTGAGCCTGGCCCAGCGAAGCGAGGACGCCTGGTCGGGCCCGCGGCAGATCTACTGGTTCGTCCGGATGCGTCAGGAGCACGACAACGTCCGGGTGGCGCTGGAGCACGCGCTGAACGCGCCCGGCAGGACGACGCAGGCGCTGACCCTGTTGTCGTCGTTGTGGTTCATGTGGGTGTGCTGCGGATTCGCCCGCGAGGGCCGCCTCTACCTCGAAAGGGCGCTCCAGGCCAACCCTGATGTGAGCAAGGAGCGCTGCAAGGCGTTGTGGGTGCTGTCCTACGTCAAGAGCGCCCAGGGTGACAGCGCGGGCGCGCTGAAGGCCGCCGAGATGTGCAGCAACGAGGCCGTCCAGGTCGGCGACTCCCGGGCGGTGATCCTCGCCTCCAAGATGCAGGGCACGGCGGCGCTGCTCCAGGGTGACCTGCAGAAGGCCAGCGCGTTGCTCGGCGTGGCGATCGAGTTCAACACCAGCAACAAGGAGCTCAACCCCGGCCTGCTGCCCGCCATCGTCGAGTTGTCGATCGTGCTGACGGCGCAGGGCGAGTTCTACGAGGCGGAGTCGCTGTTGCAGGACTGCCTGCAGGTGTGCCGGGAACGTGGCGAGCTGTGGGTGAGTTCCTACGCCCAGTGGTGCATGTCGTTCACCAGGCTAGCGGCCGGTCGGGCCGACGATGCGCTGCAGAGCGCCAGGGAGGGGCTGCGGATCAAGCGGCACTTCCACGACACCCTCGGCACGCTGGTCGCGCTGGAGACGACGGCGCGGATCTTCACGGCGCTGGACGAGCCGACGAAGGCGGCCCGGCTGCTGGGAGCGCTGCAGCAAAACTGGAAGTCGGCCGGGTTGCCGCAGCTGGGCTCGCCGTTGCTGAGCGACGACCACAACGCGTGCGTCCGCGACTGTGTGCGGCGGATAGGCGAGCTGGCCTACAAGAAGGCTTACGAGGAGGGGGCCAGGCTCGATCTCGATGAGGCGTCCGACGTCGCGCTCGGCGAGCTGGACCCGGACGCCTCGGTCGAGGACTGAGGTCGCGAGGCCTCAGGCATTGAAGCGGCGGGTGCCATCGGGCCAGGCGTGCATGTAGCGCGCGCTTCCCAAGGAGAACTCGATGTGCCCGCTCACCCAGTGTTCGAGGCCGCGGACATATGTGCGCACCGGCAGCGAGGCCCACTGGTCGAGCAGCGCGCGCCGGGCCTGGAAGGCGCTGATCGCCTCGTTGTGCATGCAGGAGACCTCGATCAGCGCGTCCTGGAGTGCATGGGTCTTGTGCGTGGCCAGCACCGTGACGAGATTGTGCCTGGCCTTATCGTCGCCGTGTTCCTTCGCGTACGAGAGCAGGTCGTTGTCCCAGCCGATGAGGTCGCACGCCAGATCAGAGAGCGCGCGCACGTCGGGATGGTGCCACTCGTCCGTCTCAAGGCGGTAACCACCACCAACGTCGATCAGGGCGAAGCAGGTGAAGGTGGCCCCGGTGATGCGGCGCATCAGGATGTAGTCCTCAGGGGTGGGGATGAGATCGATCTCGCGGTTGGCCGCCTCCCAGATCTGGGAGAGCAGGGACTCCTTCACCGTGATCCGCCACCGGTCCACCTGTGCGGGGATGGCGGCTTCGGAGATCCGGTGCACGAGCTCGTTGAGTGCGAGGCCGAACGGGTCGTCGGCATCCGGCTCCCGCCGGCCGTCGAGGATCTCGAGGAGCGGCGACAGGGCGCGCGCCAGCGCCGAGGGCCGATGTCTCATCGACTCTCCCTCGCAGAACGCGTCGTCGAACGCGAAGCACCAGTTGTACCAGTCGGTGAGCAGCCGGAGACTTTCCCGCGGCACGGTGGGATTGGTCCGCGCCGCGAGCAGGCCGATCTTCGAGCGCCTGAAGTGCTCGATCATCTCGGCGCTGTTGAGCATGTTTGAGGCGACCAGCCATGCGTGGCTCTCCGCGTCGATCTCCGAGGCATGCACGTTGATCTCGCTGGGGAACGGACATGGCAACGGAGGGATGTGGAGTGGTCGCCTACCGAAGGAGTGCGCAGAAGTAGCCACGCCAACCAGCATGACTATGGGCTGCTCGAATGGCCACAGTCGATAACTTCTACACCATTTACTCTTATTTCATACTATGAAGCCCTTTGTGTAAACCATTGGATAAACTGCTCATTTGCGAACATTCGCGCTGTGTCCATCGCGGACGGCCTGCCCACCTCCGGATCGGCATCGGCGTCGAGCAGCGCCCTGACCACAGCAGACTCGTTCTTGAACACGGCACCGGCGAGCGGCGTCTGCCCGCGATCGTTGATCCGGTTTGGACTGGCCCCGCATGCTACAAGCATCCTGACCGTCTCAGCGTGACCGTAATAAGCCGCCAGCATCAGCAAAGTGTCACCTTTGCCGTTGGTCAGGTTGGGGGGCACTCCGGCCTGCAGAGATGAGCGTAACGAATCGGTGTCACCCGCCCTGGCCAGGTCGAACGCCTTGGCGGCCAACTCCTCGTGCTCCGGGTCCGTGTTCATGTGTCCCATTGTCCCTCGATAGGGTGCCGTGCACGGAATCGTTGCGACTCGCCATAGGTTCTGGGGAAGAGTACCTAGGGAAAGGCTGTCCAGAAGTGTTCGACCCGAAGGATCTCTACAAGCTCGCAGACGACGCGCCCGAGCTGCCCGATCCGGTATTGCTATACCACTTCGACGGATTCGTCGACGCGGGTGGCGCCGGACGCCTCGCGCTGGGCCACCTGCTGGCCGAGCTGGAGCACCGGGTCGTGGCGACGTTCGACGTGGACCGGCTGCTCGACTACCGGTCGCGGCGGCCCATCATGACCTTCGACACCGACCGCTGGGTCGAGTGCGAGAGCCCGGAGCTGGCGGTTCACGCCGCGAAGGACTCAACGGGGACGCAGTTCCTGGTGATGAGCGGGCCCGAGCCCGACCGGGAGTGGGAGCTGTTCACGCGGGCCGTGTCCGCGCTGGTGCAACGGCTGAAGGTGAGCAAGCTGGTGACGCTGCACGGCATCCCGATGGCGGTCCCGCACACCCGGCCGCTCGGCCTCACGATGCACGCCAGCCGGCCCGAGCTGATCAACTCACAGACGAGCGTGTTCGGGCGGGTCCAGGTGCCCGGCAGCGTCGCCGCGCTGCTGGAGCTCCGGCTGGGCGCGCAGGGCCACGACGCGCTGGGGTACGCGGTGCACGTGCCGCACTACCTGTCGCAGGCGGAATACCCGACCGCCGCCGTGACGGCCCTGGAGGCCGTGACGCGGGCCACGGGGCTGGTGTTCCCGATGGAGGGGCTGCGCGACGCCGCCCGCCGCACGACCACGGAGATCGAGGAGCAGATCCAGGCCTCCACCGAGCTGTCCACGGCGATCAGCGGGCTGGAGCAGCAGTACGACGCCTTCGCGGGCGGCGCCGACCGCGAAAACCTGATGGCCGAGACCACACCCATGCCCACGGGGGATGAGCTCGCCGCCCAATTCGAACGCTTCCTCGCCGAGCGTGACGACGAATAGATCCCCCTGTCTATCTGACTCTTACGGCGGAGCCGAGCCGACCGCCGCACGTGGCTGAGCGCCTCCAGGAAAACGCTCGCCGACCGGCTCTCCATCTATCCGTTACGGCGGAGCCGAGCCGACCGCCACCCGCCGCACGTGGCTGAGCGCCTCCAGGGAAACGCTCGCTGACCGGCGCGTGGCGGGGCGCCGTCACGTGCGCCTCGTGGGCCATCTGGGTGGTCCACGGGGCACCGGCGGAGAAGTCCCACCGCCACCGGAATGCCACCGGAATGCCACCGGGGCCATCGGGCACAGATCCGCCACGGCTCCATCCGGCCTCACATGCGCCACAGGCTCGTCGGCATTGGCGACCGCGGCCCACTCGTCCGGCACCCGGATCACCACGGGACAGCCGGCATCGGGATGGCCGCCGGCTGGGGCGGTGACGGATGGGGGTTGGGGATAGCCTGGGGCGGTGGTGGAGATCCGGGTTGGGCTGGTTGGTTATGGCACCGCGGGGGCGTATTTTCATGCGCCCCTTATCCGGGCAACGCCGGGTTTGGGGCTGGCCGCGGTCGTGACGAGGGATCCGGGGCGGCGGGACGAGGTGGTCGCCAAGTACGGCGCCGCAGTCGTGTCCGATGTGTCGGAGTTGTGGGACTTGTGCGATCTTGTAGTGGTCGCCTCGCCCAATCGGACCCACGTGGGCCTCGCGGCCGCGGCCCTGACCCAGGGCAAACCCGTCGTCGTGGACAAACCCCTGGCGCCGACCGCCGAGGAGGCCCGGGAGCTGGTGCGGCTGGCCAAGGAGCGGGAGCTCATGCTGACCGTCTACCAGAACCGGCGCTGGGATGGGGACTTCCGGACCGTGCGACGGCTGGTGGAGGACGGGCGGCTGGGGCGGGTGCTGCGGTTCGAGTCGCGGTTCGAGCGGTGGCGGCCGGTGCCCAAGGGCGGCTGGCGGGAGTCGGGGGGCACGGCGGAGGTCGGCGGGCTGCTCTACGACCTGGGCAGTCACCTGGTCGACCAGGCCCTGCAACTGCTCGGGCCGGTGCGCGAGGTCTACTGCGAGAGCGACGTCAGGCGGGATGGAGTGGTCTCCGACGACGACACGTTCGTCGCCTTGACCCACGGCGACGGGGCCCGGTCGCATCTGTGGATGAGCGCGATGGCCGCCAGTCCCGAGCCGAGGTTCCGGGTGCTGGGGTCGGCGGGGGCGTACCTGAAGCACGGAATGGACGTGCAGGAGGAGCGGCTGCGGGCCGGGATGGCGCCGGACGCGCCGGGGTTCGGCGACGACGAGGAGGGGCGCTGGGGGTTGCTCGGCACGCCCGACGAGCGCCGGGCCGTGGTGACGGAGCCGGGGGCGTACCTGGACTTCTACCGGGGCGTGGCGGCGGCGCTGCGCGACGGCGGGCCGCCACCCGTGGACCCCGAGGGCGTGGTGGACGTGCTGACCGTCATCGAGGCGGCCCGGCTCTCGGCCACCCAGCGCATCGTCGTCCACCTGAGCTGAGCCGGGCCGCCCAGAACTCGCCCGGCGACGGACGTCCGAGGCGATGCCACCGAGTGCGAGGTCCACACGGTGTCAGGCGGAGTTCGGCCGGGTGGGGTCAGGCGCGGAGGCGGGCGTGGAGGGAGGCTGTGTCGGAGTCGGTCCAGCCGTGCTGGGTCAGCCAGCCCATGGGGCCGTCGAAGCGGTCGTCGAGGACGTTCAGGAACTGCTGGATGTAGCGGCGGCGCGGCATGTGGTCGTCCGTGGGGCGCGAGTCCAGGTCGCCGCGGTAGGTGTCGCTGGCGCGCAGCCGCTTGAGGATCAGCTCCAGCCGCTCCCCCGTGGCCGTGTAGTCCTCGATGATCGCCTCGCGGGTCGCGCCCGCCACCTCCAGCGCCAGCGCCGACAGCACGCCCGTGCGGTCCTTGCCCGCCGCGCAGTGCACCAGCGCCGCCCCGTCGGTCCGCGACATCGCGCGCAGCGCCGCCACCACGGCGTCCGGCCGGTCGCGCAGGTAGCCGAAGTAGATGCCGCTCACCCGCAGCTCCTCGTCCAGCTCGCGCTCCGCCCAGGGCAGCACCCGGTCCCCGTCGATGGTGTCGGCGTCGACGTCGGTGTGCCGGCCGCGCTCGGCGAACAGCGTCAGATGGTGATGCCGCACCTCGGGCACCTGGGTGAGCGGCCCTGGCCCCTCCAGCGCGACTTCGGCGTTCGAGCGCAGGTCCACCACGTGCCGCAGCCCCAGTCCGGTCACCAGCAGGGACACGTCGGCGGCGGTGAGCCCCTGCAGATTGTCGGCGCGGAAGATCCGTCCACGCCGGGTCTCGCCACCGTCGCTGGTGGGAAGACCTCCCAGGTCACGCGCGTTGACCGCGCCTTCTAGATCGATCCATCTCGTCAGCTCTTCCATTATCTCGACCCTATATGTCCCTCAAATATGAGCGGATTCGGGCTTCGTAACGCAGCATGAACGTATGGATCCACGAGCTCTGCCTCCACGGCTGGTGATCGATCCATCGCTGCCCTCAGAGGTCTCCCTCGAGTTGCGGTCGAGCCCGCACATCCTCCGGATGGCTCGGTCAGGCGCACAAGTCGACACCGCCCACAACCCCGCCCTGATGTTCGCGCTGCCCGGTTTCCTGCTGCTGCTCTCCCTGATGCTCGGCGCTAGCGTCCTGTTCGTGGGGAGCCTGGGGTTCGGTCTGATGGTGTTGATGCGATGGATGGCAACGGACAGCACATATCGCTCGACGAGACGAAGACTGCGCCTGGCCAGGGCGTACGCGGCCCACTACATCCTGCCCGAGGACCTGGACCACCCCTGCCAGATGCTGCTGCGCCGGGCCCAGAACGCCGTCGACGCGATCCTGAGCTCGCGGGTCCACCATGCCGGCCTGATCGACACCATCGACAACCAGGTGACCCTGCCGGAAGAGGTCTGGCAGATCGGCCAGCGGCTGCGGCAGTTGTCGTCCATGCACGCCGAGCAGGGCCGGATCATCCCGCGTGAGCTGCCGCCCGGCATGGAGGACGCGTTCAAGCCGTACACGAAGGCCCTGGACGCGGCCTGGACGTCCCTGTCTCAGCGGGTGCGCCACCTGGAGTCGTACGCCAAGCAGGTGCTCAAGGCGGACAAGGTCTACCAGACGCACCGCAGGCTGGAGGCGCTGGCCGCCAAGACCCCCGAATACCAGCAGTTGATCGCCGACACCGTGCGGGACGAGCTGGCCCACGAGCGCATCAGAGAGCTGGCCGGCCAGGCGGCGCACGTGCGCAAGCTGTTCGAGGAGAGCATCCTGGAGGCCAGGCTGGCGGCGGGCGAGCTGATCAGGACGCCGCTGAGCTAGAGGGTCCGGCCCGCTGGAGGAGCTCCAGGGTCCTGCGCAGGCCGGCGTCGTTGCCCAGGCTGCGGTAGATCTCCCTGGCCTGCTCCAGCGGCTTCACGGCGGCCGTGCCGCCGCCCGCGTCCAGGTGGGCCTCCCCGAGGTAGCGCAGGCTCCTGGCCATCCACCACCGGTCCTCCAGATCCTCGAACGCCTCGACCGCCCGGCGCAACTCCCGCTCCGACTCCTTGATCCGGCCCAGCCGGGCCAGCGCCCGGCCGGCCGACACGGCGTTGCGGGCCACCCCCCAGGAATCGCCCAGCCGGACCAGGATGTTGTCGGCGCGCCGTACGTAGTCCAGTTCGCGCAGCCCGTTGTCCGGGTCGCCGACCTCGCCGGCGGCCCGCAGGCAGCGCGCCTCCTCCCACAGCTCGCCGCGCTGCCTGAACATCTCCGAGGCCCGGTCGAGACTGAACCCGGCCCGGGTGAACAGGTTGGCGGCGAGCCGGTGGTCGCCCGCCTGGTACTCGCCGCGCGCCTGGGCCGCCAGCACCTCCCCGTACACGCGCAGGGTCTGGGCCTCGGAGTAGCGGTTGCCGTGCCGCTTGAAGATCTCCAGGGCGTCCTCCAGCAGCTCCCTGGCCTCCTCCGGCCGGCGCTCCGCCATCCGCATCTCGGCCAGGTTGCGCTGGGTGCGGGCCATCCACCACAGGTCGTCCTCGCCCTTGAACGCGGTGATGGCCCCGATGAGGTAGTCCTGGGCCCGGTCGAGATGGCCGTCGCTGAACAGCGTCATCCCGATCGTGCGCGTGCAGCGGGCCGCCCACCACGACTCGCCCAGCTCGGTGAAGATCTCCAGCGCCCGCTCGGACTCCTCCAACGCCCGCTCGCGCAGGCCCAGACCGCCGTGCACGGAGGCGCTGTCGAGCAGCGCGATGGCCAGGGCGCGCCGGTCGCCGGTCTTCGCGGCCGCCTCGCAGCCCAGCTCGGCCACCACCACCCAGTCGGCCCAGTACGCCCGAAGCGAGTGGCAGAGCGAGCAGAACGCCCTGGCCAGCCCCCAGGTCAGCTCCCAGAGCCGGAGCTGCTCGGCCTGGTGGATCATGGCGAGCAGCGAGAGCCGCTCGGCGTTGAGCCAGTCGCCGGCCCTGACCTGCCCGTCGGCGCTGGAGCGGCGCCCGCCCCGGCTCCAGTCCTGCGGCCAGCGGTTCTGGGCCGCGTCCTCGGCGCGCCGGCGGTAGCCGTACAGGACCCGCTCGACGGCGGCGCGGCGGCGCTCGGCCTCGTCCTGGTCGGCCAGCTCCGCGGCGAACACCCTGACCAGGTCGTGCAGCCGGTAGCGCATCGTACCGGTCTGGTCGGTGCCCGAGCACTCGGCGAGCTGGGCGTCGATGAGGGCTTCGAGCTGGTCGGAGCCGTCGAGACCGGAGATGTCGAGCAGCTCGCCGGCCACCCAGCCGGGCACGTCGGGCGCGTTGAGCGAGCTGAGCAGGCGCAGCAGGCGGCGCTGCATGCCGGTGCAGTCGTCGTAGCTGAGCTGTACGGACGCGCGCACGCTCTTGTCGACCGTGGGCGCCACTTCGAGCTGGTCGAGGCGGCGGCGGGTGTCGGCCAGCCGGCCGGCCATCTCGCGCATGGTCCACTGCTCGCGGGTGGCCAGCCGGCCGCCGCTGATGTTGATCGCCAGTGGCAGGTAGTCGCACATCCGCACGACTTCCTTGGCCGATTCGAGGTCCTCGACGATCCTGGCGCCGCCGGCGAGCCTGGCCAGCAGCTCCACCCCGTGCGCCTCGCTGAACACGCCCAGCCGCGTGTCGTGGGTGCCGTCCAGGAACAGCGGCGAGCGCGAGGTGACCAGGACGGCGCAGCCCTGCTCGGCCGGGATCAGCGGTTTGACCTGGGCGGCGTCGTGGGCGTTGTCCAGGCCGATGAGGATCTTGCGGCCCTTGGTCCAGGTCAGCCAGAGCTTGCGTAACTCGTCCAGGCCGCCGGGGTCGGTGGTCAGGCGCACGTCCAGCGCGCGCAGGAACCCCATCAGCACCTCGTCGGGGCGCACCGGGGCGTCGACGCCGCCGCGCAGGTCGGCGTAGAGCCTGCCGTCGGGGTACCAGTCGGCGACCTCCTGCCCGAACCTGGTCATCAGGGCCGACTTGCCGACGCCGCCGCGGCCGTACAGGGAGACGACGAGCGGGGGCGAGAGGTCCGAGGACCTGCGCCGCTCGGCGAAGACGGCCCGCAGGCCGGCGAGGGACTCCGTGCGCCCGGTGAAGTGCTCGGGGACGGGCGGCCACTGGTCGGGCGCGAGCGAACCGGAATCCGTCAGCGCCGGGCGCCTGGCGCGCGACTCGGTGGTGGCCCACGTGGTCAGGCCGACCAGGACGGCCGCCCCGAAGGTCACGCCCACCTTGGCGGCCGGTGGGATGTCCCAGTCCACCGACGCCGCCAGCACGGTCCCCACGGCCGCCGCCAGGCTCGCGAAGGCAGGCGCGGCCCACGAAATCTTTCTACGTTTTTGTCGTGGTTTGTCCGGTAGATCCCCTGTCAACGAACACCCCCTTGGGGGTTGATTCAAGCCGATGGGGTACGGCTCGCGCTAGCCGTACCCCATCGTTCTTCTAAAGACCGATCACGTGACAGGTGGCGGTCATCGTCTTGCCCGGGTCGCTCTCCGACGTGGCGGTGAGCCTGACCCTCGCCAGCCGGTCACCGCCGGACGCGCGCACGGCGTTCACGGGGACGAGCTGCTGCTTGCCGAACTGGACGGCGGCCAGGGCATTCGGGAGCTGGGCGGTCCAGCCCTTGCCCTGCACCTCGGCCTTGAGGCGGTAGACGTCGGAGTTGAGGTAGGCGCTGACGTCCTCAGGGTGCTGACCCTGCGCCTTGGCCGCCTTGCCGGTGTTGAGCAGCGGGAACTGGCAGGTGGACAGGTTCTTGCCGGCGGGGACGCCGGTCGCGGGCAGCACCTTCACGCCGCGCTTCTGCGGGCCCGCGCCGTCGAGCGAGCGGATGGCGACGGAGTAGGACAGGGTGCCGTCGCGATCACGCTTGAGGTCGGTGACGTAGAAGTGCAGGCGGTTGGCCTCGTCGACGTACTCGTACTCGCTGCCGGAGTCGGTGCCGGCGTGGAAGAGGGCGTCGGAGAGCTGCCGGTAGTCGCCGATCGTGATCGGCACCTTGGTCCCGTCCGGCATGACGTAGTCCGTCATGTTGATGTCCTGCGGGTTGGCGTCGATCACCCACTCGAACGGGGCCCGGTCCTCGTTCTTGGTCTTGGCCAGCAGGACGCCGGAGTCGGGGGTGAAGGAGTCGGTGCCCATCCGGTCCACGACCTCGACGGTGTAGTTCTCGTAGCCGCCGCCGTCGCAGAGCGGCTCCTGCTGCGGGTCGCAGGCGGGGCTCTTGTCGCCGGTGTCGAAGGAGATGTTGATGCCGGCCAGCTCGTTCTCGCCCGGCTGCGCCGCGCGGGCCTTGACCTTGGCGGTGACCAGGCCGGACTCGTCGAGCGCCGCACGGGACAGGCGCAGGACGTTCCGCTCGTCCACCATCTCCAGCTTGATCTTGTTGCGCAGCATGTGCTGCGCGCCCATGGACGCGCCCCCGGTGGGCGGGATCATCCAGCGCGAGTGCGGGCCGCCGGGGCCGTTGAAGCTGCCGCGGCTGAGCATCTCCCAGATGCCGGTGTACGCCCGGCGCGCGGGTATCCCGTACGGGTTGTTGTAGTTGTCGGCGATGCCCATGATGTGGCTCAGCTCGTGGGCGTAGGTGGCCATGCCCGAGCTCTCGGCCTGGACCGAGTCGACGCCGAAGCGGGCGTTGGGCCAGAAGGTGGAGCCGGCCTGCCACGAGGTCCAGTCGACGTAGCGGGTGTCGACCCAGTTGGGCAGCGCGGTGTCGCCCTCCGGGCCCCACTCGTCCGGCACGTCCTCCTTCGTCGGGAACTTCATCATCCCGAACTCCTGCCAGGTGGACGACTCGTCCTGGCCGGCGGTCAGGTAGAAGACGAAGTCGAACTGGTCGGCCACCTCCTGGCCGACGTCGGCGAGCCAGGCGGCGTTGCCGTCGGCGCGCAGGTTCTTGTTGCACGAGTCGCCCGCGGGGCAGCCGGTGCCGCCCTGGAACTCCATGGCGTACTCGTGGTCCTTGCCGGACAGCGTGTACGGGCCGAATCCGGTCAGGTCCACGCCGTACCGGCCGCCCGAGTCCTCCATCCAGTACTCGTGGATGGTGTGGCCGCGGTTGAGGTCGTTCGGGGTGTTGAGGAAGTCCTGGTAGAACTTCGCCACCTGGTCGCGCGGGATGTCATGGGCCTCGGCGCTGGGGTTGGCGAAGATCGTCGAGCCCTTGGGCTGGGTGACCACGAACGGCTGGTTGGGGTAGTCCAGCAGCACGAGCGCACCCTTGAAGGTGCGGCTCGACCCCTTGACCGATGGGTCGTTCCACTTCGTGCCGGGCGGACGCTTGTAGTCCGCCCAGGTCATGTTGTCGGGATTCTCCCAGTTCTGCGGGTCGATGGGCTTGATGCCGCCCGGCGGGCTCTTGCGCAGCGCCTGGGCGTCGGTGGGTGCGTCGAGCTGCCAGGGCTGCGTCTGCGGCCAGTGGTTCTGCCGCCACGGGTACTCGGGATCAGCGGGGGGTGCTGCGGAAGCAGGGGTCGCCATCAGGCTCACCGGGATCAGCACGAGGGCCGCCAGCAAACCCTTCAGCAGCTTCTTCGGGGCATTCACGGATTGACGGTATAGACGTTGTTGACGGAGATCACCGATCAGTTGTAGGGAAGAGGTGTACCGATGCTTCCGACAGTTGTTGAAATTTCCATGTGAAGGTGTGTTCGTGGCGGATCTCCAGCGGATCGTGGACGAGCTCGCCGCCCGTCTCGGCCGCCCCCTCCTGCTTGAGGACCGCGTGCAGCGTGTCGTGGCCTACAGCGAGCAGAACGGCGCCATGGACGACATCCGCCGCGACTCGATCCTGCGCCGGCACACCACGCCCGAGGTGCGCCAGTGGTTACGGGCGGCGGGGGTGCATGACTCGCCCGGCGCGTTACGCACCCCGGGCGCGCCGCACCTGGGCCTGCTGCCGCGCGTCTGCGTCCCGGTACGCCACTCCGACGGACTGCTCGGCTTCCTGTGGTTCATCGACGCGGAGCCGGCCATGTCCGACGAGCGGATCGCCGAGGCCGCCGCCGCCGCGCCCGCCGTGGGCCTGGCCCTGTTCCACGAGAGCCTGGCCGTCGGGCTCGCCTCGCACCGGGAGCTGGAGGCGGTCAACGGGCTGCTGCTCGGCGAGCCGGACGCGGCCAGGCAGCTCATCGAGGCGGGGGCGTTCCCGCAGGCACAGCCGGTCACCGTGCAGGTGGCCAGGCCCCGTGACGCCGAGCCCGACGACGCGCTCAGGCTGGCCCTGGAGCAGGGGCTGCTGGCCGTACGGCGGCGGCTGAGCGGGCACCACCCGCTGCACCTGGTCCGCTACGACCACGCCGTGCTGCTCACCGCCGGCCCGCCGGTGTCGGCCGACGAGCTGCACGCGGCCTTGCCGGTCCCGGTGGCGATCGGGATCGGGCGCGCCAGGCCGGAGCTGGCGCAGGCGGCCGGCTCCTACCGGGAGGCCCGGCACGCGGCGGAGGTGACCGCACGGGTGCCGGGGCTGGGGCGGACCGCCGAGTGGGCGCGGCTGGGCGTCTACCGGATGCTCACCCAGTTGCCGGACCAGGAGCTGCATCCGGGGCTCGAAGGGCTGCTGGGCGACGTGCAGTACCTGCCGCTGCTGGAGACCCTGGAGACCTATCTGGACCTGGCGGGCAGCGCGGTCGCCACATCGCGGGCGCTGCGGCTGCACCGCACGTCGCTGTACTACCGGTTGCAACGGGTGGAGGAGCTCGCCCGCACCGACCTGAAAGACGGCGGGGAACGGCTTGCCCTGCATCTCAGCCTCAAGCTGGCCCGGCTTTCCGGACGGTACTTACCAAGAGATTCGCACATTTCGTCCTGATTGCGTTACCTGTCCCCCTCACGTTTAATGCCGGGAGGAGAAGATCCGACGGGAGTTCCTATGCCGCCTGGGAAGCGTGCCGGACCGGCTCTGGGCAGGCGCTCCCCCGCGCCCGCCGTCATCCATTCCGCCCCGCTCGTGCTGCCCGTCTGCGCCGATCCCATCCGTGACGGCGCGGTGGTGACCAGGGCCGACCGGGTGCTCAAGGTCGGCTCGCGGGCCGAGGCGCTCACGTCCCACCCCGCCGCGCGGGAGGTGCGGTGGCCGGGGATGATCGTGGCGGGGCTGGTGGACGCCGGTTCCGGCGCCTCGCCCGCCGCTCCCGGGGTGACCGCGCGCGCCGGAGTGATCACCGGCCTGGCCGATCAGGGCGGGCGGCACCGCATCGCGTACGTCGAGGTGACCAGCGCGAACGAGGAGGAGTGGGAAGAGACCGGCCGGGACGCGGTCATCACGGCGATCCGCGAGGTCGATCGGCCGTTCGCGGTGGGGATCGCGGCGCACACCCGCGACCCGCAGGTGCTGGAGGACGTGGCGGTGCTGGCCAGGACGTTCGGCCTGCGGCTGCTGGCCGATGTGGACCGGCACTCCCCCGCGGCGCTGGACGAGGCCGGGGTGCTGGGACCGCTGTGTCACGTGGCGTGCGCCCGGCCGCTGGACCCGGGCGAGCGCAAGCTGCTCAGGCTGCGCGACACGGTGGTGGCCCTCTGCCCGCCCGAGGGGTTCTTCGCCGGTGACGTGCTGGCCCTGCTCGACGAGGGCAACCCGCTGGCCCTCGGCACCGGGAGGACCAGCGGGGGCAGCCCGCTGGGCATGGCCGGGGCGATCCGGCGCAGCGCCCGCGAGCTCGGGCTGCGGCCCCGGGGGCTGGACCGCAGGCTGGTGGAGGCCGTCACCCTGGGCGGTGCCCGGGCACTGGGCATGGACCGGGGCCAGGGCCGGATCGGATCGCTGGCCCCCGGCGCCCGCGCCGACTTCGCGGTCTTCGACGCCCATGGCCGCTATCCGTACGCCGCCCTGCTGGCCGAGCCGCCCTGCCTGGGCATGGTCGTGGGCGGCGCGATCACCGAGACCGCGGACGCGATCAGTGGAACTGGGCGTCCACCAGGGCCAGCAGCCCCCTGAGCTGCTCGCGCTGGGCCTCGGGGAGGACGGCGAACAACTCCTCGCCCGACCGCCGGCGCGCGTCGCGGGCCCGGCCGGAGAGCTCACGCCCCCGCGGCGTGATCACGACCAGCGTGGAACGGCGGTTGGCCGGATCCACCTCCCTGCGCGCCAGCCCGGCCGCCTCCAGCGCGTCCACGACGGGCGTGAGCGAGCGCGGCACGATCCGCAACTCCTCGGCGAGGCGCACCATGCGCAGCGGCCGCGCGGCGCCGGCGAGCACCCGCAGCGCCCGCGCCTGGCCGGGGTTGAGCCCGAGCGGGACCAGCCGGGCCACATAGCCGTGCCGCAGCCGCCTGCCGACCAGGTGAAAGAGCTCGGCGAGCTCCTTTTCTTCCATACCGAAAAGCTTAGCCTGAATAAATATGAGCTAACCTCTGTTAAAGGGGGACGCACGAAAGGAGCCGCCCGCTTGGAGGAGGAACCACGCGCGCCGCTGCGGCGCATCGTCAAACTGTTCCGCGCCTACCGCGGCCGCCTGGCCGTGGTGGGCTCGCTCATCCTGATGTCGTCGCTGGTGTCGCTGGCCTCGCCGTTCCTGCTGCGCGAGGTGCTGGACGTGGCCATCCCGGCCAGGGACGCCGGGCTGCTGACGCTGCTGGCCCTGGGCATGATCGTGGTGGCGGTCACGACCAGCGTGTTCGACGTGCTGCAGACGCTGATGTCCACCACCGTGGGCCAGCGGGTGATGCACGACCTGCGCCTCACGGTCTACAGCCACCTGCAGCGCATGTCGCTGGCGTTCTTCACGCGTACGCGTACCGGTGAGGTGCAGTCGCGCATCGCCAACGACATCGGCGGCATGCAGGCCGTCGTCACCTCGACCGCCTCCTCCCTCATCTCCAACCTCACCACCGTGATCGCCTCCGTCGTCGCCATGCTCGCGCTCGACTGGCGGCTGACGGTGGTCTCCCTCGCGCTGCTGCCGGTGTTCGTGTGGATCAGCCGCAAGGTCGGCGAGGAGCGCAAGCGGATCACCGCCGAGCGGCAGCGCAAGCTCGCCAAGATCGCCTCGATGGTCCAGGAGTCGCTGTCGATCAGCGGCATCCTGCTGGGGCGCACCATGGGCCGCTCCACCGAGCTGACCGAGCGCTTCGGCCGGGCCTCCGACGAGCTGGCCGAGCTCGGCGTGCGGACGAGCATGGCCGGACGGTGGCGGCAGTCGTCGATCCAGATCGTCATGGCGGCGATGCCCGCGCTGGTCTACTGGGCCGTCGGCTACACCGGGGCGATCTCGGTGGGGACCCTGGTGGCGTTCACGACGTTGCAGGTCGGGCTGTTCAGGCCGGCGGTGTCGCTGCTGCGGCTGGGCGTCGAGGTGCAGAGCTCGCTGGCGCTGTTCGGGCGCATCTTCGAATATCTCGACCTGCCGGTGGACATCCACCCGGGCTCGCGGGAGCTCTCGGACGTGCGCGGGGAGGTCCGCTTCGAGAACGTCGACTTCTCCTACGGCGACGGCCCCACGCTCACCGGCGTGGACATCACCGTGCCCGCGGGCGCCAGCCTGGCCGTGGTGGGCGAGACGGGCTCGGGCAAGACCACGCTCAGCTACCTGCCACCGCGGCTCTACGACGTCACGGGCGGGCGGGTGACGATCGACGGGGTGGACGTGCGGGAGCTGACGTTCGAGACGCTGAGCGACGCGGTGGGGGTGGTCTCGCAGGAGACGTACCTGTTCCACGCCTCGATCGCGGACAACCTGCGCTTCGCCAAGCCCACGGCCACCGACGAGGAGCTGGTGGAGGCGGCGCGGGCGGCGCACATCCACGACCACATCGCCGCGCTGCCCGACGGCTACGAGACGCTGGTGGGCGAGCGCGGCTACCGGTTCTCCGGGGGTGAGAAGCAGCGCCTGGCGATCGCCCGTACGCTGCTGCGCGACCCACCGGTGCTGATCCTGGACGAGGCCACGAGCTCTCTCGACACGCAGACGGAGCGGGCCGTGCAGGAGGCGCTGGACGCGCTGGCGCGGGGACGTACCACCATCACGATCGCACACCGCCTGTCCACGGTGCGCGACGCCGACGAGATCGTGGTCCTCGACGGGGGGCGGGTGGTCGAGCGCGGCACCCACGACGAGCTGATGGCCCGCCGCGGCCACTACGCTGCGCTGGTCAGCCGGGACCAGCCGCTCGAGCTGGTCTGACGGCCCCACGGGTCCCCGGGAACCTGGAGAGCCGGTCGGGGAGGAACCTCCCGAGATGTCTAAAAGGCGTACCAACTTTTCAGGATTCCGGTCCGCTCCTTGGGTAGGGGGCTGATATGACCGAAAAACCTCCGGACCGGCACGGCCTGAGTGACGAGCAGGAGATCGAGGTCGAGGAGTGGACCGACGATCTCGGCTTCAGTCATGAGGTCGAAGCCGACGACCCCCAGCACAGGGACACGCTCGACGAGCGGTTGCGCCGCGAGGCCAGGGACCGGCTGCACGAGCCCCGGCCCAAGCACCGGCTGACCCAGCCGGACGAAGGGCTGGAGCCGGACCTGGAGGGCGAGGAGATCGGCGTGGACTGGGGCGACGACGACGGCAACGACCTCTCGGCGGAGGAGCGGGCCGTACGCATCGATCCCGATGAGAACCTCAGGTAAGCCGCCGCAGCGCGGGGAGCACGGCATGGAGGTCGTCGACGATCGCGTCGGCGGCCTCCGCCTGCGGCCGCTCGGCGTGCAGGTAGCCCCACGGGCCGCGGCGGAGCAGGGCGGTGCGCATGCCCGCCCGGCCGGCGGGCAGCACGTCGTTGTCGAGGCGGTCGCCGACGTAGAGGATCTCGCCGGGCTCGCGGCCCGCGACCGCGGCGACCTTGGCGAAGAAGCCGGGCTCCGGCTTGGCGACGCCCCAGCCCTCGGAGGTGTGCACCGAGTCGGCGGGTAGGTCCATCGCGACCAGCGCGTCGTAGGCCCGCCTCGGCTGGTTGCCCGCGATGATCACCTGGTAGCCGGCGGCGCGCAGGGCCGCCAGGGCCTCGCGCACGTCCGGGTAGAGGTCGTCGGCGTCGAAGCGGTTGCGCGGGCCGCCGGGGTCGTCGCGTTCCCAGGCGGCCTCCTCCGCCGCCAGGTCGAAGCCGGGGCGTACGAGCTCGAAGGCGTCGCCGTGCGGCCGGTCCAGCGCCGCCATGCCGCCGAGCGCGCCCATCAGCACGAACCTGCTCACCCCGAGCCGGTCCGCCCAGCGGGACCAGATGCGGTCCTCGCTGATCAGCGTCTCCCCGACATCGAACACCACGGCCTTGACCATCGATCCCCCACTCGGAGTTGTTTCGACTCACTTGTCCGGGCAGCAGCCAAGAAGCCGGACAAATAACTTCAAGGGGGATTTTTCCATGCACCCAGACCGCGACGCGAAGGACCGGCAGCTCGACGCCAGCCGGGTCCCCTCCGACAACCGATGTCCGACCGGGCCATCCCGCGCAGCTACCGGATGATGCAGGGGTTCGGGGTGCACACGTTCCGGCTGGTGAACGCCTCGGGGCAGGGGACGTTCGTCAAGTGGCACTGGCGGCCGGCGCTGGGGACGTACTCGCTGGTTTGGGACGAGGTGCTGCGCATCCAGGGCAACGACCCCGACTACAACCGGCGCGACCTTTGGGAGGCGATCGAGAGCGGCGCCTCCCCCGAGTACGAGCTGTGTGTGCAGCTCGTGCCCGAGTCACGGGAGCACGACTTCGACTTCGACCTGCTCGACGCCACGAAGATCATCCCCGAGGAGCATCGGTGGCCGCCGACGGCCAGGCGCTGGCGCCGCTGGGGCGGGCGCAGTTCTTCGTCAAGGAGGCTTTCAAGCACGGCAAGCCCATCGGCGCCGTGGGCACCGGGCGCGAGCTCATCGAGGCCGCGCACCTGCCCAGCCACGTGGGGGTGGTGATGGGGGACGGCATCGCGGAGAAGTTCGCCACGGCGGTGGCGGGCCACCGCTTCCACGAACGCGACGTGGCCGCCGTCCCGGCCTGAGCCCATGAGGCGATCGGCCGTCCCGTCGAGTGGCGGGACGGCCGATTGATGTGGCGCTCGCTCACGGGGGATGGAATACTTAGCGTGTCCGTTCGAATACGAAGGGAAAGATTCCATGGTCGCCATGCTGGAAGAAAAGCACCGCACGGAATCGACCTGCGCGACATTCGCGCAGACGCCGCACAGCCCTCGTGAGCTGTTCGATGCCCTCCCCCCCATGCCCGGTCTCCGGGTTGAGCTCATCGAAGGGAAGCTGATTGTGAGTCCGGCGGGAAGCCCCGAGCACCACTGGCTGACGGGAGACCTTCATGATGCCCTCCTACCGTTGCGGAGGGAACGAGGGTTGCGTGGCGGGCCAGGCGGCCCGAACATCTGCATCGACGGGCCACGAGACTCTCCCGCGCCGGACTACGTGCTATCGGAAAAGGACTGCAACCGCTGGGGCAACGAACTGCTCTCGCCGGAGGTTCTCCTGGTTGCCGAGGTGGTCTCTCCCGGTAGCGTCCGCAACGATTACGAGGACAAAGTTCGCCTCTATGCGCTGGGGCAGGTGCCGGTCTACCTGGTGATCGACCCCATCGGCGAGACGCCGAGCGTCACCGTGTTCAGTGACATCAAGGACAACACCTACCGGACGATCGTCAAGGTGGACATGGGCACGCCGATCAAGCTCCCTCCCCCGGTCGACTTCGAGCTCGACACCTCGGTCTTCACGGTGTGAGCTTCTCCATCGCCTTGGTGATCCGCTTTTCCGACACCGGCGTGGGGGTGCCGAGTGTCTGGGCGAAGAAGCTCACCCGCAGTTCCTCGATCATCCAACGGATCTCCACCACGTCCGGGTCCCCGCGCCGTGCCGGATGGAGCTTGTCCAGCACGTCGTGATAGTCGTCCTCCACCTTGTGCACCCGGCCCATCCACTCCTCGTCGCGCCAGGGCTCCTCGGGGAGCTTGGTGAGGCGGCGGTCGATCGCCCGGATGTAGCGGAGGATGTCGGAAAGGCGGCGATAGCCGGTGGCCGTCACGAAACCCGCGTAGACGAGCTTGCCGAGCTGGTCGCGCACATCGTCCGTGGACGCGCTCGCGCGCAGCGTGTCGAGGCGGGCGCCGCAGTCGTGCCAGACGCTCAGGATCTGCTCGACCTTCGACAGCACGTCCTTCGAGGTGTCGTAGAGGTTCGCCCGCACGTGCTGGTAGAGGCGGTCGAAGGCGACCGGGTCCCAGGCGGGGCCGCCCACGTCCAGCATGAGCTTGTCCACGGCCGTTTCGACCACGTCGTCGAACAGCGCCACCGCCCCGCCGTGCGGGCTGCGTGACAGCGCCAGCTTGGCCTGGTTGGACAGGCCGCCGAGCAGGGACTTGGCGGGGTTGGTGACGTTGAGGAGCAGCAGGCGGCGCACGCCCGGCCAGTGGGAGCGGCGCTGCTCGGCCTCCGTCTCGAAGATCTTGATCGAGACAGAGTCCCCCGCGTCCACCAGCGCCGGGTAGCCCTTCATCCGGCCCTGCTCGAACACCTTGGGCAGCGTGCCGAAGCTCCACGTGTGCAGGCCGCTCTGCTCCAGGTCGTCACCCGCCTGCGACAACGTCTGGCGCAGGCGCGGCGCGAGGCGGCGCTTCAGCGCGTCGAGGTCCTTGTCCTCGGCGACCGTGCGCTTGCGCTCGTCGATCACCCGGTAGGTGATCCGCAGGTGGTCGGGCACCTGGTCGAGCTGCCAGGCCTCGCGCGGCACGCGCACCCCGGTGAGCCGCAGCAGCTCGCGCTCCACGGCCGCGAGCAGCGGTTCGCCGCCCTGCTCGACCCCGGCCAGCACCTGCTTGGCGTAGTTGGGGGCGGGCACGAAGTTGCGGCGCAGGTTTTTCGGCAGCGCGCGGATCAGCGCGGTGATCAGCTCCTCGCGCAGGCCCGGGATCTGCCAGTCGAAGCCGTCGGAGTTGACCTGGTTGAGCACCTGGAGCGGCACGTGCACGGTCACGCCGTCGGCGTCGGTCCCCGGCTCGAACTGGTAGGTCAGCCGCATCCGCTGGCCGAGCTGCTTCCACGTGTCGGGGTAGTCGCGGGCGCTGACCTCGGCGCCCTCGTTGACCAGCATCTCCGGCGAGAAGGTGAGCAGCTCGGGCTGCTCCTGCCGGGCCTTCTTCCACCACGAGTCGAAATGGCGGGCCGAGACCACGTCGGCGGGCACCCGCTGGTCGTAGAAGTCGTAGAGCGCCTCGTCGTCGACCATGATGTCGCGGCGGCGGGCCCGGTTTTCCAGCTCCTCGACCTCCTCGAGCAGCCTGCGGTTGTCTTTCAGGAAGCGGTGGTGGGTGTCCCAGTCGCCCTCGACCAGCCCGTGCCTGATGAACAGCTCCCGCGACAGGTCGGGGTCGATGCGGCCGTAGTTGACCTTGCGGCCGGTCACCAGCGGCACGCCGAAGAGGGTGACCTTCTCCAGCGCGATCACCGCGCCCTGGTTCTTCTCCCAGTGCGGCTCGGAGTAGGTGCGTTTGACCAGGTGCTGGGCGAGCGGCTCGACCCAGTCGGGCTCGATCTTGGCGTTGACCCGCGCCCACAGGCGGGAGGTCTCGACGAGCTCGGCCGACATCACCCACTGCGGCTGCTTCCTGGCCAGCGTCGAGCCGGGGAAGATGGCGAAGCGGGCGTTGCGGGCGCCGAGGTATTCCTGGATCGGGCGGCGGCCGTCGGCGCCGCGCTTCTCCATGACGTCCTTGACGCCGATGTGCGACAGCAGCCCCACCAGCAGCGACACGTGCACGTGGTACGGCTGCGCCGGCTGGCTGTTGGGCTGCGCCCCGAGCGACTGGCGGATCTGGCTGTAGATGTCCTGCCATTCGCGGACCCGCAGGTAGTTGAGGAACTCGGCCTTGCAGAGCCGCCGGAACGCGCTCGACGACAGCTCCTTCTGCTTGTCGCGCAGGTAGTTCCACAGGTTGAGGTAGGCCATGAAGTCCGACTCGGGGTCGGCGAAGCGGCGGTGCTTCTCGTCGGCCTGCTGCTGCTTGTCGGCGGGGCGCTCGCGCGGGTCCTGGATGGACAGGGCGGAGGCGATCACCATGACCTCGCGCAGGCAGCCGTTCTTCTCCGCCTCCAGCACCATGCGGCCCAGCCGCGGGTCCACCGGCAGCCCGGCCAGCTTGCGGCCGATGCCGGTGAGCTTGCCCTGCCCGTCGAACGCGCCCAGCTCGTGCAGCAGGTTGACGCCGTCCTTGACCTGGCGCCGGTCCGGCGGCTCCACGAACGGGAACGCCTCGATGTCGCCCAGCCCGATCGAGGTCATCTGGAGGATGACGGAGGCCAGGTTGGTGCGCAGGATCTCGGGATCGGTGAACTCCGGCCGGTTGAGGAAGTCCTCCTCCTCGTAGAGCCGGATGCAGATGCCGTCGGAGGTGCGGCCCGAGCGGCCCTTGCGCTGGTTGGCGCTGGCCTGCGAGACGGCCTCGATCGGCAGGCGCTGCACCTTGGTGCGGTGGCTGTAGCGGGAGATGCGGGCGAAGCCCGGGTCCACCACGTATTTGATGCCCGGGACGGTCAGCGAGGTCTCGGCCACGTTGGTGGCCAGCACGACGCGCCGGCCGGTGTGGCGCTGGAAGACGCGGTGCTGCTCGGCGGCGCTCAGGCGGGCGTAGAGCGGCAGGATCTCGGTGTTGCGGAACTCGGCCTTGGCCAGCGCGTCGGCGGCGTCGCGGATCTCCCGCTCGCCCGACAGGAAGACCAGGATGTCGCCGGGGCCCTCCCCGATCAGCTCGCGGCAGGCGTCCACGATGCCCTGCGTCTGGTCGTCGTCCTCCTGCAGCGGGCGGTAGCGCACCTCGACCGGATACGTACGGCCGGAGACCTCGATGATCGGCGCGTCGTCGAAGTGTCGGGAGAAGCGCTCGGGGTCGATCGTGGCGCTGGTGATGACGACCTTGAGGTCGGGGCGCTGGGGCAGGAGCTGTTTCAGGTAGCCGAGGATGAAGTCGATGTTGAGGCTGCGTTCGTGGGCCTCGTCGATGATCAGCGTGTCGTACTGGTCGAGCATGCGGTCGTTCTGCAACTCGGCCAGCAGGATGCCGTCGGTCATCAGCTTGACCAGGGTGCGGTCGCCGGCCTGGTCGGTGAAGCGGACCTTGTAGCCGACCACCTCGCCCAGGCCGGTGCCGAGCTCCTCGGCGATGCGCTCGGCGACCGTACGGGCGGCGATGCGGCGGGGCTGGGTGTGGCCGATCAGCCCTCGCACGCCCCGGCCGAGCTCCAGGCAGATCTTGGGAATCTGGGTGGTCTTGCCGGAGCCCGTCTCGCCGGCGATGATCACGACCTGGTGGTCGCGGATGGCCGCGAGGATGTCGTCCTTGCGCTGGGAGACCGGCAGGTTTTCCGGATAGGTCACTGCCGGTACGGCTTCGCGGCGGCGTACGAGCCGCTGCTCGGCGCGCTCCACGTCGGCGAGGATCTCCGCGACGATCTTGTCTCGGGTGTCGCGGGAGCGCACCCGGCGCATGCCGTCGAGCCTGCGCCGCAGCCGCCGCTGGTCGCGCGGCATGAGCTCGGGCAGGCGGGACTGGAGGTCGGTGAGCGGAGAGGACAAGGAAGATGTTCCCATACTGCTTTCAGGATATTTGAGCTCCGCGGCCCCGGGAGCCAACGGACCATGCTGCCCGACCATGCCGGCCGTGCGCATCCCAATATCCCGCGTCCCGGGACGATCATCGCCCGCCCGAGGGGTCGGGCAGGGGCACGCCGCAGGATCCGGGCTGAGGCACCCTGAGGACCCGGCCCTCAGGGGCGCGCCTGCCGGGGGGAACGAGCCGTCTCCGGATGGTCAGCCGATGGCGGCCGCGTGGGCGGCGCCGATGATGCCGGCCTCGTTCTGCAGGGCGGCGGGGACGATCGGCGTGTCGATGTGGACGTGCGGCAGGAACCGGTCGGCCTTCTTGCTCACCCCGCCACCGATCACAATCAGCGACGGCGACAGCAGCCGCTCCACGTGCCGCAGGTACTCCTCCACCCGCTCGGCCCACTTCTCCCAGCTCAGCTCGTGCTCCTCGCGGGCCCGGGCGGAGGCCCGGTGCTCGGCGTCCTTCCCGCGCACCTCCAGATGCCCGAGCTCGGTGTTGGGCACGAGCATGCCGTCGATGAACAGCGCGCTGCCGATCCCCGTCCCCAGGGTCAGCACCAGCACGGTCCCCCGCCGCCCCCGTCCCTCGCCGAAGGCCATCTCGGCCAGGCCCGCCGCGTCGGCGTCGTTCAGCACCGCCGCCCCGCCGAACAACCGCGAGGCGTCCACACCGATCCACGAGTGGTGCACGTTGGCGGCCGTACGCACCACCCCGTCCACCACCACTCCGGGGAACGTGACACCGACGGGACCGTTCCAGGTGAAATGCCGGACGATCGAGGAAACGACCTCCGCCACCTCATCCGGCTTCGACGGTTGCGGCGTGGGAATACGCAGACGGTCCGCGATCAGTTCACCGATCGCGGTGTCGACGGGGGCACCTTTGATGCCCGAGCCGCCGATGTCGATGCCCAGCACGCTCATGTTTTCTCATCTCCCCCATGAGGCACGAAAAACTCTCCCACCTATATTTCCGGACCGGCTGAACCCGTTTCCCGCCCTCCGCGTATCTCGCCACACAAGCGCTAACTAGGAGGCAACGGATGCGGCCACGCATCATCACACTCTGCGCTGTTGCGGTCGTTCTGGGAGCGACTCTCACCACTCCCGCACACGCCACCACCAGGACACGTTTCGACGTCACCAACCTTGTGTCGGACGTCAAGGGCAAAGCCCCGGTCACCGACCCCAAGGTCGTCAACCCGTGGGGCCTGGCCATGGGCAAGACTCTGTGGGTGTCGAACACCGGCACCGGTAGTGCCACCGTCTATTCCGGCACGGGCAAGAAGGAGAAGACCGAGGTCGCCATCCCCGGGGGTGCCCCGACGGGCCAGGTGTTCAACCCCGGCGACGGCTTCACCATAAAGGGCAGACCCGCCACGTTCATCTTCTCCAGCCCGAGCGGCGCCATCACCGGCTGGAACGCGGAGGTCGACCCGGCCAACGCGGTCATCGCGGCCTTCACCCGCGGCGCCGACTACAAGGGGCTCGAGCTGGTCGAGACGGACGACGGATCATCCTTCCTGCTGGCCACGGACTTCGCCAGCGGGCGCATTCACGCCTTCGACACGGACTTCCGGCGTATCCAGCTGGCGAAATGGCAGTTCCGGGACTCGGCGATTCCCTCGACGTACAAGGCGTACAACGTCGCGGTCGCCAACGGCAACATCTGGGTGAGCTACGCCCTGCGCGACAAGGCCACCGGCAAGCCCGTGTTCGGCGCCGGCAAGGGCTTCGTCAGCCGCTTCAACGGCGACGGGCGCCTGACCGGCCGCATCTCCAGGGTCGGGCTCAACGCCCCCTGGGGGCTGACCGCCGCGCCGAGGGGCTGGCGGGAGTACGCGGGCGCGCTGCTGGTCGGCAACTTCGGCGACGGCACCGTACACGCCTACAAGGGCGGCCGGCACCTCGGCTCCCTGCGTCTGTCCAACGGCAAGCCGATCGTGCTGCCCGGCCTCTGGGACCTGCAGCCCGGCACGGCGGCCACCGGCGGCGAGAACTCCCTGTGGTTCTCCGCGGGCATCGAGGCCACCAAGCACGGCCTGGTCGGCGTGATCGCCCCGCAGGGCACGAAGGTGAGCTCGTCGCCCACGCCTTCCACGAAGAGCAGCGCCCCGGCCACCCAGCCACCCGCCCAGAACGACTCCTACGGTGGCGGCGGCTACTGACGGCGGTCTCACGACGTTTCCGGCGCGGTTGGCGCGAGCCGCGCCGGAAACAACCCCTCCCACGCGGTACGGCCCGGGCCGGGGTCTACAGTCGAGGCCGTGAGTGCGGGATCTTTCAGCCGATGGCTACGTGAGCGATCCGAACCCGACTGGACGGCCGTGGTGACGCACCCGTTCGCCATGTCGATCACGACCGGCGCGACGCCCGCCGCGGGCATGCGGCGCTACCTGGAGCAGGACTTCCAGTTCGTGGACTCCTTCACGGCTCTGCTCGGCGCGGCCGTGGCCGCGGCGGACACGTTCGAGGCGCGGGTGCCGTACGGGAGGTTCCTCGGGCAGGTGGCGACCACCGAGGAGAAGACGTACTTCCACCGGGCGCTGGCCGAGCTGGGCGGGCGGACGGACGCGCCGCCCGAGCCGGTCACGACGGCCTTCCGGCAGCTCATGGACGATGTGCGGACCTCGCAGGACTACGCGCTGATCGTGGCCGTGCTCTGCGTGGCCGAATGGTGCTATCTCGGCTGGGCGTCGCGGGCCGCGGAGCCGCTGCCGGAGAGCTTCGTGCACCGGGAGTGGATCGAGCTGCACGAGGGCGCGGAGTTCCGGGCGTGGGTGGACTTCCTGAAGGGCGAGCTGGACCGGCTGGGCGCGGCCGCGGACGAGGAGCGGCGGCAGGAGGTGCTCGGCGTGTTCCGGCGGGCCGTCGAGCTGGAACGCTCATTCTTCGACATGGCCGCGGGCTAGCTCAGCACGGCCGCCAGATCGTCGAACGTCCGGTAGTGGACGCCGGTCATGCCGAGCGCCCTGGCGGCCTCCACGTTCGGCAGCCGGTCGTCCACGAACAGGCAGCGCTCGGCCGCGACCCCGGCCCGCTCGACGGCGATCTCGTAGATCCGCCGGTCGGGCTTGGCCACGCCGACCCTGGCGCTGCTGACCACGGCGTCGGCGAAACCGGTGAGCCCCAGCAGGTCGAGGTGGCGCTCCAGGGTGTCCATGGCGTTCGTCACGAGAACCAGCGGTACGTGCCGCCGCGCCTGCGCCAGCAGCGCCTTGACCTCCTCGTCCACCCAGAACCGGACCTCCGCGAACTCGGCGGCCGCCCGGCGGGCACGCTCGCCACCGCCGAGCGCCACGGCGATCGACTCCACCCACTGCGCCTCGGTGACGTGGCCCAGCGTCGGGGGCGTGATCAGCTCGGGGTCGAACGCGGTCCGCCTGAGTGGCAGGCCGTAACGGGCCTCTATCTCAGCCTGGGCGGCGTGGTCGAAGTGGCGCAGCACGCCGTCCAGATCCGAGAGAACCGCGTCATGGGAGATCACAATCCTTCATTGTGCCGCGCGAGCGAACCCGCGTCCCCGACCGCCGTCCGCGGACACGGCCCGTCGCACCGAGCGTGTGGGGCGCGCGACTACGCGGCCTCGCCCGGCACCGCGGGCGGATACGGCCTGCGTCAAGTGTTTCGTCCCGGGTGCTGTCCGGACCAGCGGCCGCCCTCACGGAGCGCTGGGCGGCGTCGGCGGGCCGGTGCTCCGTGTGCGGGTTTCGCGCGCCGCCCGCCGGACTGAGGGGAGCGGCCGCACTACCATCTCCGAGACAGGATTCGGTATCGGAACGGTAGGGCATGAACGATCACCGGCTGCCACGCGAGCTGTGCCAGCTCTTCGCCGACGGCGGCAGGGGGCGTAGATTGCCGGCAGGGCTGCCTCCTGGCGAAGTGATCTGGCCCGATCCCGGCTACACCGGGCAGGGCCAGGCGGCCAGGCCGGCGCTCTGGATGAGCGACGAGCCGGCGGCCGGGCAGGACTGGGCGCTGCTGCGCGAATGGCACCCGCACAGCGGCCTGTGGCCGCTGCTGCTGGACGAGACGGCGCAACCCTGGGACATCGGGCAGATCGTGCCGGACGATCCGCGCCAGATCGACCACTTCACCGCCGAGGGCTTCATGGCCGAGGTGTGGCAGGAGTGGGTGTCGCAGATGCCGCCGGACGCGCTGGCCGAGCTGGAGCCGTACGGGGCGATCTGCCCCGGTCCCGCCGCGCCCGGCGTGTTGCGGGCCACCCCGGGCGAGGTCGCCGACTGGTACGCGGGCGAGCTGGCGGCCAAGGGCATGCCGCTCGGCCTGGTGGCCGCGGCGAGGGGCGCGGACGCGCTGGCGGTCATGGGCTGGCAGGGGGCGCTGCACCACAACGAGTGGATGGTGCCGATGGCGGCCGTGGTGCGGAGCTGGGAGGACAGGTTCGGGGCCCGGGTGGTGAGCGTCGGGTTCAACACGCTGGAACTGAGCGTGGCGGCGCCGCCGGTCGAGCCGGAGCACGCGTTACACGTGGCGGCCGAGCACTGGGCGTTCTGCCCGGACAACGTCGTCCAGGGGCCCGGCGATCTGCAGGGGTACGCCGAGCAGATCCTCGGCGTGCACGCCTGGTCCTTCTGGTGGGACTGAGCCCGGTTCGCACACCGGCAGGCCCAGGCCGCGTCACCTCGAAGGTCCTGACGGCGACGCCCCGAAAGAGGTGATGGCGGCGCCTCGAAGGTCCGGCGCGGGCTGGGCCGGCCGAACCTTCGATCGAACGCGACCGAGGGGGCGCCGCTGTCAAGGGATATGAGCCACGGCGCCGTACGTGCCCGAGGCGCTCGGCGCTTCCAAGCAGGCGGGCTCGTGGCCGTTGGGCCGCCATTCCGGGACCCACACCAATCCCGGATCTACCAGCACCAGACCTTCGAGCAACGCCGCCACCTCCTCCCGGGTGCGAATCGCATGACCCGGCAGCGTCATCGCCAGCAGGTCGTGAATGGCGGGCAGCAATTCCACCGGGATCCCGTCGAACGTGGTCTGCAGCAGTGACAGATAGCTCCCTTCGGGCACCACCTGCCGGATCCGCTTGATCACGTAGTGGAAGAACTCGTCGTCGTTCAGACTGTGGGTCGACAGCAGCAGCACGGCCATGGGGCGGTCCCAGTCGAGGAACATCTGCACGACCCGGTCGTCGAGGACGTCGTCGATCTCGCGTACGTCGCCCTCTACAACGCGTACGAGATCGGTGACGGGCTCGATCGTGGCGCGCGCTCCGGCCAGCACCATCGGGTCGCTCTCCACATAGACGACCCGTGGCACCGAGGTACGCGCGGCGTCCCTGGCCACGTCATGCAACTGCCCGCCGACCGGCAGGCCGCTGGGGACACCACTTCCGACGATCACGAACTGATCCACACCTTCGGTCGCCAGGTGGCGGACCACCCGGCACAAAAACTGCAGCACGGCACGCGCGGCCGTGGTGGTGATGGCGGCGGCCTGGTCGTAGCGGCGCACCGCGTCTCTGTCCGCTACGAAGTTGTTCTTTCCACCCGCCGCGGCGTCGAGAATCCGGGTGGTCCTTGCTTGGGTCATCTCCAGCTTCGCCAGGTTTCGGATGGCACGCTGACGCATTGAGTGTTGCCCCTTTCCCCTCGCCCACTATCTCGGGAAAAGCTGATCCTTACGGACCCCACTCGATGACCCAGACCATATGATCCTCGTTACTGGGCAGAAGACAACCGGAAAACCTATTAGTTTTCGGTATATGTGCGTAACCAATCGCACGCTTAACGATCAGCCGTCCGGGACACAGATCATTTCCCGAGAGAACGCGACAGCCTTTCGCGGTGGTGATTCAACACCTCGAAGGTCTCTTCGCGCGTGGTGGTCGTCACCGACAGCTTCGTGAACGCCTGGTGGTAGGTCTCCACCGCGGCGGTCTCGGTGATCAGCTCCTCCGACTCGATCCCGTGGGCGCAGGCGATGTCGGGCTCGAACGCCTCGGCGAAGCGCCACAGGGTGAACGGGCCGGTACGCGGCACGTAGGCGGGATCGTCCATCGGCACGACGTGCAGGGAGACGTTGGGCCGCTTGGCGTGCTCCAGCAGCAGGTCGAGCTGGCGGAGCTGGACGTGCCGGCCGACGATCGAGCGCATCAGGACGCTCTCGTCGATCACCGCCCACACCACGAGCCCGCCGTTGCGGGCCACGGCCTCCTGGCGGGCCATCACGAGGGCCACCGCCTCGGTCACCGTCGCCTGACCGAGGGTCGCGGGCCCGGTCACGGTGACGGCGGCCCTGGCGTATTCCTCGGTCTGCAGCAGCGGCGGGACGAACTGGTTGTGGTAGGTGCGGATCACCGTGGCCCGCTGTTCGAGAGCGTAGGTGGTGGCCAGCCAGACGGGCACCGAGTGCGCGTCGAACCAGGCGGCCTCGCGCTCGCCCCGGGCCAGCGACAGGACGTATTCGCGGATGGGCGGGGCGGTGACGCCGTAGACGGCGAGCAGGCGTTCGACGGTGATGGGCGCGGGGGCGAGCCGGCCCTCTTCGATGGCGGGGATGGCGGCCGCGCCCTTGCCGACCGCGGTCTCCACCTGCTCGACGGAGAGCTGGGCGGCCGTCCGCAGGCCGTGCAGCCGCTTGCCGAGCGCCCTGCGCTGTGGCCCGCTCAGCGGCGCGGCGGCCTCCGGGATCTCGGAGCTGGGCTCCGGCTCCTCGGGCAGCCCCTCGGCCTTGCGGGCGAGCTCGACCACGCCGCGCAGGACGGCCAGCGAGCCCTCCGACAGCCCGGAGGCCGACAGGCCGATGGTGGCCGCGCGCAGTTGCAGGTCCTCCGCGGAGCCCGACTCCGGGAAGTCGTCGCCGACCAGCCAGCCCACGCTCACCTGCAGGCAGGAGGCCAGTGCCCGCAGCACCTGGAGGGTCGGGTTGGTCTGCTTGCCGGTGCGTAGCTGGCTGACGTAGGCCCTGGTGATGGGAATGCCCGCCTCCGTCAGCGTGGAGGCGACCTGCGCGCCGGTGAAGCCGCGCTTGGTCAGCGCGAGATCGAGCCGTTCGGCGAAGTTCGCCACGGCACACCTCCTACCGCCCGTGAACTTTCCCAGCGTAAGGGACCGCGGGCCACACTGTCCCCTGCCATCCGGGCAAGCTCTGCCACGCGGGCGGGTACCAACATGTTCGCAAACTGTGAGTTGACATACCCCCGCCCGTAAGCAGACTATCGGAGCGCGTGGTAACTGTGACTTAACAGTCGGACGGAACCTGAAGAGTTCACCGACGAGGAGGTGGCCGGACGTGACCATGGATGCCTCGGGCGGTTCCTGGGTCGCCGAAGATCCGGTCTCCCGTGGGCAGGAGCAGGTGGTCCAGCGCATCTGCGCGCGTGTGGCCGGGCCCGTCGCCGGGGCCGGCGTGCACGTCGCGAGCCTGCCACTCGGCGGGGTCGAGGTCTGGCTGGACAACGCCCGTCACCGCTGGCGTTTCCATCACCGGATGGCTCGCGAGCTGCGGCTGGCCGGCTGGCACACGGAGACGGGACCTGATCGGCTGCTGTTGCTCGGCTGGAGTGCGGTGGGCCTGAGCCACCGCGCCCGCATGCTGGGCGCGGCCCTCACGGGACGGCTGGCCGACTTCGACAGGACGGCCTTCACGGCCGTCATGATCGCCACCCGGCTGTGTCACGCGGGGTTCCCCGTCGAGGAACTTCCGGCCGAGGTGGAAGCTCGCTGCGGCGACGCGTTGCGCTGGCCCGCCCGGCTGGCCGATCTCGACGGCCTCGAACGAAGGTCGTCCCTGGAGCCGCTGCGGCTCCGGCTGGCCCAGGTGGCCGGGCTGGAGGCCAAGGTGCTCCGTCGCTGCGGCGAGCATCTCGCGCTCGCCTCGAAAGTCGCGCGTACGGTGGCCGGTGGTGCGGGGCCGGTCCGGGCGCGCGTCTCGGGGTCGCGGGTGTCACCAGCGGGTACGGGGCTGACGGAGCGCCTGGTATGCGTGAGCGTCCCCAACAGCGTGCCCGACGACGTGACCGGCACCGCCATGAGCGCGGGGACGGCGAAATGACCCTGACGCCCCTTCTCGAACACCGGGCCACCCCGGTCCCGCCGGCCGTACCACGGCCACGGCGACCGGACCCGGCCGACGCGGCAGGCCCGCGTCATCGGGCCGGGAGGCGGATGGCCGTGTCACGGCCGGCCGCTCGCGGCGCGGTGTCCGTGATCGCGGCGGACCGCGTGACGGCGGCCACCGCCCCGTCCTGGCAGGTCGTCGTGGGCGGGCGGCTGATCCAGGGCACCGGCGCCGCCTTGATGTTCCCCTCCTCGCTCGCGCTGCTCCTCGGCGCGTTGCCCGCGAGCCGCAGGGCTTGGGGCGTCGCGCTGTGCTGCGCGGGCGGCGGCGGCGGAATGCTGGCGCTGCTATCGAGTAGCGGGGGGCTGCCGGCCGTGCACGTCCGGCAGACCCTGTTCGTCCCCTGCGTGGGACCGGTGGCAGCGCTGATGCCGCTGGCCCCGGCGCTTCCCCATCCCCCCGGCACCGTGCGTCACGTGCCCGACAATGTCGGTACGGTGCCGCTGGCCGGCGCGGTAGCGGCTGGCGTGCCGGCCAACCCGAGGGGTAGCGTCTGGGGCCGGCTTTCTCCCCGTTCGCCGGGCCGCGCGGCCGCGTTCGCCGTGCCGCTGACGGGGTCGCTCGCGATCTCGTGGCGGCATCGCGCGGGCGCGATCGGCGCTGTTGCCGGCAATGATCGTGTCGAGTGTGGCAGCCACCCTGGCCGGTCGCCCTACAGGCCAGTACGGGGTCATCTATGGCGGGGGCCTCGTGCTCGGCGGGGGCTGTGCGCTGATTCGGCACGCCTCCGCGATCGGCACCATCGGCACGGTGGCGATGCTGGGCGGTGCGATCGGCGTGACGGGCGCCACGATGCCGATCGACCGGCCGTTCCTGGAGGGACCGGTGCCCGGGTACGCCTCCGTGCTGGTGGTCGTGCTGCCGGCCGCCGTCTTGCTCGCCGCCACGGCGCTGGTGCGGGTCGCCGGGGCGTCGGGCCGAGGGATGGAACATCGATCTCAACGCGCGGCGGAAGAGGAGCCGGCGAAGCCCCGCCGGCTCCTCGCCGAGCCGCGCGACCGGCTCAACCAGGTGCGGAGCGAGGCCGAGGAGAAACCGGCCCGCTTCGACGCCCCGACGTGTCCCCGACCAGTGTGATCAACCCGCGATGAACCAGGAGCGAAACATGCTCACCGAAGAAGAGCGCAGGTCACAACCACACGAAGTGCACGCACGTGGCGTACGCCCCGGCGCGCCGCCATCGTCCCGGGGCGAGGACCGGAACGGTGATCCGGCGGGCCCGGCGCGTACCGTGCACCGGCTGCGCCGAATGCGGCAGGTGCCCGTGCGGGCCGTCACCGAGATCGGCCAGGCACACCGGCACCGCGCCGACTGAACCCCTGCCTCCCCCGAACCCCGCCATCCCTCCCAGGAGGAGCTCCCATGCGCACCGTCCTCGCACCCGCACGAAACGGGGGTGGGCTGTGAACCGCGGCAGGGTGGGCGTGATCGTGGCGCCCGCGAACCCGTCCGCCGAGCCCGAGCTGACCCGGCTACTCGGCTCACGCGCCGACATGCACGTCACCCGATTCCCGGTACGGCACGGCCTGAGCCTGGCCGGACGACTCGAAAGCTACAACGCGGCCCTGCCCTCCATGGTCTGGGCGTTCGACGGCCTGCCGCTGAGCGCCATGGTCATGGCCTGCAGCGAGCCCCGCTACCTGATCGGCCCGGAGGAGGACCGCCACCAGTGCGCCGAGCTGAGCGCCAACTCCGGGGTGCCGTTCGCCTCGGCCACGCTGGCCACGCGCGAGGCGATGCAGCACGTCGGGGCGGGCGAGATCGTGCTGGTCTCGCCGTACCAGCCGTGGCTGACCGAGCTGGCCGAGCGGTTCTGGAAGACCTCGGGCCTGAACGTCACCCAGGTCGTCCAGGTACGCGCCAAGAACGGCTACTCCCCCTACGCCATCACCCCCGCCGAGCTGATCAGCCAGGTCGAGCTCGCGGAACCGCCGGATGACGCGGTGCTGCTGCTCACCGGCACCGGCATGGCCACGCTGCCCGCGCTCGGCCCGCTGAGCGCCGGCAACGAACGCCTCCTGCTCACCTCGAACCTCTGTACGGCCTGGTGGGCCCTGTCCAGGGCCGTCGGCCGGCACGTGACGCTGGGCCGGGTGCCCCACCGCCCCCGCATGGCGACCGCCGGGCGCGCCCAGGTGGGAGGCACGGCATGAAGGGCGTCATCGTGGTCGGCGCGGGACCCGCGGGCCTGACCGCGGCGCTCTCGCTGGCCAGGGCCGGCATCCCGGTCACCGTGCTGGAGAGCGAGAACGAGCTACCGCGGCAGTCGCGCGCCTGCACCTTCCACCCGGCCACCCTCGACCTGCTGGACGACCTCGGCGTGGCCTCCCGGCTGGTGGCCAAGGGCCGCGTGGTCGACCGGGTGCAGTGGCGCGACCGCTCCGGGATCGTGCTGGCCGAGATGGGCATGAACCGGCTGGACGGCCTGACCAAGCATCCGTTCCGCATCCACGCCGACCAGACGTCGCTGACCCCGCTGCTGCTGTCCGCCCTGAGCGCCTACCCCGACGTGGACGTGCGGTTCGGCACCCACGTGGACGGCGTGGCCGAGGGCGGGACCGGAATCCGGGTCCGCGTCGGCCACACGTGGACGCGGGCCCGGTACATGATCGCCGCCGACGGCGCGCACAGCACGGTACGGGGTTCGCTGGGGCTGCCGTTCCCCCGGTCCACGTATCCGACGCAGGCGCTGCGGGTGTTCACCGACTCGCCGCTCGACCGGCTGCTGCCGAGCATGGCGCCGCTGACGTACGTACGGGACGTGCAGCAGTCGTGCACCCTGCTCGCGCTGCCGGACCACTGGCGGATCATCTTCAAGATCCCGTGTGACACGCACGAGCCGCTGTCGCCCTCGAACCTGTCCCTGCTGGTCCGCCGGACCCTGCCGGGGGCCAGCGAGCCCATCCACGTGACGGGCGCCGACCGGTTCGGGCTGTCGCGGGGGGTGCTGACGTCGTACCGGTGCGGGCGGGTGCTGTTCGTGGGCGACGCCGCCCACCTGACCTCCACGGTCGGCGGGCTCAACATGAACGCGGGCATCCACGACGCCGTCGAGGTCGGCCAGGTGATCGCGGCCGTGATCGGGGGCTACGCCCCGCCCGCCGCGCTGGAGGCGTGGGCCTGGCGGCGGCGCTCGGTGCTGCTGCAACGGGTGGTACCGCGCGGTGAGACGCGGCTCGCCGGCGTGCGCGAGCGCGACAGCGCCCGGCTGGCCGCGGCCATGGCGGGGCTGCGGGCCATCGCCGGGGATCCCGACGCGACCCGGGCCTACCTGGCCCAGGCGTCGCTGCTGGACACTGTGGCCCATTCCGGGGCCCATTCCGGGGCCCATTCCGGCGGCCCTCCTTCCGCCGGGCCGGATCCCGTCGGAAGGTCCTGACCTGTCATCACCGTGATCCGCGTACCGACCGGAGGAGGTGTGAGGCGAGATGTGGCGAACCCTGTCCGATGACGCGCGCCAGGCCGTACGCGGCCTGTGCGACCAGCACGGAGCCCGCCTCTACGACTACTGCCGCACCGAGCTCTCCGCCGGCGACGCCGAGCAGGCGGTCGCCGGCGCCATGCTCACGGCGCACCTGTACGCGGAACGCATGCTGGATCCCGCCCTGCGGCGAGCCTGGCTGTACGGGGTGGCCAGGGCGCACCGGGCGGTCGTCGCCAAGCCCGCGAGCATCGGCTCGTGGTCGCGCCCCGGCCGCATGTCGGAGCTGCTGCCCGAGGCGCTGCTGTCGCTGGAGCGCCCGCAGCGGGAGCTGCTCGACCTGTCCCAGCGGCACGGCCTGGCCGACGCCGAGCTGGCCGCGATCTTCGGGTTGAGCACAGCCGAGGTGCGCTCCATCGTGGCCGGGGCCGCGGCCGCCCTGGAGGAGTGGTTCGCCGCGGTCATCGCCGCGCGCGGCCGCGACGGGTGCCCCGACCTGATGGCCCGGGTGGCGGAGTGGGTCCGGGCCCCCGGCAGGCGCGCCAGGGCCAGGATCGGCCGTCACATCCACTCCTGCCCGACCTGCCGGGCGGCGCCCAGGACGATGACGGCGGGCACGCTGCTGCGCCGCCTGCCGATCACGGCGCTGCCCGGCACGCTTCCCAACCGGCTGACGTCGGCGCAGCCGCTGCCCGGAGAGGGACCCCTCTGGCGGGCGGACGGCTTCCCGGTGCAGGCACGCACACTGGTGGAGACGGGTCCGGCTCCCGTCCCGCCGGTCGCCGACGTCACGCCGTCCGCCCAGGTCGCCGACCCCACGACGGCGACCTCGGGAAAGCCCTGGTCGGCGGCGGGCGCGGCTGCCGCCGACCAGGAGCTTCCCGCCACGGCGGACCAGGAGCGTCCCACGGCCGGCCGGGAGCGTCCCGCGGGCGGCGGCGACCAGCAACCTCTCGCGGCTCCGGCGATCCGCGGGCGGCACCCGTTCGCCCCGCCGAGCCGGACGCGGGCCCTGCGCGCCTCGAGCCCCGGCGCCTACGGCGACAAGCTCGTCTACAGCGCCGCCCTCACAGGCGAGAGCAACGGTACGCACAGCACCGGGGCGATCATCCGCTACGGCGGTATCCCCCTGACCGGCCTGGACCGGCGGTCCGGCACGGACGGCGCGAACGGCGCGAACGGCGCCGACGGCGTCCAGGAGTTCTGGCGCGACCGGCCCGACGAGGACGACCCCGAGGCCGGGGCGCCGATCAGGACCGTGGCCAGGCTCGGGCTGATCGTCGGCGTGGGGCTGCTGCTGGCGGGCCTGATCTGGGCCATCATGAACGCCCGCGAGCAGCCGGCCGCGATCACCAAGGCGGCCGCCGTAGAGAGCGCCGTGGAGAGCGCCGACCGGGCGCGGGAGCCGTCGCGCTGGGTGGCCGGGGTGACGGCCGCCGCCGGGTCCGGCATCGAGCGGGTGGCCAAGAAGGTCGAGCTGCCGCGGCCGGCGGCGCCGGTAGCGCGGTTGTCACCGGCGTCGGCATGGCTGGGCGCGGAGCGTACCGGGTCGTTCTCGTTGTCGTGCACGGGCCACTGCGAGATCGTCTCGGCCACCACCACGAACGGCATCGCGGTGTCCGGCACGACCTTCAGGGTGACCGCGCCCGTCCCCCGGAGCGGGTGTGACACGCGCGTGGAGCGCGGGCGGATCACCCTGCGCTGGACCGGCCGGACCACCGGCGACGGCAGGCGCACCGGCGGGACCACCCTCGCCGAGGGCACCCTGACCATGAACGTGTCCTGGGCGGTGCCCCTCGACGAGGACGGGAGCTCGCGGGTGCCCGACTCGCGGCACCGGAGCGAGTGCGGGTAGGCGGCCTCGGGCCCGCGCGGGGCCCAAGGCCGGTCGGACGGTTTAGAAGAAGTGGAACCCGGGCTCGGGCTCGGGCAGCTCGACCTGGTCGGGGCCGTGGAACCTGGCGGTGTCCTTCGGCACGTCGGCCAGCGGCGTGCCGAGCACGAACGGGAGCGTGACGCTGGACTTGGCCAGGTCGACGGTCACGTTGGCGCCGGTGCCGGTCTCGTCGCTGTAGGTGGAGTCGGTGCCCGCGATCACCAGGCCGATCCGGTGCCCCTTCCTGAAGGTGTAGTCCTGCGGCAGCGTCAGCCACTTGACCGTGCCGTACGTGCCCACCGGCAGCGGCTTGGCCCGGGTCAGCGAGTCACGGTTCTGTACGTCGATCCAGCCGCGGGCGACGACTTCCAGCGGGCGGGTGGCCACGTTGGTGACGACCTTGCGGTAGCAGCCGTCGTCGGCCGCGGTGCTCTCCCCGTGGCAGTCCTCCTCGGTGAGCGTGGTGATGCCCTGGCCGCGCCGCCAGTCGACGCGGGTGGCCTCGCCGAAGTCGACGAGCAGGGCGGTCAGGTTGGAGGTGGGTTTGTCCAGCTTGACCCGCAGGTCGGCGGTGGGCGTGCCGGACAGGCGCAGGTCGAGCGGGAGCGCGCCCGTGGTGAACGCCACCCGGCCCGGGTCGGCCGTGCCGACGTCGGCCACCATGTCGTTCTCGCTCATGTTCACGTCGGTGAAGGAGGCGGTGCTGTTCTTCTTCGCGGGCTTGAGGCCGAGCGAGCCGTCGGACGCGGGCCGCAGCGACGCCTTGAGGGCGAACGGCGCCGGCCAGTCGCGCTGGGTGATCCACTGCGCGGGGCCGATCTCGACGTCGGCGCGCGGCTCTTGCGTGATCCCGTTGCGCACGCCGTGCAGCCAGTGGTCGAACCAGCGGTGCAGGGTGTCCACCCACAGGTCCCGGCGGCCTTCGAAGTCGAACGGGTCCACGTGCTGGGTCTGGCCGACCCAGATCTTGCGCGGCACGTGACGGTCGGCCAGCTCCTTCCACCAGGTGGAGAAGTTGTCCGGCTTGACGTTGAGGTCGTTGACGGTGTGGACGACGAAGACGCTGGCCCGGACCTTGGAGACGTCGCCGAGCAGGCCGGCGATGTAGTCGCGCTCGGCCCAGAACCGGTTGTGGTCACCGGTGTCGTCGCCGTCCTCGGCGTGCAGCCCGTCGCGTACCTGCTGGCACTTGGCGTCGGGGTCGGTGTCCACGGCGTTGGTCAGGTAGCGGACGTAGTCGTAGTTGTAGATCACGCCGTTGGAGCGCTGGTACTTGTACCAGGAGCTGATCGCCGAGATCGGGACGATGGTCTCCAGGCCCTTCACGCCGGTGGCGGCCACGGCGTTGGCGAGGGTGCCGTCGTACGACTTGCCGATCATGGCGGACTTGCCGGTGGTCCAGTCGGCCACGGCCGGGGTGCCGTCCGACTTGTACGCCTTGGCGCGGCCGTTCAGCCAGTCGATGACGGCCTTGCCGCCCAGCACGTCGGCCTTGCCGCCCATGTCCGGGCAGCCGTCGGACCTGGTGGTGCCCAGCATGTCCACGTTGAGGACGGCGTAGCCGCGGGGGACGAAGTAGTTGTCATAGAAGAGCGGAAATTTCGTGACATTTCCGGCTTCATCGTAAGCCTTGCGCTCCGACTCGTTGCCACGGCCCGAGTTGTCGTAGTACGGGCTCTCGTCAATGATCACCGGCACCCTGAGTCCCGGGCCGGACTCCTTGGGCCTGATGATGTCCACACGTACCCGGTCGAGCTTGCCGTCGAGGTCGCTGTCCACGGTGGACTCGACGTACACGTGCTCGCGGACGGCGTCCGCGTACGAGAAGACCGGCTGCGTCCGGCCGTTCTCGACGGTGATGCCCGGTCCGGCGGCCACTGCCGCCTGGGCCGGGGTCGCCACCGCCAGGGTGAGGGCGATGGCGATAAGGGTCGGGCGTAATTGTGACACGCGTGACCTCCGTGATTTATCCCTAAATTAGACGAAATCTCTCAGACGGTCCGGGAGCTGGCAAGATCCCACTCATGGATGTTCTCGACCGAGTCCGGGGCTGCCTCCTTGGCGGCGCGATCGGCGACGCCCTGGGCGCGCCGATCGAGTTTCTGTCACTGCGGCAGATCCGCCGCGATCACGGCGAGGACGGCGTCACCGGATACGCCGCGACGTGGCGGGGCACGAGCGCCCTGGTCACTGACGACACCCAGATGACTCTGTTCACTCTGGAGGGTCTGCTCACCATGCGTACCGGCCAAACCACCGCGCGGGCGGGCGGGACGACGGCGGCGGTGCGGGAGGCGTACCTGCGCTGGCTCGACACCCAGGAGCACCGCACTCCCCCACCCGCCGACCGCCCCCACCGCACGGGCCGCCTGCGCGAGGAGGGCTGGTTGTACTCGCTGCGGGCGCCGGGCAACGCGTGCCTGTCGGGGCTGCGCCAGTCGTTCCCCGGACCGGCGCCGCTGGGCCGGCCTGGGCCGGTGAACCCGGACTCGAAGGGCTGCGGCACGGTGATGCGCTCGGCGCCGTTCGGCCTGGTGACGACGGACGCGCGGGCGGCGTTCGAGGCGGCGGCGGCCTGCGCGCAGATCACGCACGGGCACCCGACCGGCTCCCTGGCCGCCGGGGCGTTCGCAGCCGTCGTCGCCCGCCTGATGACCGGCACGGAGCTGGAACCCGCCGTCCTGCACGCCCTGGAGCTTCTGACCGCCTACCCGGCGCACGAGGAGACCGCCACCGCCCTGGACGCCGCCGTGCGGCTGGCGGCGGACGGCCCGCCCACGCCGGAGCGGGTGGAGTCCCTCGGCGGCGCCTGGGTGGCCGAGGAGGCGCTGGCCATCGGTGTCTACTGCGCCCTGGCCGAGCCCTCCGTCGAGCGCGCGCTGCTGCTGTCGGTGAACCATTCCGGCGACAGCGACTCGACCGGCTCGGTGTGCGGCAACCTCCTGGGCACCCTGCACGGCGCCACCGCCCTGCCCGCCGCCTGGCTGCGGCCGCTGGAGGGCCGCGAGACGATCGAACGCCTGGCCGCCGAACTGGCCGCGTAGATCGCATCGTTACGTGCCGCGTTCCCGGCGTGGCCGCCGGCCGGAGGGGCCGCAGCGTCTAGGGTGGATCTCCTCCAGCCGATGAGAAGAGGGTGCATGCGAAACGTCGCTCGGACCTCGCTCGTTGACTCCGCCATCGACGAGCTCCGCCGGGAGATCAGCAACGGGGTGTGGCCGGTCGGCACGAAGATCCCGTCGGAGAGCCGGCTCGCCGAGAGCCTGGGCATGAGCAGGCTGTCCGTGCGGGAGGCGGTGCGCGTCCTGGCGCACGCCGGCCTGCTGCACACCCGGCAGGGCGACGGCACCTACGTGACCGCCACCGACGAGTCCCGGGTCGCCCTGCGCAGGAGGCTCGACACGGCCGCCGCCATGGACATCGTCGACGTGCGCCGCGGGCTCGACCTGGTGGCCGCCCGGCTGGCGGCGGCCCGGCGCACCGAGGAGGACCTGGCGGCCATACGGGAGACGCTGGCACGCCGCGACGCCGCGAGCCGGGCGGGCGACCTCGACGGGTTCGCCGACGCCGACGTCGACTTCCACCTGCTGGTCGCCGACGCGGCGCACAATCCGCTGCTCGGCGACCTCTACCGCAGCATGAGCGACGCCCTGCGCGACGCCGTACGCGACCAGGAGCAGGCGGCCCTGACCCCGGACAGCTCGCACGAGGACCTGCTGCGCGCGATCGAGGACGGCGACGCGGCCCGCGCGGTCGCGGTGTCCGTCGCCATCCTGGACCAGCAGAAGTTCGAGTCCTGAAGCCGGGAAGCCAGGTCGCCTACCGCGAGATGACGATCGTTTCCACGGACTCGTCCGCCGGCGGATCGGGCTCGTCGGTCCCCCTGCGCAGCAGGGGCGGCAACCGCAGGGCCGCCGCCGCGAGCAGCGCGCCCCCGGCCACGGCGATCAGCAGCGTGTACGCCGGGACCCCGCCGGAGTCCCCCGCCGCGCCGCCGGTCGCAGCCCTCGCCGGGGGCGCGGACGCCTGGCCCTGGACCGGCTGCCCCTGAGCCTCTACCTGAGCCGGCGACGCGGCCGGGGTCGTCCCGGCCGCGGTGACGGGCGTCTTACCCGGTGGGAACCCCGGCGGGCGCACGGCACCCCAGAAGTCCTGCCCGTCGGCCGGGAGGCCGAGGACGATGTCCGGAGGCACCGGGTTGACCTTGAGGGCGCCGGGGACGGTGAGCGTGCCCACCTCGTACGGCATGAAGACGCCCTGGATGCCCTCCACCTTCCACACCCCGCCGGGCACGACCACCGACGTGGCGTAGTGGCCGGCCTCCGGCAGGGCCGTGCCGTCGAACATCAGGCGCTTCCCGTCCTCCCGGGTGAGCCGCAGGCCGACACGGCCGAGATCCCCCTCGTACGGGTGGGACCCGTGCTGGAGCACCCAGAACCCCAGCGCGTACGACTTCCCGCCCTCGAACGCCGGCGGCGGCGGATCCAGGTAGGTCACCGCCCAGTTGCCCGTCGCGGCAGCCGGAACACCCCCGGCGACCAGCGCCGCCACAGTCGCCAACGCGGTGGCCAGTACGGCCAGGATCCTCTTCACGGGACCACCTCCGGTGTTGATACACCGCGGGTCCCGCATGGGTTCCAGAAAATGCGGCATTCTCCGGTGCGGCGCGCCGCGCGCTGACGAGCCGGGCGACGGCGCCGGCCGCTCCCACGGCCTTGACCCCCGCCTCGGCTCCGCCCCCTCCAGGGCACCCGGGCCGCCTCACGGCGCCGCGTGCCCGCGGAAGACCTCTCAGGAACCCTGGTTGTTCATGAGCTCCGAGATCTTCCACTGGCCGCCGTCCTTCATGAGGACGAACAGCTCGCGGTAGCTCTCCTCGCCCATCTTGCTGGTCGCCCGGACGATGGCGTCCTCGGTGCCGGCCGCGCGGGTGTCCTCGATGGTGTAGGTGACCTGCTTCATCTCGTTGTTGCCCTGGAGCTGCCCCTGGTACAGGGTCCGGATCGCCTGGGTGCCCTTGGCGGTGGCCTCCCCACCCAGCTCGACCACCGCGTTGTCGCTGAAGGAGTCGACGACCTTGTCCACGTTCCCGGCCTTGAGCGCCTTGAAGTAGCCCTCGACGGCCGTGCGCGCGCCTTCCACGCCGGTCGCCGTCGGTGACGCGGTGCCGGTCTCCGTCATGCCCGGGGACATGTCGGTCTGGCCCGGCTCGACGGTGCCCTCGCCGGTGGGCGACGCCTGGCTCGCCGACCCCTTCATCGCCTGCTGGTTACCGGTGGCGCAGCCCGCGACGAGGATGGCGGGAACGATCGCGGCAAGCAGGAGCGCCTTGCGCTGAAAAATCTTGCTCATGGCCGCTTGATGCCCCCCGCGGACTTGATCGAATGCGCGGTTTAGGCACTTCACACGACGCCTTTACCGGGTCTGGGTATTACTCACGGTAACATTTCACTGTTGTTGGAGAGATCGTTCAGAGCCGCGATCGTTGCCGCCCCGAGACCAGCGCGCGGAGCGCCGGGGATAGCGTCCCAACACGTGCCTCGAACCCCCGATTCCGCGCCCCTGCCTCAGCGTGAGGACGCCGAACGCTGTGCCAACGTCGAGGGCGGGAGGCGCTGTGTGCTGCCGGCGGCGCACCAGAGCCCCCACGTCTATCCCCCCAAGGACAACGGAGTGTAACCGCGCACCTAGAGCCTGGATGAGAGGCTCACCTCCACCAGCCCGTCGCGGACCCGCACCCGATGGACGGGCACCGACACCGCCTCCTCGTCCAGGCACACCCCGGACACCAGCGAGAACACCTGCTTGTGCAGCGGCGAAGCGACCGTCGGCTCGTCCTTCCTGGTGCCGACGATGCCGCGGGACAGCACGTACGCCCCGCTGAACGGGTCCCGGTTGCCCACCGCGTACACCTCGCCGTCGTGGGTGCGGAACAGCGCCACCTGCTCCCCGTCGACCAGCGCGCACACGCCGCGTTCCGGCAGCATCACCGTGTAGTCGCAGACCTGTGTCCAGCTCATCGGGCCACCACCGGCCTGATCTGGCCACGCTCACTGCCGAACACGATCGACGGGTCGGGCACGCCGGGCGCGTTCACGAAGCTGACGAACCTGCTCAGCTTCTCGGGGTCGTCCAGCGTGGCCCGCCACTCGTCGGCGTAGGTGGCGACGTGCTGCTCCATCTGCGCGTCCAGGTCGGCGCAGATGCCGAGCGCGTCGTTCATGATCACCTCACGGAGATAGTCGAGGCCGCCGTCCAGCGACTCCAGCCAGGCGGCGGTGCGTTGCAGCCGGTCGGCCGTGCGTACGTAGAACATCAGGAACCTGTCGATGGTCCTGACCAGGTCGTCCGTGCTGAGGTCGGTGGCCAGCAGGTCGGCGTGGCGGGGCTTGAAGCCGCCGTTGCCGCCGACGTACAGGTTCCAGCCCTGCTCGGTGGCGATGACGCCGAAGTCCTTCGACCGGGCCTCCGCGCACTCGCGGGCGCAGCCGGAGACGGCGGACTTGAGCTTGTGCGGCGAGCGCAGACCCCGGTAACGCAGCTCCAGCGCGATGGCCAGGCCGACCGAGTCCTGCACGCCGTAGCGGCACCAGGTCGAGCCGACGCAGGACTTCACCGTGCGCAGCGCCTTGCCGTACGCGTGCCCCGACTCGAACCCGGCCGCCACCAGCCGCCGCCAGATCTCCGGAAGCTGCTCGACCCGGGCACCGAACAGGTCGATGCGCTGCCCGCCGGTGATCTTCGTGTAGAGGCCGAAGTCGCGGGCCACCTCGCCGATCACGATCAGCTTGTCCGGCGTGATCTCGCCGCCCGGGATGCGCGGGACGACGGAGTAGGTGCCGTTCTTCTGCAGGTTGGCCAGGAAGTGGTCGTTGGTGTCCTGCAGCGCGGCCCGCTCGCCGTCGAGCACGTGCCCGTTGTGCAACGAGGCCAGGATGGAGGCCACCGCCGGCTTGCAGATGTCGCAACCCCGGCCCTGCCCGTGCTGGGAGATCAGCTCGGAGAACGTCGTGATGCCGCGTACCCGGACGATGTCGAACAGCTCGGCCCGGGAGTACGCGAAGTGCTCGCACAGGCTCTTGCTGACCTCGACGCCCGACTTCTCCAGCAACTGCTTGAGCAGCGGCACGCAACTGCCGCAGGTGGTCCCGGCGCGGGTGCACGCCTTGACCCCGGGCACGTCGGTGACGCCCCGGTCGGCGACGGCCGCGCGGACCTCGCCCGCGCACACGTTGTTGCACGAGCACACCTGCGCCTCGTCGGGCAGGTCCAGTGCCGCCCCGGCCCCGCTGAACAGCAGGTCGGACGGGGCGGCGGGCAACTCCTTGCCGACGAAGGGCCGCAGCGCCGCGTACGGGGCCGCGTCTCCCACGCAGATCCCGCCGAGCAGCGTCCGCGCGTCGTCGCTGATGAACAGCTTCTTGTAGACCCCGCCCACCGGATCCATGTAGGTCACGTCGAGCGCCCCGGACATCGCCCCGAACTGCGCCACCTCCACGCCCAGCAGCTTGAGCTTCGTGGACAGGTCCGCGCCGGTGAACCGCGCCGAGCCCCCGGTGATCCGGTCGGCGGCCACCTCGGCCATCGTGTTGCACGGCCCGACCAGCCCGTAGATCATGCCCTCGACCAGCGCGCACTCGCCGACGGCGTAGATGGCGGGGTCCGAGGTGCGCATCGCTGCGTCCACCACGACGCCGCCGCGCTCGCCCACCGCCAGCCCCGCCGCCCTGGCCAGCTCGTCACGCGGCCTGATGCCCGCCGAGAACACCACGACCTGCGCGTCCAGCAGCGTTCCGTCAGGCTTGCGCAGCCCGGTGACCCGGCCGCCGGCGTGCACGACCTCCGCCACGCCGGCGCCCGCGTGCACGCGCAGCCCGAGCCCCTCGATGTGGGACTTCAGCACCGCGCCGCCGCCCTCGTCCACCTGCCGCGGCATCAGCCAGGGGCTCATCTCGACGATGTGCGTCCTCAGCCCGAGCGAGCGCAGCGCGTCGGCGGCCTCCAGGCCGAGCAGCCCGCCGCCGACCACGACTCCTTCGGCGGCGTCCTTGGCGGCCACCCTGATCGCGTCCAGGTCCTCGATGGTCCGGTAGACGAAGGCGTGCTCGGCCCCGGGCACCGGCGGCACGAACGGCGCCGACCCGGTGGCCAGCACGAGCACGTCATAGGGCTCCCGGCCGGTGGTGGTGACCACCTGCCCGGCGGCCCGGTCGATCGCGGTGACCCGGCTGCCGAGCCTGGTGACGACCCCCGGGGGCACCGCGTAGGTGAGGTCCTCCGCGCTGGTGCCCGACAGGTAGGAGGTCAGCGCCACCCGGTCGTAGGCCGGGCGCGGCTCCTCCCCGATCACGGTGATCCGGCCGTCGAAGCCCCTGTCCACGAGGGTCTCGACGAGCCGGTGAGCCGCCGGGCCGTACCCGACGACGACGAGGTTCCTCATGCCGGAATCCCTTCCTGTTCGCACAGCCAGCCGATGATGCCCGCCACGGCGTCGCGGCAGGTGCCGCAGCCGGTCGTGGCCCTGGTCGCGGCCGCCACCCCGGCCACGTCCCCGGCCCCCGCCTCCCAGCACGCCCTGATCTGGCCCTTGGTCACGTTGTTGCAGCGGCAGACCGTGGCCGCGTCCGGCATCAGCGTCGGGCTTTCGGCCACCGGCGCCGACGACAGCCCGGGGAACAGCAGCCCCGCCCGGTCGCCCGGCACCGGCGCGCCGCGGTCGAAGAGCTGGGTGAGCGTGCCCACGGCGTCGCTCTCGCCCAGCAGGATCGCGCCGACCAGCCGGCCGTCGCGGATGACGAGCTTGCGGTAGGTGCCGCGGGCCCGGTGGCTGAACCGCACCACCTCGGCGTGCTCCTCGGTGAGCTGGGTCTCGCCCATCGCGGCCAGCTCCACGCTCCTGGCCTTGAGCCGGGTGACGAGCCGGGAGCCGCGGTAGAGCGCCTTGCCGCCGGTGATGACGTCCGCGGCCACGACGGCCTGCTCCCAGGCGGGGGCGACCAGGCCGTACACGGTGCCGTCGTGCTCGGCGCACTCGCCGATGGCGAAGATCGAGGGATCGTCGGTACGCAGCTCGTCGTCCACCACCACGCCGCGCCGCACCTCCAGCCCGGCCGCCGCGGCCAGGCCGGTGACGGGGCGCACGCCGCAGGCCAGCACGACCAGGTCGGCCGCGACCAGCTCACCGTCCGCCAGCCGGACGCCGTCCGCCTCCACCCCGGCGGCGCTGACGCCGGTGCGGATCTCGACGCCGAGCCCGGCCAGCGTCTCGCCCAGCACCTCGCCCGCCTCGACGTCGAGCTGGCGCTCCATCAGGTGCCCGGCCAGGTGCAGCAGGGTGACCGGCAGGCCGCGCCCGGCCAGGCCGCGGGCGGCCTCGACACCGAGCAGCCCGCCGCCGACCACCACGGCCCGGCGCGCCCGCCCGGCCGCCCGGATGATGCGCTCGCAGTCGCCGAGCGTGCGGAACGGGACGGCCCGCTCCACGCCGGGGATCGGCGGCACGATCGCGTCGCTGCCGGTGGCCAGCACCAGCAGGTCGTACGGCTCGCGCCGCCCGTCCTCGGTCACCACGGTCCTGGCGTCCCGGTCGATCCAGGCTACGGCGCTGCCGAGGACGGCCTCCACGTTGTGCGCGGCGTACCAGGAGGCGTCCAGCAGCCGTAGTTGCTCCGGCCGGGAGCTGCCGGCCAGCACGTTGGACAGCAGCACCCGGTTGTACGGCTGGCCGGTCTCCGCGCCGAACACGGTGATCCGCAGGTGCGGGTCCCGCGCGCGTACCTCGGTGACCAGCCGCGACCCGGCCATCCCGTTCCCCACGACGACAAGCCTCATGAGTCCCTCTCCACCCTGACGGCGCAGACCTTGAACTCCGGCATCCTCGACACCGGGTCGAGCGCCGGGTTGGTGAGCCGGTTGGCGCCCTCCCAGTGGAAGGGCATGAACACCGTGTCCCGCCTGATCGCGTCGCTGATCCTGGCCACGGCCTTGCTCTGGCCCCGCCTGCTGCTGACCCGCACCATGTCGCCGGCGGCGATGCCGAGCTGCTCGGCGAGGTCCGGGTGCAGCTCCACGTACGGTTCCGGGGCGGCCCGGACCAGCGGGGCGATCCTGCGGGTCTGGGCGCCGCTCTGGTAGTGCGCCAGCACCCGTCCGGTGCTCAGGTGGACGGGGTAGTCGGCGTCGGTCTCCTCGGCCGGGGGCCGGTGCTGGACGGGCACGAACCTGGCCCGGCCGTCCGGAGTGGCGAAGGAGTCCAGGAACGGGCGCGGCGTGCCGGGGTGCCCGGGCCCGGGGCAGGGCCAGAACACGCCGGTCTCGGCCACGATGCGCTCGTAGGTGATGCCGGAGTAGTCGGCGGGGCCGCCCGCGCTGGCCCGGCGCAGCTCGTCGAACACCTCGGCGGGCTCGGTGGCGAACATCGTGGTGAAGCGGTGCCCGAGCCGCCCGGCCAGGGCCGCGATGACCTCCAGGTCGCTCCTGACGCCCGCGGGCGGCTCCAGGGCACGGCGGCGGAGCAGCACCCGGCCCTCCAGGTTCGTCAGGGTGCCGGTCTCCTCGGCCCACTGCGTCACCGGGAACACCACGTCGGCCAGCGCGGCCGTCTCGGACATGACGAAGTCGCAGGTCACGAGCAGGTCGAGGGCGCCGAGGCGGGCGGCGACGTGCTCGGAGCCGGGGGCGGAGACGACCGGGTTGGAGCCGAAGAGCAGCAGCGCCCTGGGCCCGTCCGGGGTGCCGAGGGCGTCCAGCAGCTCGTACGCCGACCGCCCGGGCCCGGGGATGTCGGCGGCCGGGATCCCCCACACACCCGCGACGTGCTCCCGCGCCGCCGGGTCGTCGATCTTGCGGTATCCCGGGAGCTGGTCGGCCTTCTGCCCGTGCTCCCTGCCGCCCTGGCCGTTGCCCTGCCCGGTCAGGCACCCGTATCCGGAGCCGGCCCGGCCGGGCAGGCCCAGCGCGAGCGCCAGGTTGATGAACGCGGTGACGGTGTCGGTGCCCTTGGCGTGCTGCTCGGCGCCGCGCCCGGTCAGCACGTACGCGTTGCGGGCCGCGGCCAGCGCCCGGACCGCCTGCCGCATCTGGTGCACGGGCACCCCGGTGATCCGCTCGACCCGCTCGGGCCACCAGGAGGCCAGCGAGGTGCGTACGTCCTCGAACCCGGTGGTGCGGGCGGCCACGTACACCTCGTCCACCAGCTCGTCCGCGACGGCCACGTGCAGCAGCCCGAGCGCCAGCGCCAGGTCCGTGCCGGGCGTCGGCTGCAGGTGCAGCCAGGCCAGCCGGGCCGTCTGGGTGCGCCGCGGGTCGATCACGATCAGCCGCGGCCCGTCCAGGTGCCGCACGAACGGCGGCATCGTCTCGGCCACGTTCGCACCGGCCAGCAGCACCACGTCGGCGGCGTCGAGGTCGGTGATCGGGAACGGCATCCCGCGGTCCAGACCGAACGCCCGGATCGACGCGGCGGCGGCCGACGACATGCAGAAGCGGCCGTTGTAGTCGATCTGGCTGGTGCCGAGCGCGACCCTGGCGAACTTGCCGAGCTGGTAGGCCTTCTCGTTGGTCAGCCCGCCCCCGCCGAACACCGCGACGGCGTCCGGGCCGTACTCGGCGCGCAGGGCGGCCAGCCGGGCGGCCACGTGGTCGAGCGCGACCTCCCACGTCACGGGCTCGCCGTGGAGCAGCGGGCTGGTCAGCCGCGCGCCGTTGACCAGCAGCTCGCCCGCCGTCCAGCCCTTCTGGCACAGCGCTCCCCCAGCCGGCCGCAGGGCGTTGGCGGGGATGTCGGTCCGCGGGCTGACGGCCGGCCCGGGACCGAGCTCCATGCCGCACTGCAGCGCGCAGTACGGGCAGTGGGTCGCCGTCACGTCAGACCCGGGCATGGGCGAGGCTCGCTACGACGGACACGCCGACCCGGCGGGTGTAGCACCACCAGGTCAGCAGGAAACAGGCCAGGTAGAACAGGGCGAAGGCGAGGAAGGCGGGGGCCGGGGTGCCGGCGGCGGCGAACGCCATGCCGAACGCCCGGTTGATGAGGAACCCGCCGAGCGCCCCGACCGCCGAGATGATCCCGATGGCGGCCGCCGCCTGCCGCTTGCCGTGCAGCAGGGCCTGTTCGCCCGCGCCGCGCTCGGCCACGGCCTTGGCCTGGAAGATGGCCGGGATCATGCGGTAGGTGGAGCCGTTACCGATGCCGGAGGTCAGGAACAGCAACTGGAAGGCCAGGAAGAACAGCCAGAACCGGCCCGAGCCGGCCGCCGCCCACACCAGCAGCACGCCGCCGCCCATCGCGGCGAAGGTCCACAGCGTGACCGGCGCGCCGCCGAGCCGGTCGGCCAGCCACCCGCCCACCGGCCTGATCAGCGACCCGAGCAGCGGCCCGGCGAAGGCCACCGCCGCGTACGGCGAGCCGGGGAACAGGCTGTGGCTCAGCAGCGGGAAGGCCGTCGAGTAGCCGATGAACGAGCCGAACGTGCCGATGTAGAGAAACGACATGATCCAGGTCTGCGCCCGCCCCGCCACGGCGAGTTGCTCGCGCGGGTCGGCCCTGGCGCTGGTCAGGTTGTCCATGAAGAACCAGGCGCAGGCGGCGGCCACGACGATGAACGGGATCCAGAACCATCCGGCCGCCGCCAGCCCGAGCGAGCCGATCACCAGCGGCATGACGAGCTGGACGGAGGAGACGCCGACGTTGCCGCCCGCGGCGTTCAGCCCCAGCGCGATCCCCTGCTTGGCGCGGGGGTAGAAGTAGGTGATGTTGGCCATGCTGGAGGCGAAGTTCCCGCCGCCGACCCCGGCCAGCGCCGCGATCACCAGGAACAGCCAGTACGGCGTGCCGGGATCGCGCACCGCCACGCCCAGCAGCACGGCGGGGACGAGCAGCAGCAGCGCGCTGACCACGGTGAAGTTGCGCCCGCCGAACCTGGCCGGGCCGAACGTGTAGGGCACCCGGAGCACCGACCCGATCAGGTTCGGCAGCGCGACCAGCCAGAAGAGCTGGTCGGTGGTGAACTCGTAGGCCCCCATCCGGGTCGCCACGATGCTCCACAAGGTCCACACGGTGAAGCCCAGGTGCTCGGCCGCGATCGAGAAGACCAGGTTGCGGCGCGCCACGCGCCTGCCGGAGCTCTCCCAGAAAGCGGGGTCATCGGGGTGCCACTCGGTGATCCAGCGCGCCATCGACCTCTCCTACGCTCGGCGTCCGGAAGCACCAACGTAGGAAGGGCGCGTTACGCACAATGACCGTCCGTGGCCGTGCGTTCGTTACGGGTCATTCACGGCGGTAACATGCCACGCACATGTATCACGCCGGAAACATGCCGGAAATGATCGCTTATCGGGCACCCTCCCGGGTAACTGCATCCAGAGCAAGGGGGGGGAAACATGATCAAGAAGCTGCACAAGATGGGCATCCGGTCGGATCACATGTACACCGCGGGGGCGGTGTCGGTCGGCCTGGCCGTCGCGGCCTGGCTGATGTCGAACAGCCTTGAGGCGAAAGGCATCGACCGGGCCGACCGATGGGGGATCTTCATCGGCGAGTGGGCACCCACCTTCGTCGCGCTGGGAGTGGCCCTGCGCATCGAGGAGACCCATCCCGACCTCGAAGAGCCCGGGATGAACATGTACGACAAGGCCGAGCGGCAGCGGGCCGGAGCACGCGCGGGCGCCTGACCCGCCTGACGCGCCCGTCGCGCGGGTCACGCCACGCCGCGTGACCCGCGTGCCCCGCCCAGCCCCCGCGGGCCCTGCCCGCTCAGTCCTCGCGGCCCGCCAGGCGCTGGAGCGGCTCGTCGGTCAGCCGGTATTTCAGCCACTCGTCCTGGCGCACCGCGCCGAGCTTCTCGTAGAAGCCGATGCTGGGCTCGTTCCAGTCGAGCACCGCCCATTCCAGGCGCTGGTATCCGCGCCGGTCGCAGATCGCGGCCAGCTCCCTCATGAGGGCCAGGCCGTGGCCGCCGCCGCGGTGCCGCGGGCGGACGTACAGGTCCTCCAGGTAGATGCCGTGCACGCCCCGCCAGGTGGAGAAGGTCAGGAACCACAGCGTGAACCCGACCACCTCGCCGTCCTGCTCCGCGAGGTGGGCGAAGGCGGCGGGGTGCTCGCCGAAGAGCGCCGCGCGCAGGTGCTCCTCGGTCGCGCGCACCTCGTGCGCTGCCTTCTCGTACGTGGCGAGCTCGCGGATCATGTCGAGGATCGCGGGCACGTCGTCGGGTGTGGCGGGACGAATCATGGCCAACAGCGTAGCGATGCTGTTTCACCGCAATCTGAACCCCGCCCAATGAGTCACACCTCAGGTGAGCGGGCCGCAGGCACCGACGACGAGGAAACCTGTCCATGCACGGTCCGCCTGACCTGGGCGGGACCCGCGTGCACGACCACCCGCTTCCGTCCGCGACACTGTGCGGGTATCTCTTTCGCGAACAGGAAGGTTGACTCCCCCATGGAACACCGCGTGTTGGGACGTACCGGACGCCAGGTCGGCGTGGTCGGCCTGGGCGCCTGGCAACTCGGCGCCGACTGGGGCCAGGTGAGCGAGGACGAGGCCGCCGCCACCCTCCAGGCGGCCGTGGACGCGGGCGTCACCTTCATCGACACGGCCGACGTCTACGGTGACGGGCGCAGCGAGCAGATCGTCGGCCGCTTCGCCAAGGGCCGCTCCGGCCTCACCGTGGCCACGAAGATGGGCCGCCGGGTGGCGCAGGTCCCGTCGAACTACGTGATGTCCAACTTCCGCGCCTGGAACGAGCGCTCCCGCCAGAACCTCGGCGTGGACACCATCGACCTGGTCCAGCTCCACTGCCCGCCGACGCCGGTCTTCTCGACGGACGCCGTCTTCGACGCCCTCGACACGCTCGTGGCCGAGCAGAAGATCGCCGCGTACGGGGTCAGCGTGGAGACGTGCGAGGAGGCCCTGACCGCCATCGCCCGCCCGGGGGTGGCGAGCGTGCAGATCATCCTCAACGCGTTCCGGCTCAAGCCCCTGGATCGGGTCCTCCCGGCGGCCCGCGCGGCCGGTGTGGGCATCATCGCCCGCGTCCCCCTGGCCAGCGGCCTGCTCTCCGGCCGGTACGACGAGCACACGACGTTCGCCGACGACGACCACCGCTCCTTCAACCGGAAGGGGGAGGCGTTCGACGTCGGCGAGACCTTCTCGGGCGTCGACTACGCCACCGGCCTGGAGGCGGTCCGCCGGCTGGCTCCCCTGGTGCCGGAGGGGATGACCATGCCCCAGTTCGCCCTGCGCTGGATCCTGGACCAGGAGGGCGTCTCGGTCGCCATCCCCGGCGCGCGCAACCCGTCCCAGGCCACCTCGAACGCGGCCGCGGCCGCCCTGCCCCCACTGGCCGGTGATGTCGCCGAGAAGGTGGCGGCCGTCTATGACGAGCTGATCCGCCCGCAGATCCACCACCGCTGGTAGCAGGCCGGCGGCGGCGCCGATCCCCCGTTTGCCCTGCCCGGAAACGGGCGACCGGCGCCGCCCGCCCGCCCGTCCCGCCGCCGGCCCCGCGCGATCCCGTGATCCTGCAACCGCTTGCAGCCTGTTTCCAGCCCTGACATGGCTTTCTCACCTAGATCACTGCAACTGGTTGGCATATGATCCAAACTCCCGAGCTGTAGGGAGCCGCCCATGTTAAGCCGCCGCGACGCCATGCGCGCCATGACGATGTCCGCCTCCGCCGTCCCGGTTGTCCACGCGGGAGCCGCACACGCCGTGCCCGGCCCCCCGAAGGGCGGCGATCCGAGGGCGTCACCATCGTCAACTCGCCGATGTGGGAGATCCACCCGACGCTGTCGCGGAACGTGCTCGTGCGGAACGTCACCGTCGAGTCGCACGGCCCCAACAACGACGGCTGCAACCCGGAGTCCAGCCAGATGGTGGTGATCCGCGGCTGCACGTTCGACACCGGGGACGACTGCATCGCCATCAAGTCGGGGCGCAACGCCGACGGCCGCCGGGTGAACGTGCCCAGCGAGTCCATCCTCATCGAGAACTGCACCTTCCGCGACGGGCACGGCGGCGTGACGATCGGCAGCGAGATGTCCGGCGGCGTGCGTGAGGTCTTCGTCCGCGACTGCACGATGTCCAGCCCCAACCTCGACATCGCGCTGCGGTTCAAGACGAACTCGGTGCGCGGCGGGTTCATCGAGGGCGTCTACGCCAGGGACATCGAGATCGGCCAGGTCGGCGGGCCGGTCATCGACATCAACTTCTACTACGAGGAGGGCCCCGGGCATGGTTGCTCAAGAACGTCCTGGCCAACGGCGAACCGCTGATCCTGCCCTGACCACCACCCGTCCGGTCCGATCATTGTCGCGCTGACGAGTCGCGTCCACGTGGACGCGACTCGTCACTGGGAGAGGACCGTGAGGCGACCGCCGATGAATTTCGGTCCTTCGCACCCACGGATTTCGCGGGTGCATTCGGGTGCATCGCGCCTTCCACGGGGCCCGTCGTGCTACTGATTGGGCATGGCAGGTTCGTATGGGTGACGACGAGTTCGCGACCGCCGAACGCCGGCTCCCCGGCCACCGTCGCCATCTGGTGTGGAACGCTCCAAATCTGCTGCTGGCCGCGCCGGGCTCCAGGGCTCTCCTGGCCGGCACCGCCCGGCACGCGCCCGGGTCGCGATTACCCGCGATCCCGGCCGTGTCCACGACGTTGGACGATCTGCGCGCGTGCCTGCTCGGGTCGGCCGGGCTGGCTCCCGAGGCGCTGAGGGTCATGCCCGATCCGGCCACGCCCGCCGAACTGAGCGACACCTTCGCCAGGGTGTCGAGGGAGGCCACCTCCACACTCCTGTTCTACTTCGTCGGCCACGGGCTGATCAGCGCGGGGAACGAGCTGCACCTGGCCACCCACGCCACCGTGGACCTCAGCCGCGGCGCACCCGAATACCAGGCCCTGCCGTACTCCTCCCTGCGGCAGGTGATCGGCCAGTCGCGGGCCGAGCTGGTGATCGTCGTCCTCGACTGCTGTTTCTCCGGCAGGGCCCAGGGCGGGGTGGCCCACGCCGTCGACCACGTCTTCGACAGCACGGGGGCGGGCGCGTACGTGCTCACCTCCTCCAGCCCCGACGAGGCGTCATGGGTGCTGCCGGGCGAGCGGGACACGGCCTTCTCCGGCCGGCTCATCAAGCTGCTCGCGACCGGTGACCCGGCGGGGCCGCCGTTCTTCACCCTCGACACCATCTACGGTCACCTGATCAGGACCCTGCCCGAGCAGGGGCTGCCCCGTCCGCGGCGGCAGGCGACCGACCTCGGCGACCGGCGGGCGTTCGCGCTCAACCGCGCCTATGTGCCCCCGGAGGCGCCGCCCGTCCCCTCTCCGGAGCAGGACTCCGACGAGGAGAGCCCGTATCGGGGGCTGACGGCGTTCGGGCCCGCGGACGCGGACGTGTTCTTCGGCCGCGACGAGGCGATCGCGTCGATCGCGCGGCGGGTGCGGGAGCAGTTCACGGCGGGCGGCCCGCTCGTGGTCACCGGTCCTTCGGGGTCGGGGAAGTCCTCGATCCTGCGGGCAGGCGTGATTCCGCTGCTCCGCCGCGGCGACGTCGAGGAGATCCGGTCGATCGTCCTGTCTCCGGGGGCGGATCCGCTGGGCGAGCTGGCCCGCCGGATCGGCGGCCGGGATCCGGAGGAGTTGCGGCGGCACCTCACGGAGGATCCGCGCCGGGCGTTGTCCGCGCTGCAGGGACGCTGGCACCTCGTGATCGACCAGTTCGAGGAGGTGTTCACCGCTTGTCAGGACCCGGCCGAGCGACGCCGCTTCATCGGCGTCCTCACGGAGATCTGCCGGCATCGGCCGGGTGAACCGCCGGCCGCCGCGGTGACGCTCGCCGTGCGCGCGGACTTCTTCGGGCACTGCTCCGCCTACGCACCCCTGCTGACGGCGCTGCGGCGTCCGGAGGTCGTCGGACCCATGACGGCGTCGCAGCTACGCGCGGTCATCGAGAAGCCCGCCGCGCGAGCCGGGCTGGTCGTGGAGCGCGGGCTGACCGACCTGCTATTGGAGGACCTGGGCGCCCATGAGGCGGCGGGGCAGGTCGGCAGCGTGCTCCCGCTGCTGTCGTACTCCCTGCTGGCGACCTGGCAGCGCAGGAGCGGCAAGGTGCTCACGCTGGCCGGCTACCGCGCTTCCGGCGGTGTCGCACGATCGCTGACGCAGAGCGCCGAGGAGACGCTGCTCGATCTCGGCGCCGAGGCCGAGCCCGACGTACGGCGGCTGCTGCTGCGGCTGGTGCACCTGGACCAGCGGGCCAGCGACACCAGGCGGCGGGTCCCGCTCGCCGAGCTGCTCACCGCGAGTGGTGGCGCGGGTGACGTGCTCGGACGGTTCGTACGAGCCCGCCTCATCACCGTGGACGAGGACAGCGCGGAGCTCACCCACGAGGCGCTCATCCGCGCGTGGCCGCGGCTCAGGACGTGGATCGAGACCGACAGGGCCGACCTGCTGGTCAGGCAGCGCCTGTCCGAGGACGCGAACGACTGGCAACACCACGGACGAGATTCCGCCTACCTCTACGCGGACAGCCGCCTGGAGGCCGCACGGGCGGCGACGAGCCTGTCCACCGACCTCACCTCCGCCGAACTCGCCTTTCTCGACGCATCACGTCGCCGGGTACGGCGGCGCCGCCGGCTGACGGTGGCCGCGGTGTCCACGCTGAGCGCGCTGCTGCTCGTGGCCACGTCCGCCGCCCTGTACGCCCGCGTCCAGGGCGAGGAGGCCGTCATGCAGCGCGACCGGGCGCTGGCCCGCCAGCTCGTCGACACGGTCATCTCGACCGAGGACCGCACGCTGGGCGGATACCTGGCCCTGACCAGCCATCGGCTCGCGGACCTCCCGGAGACCCGCGGGGCGCTCCTCGCCTCACGCACCTGGCAGACCGGCGCGCGGCTGCCAGGCCACTCCGGCTTCGTCAACGACGTCGCCTTCACGCCAGACGGCCGGTGGCTGGCCAGCGCCTCCGACGACCGCACGATCGGCCTGTGGGACGTGCGGGATCCGGCCCGCGCCCGGCGCGCGCGGGTCGGGAACGGCCACGACCAGGCGGTTCGCGCGCTGACGTTCCGGCCGGACGGCGGCCTGCTGGCCTCCGCCGACGCGGGCGGGTCCGTGGTGCTGTGGACGATCGGCCCGGACGCCGAGCCGCGGCGTACGGCGGCGTTCCGCGCGGGTGACAAGGGGATCAAGGCGGTGGCCTTCGATCCCCGGGGACGCCTGCTGGCGCTGGCTTCGCAGGATCACCAGGTGCGTCTGTGGGACGTCGCCGACCCGGCGCGGCCACGTCAGGTCTCGGTGCTGCGTGGCCACACCGACCAGGTGAGCGACGTGGCCTTCAGCCCCGACGGCCGCACGCTGGCCTCCGTCTCCTTCGACATCACCGCCCGCCTGTGGGACGTCTCCGATCCCGCCGACGCGCGTGCGCTGTCGCGCTTCAACGGCCACGTCAAGCCCCTGGAGGCCGTGGTCTTCGCCCCGGACGGCCGCACGCTCGCCACCGGCGCCGATGACGGGCAGGTGGTGATGTGGGACGTCCGCGACGGCACGCGCCCACGCAAGACGGTCACGCTCGCCGACGCGGGCGGCACCATCTTCGACCTCGCCTTCGGCGACGGCGGCCGCACCATGTACGGCTCGTCGTACGACTCCACCACCTGGGTCTGGCGGATCGACGACAGCGGGACCCCGGTGCTCGACGCGGGCCTGTCCGGGCACACGAGCTCCGTCATGGCCGTGGCCACGCGGAAGGACGGGCTCGTGGCGACCGCGTCGGGCGACATGACGGTACGGCTGTGGCGGCCGGGCACCGCAGGCGACACGCCCCGGCTGCCGCGGCTGCTGTCCCACCGGGCCGTGATCGAGGACCTCACCCTCAGCCCCGACGGGCGTACGATGCTGGACGCGTCGGACGACGGCACGGCCCGGCTCTGGAACGTGAGCGACCCCTGGCACCCCCGGCCCCTGGGAACGCTGACCGGCCACCAGAACTGGATCGTCAAGGCCGCCTTCCACCCCGGCGGCAGGCTCGCGGCCACGGCCTCCTGGGACACGACCGTCAGGCTGTGGGATGTGGCCGACCCCCTCCGCCCCGCGGCGCTCGCCACGCTCAGCCCCGGGACGCAGAACGCCTTCTCCGTCCTGTTCACCAAGGACGGCCGGCACCTGGTCACGGGTGTGCAGGATCCCACCGTCGTCTTCTGGAACATCGAGGATCCCAAGCGGCCCAAGCGGGTCGCCGCTGTGACGGAGCTGCCGGAGAAGGTGATGGACATGGCGCTGAGCCCGGACGGCACCGTGCTGGCCATGGCGACCACGGACAACCAAACCTACCTCTACGACGTCCACGACGTCCGGCGGCCGGTGCGCGTGGGAACCCTCGCCGGCCACACGAGCGCCGTCAACCGGGTGAGGTTCACCCCGGACGGTCGCACGGTGGTCACGGCCGGGGACACGACCGCCCGCCTCTGGGACGTGTCCACCCCCGCGCGTCCGCGGCCGCTCGCCGTGATGTCCGGGCACACGGCGCCCGTCATCGGCCTGGCCGTGTCGGACGACGGCCGGACGGCGGCCACCGCGGGGCTGGACAACACCCTGCGATTCTGGGACATCTCCGATCCCGCACGCCCCCGGGCGACCATAGTGGCCAAACGCGGGCAGGACACGCCGACCGCTCTCGTCTTCACCCGGGACGGGATGCTGCTCGAGGGCGTGGGCGGCGGCCAGGTGCAGAGCTGGAACACCGACGTGAACCGAGCCGTCCGCTACATCTGTGGCGTCGGCGGCGCGCTCATGAGTGAGAAGGAATGGCGGCAGCACATCCCGGACCTCCCCTACGACCCACCCTGCCGATGAGCGAGGAGCCCCATGGACGACGCGATCGCGATCCTGCGCGCCGAGACTCCCGACCAGCTACGTGACCTCTACACCTGGCTGAGCAGCGAGCCCGAGCTGCGCGGCCGGGTCAGCCTGGTGGACGCCGATCCACCGCCCGGCGCGCTCGGCGGGGTCGTCGACTCGGTCCAGGTCCTGCTGGGCGCGCCGGTGGCGGTCGTGGCGGGAGCCGTGGTGACCTGGTTGCGTTACAGGACCAGCGACCTGCGCATCAAGGTCAGGGCGACGCGATCCGCGACCGAGATGGAGCTGAACGCCCGCCGGCTGTCCTCGCTCGACGCCGCCGGCATCCGGACGCTGACCGAGCAGCTCGCCCAGGCCATGGCCGAGGAAACCCGTCCCCGGCACAGCAAGTAACGGCCTACCGGGTGTGCCGGCTCGCTCGGGCCGCCCTGAACAGGAGCCCTGTGCCGCACCGGCGACACGAGCACGACCAGCGCCGCACCGGCCAGGCGGTGACGGAGGCGCCCAGCCCAGATCATCAGCCCCGCCGGGCTCGGTGCCCGGGTCACCCGCCTTCCAGGCAGGCGGCCCGGCACCCGGATCCGGCAGGATCTCAGCGGCTCGTCGTCAGCGGCGCTCCGGGTCGAGCGTCTGGGTGAAGAGCGCCTTGCCCTCGACGTCCTTGAGGGTGACGGTCAGCCGCTTCGTCCGCGGGTCGATGTCGACCTGGCCGAAGAACTGGTAACCCTCCAGCGGCGAGGCGGAGGCCCGCGACGGCACGGCCTGGAAGACGGCCTCCGGGCCGAAGGTCGCGTCGAGCGCGTTGGGGCCGAAGGCGCCGGCGTTGAGCGGACCGGAGACGAACTCCCAGAACGGGTCGAAGTCCTGGTACGCCGCCCGGTCGGGGTGGTAGTGGTGCGCGGCGGTGTAGTGCACGTCGGCGGTGAGCCAGACGTGGTTGCGGATGCCGAGGCGCTTGATCTGCGTCAGCAGGTGGGCGATGTCGAGCTCGCGCCCCAGCGGCGCACCCGGGTCACCGTTGGACGACGACTCCTGGTTGGTGCCGTCGGGCACGACGAGGCCGATCGGCAGGTCGTTGGCGATCACCTTCCAGGTCGCCTTCGACGCCTTGAGCTCGCGCAGCAGCCACGCGGTCTGCTCCTTGCCGAGCAGGCCGCCGTCGGCGACGTTCTCCAGGCCGGTGGTGTTCGCGTCCTTGTAGGTACGCATGTCGAGGATGAACAGATCCATCAGCGGCCCGTACGACAGCTTGCGGTAGACGCGGCCGCCCCTGTCCGGCGAGACCGGCGAGACCGGGATGTACTCGTGGAACGCCTGGCGGGCGCGAACCGCCAGGTCGTCCACGCGCGTGCCGTCGGGGAACCCGGGACGGCCGGCCAGGACCTGACCGGGGTACCAGTTGTTGATGACCTCGTGGTCGTCCCACTGGGCGACGATCGCGGTCTCGGCGAGGAAGGCGCGCCAGTTGTCGGCGAGCAGGTTGTACTTGTACTGGCCGCGGTACTGGTCGAGCGTCTGCGCGACCGCGGTCTTCTCCTCGATCACCAGGTTGCGCCAGATCCGGCCGTCGGGCAGGGTCACGGTCTCGGTGATCGGGCCGTCGGCGTACACGTTGTCGCCGGAGGAGAGGAAGAAGTCGGCGTCCGCCGCGCGCATCGCGTCGGCGATCCTGAACCCGCCCAGGTCGGGGTTGACGCCCCAGCCCTGGCCGGAGATGTCGCCGGACCAGATGAAGCGGATCGGGCGGCGGCCGTCGTGCCGGCCCAGGCCCGCGCGGAAGCGGCCGACGAGCGGCTCGCTGCTGCGGTGGTGGTCGTGCTGGTCGACCGCGGTGACCCGGTAGTAGAGGTCGGTGGCCGTCGGCAGTCCGCGTACGTTGATCTGGCCGGTCAGGTCCGAGGCGGGGGTGACGGTCGGGCCGGCGACGCTGCGCAGGATCCGGCCGAAGGAGGGGTCCGTCGCGATCTCCACCCGCAGCCGGGCCGGCCGGTTGACGCGGGTCCACAGGGAGACGGACCCGTCGACGGCGTCACCGGCCTGGATGCCGTGGGTGAGGACGGGCCGGTCGGAGACGACGTGCCCGGGGCCACGGCGGGCCGAGCGGGCGAGAGCAGGAGAACCGAGCGCGGGGGCGAGAGCGAGCCCGACTCCGATGGCGGTCGTGCCCCGGAGCAGCGTACGGCGGTTGAGCGCAGTCATGCGCTGAGCCTGGTGCGATCCGGACAACAACGGGTAAAGGGCCGGGAACCGGGCGCTGAACCCGCAGCGATCACCGGGTAGGAGGTCCTTCAAGCGATCTTGCCGGTGGCGGCGTTCACGCTTCCCGCTCATGAGCGACGACGAGACCCGCACCGTACGCCTGACAGTTAGTAGCGATCACGTGCCGCGCCACACCCGACTATCCGCCAAGTCAGGAAATATCACCACGAAGCCCGTGCCACAGGTGGGCACCGGAGGCTTGCCCACGGAAACCGTTACCCGGCAGGACGCCCACCGATCTTCGGCAGAATGCCCACCAACACTGCGGCAGAACGCCCATATAACCTCCGGCAGAACGCCCACCTAGGCGACTTGAACTGCGATAACCTATGCAATCGTGACGCCGACTCCTCTCTACCCGCGCCGCACCCAGACCATGACGCTCGAAGCACTGGCGGACACCCGCGTAGTCGTCGTGAACGGTGCCCGGCAAGTCGGCAAGAGCACTCTGGCGGGCTTGATCGCCGACCAGACGGACAACGCTCGTCAGCTCTACCTGGACGATCCGGCGATCTTGTCCGCGGCCGGGGAGGATCCTGTCGCCTTCGTTCGGCATGACGGACTTCTACTGATCGATGAGATACAGCGTGCCCCTCAGCTACTCCTGCCGATCAAGCACGAGGTCGACAGGGATCCGCGTGCGGGTCGATACCTCCTCACCGGTTCCGCCCGCCTGCTGGGGCTACGCGATCTTCCAGACGCCCTGCCGGGCCGAACGGAGACCATCGAGCTGTGGCCGCTTTCCCAGGGGGAGATCGACGGCACTCCCGACGGATTCGTGGATCACGTCTTCACGCGGGATCTCGACGCCACCATGCCATCCAGTCCCCTCCGCAAGCATGACTACGTCGACAGAGCATTGCGCGGCGGCTATCCGGAGGCGGCTCGACGGGACCCGGGACGCAGGCGGGACAGGTTCTTCGACTCGTACATCACCGACCTGATAACACGGGACGTGCGCCAGATCTCCGACATCGAACGCCCGGCTGAGATGCGCAGGCTTCTGCGCGTCATCGCCGCCCGCATGGGCGGATTGGCCGTGGTCCAGTCAATCGCCGGCGACGTGGGCCTCCCCCGGATGACACTCGCCCGCTACCTGGACCTTCTGGAGCTGGTCTTCGTCATCAAGCGGATACCGGCCTGGTCCTCGAGTCTCACCCACCGCGCCATCTCCACCCCCAAACTGATCGTCACGGACAGCGGGCTGGGCGGCCGCCTGATCGGCATGTCATCCCAACGTGCCAGGGATGTCACGGCCCCCATCGGACCCCTGCTCGAAAACTTCGCGACCGGCGAGATAGCACGTCAACTCACCTGGGCCAACGAGCCCGTCCAACTGTTCCACTACCGAGACCGCGACAAGGTCGAGGTCGACATCGTCTTGGAGCACGCGTCCGGTGAAGTGATCGGGATCAAGATAAAGGCCGCAGAAACCGTACGAAGCGACGATTTTCGCGGCCTGCGCCACCTGGCCGACCGGCTGGGCACACGATTCCGCGCCGGGTTCGTCCTCTACACCGGTGAACAGCCCCTGGCTTTCGGCAAAAGGCTCCGGGCACTCCCCATGGCATCCCTGTGGACGCTGGGGACGGATCAGCAAGCCAACTGAGCATCGTTGATCGCACGAAGAATCACCGGCCATGTGGGCACGAGTGTGACGACGTTCACGACGCCCCCGCAGGAATGGGGCGGTGCTGGGTTCGAACCAGTTGATGAGGCGGCGAAGCACCCTGGCGACGGCTCAGCATCCTGTGCTCGGTTGCTTCGACCGAACCGGCCGGGGGTCGACGCCCTGCCTTCGGAGAGGACTGGACCTCGCGGAACGGAACTCGGCCATCGAGCCCGGTAGAACCGGCAACCGGCGCCTTACGAGCTGATCGGCGAAAGGGCGGCAGCCGCGGAACGTCCCGTCCTGCGGCTGCCTGGTGTCGCACCGGACTGACGACGGATCAGTCGGCCGTGGTGTCCCAGCCATAGTCGGGAAGGTCGAAGAAGTCGTCACCGTCCAGAGTGTCGGCGCTGCCGGTGGCCAGTCCGTTCATCAGAGACTCGATCCCGGTGCGCACGGCGTTGACGAACATGCCCTTGTGCTTCTGGCCCAGATCGTCCTGCTGGCCGCGTACTTCGAAAAGGACGGTGCCGGTGCCGTTCATGGCGAACGCCGATCGGCCCTGGCCGGCGTACTCGCGGGTGTCCGGGTGGAAGTAGCGGCCGACGGCTGCGAGCGGCGACTGAGCGCCATACCTGGCGATAAGTCCGTTGTAGACAGAAAGCGCGTAACGGCGGGATTTGTCCTGATCGAGAGCCGGCCATTCCGCCTTGTAGGCGGCACCGTCCTGCACGCCGAGGGGCGGGTAGTCCAGCGAGAAGGTGATGAGGTCGCCGTCCTGGGGTCCGCCGGTGAGACGATCGCACGGTCCCATGTGGTGCAGGTCGATGTAGGCGTCCACGGCGCCCTTCTCCTGGCGCAGGCCGACGTACACGTCTCGGATCGCACGCGACTCCCGAGCCAGGAAGAATCCCGCGTCGGTGTCCTCGCCGGGCAGGTCCGCGGCCCGCGGCACGTAGTCGAGGTCGGGGTTGAAGTCCCGGTTGAGGTCGTAGCCCGGGAGATCGACGCCATCCCCGCGCAGGCTGTGGTACCAGGCCTCGGGTGCGCCTTGCAGTTGCGGGAACGCGGCCACCGTGTCGGCCCACGACAGCACGTTGATGCGCCGGTTCAGCTCTCCGCCGTCGGGGTTGACCATCGGCATCGCGACCAGCGTGATGTCCTCAAGCAGCCGCGTCGTCCGCGCGTCGCCGCCGCTGCCGAGATCCTTGAGGATCGCCAGCAGTGCCTCGGTACCGGTGCGCTCGTTGCCGTGGATGGCCGATGTGACCAGCAGAACACGGTCACCGGTCCCCACGCGGGCCGCCCACAGCGGCCGGCCTTGTGAGGAATGGCCGACGATCTCCACGTCGACACGTCCGCCGCTGGTCCGCTCGATCTGCGCCAGCGCGTCCCCTACCTGCTGGTGGCTGGACCAGCCCGACCAGGAGGGATCCTCCTGGATCTGGCAGTTTCCCGGCCCTTCCCCGTCCAGCGCTCGCGCGGGCGAGGCGGCGACGATCGACGCCGTCAAAGCCATCGCTATTGCGGCGGCGACCATGCCCGTCCGGCCATTGAAGTATCTCGGCGCCGGGCTTTCCGCGTTCTCCTCGGCTTTTCCTGGATGCCTTTTGCGCAGATGCACTACTGCTCCTCGCATTAATTAGCCGTCCGCCAGGACCTGCCGACACCCCTGGCGGAAAGTTACCGATGACGTTTCCACGGCGACCCGCCCGGAACAAGACCCGGAATGCTGTCAGTTTCCTGAGTGTTCGGTGGGTCTCGGCGCTGCACGGTGCCCGCGACCGGTCGCCGATTACGAGGCGCCGCTGAGGGGAGACCACCGCGGAAGCCTCCGCCGGCGCGGCGCCACGGCCCGCAATGACCTATATCACCTGGGCTGATGTCCCGCGGCACATCCCCGAGGCGCCCAATGAAGATGACGGCGTGATGCCGCGTGAAGACAGACCGTGACACTTGTCAGACTCGTTTTGGTTTGTTACAAGAGTCATTGCGACCCGCGCCGGTCGTGTTGTTGCGGGCACGAAGGAAGGACGATTCATTCCGCCCTGCCTTACCAGGGCGACCCCGACGCCCACGTCCCCATCCGGTTCATATCCATTCGGCTGTCACCGGCCACGGCAGCGGCGCGAGGAGCAGGAACCATTCGTTCACCAACCCCTTTCCGTCCTTCGTGAGGGCGTTTTCCAATTGGCGCAGCGCATCGGGAACCGGGCTTTCTCGTGCGCCGGTACATCGCAATCCCAAGTGGTGGTGGAGTACGCCCATGAAATGGTTCCGCCGCCGCTGACGTACACCGAGAAGGAGACTGTTTTGTTCACAAGACGACGGTCAGCCGTGGTTCTGGCCACCATCATGGGCCTCACGATCTGGGGAGCGGCCACGGCGTCGGCTGCTCCCACGAAGCCGGGTGGCCCCTGGGTCCAGGACGCGCAGCAGGTCTCTCTCCAGCGACTGCACACCTACGACGAGCTCACCACCGCGCTGCAGCGCCTGGAGCAGCGCTCCAACGGCGCGATCGACGTGGAGTCGATCGGCAGGACGCACGAGGGCCGCGACATTTGGACCGCGACGGTCGGCACCGGACCGACCAAGGTTCTCTACATCACGCAGCAGCACGGCAACGAACCACTGGGTACGGAGGCGGCGCTGCAACTCCTGCAGCGCCTCGGCACCGCACAGGCCACGTGGGCCACTGACGTGCTCGACGACGTGACGCTTCGGATCGTCGTGCGCGCCAACCCCGACGGCACCGAACGGTTCCAGCGGCAGAACGTCGACCCGGACTGCTCCGGCGCCTTCTGCCGGGCCGGAGTGGGATTCGACATCAACCGCTACCACGACCCCGCGATGTCCCCCGAGGCCAACCCGGTGCCGGAGTCGGCCGCGATCCAGCGGATGGTGCGCTCGTGGCGGCCGGACATCACCGTCGACTACCACCACCAGGGCAGCTACCGCCAGCCGGACGGTTCCATGGACACCACGTCGATCCTGTGGCCCACCAACCCCGGAGTGGCACCGCAGGTCGTCGCGGACAGCAAGCGGGTCGCCGCCCTGGTGTACACCTCGCTGGAAGAGTACGGCTTCGCCAACGTCAGCCTCTACCCGGGCGACTCCCTCCCGGGCATCGCGCGTAACTCCTTCGGCCTGCAAGGCAGCGCGAGCCTGCTGGTCGAGCTGCGTGGTGACCTCGGCCAGAAGTCCGGCGGCTACCTGATCCGCACCGCCTACGCCTCCATGGCCGCGCTGCTTCAGGCCACCGCCGACGGCAGCCTCGCCGCCGTCGACCCGGCGCTGGCCGACACCATCCCGGAACGTGGCGAGCCGATCGACCAGGACGACGAGGAGTGACGAACGCCATGACGAGAAGGAACCGAACCACCTACGGTGCCGCGCCGAAGCTGGCCGGAGCGGGCCTGGCAGTGGCGGCCCTGCTGGTCGCGTCCCTGCCGGTCGCGACGCCCGCGGCCGCCCAGCCCGCGAACGCCCACTGCGGCACGTCCACCGGGGACACCGGCTCGTCCTCGTGGACCAGCCACGCCGAGCTGGGCCAGGAGTTGCGGCGCCTCCAGACGCAGCGCTCCGGCGTTCTCGACGTGACGCGGATCGGCACGTCGAACCGGGGGCGGGAGATCTGGGCCGCACGGACCGGTACCGGCCCCAAGGTCGTGCTGGTCACCAGTGAGATCCACGGCAATGAGAAGACCGGCACCGACGCCGTGCTTGCCCTGCTGCGCGACATGACGGCCAGTACACCGGCGGCCGAGCGCCTGCGCTCGCTGGTCACGCTGGTCGCGGTGCCCAAGATGAACCCGGACGCGGCGGAACTCGACCGGCGTGGCAACGACCGTACCTGGGCCGAGGTCGTCGCGGACTTCCCGCAGCTCGCCGGGGCGCAGCCGGCATGGAACTACTACGACCAGCCACGGACGGGAGACGACTACGCGACCCGCCCGGGCTTCGACGTCAACCGGGACTACCACCCGGACCTGAACTACGTTCCGCGAGCCGAGGACTTCCCCGGCTCCTCCTCCGAGGCCGGCTGGTACGTCCATCCGGAGTCGCAGGCCATCAGGGACCTGTACAAGTCGCTGAAGGCGGAGTTCGGCGCCGTGGACACCTACGTCGATCTGCACCACCAGGGCCCCTGCGACCTGGACGAGAGCGGTGAGAACCAGGTGACCATGTCGCTGTCGGGCAAGTTCGTCGACGTGGAGAACCACCAGGAGTACAACAGGGGCTACCGGCTCGACTACTCCAAGCGGCTGACCCTGGCGGCGTACGACGGCCTGTCGGTCCGCGGCCAGTCGCCGTTCGGATCGTTGACCCTCTACCCGCAGGACATCGACCTGCCCGGTACCGGGCTCGGCTCCTTCGCGCTCAACGGCTCTGGCACCGTGCTGTTCGAGGTACGAGGACAGACCCAGACCTGGGGCGCCAAGCAGCGCGGCCAGCTGATCCAGACAGTCGAGAAGGGACTGGACGCCATCATCGAGGCCGTGGGCACCGGTGCGGTGAACCAGATCGACCCCACCCGGTACGACGACATCCCGGAGACCCAGTAGCCGGGTAGCGAGCGGCGCCGCGTGAACCGGGTGGACGCCGCGTGGACGCCGCATGGACGCCGCATGGACGCCGCATGGACGCCGCATGGACGCCGCATGGACAAGGTCCCCGTGTCGCGGTGGCCGGTCGAGCGTCGGGCCTCCGGCGATTGTCGGGGCCCGACGCTCGACGACCGGGCGGCCTTGGCCAACGGCCGTCAACGGGCTCTGCCGCCACCCACCGCGCGCGAGGCCGTGGGTATCTCTGATGATGCTGCGGTGATGTCCATTTTGCGCAGCTGCCCGGGTGGGATGTCCGGCCGCTGGGCGGGGGGTTCGTCCCTGGGCCCGTGTGCTGACCCGGCTGCTTGCCCGGGTGGCTCTCTGGTCTGGCCGGGTGGGGTGCGCCGAGGGGTCGCTTCCCGTGACGGGCTCGGCCGTGGGGGTCGTGCCGCGGTCTTGGTGGGCCGGATGGCGGGTGTCGTCGCTCCAGGGAGCCCGTCGAACGCGGCCGCGGCGGTCGGCTGATGCCGTGGAGGTGTGATCCGGGTGGTCGCGGGCGGCATGGTGCGGGTTCGGCGGGTGATGAGCGTCGGTCGTGGGCGTCTCGTCGGCGTGGTGGTGGAGGTACTGGCTGGGCGCGAAGGTGTGGCGCTCTGAACCGGGGTGGCGCTCCGGACCGGTGCGGCGCTCCGGACCGGTGCGGCGCTCCGGACCGGTGCGGCGGCGGGATATCTGGAGAGTGCCGCCGGAGAGGATGTGGTGTGGTCGTTCTCGGGGACAGGCAGCTCGTCGAGGGTGGGAGAGCCGGCGGGGACGCCGATCAAGAGGGCGGCGAGGACGAGGTGGAGGACCCCGACCAAGAGCGTGGAGATCCGTAACGACTGGTGGCGGCGGTGACGCCGCCGGGTGGTCGCATCATCGCGGCTGGTCATCACTGCGCGAGAGTCGCTGCTGCGGCCATGTGCTGTCCTTCCGAGGTGCAATGGGCAAGGCAAACCTTTTCGATCTAGACATGGATGATTCCGGCGGTCAAGACCGCTTGTGAAGATCGATCGCCGCAGGCCCGGAGGGGACCCTTGCCGCAGGTCAGCAAGGTGTTCAAGGCTTGACCCGCTGTTGGCCGAGCTCGTCCGGCTGTGGGCCCTCGCAGATCAACGGCCGGGCGTTCTGCCAGGGCCCCGACGGGGTGCTCGCCGGCGACCAGTCAGCCTATTGTCACAGCGAAGTAACTCGGCTACGCCTCCAGCCGTGGCCGGGCCGTCCTGGGTGGTCCTGACCTTCACCGGGTCGTGGAGTGCGCGGAGCACGACGGAGATAGTAATTTTCCGGCATGCCTACATTACGTGATGCCCCCCGCGTGGGCGTCTTGACGCGTAAAGCCCTTTCCTTGGCCCTCGCCGGCACCGTCGCCGCCGCAGCCCCGGTCGGACTCGCCCCGTCCATCGCACACGCGTCGAACACGTCGGCCAATGCCGTCATCACCTGGGACGGATACGCCCAGACAGCGATCTGGGACATCGCCGGCCAGCCGCCGCAGGTCCAAGCGCGCAGTTTCGCGATGGTGCACGGCGCCATCTACGACGCCGTGAACGCGATCGCCGGCACGCCGTACCAGCCGTACCTGAACGCACCTCCCGCCAACGGGACCGAGTCGACGAGCGCGGCCGTCGCGGCCGCGGGCCATCTTGTGCTGAACGCGCTGTTCCCGGCTCAGCAGGAGAGGCTGAGAACGCAGTACGAGGAGGCGCTGGCCCGGATTCCCGCCGGCACCGCCAAGCAGCGCGGCATCACCGTGGGCACCCAGGCCGCAGCCGCGATGATCGCCGCTCGGCAGGGCGATGGCGCTTTCGGCAACCAGACCTGGTCCGTGGGCACCCAGCCCGGCCAGTGGCGGCCGACGCCACCCGCGTTCTCCGTTGACGGGGCATGGGTCGCCCACCTCAAACCGTTCCTCATCCCCAGCGCGTCCATGTTCCGCACGTCCGGCCCGCCGGCACTCACCAGCCGCCGGTACGCCCGGGATCTCAACGAGGTCAAGGCGATCGGCTCGGCGACCAGCACGGTGAGGACGGCCGATCAGACGCAGGCCGCGATCTGGTGGCATGACCGGCATCTGACCGAATGGGAGATCAAGCGCCAGCTTGCCACCAGGCAGAGACTGAATACGCTGCAGTCTGCGCGCATGTTCGCGATGGTAGACATGGCCGAGGCCGACGCCACGATCGCCTGCTACAACGAGAAGGCGGCGTGGAATTTCTGGCGGCCGATCACCGCGGTCCAACTGGCCGACACCGACGGCAACCCGGCCACCACAGGAGATCCCGACTGGACGCCCCTGCTGGTCACGCCGCCGCACCCCGACTTCACGTCCGGACATTCCTGCTTCACGGCGGCGAACATGTCGGCGCTGACGCATTTCTTCGGCCGGGACGACATCTCCTTCAGCGGGTACAGCGCCGACTCCGGTACCACCAGGTATTTCCGCAGCTTCTCGCAGGCGCTGGCCGAGGTCATCGAAGCCCGCATCTGGGGCGGAATTCACACGCGTACGGCCGACGTGGAGGGCGCGAAGATCGGTGAGAAGGTGACCTCCTACATGGTCACGCACTACTTCAAACGAAGGACGTAGGCGCTCACCGGGCTGGATCCGGTATGACGGGCGAGCTTGCCGCGGTGCCACCGCGGTCGGCGATCGTCGTCCCGGGCACCAGAGCAAGTGGCGGGAAGAGAGCGGCTCCTGGCCGGGTTTGCCGTGCTCACCCTGCGGGAGCCGGCCGTGGTGTCGCTTGCACTGTGACTCCTCGCAAACGGGGTGGCTTCTCGCCACGCCGCGCCGGCGTCGCGGAGGACCAGCCCGGCCCGCTTGACGCAGCACCATCGCGACCCTCTGGCCCCCGGCACCAGCAACGGTCACCCCGGGCAGTCGACCAACGGTTAAGGACACGTGGAGCGCCCGATGAGGCCGCCGGGCGATCACCTCGGCAGACTCCCTGTCGTGGCACCTGCTGTCCAACCCCGACGCCCGCTTCCACGGCCTGGGTGCCGACTTCTACGACACCCGCATCAAGCCTGACCGCAAGAAAGGCACCCACGTCCGCCAACTCGAAGCCCTCGGCTACCGCGTGATCCTCGAACCAGCCGCCTGACCAAGTACGCCAATCAACAACCCTGACCCACCACTGCGGACAGGCTTTCGCTGCCGCCTGCCCCGTCACTGTCCGATTTTCGGATTTGTGACGTCGGCGGCGCCGGATGGGGAACGCCTCGGCATCACGTGATCGGGAACTCGTACGCGATGCTCGGACAGTCTGGTCCGGGTGCCGGGCTCTCTCGGTGGCGACGCGTCTGGAGGGGCCGAATCGTAACAGCGAAATGTAACCAGAACACGAGTAAATGTAACTGGCACATGGTTACATTTATCTATGAGCCAGAGCGTGAACGAGTTGGTCGCACGTCTCCGCACGGCCGGAGGCGACTACGACGATGTCGAGGTCAAGTCGGCGGCAGGAGGGCTGCCGCAGTCACTCGCCTCGACTCTGAGCGCGCTGGCAAACCATCCAGGCGGCGGGACGATCATCCTCGGCCTCGACGAGGCCACCGGCTTTCGTCCGGTACAGCTTTCAGATCCACAAGCTCTCTGAGCTGCCCCGGGTTGGTTGGAGGCTCCCAAGACTGGAAGGCTGGGAGTCGTGCCCGCACCGAGGAAGTATCCCCCAGAGCTGCGTGATCGCGCCGTCAAGATGGTATTCGACCTGCGTGAGGAGACCGGAGGCAAGGCCGGGGCGATCGCCCGGGTGGCCGACCGGCTTGGCGTGCA
>NZ_JBDPME010000029.1:0-106100 GCF_039871825.1 Nonomuraea sp. B12E4 | reverse complement strand
TACGGCACCGGTGGGGGGGGGGGGGGGGTCTCGGGCGGGCGCGTACGGCACCGGCGAGATCGATCCGGGGGAGAGCGGAAACGGCTCTTGGTGATCGTGCTCATCCGTGACAGGCTCGGGGTCGGCCTCAGTGGATCATCGGATGATCTGTCCTGTGGTGCTCTGGGGGCCGCGTGCTTGTCGACTACGAGGAGAGCTGATGGATGCCAAGGAGTACATGGCCGGCGTGTTCGACCGCGCGTCCGGCACGTACGAGCAAGTCGGCGTGCCGTTCTTCGCGCCCGTCGCCGAGGAGCTGGTGCGCCGGGCCGCGCCCGGCCCCGGCGACCACGTCCTTGACGCCGGTTGCGGGACCGGCGCCTCGCTTGTGCCGGCCGCCCAGGCCGTCGGTCCCACCGGCCGGGTCGTCGGACTGGACCTCGCGCCCGGCATGGTGGCCACGACCGCTGCCGCGATCGAGCGGCACGGCCTGAGCCAGGCGACCGTCCTGCTGGGCGACGCGGAAAGGGCCGAGGAGCTGCTGCCCGGGGAGCGGTTCGACGTCGTGCTGGCGGGGATGATGCTCTACTTCCTGCCCGACCCGTCGGCCGCCGTGCGGTCCATGACCGGATTGCTGCGTCCCGGCGGGCGGCTGGCGGCCAGCCTCCTGGCCCGGTCGAGCCCGGCCGAGGCCGAGCTGCTCGGGCTGGTGGAGCAGGCGCTGCGGCCCTACGCCAGCGAGGCCGGCAGTGCCCCGTTCACACACAAGCTGGGCACTCCCGAGGAGCTGGTCGGGCTGCTCGAACAGGGTGGCCTGAGCGGCGTGCGCTGGGCCGACGTGGTGTTCGAGGTGGTCATCGAGGCGGGGCAGGTGTGGGACTGGCTCTGGTCGGCCGCCCGCAGGGCCGCGCTGGAGACCATCCCCGAGTCCCTGCACGCCGAGGCCAGGGCGGCCCTGGAGGCGTCGCTGCCCCAGGACCGGTTCGTCCTGGCCCGCACCGTCCGCTACGCCACCGGCCAAGCCTGACGAAACACTTCCCCGATCATCGCCCGTCCGCCGTCCCCGGCTCGAACTCGGCCACCAGGCGGAGCAACCGGCTGACGTCGTCCAACTCGTCCAGCCGGGCCGCGTGGCCGGCCACGGCGTCGGCGGTGGCGGCGGAAAGCCGGCCGGCCGCGTTGTCGCGGAACTTCAGCGCCAGTTCCGCGGCGGACAGCGGCCGTGCCGGCCCGCCGCGGTTGGCGAGCACCTCCTGGCTCCACTCGCGGCCGTCGATGTCACGCGCGTGCAGGATCGCCGGGAACTGGTGTGGGAAGATCTTCGTCGCGCGGTCGTCAGGCACCACGTCCACCTTGGCCATGAGCTCGCGCCGCAGCGGGTCACGCGCCAGCTCGTCGGTGAAGTCGGCCGGCCCGACGCCGAGGCCACCGCCGCCGAGCAGCCCGGCCACCACCGCGTACGGCCCGCTGAACTGCGCCTGGTAGCCCGTCTCCGGGGTGCGCTTGCCCTCGATCGGCTGCCCGATCGTACGGATGACGGGAACCGGGACCCCCAGCGTCAGACTCTCCACCCGGGCGGGATCCAGCCCCTGCTCCCGCAGCCCGATCGCGGCGTCGATCGCCGCATGGGTGAAGTGGTTCGCGGGATAGGGCTTGAAGAAGATCCCGGGAACGGCCCACTCCGTGCCGAGGCCCCTGGTGATCTCCTCCGGGTTGTAACGCCCGTGCAGGAACGCCTCGAAGAAGCCGAATCGGCCCTCAAGGACGGTGGGCGGCCCGCTGAACCCGCGCCGTACGAGATCGGCCGCCGTCACCGCCGAGTGCGCCGCCCACCCGCAGTGCAGCCGCTTCACCGTGCCGCCCGTCCGGTTGGCCTCGATGATCCCCGCGGCCATGGAGGCGGTCATGCCGAGGGAGTCGAGCACGCCCTCCCCGGGCAGGCCGAACAGCAGGGCCGCCGCGACGGCACCGCCCATGGCGCCGCAGATCGAGGTGGCGTGCTGCCCGTGCTCCAGGAAGATCGAGTTGCCCGCGCCGGGGTCGTAGCCCGCCATGCCCAGCCGTACGCAGACCTCCAGGCCGACGGCGATGGCGTGGATGGTGGCCCGCCCCGAGGCACCGGCCAGCTCGGCCGCGGCCAGCGCCGCCGGGATGACCGGGGCGCTGGGATGCAGCACCGAGGGCAGGTGGGTGTCGTCGTAGTCGAGGGAGTGCGCGAGCACCCCGTTCGCCAGCGCGGCCAGCGCGGCGGGTACCGGCGGACCGCCGCCGACGATGTGCGCCTGCGGACGCCCGCCCTGGTCGCGGACGTAGTCCAGGATGGCCGCGCTGGTCGGCAGCCGGTGCGCGGCCACGCAGAGTCCGATCAGGTCGAGCACGCGCTTGCGCACGCTGTCGACGACCGTGTCAGGGAGCGTGCCGAAGGAGGTTTCGACCGCGAAGTCGGCCAGTCGCCGGCCGAGAGTGGGATCAGCCATGGCGCGCCTCGCGTCCTGCGGCGCTCACCAGCGCGAGCGGGCGCACCGGCGAGCCGGTGGCGCCGAACAGCGGGAGCGGGGACAGCACGAAGGTGAACTCGTGCACCCCCTCGCGGGCCAGCTCCTCCAGCTCCATCGTCTCGATGAGGTAGATGCCGGACTCCACCAGCAGCACCCGGTGCGCGGGCAGGAGGCTGTGCCCCTGCCCGGGGGCCAGCCGCTCGAAGGCGATGGTGTCGGCACCCGCGGCACGCGCGCCCCGCCCGGCCAGCCAGCGGGCGCCGGCCTCGCTCACTCCCGGGACTCCCGACTCGGCGCCGATGTAGACCCCCCGGTCGGGGTCGGCGAAGTGGCGGCCCCAGCCGCTGCGGATCAGGACGACGTCGCCGGGGGCGGGCTCGACCCCCTGGTGCCGTACGGTCGCCTCCAGGTCGGCGGGGGTGATCTCGTAGCCGGGCGCGCAGGACTCCAGGCCGAGCGCGCCGGGCACGTCCAGCAGCACGCCCCGGCACACCATCGGCGCGATCGTGTGCACGCCGTGCTCGGGGTAGCGCCCGCCGACGCAGGCCCCGGCGGCGTCGGTGCCGCCGTGCAGCTTCCCGTCCTGGGACACGTGGGCCAGCGCGTCGATGTGCGTGCCCACATGGGTGCCCATGAGGATCAGGTCGTTGGCGGCCGAGCCGCCGTCGGCGCGTGTCCGGTCGCCGTGCCGGCGGGGGAGGGTGTGGGTGTAGGCGGGGTGGTTGGGCGACTGCGGCATGCCGGCGTAGAGCCGCCTGCCCAGGTCGTAGATCGTCACTCCGGCGCGTACCGCGTCGAGCAGGGGGTCGCCGCCGGCCCCTCGCCCGGGCTCGCCGGAGGGTGTGTGCGCAGTGGGCATGTTCTCTCTTTCCATCTGACCTTCGGGTCGTCCTTCCACTCCCAGGCTGGCACCGGCAGGTTGCTCAACTACGGGCAGCCTGCCGGTGCCAGCGCAGGATCCGGCGCTCGGCCGGCACGAACAGGGAGTTCACGACGTAGCCGAGGGCACCGAGCAGCGTGATCGCCGCCCAGATGATCCAGCCCGCGTCGGCCTGGCCGGAGTTGATGGCGTTGCCCATCTCGGGGAACGGCTTCTCGGCGAACTTCACGTCCGTCTCGCTGAGACCGGCCGCTCCACGCCCTCCTGCTTGAACAAGCCCTTGGCCCGCGCGATGTAGAGCGCCACGGGATCGGGAATGGGCAGGGCGCCAACTTTGATCGTGGTCTTCTCCAGGCCGTTGGCGCCCGTGCTCCGAGATGGCTCCTCGCCCCCGCCGCATCCGGTGAGCGCCGTCGCGATGACGGCGCCCAGAGCGATCGCGCGTCAGTGCGGTGTGCGTGTCATGGGGGTCTCCAAAGGGGGGTACGGAGAACGGCACACGTTACTGCGCGTGAGCATACCCGGATAATGATCAAACGGGCAGGGGTGGCCCGCTCAGGCGGGCCGTGACACGTACTCGCCCACCGGACGGCCCACGACCTTGCCGGCGTCCAGCACGTGATGCCCGCGTACGAAGGTGTCGGTGACCCTGGCGGTCAGCTCGAACCCCTCGAAGGGCGTGTACTCCTGGGTCGACTCCGAGTCCTGCGCGCGTACGGTCCAGGTGTGCGCGGGGTCGACCAGGCAGAGGTCGGCGTCGAAACCGGGGGCGATCGTGCCCTTGCTGCGCAGGCCGTACCGCCGGGCGGGGTTCCACGAAGTCAGGGCGGCGATCCGGCCGTAGGACAGGCCCCTGCGGCGGCCCTCGGTGACCAGGCCGGGCAGCAGGTACTCGGCGCCGCCGAACCCGGCCTTGGCCAGGAAGACGTTGTCGCGCGGGTCGCCGAACTTGAGCTCGTCGCGGCAGCAGGCGTGGTCGCTGACCACCCAGTCCACGGTGCCGTCGAGCACGTGCCGCCACAGCGCCTCGACGTCCTCGCGCGGCCTGATCGGCGGGTTGACCTTGGCGCCGAGGCCGCTGGCCGTGTCGATGTCGGCGAGCAGGTGACCGATCGTCACCTCACGCCGGAAGTCGATGTGCGGGAACGTCGCCGCCATCCGCACGGCCGCGTCGAGGGCCTTGCCGGAGGACAGATGCAGCAGGTTGATGTTGGCCAGCCCCGTCTCGTGGGCGAGGTAGGAGGCGATGAAGACGGCCAGTCCCTCGGAGTGCGGCGGACGGGAGGCGCTGTAGGCGGCCAGCCCGGTCAGGTCGCCGGCCTCCTCGACGAGCTTGGTGTAGGCGGTCATGATCTCGGCTGTCTCACAATGCAGTGACAGCGAGATCTCACCGGCCAGCTCGGGCAGGCGTTCCCTGGCCGCCTGCACGCCGCGCATCACGAACTCGAAGTGCGCGTAGTCGTAGCGCTCGCCCTCGGGCAGCATGAGGAAGGCCCGCTGGTCGTCGGAGCGCCCGTGCAGCCCGTGCCCGCCGTAGAACATGAAGATCTTGAAAGACGGGACCCCGAACCGTTCCACCAGGTCGGGCAGTTCGTCGATGTGCCCGCTCGACATCGGCGCCAGGTGGAACCCGTAGTCGACGTAGGCCCGGCCCTCGGCCTGCCTGAGCACCTCGGGGAAGAACTCGGCGTAGGGGCCGCCGCGGTTGAGGTAGTACTGGCCGGTCCGCATGTATGTGAGCGCGGTCGTCACGCCGCCCTGGGCGCTCGCCCGGCTCTCGGACTCGGTGTCGTCGGGGAGCGGGTTGTAGATCCCCCAGTGCTGGTGGGCGTCCACGACCCCGGGGAAGGCCAGCTTACCACCCGCGTCGATGATCTCGCGGGCGTCGGACAAGCCGGGCTCCACCCGTTCGATCCGGCCGTCGGCGATGGCGATGTCGGCCTCGACGGGCTCGTCGCGGTCGTGGGTAACAACCTTCACGTTCTTCAGCAACAGGTCGGTCACCGGAGCGGTCTCTCCTAAGCGAGGCGGTGGGCGTCGCGGTGCCAGGACAGTACGCGCCGCTCCACCATGAGGAACAGGGAATTGAGGACGAAGCCGAGGACGCCGAGCACCAGGACGCCGGACCAGATGGCCGGCATGTCGGCGTTGCTGTTGGCCAGGCTGAGCAGGTAGCCGATGCCTTCGGTGCTGCCCTTGAGCTCGGAGATGACCATCAGGATGAGCGCCAGCGAGACGCTCAGGCGCAGACCCGCGAAGATCTTCGGTGCCGCGGCGGGCAGGATGATCCGGAAGAGCCGGAGCGGCGCCGGCACGCCGAAGACGGCGGCGGTGTCGACCTTCAGGTGGTCGAGGCTGCGCGCGCCGTCGATGGAGTTGAGCAGGATCGGCCAGACGATGCCGAAGACGATGGTGGCGACCTGCACCTGCGTGCCCATCTGGAAGAGCACGAGGAAGACGGGGAGCATCACCGGTGGCGGCACGGCCCGGCCGAACTCGACCAGCGGCTGCACGAAGTCGGCCAGCCAGGAGATCCTGCCGAGCGCGACCCCGAGCGCCACGCCCACGACCACGGCGAGGCTCCAGGCGCCGACCACTCTGACCAGGCTGGGCACGAAATTGTCGACGGCCTCCTCGGTGAGGATGTAGGGGCCGGAGAACCACATCTCGTACGTCCGGGTCACGATCACGCTCGGTGCCGGTAGGTACGGATTTTCGAGAGAGATTGCGAGAAGTTCCCAGCCGCCCAGGACGACGGGAATCAACCACAACCGCTTGACCAGGGTCAGAATCATGTCGCCCGCCACCGGAAAAGACGTCGTTCGACGTGCACGAGCAGGATGTTGACAACGAGTCCGATGAAACCGGCCCACAGCAGGGCCGCGATGACGTCGATCATCGCGTCCGCGCCGATGCCCGTACTGGCCTCGATGAGGAAGCCGCCGATGCCGATCGCGCCGCCGACGATGTACTCCACGCTGATGGCCAGGATGAGGGTGATGGAGGCGGCCAGGCGTATCCCGGTCGCGATGAAGGGGGCGGCGCTGGGCAGGGAGACCCGCCAGATCACCGCGGCGGACCCGAAGCCGTACGAGCGCAGGGTCTCCTTGGCCAGCGGATCCACGTCGCGCACGCCGTACATGGTGTTGATCAGGATCGGCCAGGAGGCGGCGAAGACGATGAGCGCCACCTTGGCGTTGATCTCGGGCTGGAAGAAGAACAGCGCCAGCGGAATCAGCGCCACCGACGGGATGGGCCGCAGGAACTCCACGAACACCCGGGTCATCTCCTCCACCACCGGGACCGTTCCCAGCAGCAACCCGAGGGGGACGGCGACCAGGACGGCGAGCGGCAGCCCGATGACCGCGGCGGTGAGAGTGCCCTGCAGGTCCGCGAGGAAGTCAGGGTCGACGGCGAGCGAGACGGTCCTCACCAGCGTGTCCACGGCCGGCGGCAGCCATTTGATCACGCCGAACATGCCGAGAACCTGCCAGAGAACCAGAAAACCCGCCACACCTGCGGCGTGGCGGGAAAACTTGATCAGCCTGGCGCGGGCGAGCGGGTTGCGCTCGCGCCGCGCCGGAACGACAGTGGCCGTCATCCCTGTGAGGAGGCCGAGTTGTAGATCATGGAAGAGACGTCCATCTTCTGCTTGAGCATGCCGGAGTCGAGCATCAGGTCCGCGACCCGCTGGATGCGCTGGGCGCTCAGCGTGGTCGGGTAGTTGCCCAGGTTGATCGTGGCGGCGGTCTCAGCCGGGATCTTGGTGAAGGTCGGCAGGACCTTCGTCACCGCGCTGCGGTCGGTGGCCGCGATGTTCTGGGCCTTGGCCATCGCCCGCTGGAAGGCCGCCAGCGTCTTGGGGTTGTTGGCCACCCACTTCTCCGTGGCCGCCCAGCCGGTGATCGGCAGGCCGTCGGTCGGGCCGGACATCGTGTCCAGCAGCATGGTGGCGCCGAGTTCCTTCTTGGCCTGGCTGACGTACGGGTCGGTCATCCAGACCGCGTCCACGTCGCCCTTGTCGAGCGAGGTGAGCCAGTTGGTGGTCGGGACCTCGACGTACTTGACGTCCGTATCGGGGTTGAGACCGGCGATCTTCAGATGCGGGTTCATCGTGAGGGTGCCCAGACCCTTCAGGGCGTTGACACCGATCTTCTTGTTCTTCAGGTCGCCGACCGACTTGATGGTGGAGTCCTTCTTCACCATGATGCCGAACGCACCTGCCGCGCCCTGGTAGGAGTCGGCGATGTACTTGAACTTCTCGGTGCCCGTCTCCTGGATGGTCAGGATGGTGGCGTAGCTGCCGAGGACGACGTCCATGGTCCCGTTGGAGAGCTTGCCCAGGACCTGCTGGGGAGCCTGGATGGGCTCCTGCTTGACGGTGAGGCCCTCTTCCTTGAAGAAGCCTCGCTCGAGGGCGATGAACAGCGGAGCCGAGTCCGCGCCGGGGTACTGGCCGATCAGCAGGTCAGTCTTCATTCCGGCGGCGGCGCCTGAGCTCGCGGTCTCGTCCCCGGCACTGGAACACCCCGTCGCTACGAGGGTGGCCACGAGCCCAACCAGGGCGACATGCCCTAATGCACCGAACCGCATTGCGGATCTCCTTCGAACCGGGGGGTAGTGCGAACGGAAGATTGAACGACGGTGGCACCCTAGCGTAGGAGGTAGTTCGCGCTGCACAGCGATCACCTGAAATTAACGAGATATATCCACTCATATGGTGATTTGCTCCCGTTTGTCCGGTTATTCATGACATCGCGACTTGACTTCGCACGGTTGGGGAGGGTGTTGTGTTTTGCGTGAAATGATGGGTCGTGGGTCGACTGCGCGCTTTGCGGTATTGGCCGATCTCTGGTTGATGTGCTCCAATTAGCTCTCGCCCCAAGGGTGCGTCCGCGTCACATGGTTAACTGCACGTGACGTGATCTTCGTGCACCAGACCATCCGAGGAGAGGTTGCGGAGGCAAGTGAAGACTGTTGTCCCCTCTGTGGGCGGGGATCAGGGCTTAACAGAGGAAGCCCTCCGACAAGCGTCCCAAGGGTCGCAGACACCCGCGCCGGGTGGCGCGGGCGCCGCCGGCAACCGACGGACAGGGGCTCGTTTCTCCCTGCGCAACTGGCGAGTGCGCTCCAAGCTGCTGGTCCTGGTTCTCATCCCGACCCTCGCCGCGCTCGTGTTCGGTGGTCTGCGAGTCACCACCTCGATCGCCACGGCCGGTGAGTACGCGCAGGTCAACCAGGTGGCCGTGCTGTCGAGCCACCTGACCTCCCTCGCCCACGAGGTCGAGGTGGAACGCGACCTCACCGCCAGATACGTCGCTCAGGGACGAAGAGGCGGAGCCTCCGCCCCATCGGACGTGGCCGCCCAGTACGAGACCGTCGACAAACTCGTCGTCGAGGTCAGATCCGCCGTCGAGACCCTGTCGACCTCCGGCAGCCCCCAGGCGCCGGAGGCTCTTCGCATCAGGAACCGCCTCGACGAGCTCGCCACCTCTCGCAAGAACGCGATCGAATCCCAGCTCGACGTGAACTCCGTCATCGAGCTGTACGACCGGATCATCTCGGACCTGCTGTCCCTGAACGACACGATCGACCAGGGCGCCGTGGACAAGGAACTGTCCGCGAGCGTCGCCGGCTTCGCCGCGCTGGCCCGGGCCAAGCAGTACGTCTCCACCCAGCGCGCGCTTCTTGTGGCGGCCCAGGCCACCAGGTCCTTCGACAAGGACGAACTCGACGACTTCATCGCCGCACGGGCCCAGAAGAACAGCGAGCTGGCCACCTTCAGGTCGCAGGTCTCGCTCTCGCTCCGCCAGACCTACGACGACGTGGTCAGCGGCAGCGCCGTGGACCGCGCCGAGATCCTGTCCGCCCGAGCCCTGTTCCTGCAGGACGAGGGGCTCCCGCTGGTGGACCGCAAGCTCGGGCTCACCATTGACGGCAAAGCCTGGTTCAACGCCATCAGCGAGACCATCGACGGCATGCGCAACGTCGAACAGCAGGCGGCCGACAGCATCGTGCTGCGCAGCCGCACGCTGGAAGGCGCGGAGCAACAGAGCGCCGTGATCATCGGTGGCGTGATCGTTGCCCTGCTCATTCTCGTCCTGCTGGTCACCGTGTTCATGGCGCGTTCGCTGAGCGGCCCGCTGCGCAGGCTACGCCGGGAAGCTCTCTTCATCGCCGGACGCCGGCTGCCTGACACCGTCCGCCAGCTACGCGAGACCGAGGCCGTCGGCGAACCCGAGGTCGATCCCATCGGAGTCGTCTCCAACGACGAGATCGGTGAAGTCGCGCGGGCGTTCGATGAGGTGCACCGTGAGGCGGTGCGGCTGGCGGGCGAGGAGTCGCGGTTGCGCAGCAACGTCAACGCGATGTTCGTGAACCTGTCCCGGCGTAGTCAGACACTGGTGGAGCGGCAGATCACCCTGATCGACGGGCTGGAGCAGGGTGAGCAGGACGAGCAGCGGCTCGGCAACCTGTTCAAGCTGGACCACCTGGCCACCCGCATGCGGCGTAACAGCGAGAACCTGCTGGTCCTCGCCGGCCAGGACCCGCCGCGCCGCTGGAGCAAGCCGGTCAAGCTGGTGGACGTCGCCCGTGCGTCGCTGTCCGAGGTCGAGAACTACGAGCGCGTGGTGCTCCAGGTCCCCGACGGCGTGGCCGTCGCCGGACAGGCCGTCAACGACGTCATCCACCTGATCGCCGAGCTCGTGGAGAACGCCCTGTCGTTCTCGCCGCGCGAGACCAGGGTGACGGTGTCCGGCAGCAGGATCGACGGCGGCGGCATGATGCTGTCCATCAGCGACTCCGGCATCGGCATGACCGCTGACGAGCTCGCACTCGCCAACGAGCGCCTCATCGACGCGCCCACCGTGGACGTGTCGGTGTCGCGCCGCATGGGCCTGTTCGTGGTGGCCAGGCTGGCGCACCGGCACGGCATCCGGGTGCAGCTCCGCCCGCACGGCACCGGCGGCCTGACCGCCATGGTCCTGATGCCCGAATCGCTCCTGGGCTCGCAGTCGCCCGCGTACGCGCCTCCGGCCGACAGCGGCAGCATGGGCTCGATGGGGTCCATGGGCAGCATGGGCAGCCTGGACATGCCGTCGTTCGACGAGGGCTTCGGGGGGCGGCAGCCGATGACGACGCCGCCGCCCGTGCCCCAGTGGGGCAGCGGTTTCCAACCGGGCACCGGCCACCCGTCCTTCCCGTCCCAGCCGGGCTCCGGGCACCCGTCGTTCCCCTCACAGCCGAGCGTCGACTCGGCCTGGCCCTCGGCCCCGCGCTCCAACGCCGGCGGTATCGGTGGCGGCGGCGCATACGAGACGGCCGACGTCTGGATGCCCTCGCGCAGGCCGGGCGACGGCAACCCCTTGCCGAAACGCCCCCTCGGCGGCGGCGACCCCATGGACCTGGGGCAACCACGGTACGAGTTCCCGGAGACCGAGTCCGCCGCGACCGGCCCGATCCCCGTGGTGAAGCCCGCTTCCGCCGGGGACGAATACCTGCCGATCTTCGCCTCGGTCGAGTCGGCCTGGTTCGACCAGGGCAGCGACGGCAGTGCCACCTGGGGCTCGGCCAAGGCCGACGCGGGCTGGAGCGCGGCCGAGGCGGTCGTCGAGCCGGTACGTGACGGCGCGACGGCGGCCGGGCTACCCAAGCGGGTGCCCAAGGCCAACCTGGTGCCCGGCTCGGCCGACACCGTCTCGGCCCCGAAGGGAGTGGCCCCCATGCCGGCGGTTTCACCCGATCGCGTACGTAGCCGGTTGTCCAGCTTCCAGCAGGGCTTCCGGGCCGCACGTGACGACATCAGTGAGGGCAGGACATACGGGTCCGGCCCCAGGAGTGGCAATAGGGAGGGCGCGTGAACGACCTGAGCCAGTCGGCACGCGGGGTGGATTGGTTAATCACCGACTTCGTCAGTTCCGTTCCGGGGGTCGCGCACGCGGTGGTCGTCTCATCCGATGGGTTGCCGTTGGCGGCTTCGTCGGGTTTTCCGGCTGACCGGGCTGATCAGTTGGCTGCGATCGCGTCGGGGTTGGTGTCTTTGACGCAGGGTGCGGCCAGGGTGTTCGAGGGTGGTGCGGTCAATCAGACGATCGTGGAGATGCAGCGTGGGCTGATGCTGATCATGTCGATCAGTGATGGTTCGTGTCTGGCGGTGCTGGCGGCTCCGGATTGTGACATGGGGTTGGTGGCCTACCAGATGACGCTGATGGTCGATCGCGCCGGTCAGGTGCTGACCCCGGCGGTGCGTGCCGAGTTGCGTGCCAGCCAGACCAGGTGATGTAGGTGACAGACCCCAGATGGAACAGCGGAAGCTGGGACTCCCACAACAGCGGTAGCTGGGAGCCCCCACCCTCGCCGCCTCCCAGCTCCGACCCCGCCTCACCGGTCCGGCCCTATGCCGTGACCGGCGGGCGGACCGCGCCCAAGGTCAAGCTGGCGATGGAGGCACTGGTGTCCTCGGCGACCGCCGAGCATCGGGAGTTCTCCCACATCACGCCGGAGTACAAGGCCATCAGCCAGCTCTGCCTGCAGGTGCGGTCGGTGGCCGAGGTGTCGGCCCTGCTGCGGATCCCGCTCGGGGTGGTGCGTGTTCTGATCGCGGATATGGCGGCAGAGGGCCTGGTTCGGGTGCATCAGCCGCAGCTGGATGCGGGTAGGCCGGACGTCAACCTGCTGGAAAGGGTGCTCAGTGGACTTCGCAGGCTCTAGCCCCGGTTTGACCTCGACGAAGATCGTGGTCGCCGGCGGCTTCGGAGTGGGCAAGACGACCTTCGTCGGCGCGGTGTCGGAGATCATGCCGTTGACGACGGAGGCCGTGATGACCGACGCCTCGGCCGGCATCGACGATCTGGGCATGACGCCGCTGAAATCGACCACGACCGTCGCGATGGACTTCGGCCGGGTGTCCCTCGATCGCGACCTGATCCTTTACCTGTTCGGCACGCCCGGGCAGCACCGGTTCTGGTTCATGTGGGACGACCTGGTCCGGGGTGCCATCGGCGCGGTGGTGCTGGTGGACACCCGGCGCCTGGCCGACAGCTTCCCGGCGATCGACTACTTCGAGGAAGCCCAGTTGCCGTTCGTCGTGGGGGTGAACGGCTGGGACGGGTCATACCCGCACAGCGACGCGGAGGTGCGTGACGCGCTGACCCTGGCGCCGCACATCCCGATGGTGCGCCTGGACGCCAGGTCGAAGGAGTCGGTGAAGAGCGCTTTGATCAACCTGGTCGAGCACGCGCTCACGGTCCGGATGGCCGTGCCAGGCTGGAGCGGCTAGCAGAGCGGATAGGCTGGAGGCTTAGACGTTCATTCGCTTCGAGGACTGGCCAACCACGTGTTCGAGACGCTATCCGACCGGTTGACATCGGTCTTCTCCTCCCTCCGGTCCAAGGGCCGGCTGTCCGATGCCGACATCGACGCCACCACCCGCGAGATCCGCATCGCCCTGCTGGAGGCCGATGTCGCGCTCCCGGTGGTCAAGGCCTTCGTCGCCCAGGTCAAGGAGCGCGCCCGCGGCGCCGAGGTCTCCCAGGCGCTCAACCCGGCGCAGCAGGTCGTCAAGATCGTCAATGACGAGCTGATCGGGATCCTCGGCGGTGAGACCCGCAGGATCCGCCTGGCCAAGACGCCCCCGACCGTCATCATGCTGGCGGGCCTCCAGGGTGCGGGCAAGACGACGCTGGCGGGCAAGCTGGCCGGGTGGCTGCGCGAGCAGGGTCACGCGCCCATGCTCGTCGCCGCCGACCTGCAGCGGCCCAACGCCGTCCAGCAGCTCCAGGTGGTGGGCGAGCGCGCCCAGGTCGCCGTCTACGCGCCGGAGCCCGGCAACGGAGTCGGCGACCCGGTCGCGGTCGCCCGCCGTTCGATCGACGAGGCCACGCGCCTGCAGCACGACATCGTCATCATCGACACCGCGGGTCGCCTGGGCATCGACCAGGAGATGATGCGGCAGGCCGCCGACATCCGCGACGCGGTCCGGCCCGACGAGATCCTGTTCGTGGTCGACGCCATGATCGGCCAGGACGCCGTCACGACGGCGCAGGCGTTCATGGAGGGCGTGGGCTTCGACGGCGTCGTGCTGACCAAGCTCGACGGTGACGCCCGCGGCGGCGCGGCCCTCTCGGTCCGGCACATCACCGGGCGGCCGATCATGTTCGCCTCGACCGGTGAGAAGCTGGAAGACTTCGACGCCTTCCACCCCGACCGGATGGCCTCCCGCATCCTCGACATGGGTGACATCCTCACCCTGATCGAGCAGGCCCAGAAGACGTTCGACGAGGAGCAGGCCGCCAAGATGGCCGGCAAGCTCACGTCGGGCGAGAACTTCACGCTCGAGGACTTCCTTGAGCAGATGATGATGGTCCAGAAGATGGGGCCGATCAAAAACCTGCTCGGCATGATGCCCGGCATGGGGCAGATGCGCGACCAGCTCAACTCCATCGACGACCGCGACCTCGACCGCATCGCCGCCATCATCCGCTCGATGACCCCGGGTGAGCGCCAGGACCCCAAGATCATCAACGGCTCCCGCCGCGCCCGGATCGCCGCCGGTTCCGGCGTTACGGTGAGCGCGGTGAGCAACCTGGTCACCCGCTTCTTCGAGGCACAGAAGATGATGAAGCGGATGGCGGGCGGCATGGGCATTCCCGGCATGCCGGGCGGGCGGGGCAAGGCCGCCAAGGCCCAGAAGAAGGCCAAGAAGGGGCGCCGCGTCAGCGGAGACCCGCGCAAGGCGGCCCTGGGGAAGGCCGCCTCGGGGTCGGAGGAGTCGCCCGCGGCCGAGCCCAAGCAGGCGGGCCTGCTGGGAAACCTGGGGGGCAAGCTGCCGCCGGGCATGGAGCTGCCGCCGGGCTTCGACCCGTCCAAGCTGCGCCTGCCCCGCCAGAAGTAGCTCGCCAGGCCACCCTCCCGGGTCTCGCCGCGTCCCCAGCGGGACGCGGCCGGGCGGGTTCGTTCTCTCGGGCGCGCCCGTGTCCGGGTGGGGTTGTTCCAGACGGGCTCATGGGGGCTCGCTTCTTTGCCGCGCCTGTGTCCAGGCCGGGTCGCGTCTGAGTGGTGTCGCTTCTCCGGCGAGGTTCACGTACAGGCGGGGTCGTGTCTGGGTGGGTCGCGCGTCCGAGAACGGGTTGTCTGGGGTGTTTGGGGTGGTTTGCCGGGAAGGTGGGGAGGGGTCTCGGCGGGGTCATTGCCCACGCTTTGCGGTGCCTTGCTGCGTGAGGTCGAAGGCAGCCCCCTCGATCTGGCACAATGACATGTTGGAACACCGCGTCCCAGCGGGTGCCCTCTCACCTCCCGCCGGACGCGCTTGTCCCTGGAGCGTCATCTCATCGTGCCCCACTCGGTGAGGTCGTCGTTCACCCACGCTCGAATGCAGGAGAGACCACACCCGTGGCAGTCAAGATCAAGCTCAAGCGGCTCGGCATGATCCGCAACGCGCAATACCGCATCGTCGTCGCCGACAGCCGCACCAAGCGTGACGGCCGGGCGATCGAGGAGATCGGCCTGTACCACCCGAAGGAGCACCCTTCCCGCATCGAGGTCAACGCCGAGCGTGCGGCCTACTGGCTGGGTGTCGGCGCGCAGCCGACCGAGCCCGTGCTGAAGCTGCTCAAGATCACCGGCGACTGGCAGAAGTTCAAGGGCGAGCCCGCCCCTGCGCCGATGCTGGTCGCCGAGCCCGCGCCTGACCGTCACGCCCTCTACGAGGCCGCGGCCAAGGAGACGCTGTCCGGTGGCGACACCGGCACCGCCGCCACCACGCCGAAGAAGGCCAAGAAGAAGGACGAGGCTGAGGCCCCCGCCGAGACCCAGGCCGAGGGCGAGGCCTGAGGTGCTCGAGGAGGCTCTCGAGCACCTCGTTAAGGGCATCGTCGAACATCCTGACGATGTCCGGGTCCGCGCTCGCCGCATCCGCAGCGGGCGCGTCCTGGAGGTCCGGGTGCACCCCGAGGACCTGGGCAAGGTCATCGGACGCGGCGGGCGCACCGCCAAGGCGCTGCGCACGGTCGTGAACGCCCTGGCCGACGGGAAATACGTCCGGGTCGACCTGCTCGACCTGCACGAAGCAGTCCGTTAGCGTCAGGCTTCCGCGCCCTCATCGGCTATGACCGCCGATGGGGGCGCTCGCGTTGAAAGGGAAGGTTTTCACGTGCAGCTAGCCGTCGGCCGGATCGGCCGTCCGCACGGGGTCCGCGGTGAGGTGACCGTGGAGGTGCTCACCGATGATCCCGAGCTGCGCTTCGCCGCCGGTACGTCGATCGCGACCGACCCGGCCGACAGCGGGCCACTGGTCGTCGTGGACCACCGCTGGCACAAGGGCATCCTGCTGGTGTCGTTCGCCGGGATCGCCGACCGCGACGTGGCGGAGGAACTGCGGGGCGTCATGCTGGTCATCGACTCGGCCGACGTCGAGCCGTCCGGCGACCCCGACGAGTTCCACGACCACCAGCTCATCGGCCTGGCCGTGGAGACGGCCTCGGGGGAGGCCGTGGGCGAGGTCGTCGATGTTCTGCACCACGGTCAGGACCTGCTGGTCGTACGCAGGAGCGGGGCGGACGACGCGCTCATCCCGTTCGTCAAGACGCTGGTGCCCGAGGTCGATCTGGAGGCGGGCCGGCTCGTCGTCGATCCGCCGGAGGGGCTGCTCTGATGCGGCTCGACATCATCTCGATCTTCCCGGAATACTTCGCGCCGCTCGACGTGTCTCTGATCGGCAAGGCACGCGAGCGCGGCACCCTCGACGTACGCGTGCACCAGCTCCGCGACTGGACCCACGACGTGCACAAGACCGTGGACGACACCCCCTACGGCGGGGGGCCCGGCATGGTCATGAAGCCCGAGGTGTGGGGTGAGGCGATCGACGCGGTGATCGGGGACGGCGCGCCGCGGATGATCGTCCCGACGCCGAGCGGGCGGCCGTTCACGCAGGAGCTCGCGCAGGAGTTGGCGGCCGAGCCGTGGCTGCTGTTCGCGTGCGGCCGGTACGAGGGCATCGACTCGCGGGTGATGGCCGAATACGCCACGCGGCTGCGGGTGGACGAGGTCGGCATCGGCGACTACGTACTGGCCGGGGGCGAGGTGGCGGTGCTGGTGATGGTGGAGGCCATCGGCCGGCTGCTGCCCGGCGTGCTCGGCAACGCCCAGTCGGCCGTGGACGACTCCTTCGCACCCGGGTCCATGCGCAACCTGGTCGAAGGGCCCGTCTACACCAAGCCGCCGGTCTGGCGCGGGCACGAGGTGCCTGAGGTGCTGCTGTCCGGGCATCACGGTAAGATCGCCAGGTGGCGGCGGGACGAGGCGTTGCGCCGCACCGTGGCGAACAGGCCGGAGCTGGCGGCGGCGCTCGATCTCGACACGCTCGACAAGCACGACAGGAAGCTCCTGGAGGAGCTGTCGTTTCGCGTCGGACCGGAAGATATGGCAAACTGAATCGCTGCCAACCTCTTGTGGTTGGTTCGCTATGCCCGGGCGACGGTCCCGGGTTCATCACACCAGCAAGCGCGTCCGCCGCGAGCCACGGCCGGGTGGACCTCCGCGTGCTCACGAGGACTTGAGGACAGCTCTTATGCACACGAAGATCCAGGAGCTCGAGAAAGCGACCCTGCGCGGCGATGTGCCCGCCTTCCGCCCCGGTGACACCCTTGAGGTGCACGTCCGGGTCGTCGAAGGAAACCGCTCCCGTATCCAGGTCTTCAAGGGCTTCGTGCTCCGCAGGCAGGGCAGCGGCGCTCGCGAGACCTTCACGGTCCGCAAGGTCAGCTACGGCGTCGGCGTCGAGCGTACTTTCCCGGTGCACAGCCCGGTCATCGAGAAGATCGTGCTCGTGACGCGCGGTGACGTGCGCCGGGCCAAGCTCTACTACATGCGTGACCTGCGTGGTAAGGCCGCGCGCATCCGCGAGAAGCGCGAGACGACGGCTGCCAAGTAGCCCCGGATTTCGCCAAGGTCCGCGCACCGCGCGGGCCTTTCGCTTTACGGGGCGTTTCCTTTATGCGGAGCGACTCGTGCATGGGTGTAACGTCGGTCGAGGCTTGTCGAGCCAAGGCATCATCTAGGCTCGTCAGCGATGACTAGCGAGAGCCAGGAGCACGGCGCGGCGCGCCGCCCTGTCGAGGACGAGGTGGACGTGGTCGCCGAAGAGACTCAGCAGCCGGCAAAAGGCGGGAATAAGGAGAAGAAGGGGTCGTTTTGGAAAGAACTTCCCGTTCTGATCGTCGTTGCCTTGGTGTTGGCCTTGATCATCAAGACCTTCGTGGTGCAGGCCTTCTACATTCCGTCGGAATCGATGGAAAACACCCTGCTGACGAACGACAGGGTCCTGGTCAACAAGCTCGTTTACCACACGCGTGACATCGAGCGCGGCGACGTGGTGGTCTTCTCGGGGGTCGACTCCTGGGACGGTGAGTTCCAGTTGGAGGAGCCGTCCAACCCGGTCGCGGCGTTCTTCCGGTGGGTCGGCACGGCGTTCGGGCTCGTGCCCGGTGAGAAGGACTACATCAAGCGGGTCATCGGCGTCGGCGGCGACCACGTCAAGTGCTGCGACGACAAGGGCCGCATCACGGTCAACGGCACCGCCATCAACGAAGAGAGCTATCTCTATCCGGGCAACGTGCCCTCCGACCGGTTCTTCAACATCACCGTTCCGCCGGGACGGCTGTGGGTGATGGGCGACCATCGCTCGGTCTCGCTCGACTCGCGCTCCCACCAAGGTGACCCGGGCGGCGGGTCCATCCCCGTCGGACAGGTCATCGGGCGGGCGTTCGTGATCGTCTGGCCGTTCGACCGGGTGACCTCGATCGACATCCCCGAGACTTTCGCGCAACCCGCGCTCAACGCCCTCGGCGGATCCGTGCCCATGGTCGCCGGGTTCGGGCTCGCCGTACCCTTGGTTCTGGTCCGCCGACGCTGGCTGGGGAGGAAGCGTTGATGGCCACCACCAAAAAGGCGGAGGGCGTGGGAAAAGAGAAGAAAAAGGGCGGTTTCCGCGAGACGGTGCTGCTGCTCGTCCTGGGTGTGGGCCTCGCGCTGCTGCTGCAGGCTTTCGTGGTCGGATCGTTCTACATCCCGTCCGAGTCGATGGAGAACACCCTGCTGATCAACGATCGCGTCTTCGTCAACAAGCTGGCGGGCAAGCCGGAGCGCGGCGACATCGTGGTCTTCAAGGGCTGGAACGGTGAGGACACCATCAAGCGGGTCATCGGCGTGGGCGGCGACAGGGTCGTATGCTGTGACTCCAAGAAGCGCCTCACGGTCAACGGTACGCCGCTGGAGGAGCAGTCCTACCTCTACCCGGGCGATTACGCTTCCGGCGATAAGTTCGACGTCACGGTGCCCGCCGGCAAGCTCTGGCTCATGGGTGACCACCGCAGCGCCTCCTTCGACTCGCGGGGTCACATGCAGGAGCCCGGCAAGGGCTTCATCTCGGAGGACGCGGTGATCGGCAAGGCCGTCCTGCGCTATTGGCCGTTGTCGCGGGGCTACCTCTTCTCCCGTCCCGACATTTTCGACAAGGTCAAGTAGAGGGGGCTTTCGGTCGCGGGCCGCTGCGAATGGGGCGTACGCTGCCAGTGTCATGACAGTTGCGTTCCGCCCTCGACCGAGCGTGGTCCGGCGCGATTCCGGACTCTACGCCTATGAGCGGGCGCTGGCCCGTCGCGGCCTCACCCCGATCGCGGGCGTCGACGAGGCGGGTCGCGGCGCCTGCGCGGGGCCGCTTGTCGTCGCGGCCGTCATCCTGCGCAGGGAGATCTCCGGCCTCGGGGACTCGAAGCTGCTCTCGCCGATGGTGCGCGAACGCCTGTACGAGGAGATCATGCCCATCGCCCACGTCGGTATGGTCATCATCCCGCCCGGGGAGATCGACGCCAAAGGTCTGCACAAATGCAACGTCTCAGGAATGCGGCGAGCCGTCGCACAGTTGCCTTGTGACCCGGAGTACATCCTGACGGACGGCTTCCCGGTTCCGGGGTTGCCGGCCCCGTCGCTGGCCGTGTGGAAGGGGGATCAGGTGGCGGCTTGTGTTGCGGCGGCGTCGATCGTGGCCAAGGTGACCAGGGATCGCCTGATGGTCTCGTTGGACGAGCGTCTCCCGCAGTACGGCTTCGCCGAGCACAAGGGGTATGTGACACCGGGACACAGGCTGGCGCTGGAAACGCACGGCCCGTGTGCCGCGCACCGATACTCGTTCGTCACGGTGGCGAGGGAGATGGGTGAAAATGAAATGGGGGCCGGGGTTGCCTGAACAGGCGAACCGGGGGACCGGTACGACAGGAGGACCGCGATGAGCGCAGAGGATCTCGAAAAGTACGAAACCGAGATGGAGCTGCAGCTTTACCGCGAATACCGCGATGTCGTCGGGTTGTTCACATATGTCGTGGAGACTGAGCGGCGGTTCTACCTGACCAACTCGGTCGACCTCGACGTCCGTACCGCGGAGAACGGCGACGTCTTCTTCGATGTCAAGATGCAGGACGCCTGGGTCTGGGACATGTACCGGCCGGCGCGGTTCGTCAAGAACGTACGAGTGGTCACGTTCAAGGACGTGAACGTGGAAGAGCTGGCCAAGGCCGACCTGGAGATGCCCAAGGAGGGGTTCTCGGGGTAACCGCTTCAGGGATCAAGCCGCCTGGTCGGGGCGCAGACCGTCTGGGTGTGGGTGCCGTCGGCTGTCTTTCGGGACCCTGGCCCCCTGGCCGCCGTCGGCTCGTCCGATCCGGGGAGCCAGGCCGCCTGCCTGGTGCATGCCGTCCGCCGCCTAATCGGGGAGCACGTCGCCTGGCTGGCGGATATCGTCCACCGCTTGACCGGTGAGCAGGTCGGTTGGCCAGTGGGCGCGTCCGCCGGCTCGTTGAAGGTAGGCCACCTGATCGGCGAGTGCCTGTAGCTGCCTGATGCGCTCCGGGGTGGACGCGGGTGGCGTCCCGCTGAGCGGTGTGGTTGCTCACCCGCGCAGCCCTGTTCGCTCAGCCAGCAGAGCACTACAAGATCATTGGTCCAGCACTCGGCGGGAAACCACGGTGGAGGCAGTGCATCCCGGGGCCTGCCCCCATGCGGCACGTCTCGACCCATGCGGTACCACGGACCCATCGGTACTGTCCGACCCATGCGGCACCGCCCGACCCGATATCGGCGCTGCCAGCCCCCACGTCTGCACTGCTTGACCACTTGATCCCCTGCAGTCCGAAGTGAGGGCCTGCACGGCAAGCGCGGTTCCTTACCCGCTCAGCCGTGTCCGCCACCTGGGCAGCGCCCAACGGGATCCCTGCTCGCCATTCGGCGGGACACCACCCAGGGAGCGCCGTCGATGGAACATCCACTACGGGCGTCCAACGAGCGTCGTTCACTGCGGCGTCTTTCTGAGGCGCGTTCGCCACAGGCGTCTGGTGAATATCGTCCGCCACGGACGTCTGGCGACGGTCGTTCACCACCGACGCTGTCGGCACTTGGCGCCATGCGAAGGCCCGCCCGGCTATCCACAACCTTCCAGCAATCCCCGACCCCCATCCACAGAACCCCGTTCGGTCAATCCCCCACCACCCGCCATCCACGAAGGTCAGTCCCGGACCGCAGCGATCCGCAGCGGACCCGCAGCAGGGCGGACGGGACGGAGGGGGCACATGGCCGCGAAGAAGGACATCGAGCTCGGCAAACGTGGCGAACAAATAGCCGGGGCCTACCTGCAGGCCGAGGGAATGAGGATCATCGAACGCAACTGGCGCTGCCGCCACGGCGAGATCGACATCATCGCCGAAGAGGGCCCCACGCTGGTGGTCGTGGAGGTCAAGACCCGATCGGGCAGATCCCACGGCACAGCCCTGGAGTCGGTGCGCCCGGACAAGCTTGCCAGACTCCGGATGCTCGCGGCCAAATGGCTGGCCACGCAGCCCCAGGCGTTCGAGACCATACGAGTCGATGTGATCGCCCTGGAGCGCTTCGCCGGTGACTTCGCTCTGCGTCACGTACGGGGGGCGATCTAGATGGCCGTGGCCCGGACCCGCAGTGTGGCCCTGGTGGGCGTAACCGGCCGCATCGTCGAGGTCGAGGCCGACGTGGGCAACGGCCTGGCGGGCATCCACCTGATCGGCCTTCCGGACGCGGCACTCAGCGAGGCCCGAGACCGCGTCAGATCCGCGGTCGTCAATAGCAATTACCCGTGGCCCGACGCCCGCATCATCGTCAGCCTCTTTCCGGCCAGCCTGCCCAAACGCGGGTCCCAGTTCGACCTGGCCATAGCCGTGTCGATCATGGCGGCCGCGGGCGTTGTGCCCGCCGGACGCATCGCGGAGACGTTCTTCCTCGGGGAGCTCGGCCTCGACGGCCGGATAAGACCGGTGCGCGGCGTGCTCCCTTCCATCCTCGGCGCCGCCCAGCACGGAGACGTCACAGTCGTCGTGCCCTCCGCCAATTCGGCTGAGGCGGTCCTGGTGCCCGACGTGAAGGTCGTTCCCATTGCGCACCTGCGCCAGCTTGTGGAGTGGCTGCGCAAGGGCGACGAACCACCGGAGCCCGAGATCGATGACTGCGAGGATCCGCCCGTCCCCACCACGGAGCCCGTGGCCGACCTGGCAGACGTCGTCGGGCAGCCCGTGGCCCGCCGGGCCCTGGAGATCTGCGCGGCCGGCGGCCACAACCTCTGGATGCTCGGCCCGCCGGGCACCGGCAAGACGCTGCTCGCCGAACGCCTCCCCACCCTCCTGCCGGCCCTGGAGCTCGATCACGCCCTAGAGGTGACGGCCATCCACTCGGTCGCAGGACTGCTGCCATCCAATGGTCCCTTGATGAGCCGACCGCCCTTCGTCAGCCCTCACCACACAGCTACGGCGGCTGCGATCATCGGCGGTGGCAGCACGACCGTGCGCCCGGGAGCGGTCTCCCTCGCCCACCGCGGAGTCCTGTTCATGGACGAGGCTCCCGAATTCCCGCGACACGTGCTCGACTCGTTGCGGCAACCCCTGGAGTCCGGCCGGGTCACCGTGTCGCGATCAATCGGTTCGGTCACGTTCCCGGCCAGATTCATGCTCGTACTGGCCGCCAACCCCTGTCCCTGTGCCCAGGCCGAGGATCAGGGGGAAACCTGCAAGTGCTCCCCGACGATCAAACGCCGCTACCTGGGCAGGCTCTCGGGCCCGCTCCTGGACCGTGTGGACATGAAGGTCACCGTGGCCCGCTCCTCCCGACGCGAGCTGATGGCCGATCGCCAGTTCGTAGAGACAAGCAAGACAGTTGCCGAACGCGTGCAAGCAGCCCGCGAACGAGCCACCAAACGCCTGGCAGACACCCCATGGCGGACAAACGCTGAAATCCCGTCATCCCTCCTCCACTCCGACTACCGCCCGCCCTCAGCGGCCATGAAGCCGATGACCTCCTGCCTGGACTCAGGCACCCTCACGGCCCGCGGCCTGGACCGCGTGGTCCGCGTCTCCTGGACCCTCGCCGACCTGGCCGGCAAGCCCAGCCCAGGAGAAGAAGAAACCACAGCCGCCCTCAGCTTCTGGCTCGGAGTGAAGTCGTAACCCCTCTTGCCTCAACCAGCCACCCCAAGCGAAAGCCCCACCGGCAAGCCCACCACCCCACCCCAGGAGCCGATACCCATGCCCAACCTCCCAATCCAACCCCCCAATCCCCTCCCACCTGTGAAAACCAGGCCTCCCACACCCCCAACCGGGCTTGCCCTACGCACCACACCCCCAACATCCTTCGCGCCCAGGCTGTCCCCAACGCCCACAGCCCCCGCCATGCTCGGGCCGTCCATCGCACCCGAGCTCTACGGCATACCAGGGCCGTCCATCTCGCCCGCGTCCAGGACTCCCGCCGGGTCGGCACCCGCAGCATTGAGCATGTCCGCCATGCGCAGCACATCCGCTGCGCCTGCTGCGTTGCACATGCCCCCAGCACGGAGTGCATTCACAGTGCCCCCAGCGTCGAACCCGACCACAGCACGGGTTGCGCCCGCCGCGCCTCCTGCGCCATCCAGGGACATCTACGCGGCCTACATAACCACGGACAGTGTGTATGGCACACCCACGAAGCAGGACGCGATTCACCCAGCCAAGGTGGGAGCCGTCACGAATACGTCCCCAACCGGCGAAAGCGGCACCGTCACGCCCTTGGCCAGCAGGAGTCGCACAAGCCCTGCACCACTCGCAGAAAGCCTCCCGGAAGGAGACAGCGTTATGGGCCGCGAACACGGTGACGAAGGAGCCACCACCGCGGCAATTGGAATGGTCAATGTTACGCATACAACCAGGACAACTCCGAGGCGCTATCTGGCTCCGGCAGCTTCCTCGACCGGCAGGGAGCCGACCGACGCGGAGCCAACTCGGATGAGGTCTCTCGGCGCGGAGCTGACGGAAGAGAGCTCCACAGACGCGGGTTCTGCGGCGAGCTTGAGCGGGACAGACTTGCCGGAGCTGGATCCAGCAGAAGCGGAGCTCACTGGGGCGGGGTTGACGGGTGTTGTTTCGGCCGAGGCAAGGCCGAACAGGAGAGACCCGGCTGAGCCGGCTTCGACCAAAACCAAGTCGCCTGAGCGAGAGCCGACCACAGAGGCACCGGCTGTGGGAGATCCGCCCTGGCGAAAGCCAGCAGGAGGGAAGCCGACCAGCGAGGAGCAGCCTGCGGGAAAGCTGGTCAGAGAGGAGCAGCCTGCGGGAAAGCTGGTCAGAGAGGAGCAGCCTGCGGGAAAGCTGGTCAGAGATGACCGGGCTGAGGAGGAGCGGATCAGGGGGAGGCCGGCTGGGGTCGGGTTGACCGGAGGAGGGTGGGCGGGGAGGGAGGAGCACGAAGCCCGAGCCGCGCTCATGCGGGCCGCCGACGTGGGCGACCCCATCATGGGCCGCCTCATATCCGAGTACAGCGCGCCAGAGGCCGTGGAGGCGATCAGAGCCCGCTCCCTGCCTCCCGACTTCGTAGCCAAGGAAACCCAGCAAGAGCACCCACCCAACCTCACGACCCGCCTGAACGCCTGGTACGCCCGCCTGGCCGCCGCCAACCCCAGGGCCGATCTCGAAGCGGGAGAGAGATCAGGAGCCAGGCTGATCATCCCGGGCAGCCCCGAATGGCCGACCCAACTGGACCAACTGGGCCCAAGCCGCCCCCTCGGCCTGTGGCTACACGGCACAGCGGATCTCCGCTTCTCCTGCCTCAAATCCGTCGCGGTGGTAGGCGCCAGAGCCGCTACCGCGTACGGCGTTCACCTCGCGGCCGAGTTCGGCGTCGGCCTCGGCGAGTCAGGCTGGACCGTCGTGTCAGGTGGTGCCTTCGGCGTGGACGGAGCGGCTCACAGGGGTGCGCTGGCGACTGACTGGCCCACAGTCGTCGTCCTGGCCTGCGGCGTGGACGTCTGCTATCCGAGCGGCCACAACACCCTCTTCGCCGCCGTACGAGACCAGGGAGTGGTGCTCAGCGAATGCCCGCCTGGCGTACACCCCACCCGAGCCCGCTTTCTCATCAGAAACCGCCTCATAGCGGCCCTGTCGAGAGGCACGATCGTTGTAGAAGCGGCCCTGCGCAGTGGAGCCCTCAACACAGCCGGCCACGCCCTGGCCCTCAACAGACATCTTGGAGCCGTCCCGGGCCCGGTCACGTCGAGCATGTCAGCCGGATGCCACAAACTCCTCCGAGACCGCAAGGCGGTATGCGTCACCTCACCAGAGGAAATGATCGACCTCGTAGGCGTAATGGGCGATGACCTGGCCTCACATTCCCGAGCACCAGCAGTCCCCCGGGACAAGCTCAACGAACCGACCAGAAGGGTCCTGGACGCGGTCCCCTCCCGCGGAGGCGCAGGCCCAGCCTCCATAGCCGTCGCCGCCGGCGTGAGCTTGGACGCCGCCTTGAGCGCTCTGGGCGGCCTGGCAGCCGCCGGCTACATAGAACGAACCACGAACGGCTGGCGCCTCCGCAAGCAAACGACCACCTACCTCAAGGCCCCCGACTCGGCTGCCCTGGAACCCCCACCCAACCGCGAGCCCCCTGAGGACCCCGTCTTCATGGAAGACAACCCTCCGCTCCCAGATGAGGAGCCCTGACACTCCCCAGCCGAACTCACCGCTCACCACCACCGGCCCATTCAGCCACCCGATGAGAGCCTCCAGCGGGCGTTGGCCGACCAGCGTGGCATCCGCACCATTGGTGCGGGTGGTTGCACTGCCGGTGACTCGTGTTCGAGGAAGCGGCACCGACCTCACGGCCAGAGAGGGACCCGTGACGACATACGACCGTCTGCGCGAGGAGAAGCTCGCGCGGCTCCCCGTTCACGAGCGGGCCATGCTCAACCAGATGCCGGATCTCCCGACGATCGGCACAGCCGGAATGCGCGCCGGGATCGAGGCCCATAACCGCTCCATGACGGTCGCCCCGGACGTCGAGGTGCGCGATGCCGAGGTCGAGCTCACCCAGCACGCCTTCGAAGCCGCAGGCAAGCTGCGACTGCTCACCGAGCACATGCGCTCTCGGCTGACGCACCGACAGGACAGCGTCGAAAACCTGGCGCGGGTCGCCGACTCGCTCGGCGGCATGTGCGATCCGGGCCGCGATGCCCAGCGATGACGCCGACATCGTCAGCATGGTGATGGGCAAGCCCCATGAAGCGGCCGAACTTCCACATCGGCCTGGGCGATCGTCCGCGCTGGTGTGACCGGCCCGAGGGCCGTGCCGATGGCCAGGCCCGGGGGCTGACCAGACCAGCCCCAGCGCCGATATATCGGCCCCAACCGGCATCGCGAATGTGGCCGAACACCCAGGTACGCCCTCGATGCAACGTGCCTTCACCGCTGGTCAACGTGCCTTCGTGCCTGAAAAGATCATCTTGCTCTGACCTGCGAGAAGAAGCCAAGAGCCCAAGATATCGATCGACCTGCTCGGAGCACACATTGCCGCCGCGCAGACGCCATGGGTCCACAGTCTGGCCCTTGATCAGTGTCCGGATTCGCCGCGATCCGCAGACCCGCGGCCGCCGAAGTGCGGTCACTTCTCGCGAGCATCGATCACGTTTCCGGCCGCCGAAGTGCGGTCAAGACTCCCGAGCAAGTGCGGTCAGTTCCCACGAACAAAAACCACTGGGGTGCGGTTGTTTCTGGGTAGGCGTTTGAATTATGCGGACGGTGAGGCGTTTCGAGGGTGGGTGGTGAGGTGGCGTTGGGTGACGGCGGCAACGTGGGTGTCGGCAGGGACGAGGCGTTGGGGGAGTTCAGCCGGTATCTGCGGTTGGAGCGTGATCTTTCGCCGCATACGGTCCGGGCTTACCTGACTGACGTCGACTCCCTGCTCGACTACATGGACGGGGAGCTTGAAGGGCTGGACATCGCGGTGCTGCGCGCGTGGCTGGCGGATCAGCATGGGGCGGGGAAGGCCAGAGCCACATTGGCTCGCAGGACTGCTTGTGCTCGCACCTTCACCGCCTACTGCCATCGCCGTGGTTGGCTGCCGGCGGATCCCGGGTTGTTGCTCGGTAGTGCCAAGGCACCCCGGAGCTTGCCCGCCGTGCTCGGCCAGGAGCAGGCACAGGCCGTATTGGATGCGCCTTCTACTGACGCGGAGCCCAAGGAGCTGCGGGATCAGGCGCTGCTTGAATTGTTGTACGCCACCGGCGTGCGGGTGAGCGAGCTGTGCGCGCTGGACGTCGATGACGTGGATCGGGAACGGAACGTCATCCGGGTGCTGGGCAAAGGGCGTAAGGAACGGTCGGTGCCGTTCGGGTTGCCTGCCCTCCGAGCCTTGGACAGGTGGTGCATTCATGGGCGGCCGCTGTTGGTCCGGGCGCAGTCGGGGCCGGCGCTCTTCCTCGGGGCGCGGGGCGGGCGCATCGACGCGGGGACTGTTCGGCGAGTGGTGCACGCTCGGTTGGCGCAGGTGGACGGGGCACCGGACATGGGGCCGCATGGGTTGCGACACAGCGCGGCGACTCATCTGCTCGAAGGAGGCGCCGATCTACGTAGTGTGCAGGAGCTGCTCGGCCACGCTTCCTTGAACACTACACAGATCTATACACACGTCTCCATCGAGCGACTTCGGGCCGCGTACCGGCAGGCGCATCCAAGAGCGTGAATGAGGTGACGTCCCGCATGGCGGTGTGGTTGCTCTCGTTGTCGTCGTGGAAACCCGCTCAGCCCTGTTCACCCAGCTGGGCGGCGCACTACAAGATCGTTGATCCACCACTCGGTGGGACGCCACCTGCATGGACGGCGCATGGCGCACGGGGACGCTGCTGGGTGAGCGGCTGCACGCCAGGGGATTGTGATGTTCCAGTTTCGCCTCTGCCCACCCTGCGGGCGTGGCGTCTCAGTTTCGCCTCTTAGCGTCGGGTAAGCCCAGGGGTTGGTCCTGGCTGCTCGACAAGATCCGGCTGTGGGATGGCCGAGGGCGAGCCAGCAGGAGGTCCGCTCGCTGCGGGGAACTCCGGTCGGAAGGTACAGGCCTTTTTGTGCGCTCGCGCGGGCGGTGGTCATGGCGCCGTGCATCCTGGCGAAGGGGGTCGGGCAGCGGAAGTGATCAGTGGTGATCGGTAGAGGGTGGGTGTTCGGGTTTACGGGCCCGTCTTCTGCGACGTTGTTTGCGGTGCTGGCCTCTTCTTGGGTTGTCGCGGTTGGTTCTCTCGCGTCGTCGGCGCAGGACGTTGATCAGGAGGAGGGCGTTTCCCAGCAAGGCGCTCAATACGAGGGTGGGGATTGTGGGGGGCCAGATTGAGCGGGTTGTAGGCCATGACTCCTCGGGCTTTGGCGTCAAGCGCTCGGCATCTGCCCCGACGACGGCTTCCGTCGAGGAGAGGCGGGTCGAGGAGAGGTGGTGGGTAGGAGTGCGGGTCACCGTGGTGCCGGGAGTTGAGGGGGTGACCAGAAATGCCGTCCTGCTGGGAACGGTCCCGAGGTCGAGGAGTGGGATTTGGATGAGTGCTTCGTAGCTGTTTGTGGGAGTGCCTGTGTGACTTGAGTGGCTGTCCGTTGTCGCAGGGTTGAGAGGTGCGTAGGTGCTTGTGGGTGTGGTGGTCCTGCGTCTTTGGAGATTGGTCGTGGTGGGCGCGAATGCTGTGTAGGCATTTGGGGGTGTGCTGAGAGTGGGCGCTGTGTAGGCGTCTGTGAGCTTGGCGACGGTGGATGGTGGGTGCGTGGCCGTCAGGGCGGTGGAGGTGTGGTTCGAAGTGGTTCTTGGCGGTGTGCTGCCGAGCGGGTGCCTGAATGGAGTGGTGGAGGCGGGTGGTGGCCAGTGTGGGAGGAGGCGGATGGGGGCTTTGGCCAGGAGCAGGAGGGGGTCTAGGTAGAGGGTGTTGCGTCGGAGGCCCCAATGGAGGCAGGACTGCTGGCAGTGGGGTTTCGGGGTCGCTTCTATGACGCCCAGTTCCGTGCCTGGTGTGACGGGCTGGCCTTTGCGGACCGATGCTGTGACTGGGAGGTAGGTCGTGCGAAGGCCGTTGAGGTGGTCGATGGTGACCACGCCTTTTCCCGCCACCTTGCCGGCGAAGTGAATCTTGCCTGCGCCGGCTGCCAGGACCGGGGTTGATACGGGGGCGGCCAGGTCGATGCCTCTATGGCCTGCCAGCCAGGGCTTGGGCGGTGGGGCGAAGCGACGCAGGATGCGGGGGCGGCCAGCCAGGGGCCGGCGCCATTGCAGGGGTTGGGCGTACCTGTACAGAGGGTGAGGGGCTCCGCTCGTGGTCTGGCGCCGCTTGCGGTCGTCCAGAGGTGGGCGTTGCGCATGGCCGTCTGTGGGTGAGCGCTGTTTGAGGTGATAGAGGGGCACGGGGGATGTGTGGCCGTCCGGGGTTGAGAGCGCTGTGAGGCTTCCCGGGGAAGAGGGTCCGGTGAGGCGGTTTCGGGGTGGGGGTTCGCTGAGGAGTTTTGGGGGTGGGAGCTCCGCGAGGCCGCCGCCCAGCGGTGAGAGTTGTACGAGGTTGATCAGCGGCCAGCGTTGGCTGAGGTCGAGTGGGGGTGGTGGATGTTTTGTGAAGTCCAGCAGGGGGTGGTGGTGGAGGTTGATCACGGGTGAGCGGTGCTTGTGATCGTGCAGGTGCTCGTACTGTGCAAGGTCGGTCGGTGGTTGGAGTTGTGTGCGGACGGCAAGGGGCGGGTGCCATGCGTGGTCGAGCGATTGTGGGTGCTGCGTGTGGGTGGCCGAGAGTGGGTGCCATGTGTAGTGGTTCAAGGGCGAGTGCGAGGGGTGGCTTGCCAGGGGTGGGTGGTCTGCCGAGCGTCTGTGGCTCGCCAGAAGTGGGTGGCCCGGCATGGGCCGATGGTGGCTTGTTGGGCGTGGGTGGCCTGCCGAAGGTGGGTGGCTTGTCAGCGGTGTGTTGTTTGGCCAGGGGGTTGGGCTTGGCGACGGTGACTGTCTGGTTGGGGGTGAGGCTCTTGTTGGGAGAAGCGGGAGGGCGAGGCAAAGCGTCGCGAGGATGGCCGTCGTTATGGCTGCCTTGGTGCGGCGGGGTGCCTGGGGGGATGGGGGAGAGTGGGGGGCTGCTGGGCGGGGGGCGGAGTTCATGGCGCGAGTTTGGAGGACGCGCATGGGGGTGCGGAGGGGTGAACTTCGTTCTGTTGATGGAAGAGCGGAGCGGGTGGGTGCTTGTGGATAAGTTGCGTTAGGCAAGCTGGTGGCGCTTGGCGTTGATCATGTGCTTGATCGATTGGGAATGGCGCTGTCATCGGTGATTGAGTGCTGACGGTGCTCTTGGTGTGAGTGATTGGGGTGGGTGGGGCGTAGGGGGGAGGTCCAGATCCAGAGGGCGCTCAGGGCAATGCCGGCGGCGCAGAGGAGGATGACTGGGCGCAGGCCCACCAATTCGGCCAGGACGCCGCCGGCGAGGCTGCCCAGGGCCAGAACGCCCTGTACCGCGAAGGTCGTGGTGGCGTTGATGCGGCCGCGGAGCTCAGGGGTGGCTTCGCGGAAGGTGATCGCGCCCATGCAGGTGGCGAAGGCCACGACTATGCCGCCGGTGATCGTACCGGTCAGGGCCAGGAGAGAGATCTTCCACCAGAGAGGGCCCGTGATGAGGCCGACGGCGAGAATCTCTATGGGGAAGAACAGCACGGAGACGAGGAGGACGCGGTTCTCGCCGTAGCGCTTGGCGAGACGGGTCGTGAGCCAGGCGCCCAGGAGGCCGCCGACGCCGCCCAGGGCAATGAGTGCGCCGATCAGGGCCTGGGGGATCTTCAGCGTGTTGACCATGTAGAGCATGTAGACGGCCGTGTACGCCATCGCGAAGAAGTTGATCGTGATCCCCGCACCGATCAGGGCGCGGAGCACCGGGTGGGTGACGCCGGCTTTCAGGCCCGCCATGACGTCGCGCAACATGCCTTGGGAGGCCGCGGGCTCGTTCCGTTCAGGGGTTCTGATGGACCGGAGCAGTAGGGCCGAGGTCAGGAACGACAAAGCCTCCGCCAGCACGGCCAGTGGAGCTGTGAGGAGCTGAGCCAGGAGGCCCGCCAGGCCGGGGCCGCCGACGGAGGCCACGGAGTAGGAGGCTTGGAAGCCGGCCATGGCCTCGGTTCGCTGACCCGGGTCGACGACCGCCGCGATGTGCGGGAAGTTCGCGGCTTTGAAGAGCACTCCGGCGGTGCCGATGACCAGGGCCACGAGGATCAGCCAGGTGACGTTCAGGAGGCCGAGGAGCCAGGCCACGGGGACGGTGGCGGCGGCGGCGCAAGAGACGAGCTCACAGGCGATCATCAGGGGACGGTGCCGGGTGAGCCGGTCGGCGATGGCACCCGACTGGAGACCGAACAGGAGGGCGGGCACCGACGCGGCCGCGGTCAGCAACCCCATCTGGGAGGGGGAGGCGGTGAGCAAGGTGACCGCGGTCAGGGGGATGGCCAGCTTGGACACCTCCGAGCCGGTCACTGAGACAGTGCGGGCCGTCCAGAGCAGGCGGTAGTCGCGTTGCTTGCGGAGGGGGAAGGTCTCAAGGCCGCCACCGGCTTCGTTCGATTCCGGGTTTGGGTGGCCCTGTGGGTTGGGCTGGCCTTCGGGGTTGGGGTGGCTCTGTGGGTGGGGTCGGGTTTCGGGGTTGGGGTGGCTTTCCGGGTTGGGTTGGTCTTCGGGGTTGGGGCGGGAGTCCGGGTCGGCGTGGTGGTGGGGAGCGTGGCTCGGCTCCGCGCGGGGGTGCGGGTCTGAAGGGGGGCGGTGGGGAGCGTGGCTCGGCTCCGCGCGGGGGTGCGGCTCTGGGGTGGCGTTGCAGGGAGTGTGGCTTGGCTCTGGGCCGGGGTGGGGTTCTGGGGCGGGTACCTGGGGGGTGTTCGGCTGCTGGGTGGAGTGGGGCTCGGGGTAGGGGGCTGAGCTGGGGGGATGGAGAGGTTGGGGGTTGTGAAGGGAACGCTTCATAGATGTGAAGATATTCCTTCATAGTTGTGAAGGCAATGCTTCATATCTCACACGGGTACCTTGGGCACATGACGCTGGACGGCAGAGGGCTCAGTGATCCCAAGGCGATGCGGGCGCTGGCGCACCCAGCGCGGCTGACGATCCTCACCAGGCTGGGGGAGGGGAGCGCCACGGCAACCGAAGTGGCCGAGGGAGCGGGGATCACGCCCAGTGCCGCCAGTTATCACCTGCGGATGCTGGCCAAGTACGGGTTCGTGGAGGATGCGCCGCCCCGGGGGGACGGCAGGGAACGGGTGTGGAAGGCGACCGGGGGCGGGCCGCTCAGCGTCGGGGTTGCGCCGGATGACCAGCCCGAGGTGCGGGATGCCAAGGTCGCGTTGATCGCGGTGTTTCGCCGGGACGCCGAGGAAGAGGCGAGGCGGGCTCTCGCCAACATGGACAGGGAGCCGGAGGAGTGGCGCGATGCGACGCAGTTCAGTCGCTTCCGGTTGAGGCTTGACGCTGATGAGATGGCGGGGCTCAGCCGGGCGATCGGTGAGTTGCTGGAGCCGTACGCCGCCCGCAATCGCGGCGAGGATGAGGCGCCGAGCGGATCGAGGATCGCTGAGGCGCACATCAACCTGTTTCCGGTGGCGAAGAGATCGGTGCCCGGTTTGCCCACCGAGGATCACGACGCGCACTGAAAGGGTGGTTTTCGGGCGGTCCCGTCCCGGTAGGAACACTGTGGGCGCCCCTGGGCATGTTGTCGTACCCCTGGGATGCGTGGGGCCTGGCGTGGAGTGTGGAGGAATGTCCGTTTGACCGCAGACGGTCGGGCTGGGGTGGTGTGGGAGGTAGACTTTTCGATGGCCTGTGACCACAGGCCGACTTCGCATGCCCCATCGCGGACCGCTTCTTCGGTCCGGGCCACGTGTCCGGCTGGAGCGGTTTCGGGGCATCAGGGCGGCAGACGACGCGCTGCCGCGGCACAACCGAGAATCGCGCCCTTCCGCAGGGCGCCAAGACCTGGAGGACCAGCACATGGCCCCCGTCGTCACCATGCGACAACTGCTCGAGAGTGGCGTTCACTTCGGTCACCAGACCCGGCGCTGGAACCCGAAGATGAAGCGCTTCATCTTCACCGAGCGCAACGGCATCTACATCATCGACCTGCAGAAGTCGCTGTCGTACATCGACCGTGCCTACGACTTCGTCAAGGAGACCGTCGCCCACGGCGGCACCATCCTGTTCATCGGCACCAAGAAGCAGGCTCAGGAGGCCATCTCCGAGCAGGCCGCCCGGGTCGGCATGCCGTACGTCAACCAGCGTTGGCTGGGTGGCATGCTCACCAACTTCTCCACCGTGCACAAGAGGCTCCAGCGGCTGAAGGAGCTCGAGGAGCTCGACTTCGACAACGTCGCGGGCTCGGGGCTCACCAAGAAGGAGCTCCTCATGCGCCGTCGCGAGAAGGACAAGCTTGAGCGTACGCTCGGCGGCATCCGCGACATGGGCCGCGTGCCCAGCGCGGTGTGGGTCGTGGACACGAAGAAGGAGCACATCGCGATCAGCGAGGCCAAGAAGCTTGGCATCCCTGTCGTCGCGATCCTCGACACCAACTGCGACCCGGACGAGGTCGACTACCCGATCCCGGGCAACGACGACGCCATCCGCGCGGTCGGCCTGCTGACCCGGGTCGTCGCCGACGGTGTCGCGGCCGGTCTGATGGCCCGCTCCGGTGCCGCCCGCGGTGACGAGAAGCCGGCCGCCGCCGAGCCGCTGGCCGAGTGGGAGCGCGAGCTCATCGAGCAGGGCACCGGCGAGCGCGCGGCTGATGAGGCCGCGGCTGCCGCCGAGCCCACCGAGGCCACCGCTTCTGCCGAGGTCGCCGCTCCTGCTGAGGTCGCCGCTCCTGCTGAGGACACCGCTCCTGCTGAGGACACCGCTCCCGCCGCGCCGGCCGCCGAGGAGGCCACCGCCTCCGCCGAGGGCGAGACCGAGCAGCAGGCCTGACGCCGAGACCGGTCCGGCTGCCGAGGCTGATCCGGATGCCGCGATTAGTCCAGGCGCCGAGGCCGGTCCCGACAGAGTCCTCGCGGGCTCGGTGCACAAGCACGGCACGACAGTTGAACAAGGTGAACCACATCGGCCGCCGAAGGTTCCGGATGACCGACCGGGTGAAGCCGTTGGCCCGCACCACGCGGGTGGCCGAGCCCGGACGGCAGGCCGGGGCCGGGACGAGACAGGCTGGACGAGCCGGACTGAGCTGGGGCGAGCTGGGCGAGAGCTCGGCTGGGCCAGCCGGGCCGGGTCAGTTCCGGGTCGGGCTAGGTCAAGCTCGGATCGGATCCAGGCAGGCCGGGTCGGATCGGGCAGGCCGGGTTCGGTCGGGTAAGCCCGGCAAGCCAGGTTCAGCCGGGCAAGCCGGGTTGGTTGGGGCAAGCCAGGTAGGTCAGGTGGGCCGGGTTGGGCTACGGTGAGCCGCATCAGGTTCGGGCGGCAAGCCGGGGCCCAAGGCGGTGAGCAGGGCTAACGTGGTAAACCGGGTCGAGGTGGTACGCCGAGGCGAGGCTGGGCAGTAGGCCGAGCACAGGTAGCAGCAGAGCCAGGGCGGCCCGAGTCCCGCGTAAAGACACCAGGCACGCGTTCGCCGTGCCGACCAAGGGTGGGTGGCCGGATCTCCGGTGCCCACCCGATCCACGACGAAATCCCACAAGGAAAAAGAGCATGGCTTCCGTGAACATGGCCGACGTGAAGCGGCTTCGCGAGATCACCGCCGCCGGCATGATGGACTGCAAGAAGGCGCTCGAGGAGTCGGAGGGCGACTTCGACCGCGCCATCGAGCTGCTGCGCCTCAAGGGCGCCAAGGACGTGGGCAAGCGCGAGGCCCGTACCGCCTCCAACGGCCTCGTCGCGCTCGAGCAGGACGGTGACTCCGCCGCCGCGCTGCTGGAGCTCAACTGCGAGACCGACTTCGTGGCCAAGGGCGAGCGCTTCCAGGAGCTGGCCGCTCAGGTCGTCGCGCACATCCTCGCCACCAAGCCCGCCGACGTGGCGGCGCTGCTGGAGTCCTCCGTGGACGGCAAGACCGTCAAGGAGCACCTCGACACCGCCAACGCCGCGCTCGGCGAGAAGATCGAGATCCGCCGCTTCGCGGTGCTGGAGGGCGGCTACATCGGCGCCTACATGCACCGTACCGACCCGGCGCTGCCCCCGGCGGTCGGCGTGCTGGTCCAGCTCGACAAGCCGAACGCCGAAGTCGCCAAGGACATCGCGCAGCACGCCGCGGCCATGGCGCCGCAGTACCTCAAGCCCGACTCCGTGCCCGCCGAGGTCGTCGAGAAGGAGCGCAAGCTCTTCGAGGAGATGACCCGTGAAGAGGGCAAGCCCGAGGCGGCGATCGGCAAGATCGTCGAGGGTCGGGTCAACGGCTGGTACAAGGACTTCACGCTGCTCCAGCAGGCCTTCGTCAAGGACAACAAGAAGAGCGTGGGCAAGTACGCCACCGAGAACGGCGTCGAGGTCCAGGCCTTTGTCCGATTCAAGGTCGGTCAGGCTTAGGCTTAGGCAAGCCGCCAGCTCATCGATCCATCCAACGAAGGAGGCCGCCGCCGTGCAGGACCACCGGGAGCCAGCCCACGAATCCACACGGACGGCGGCTTCCTCGTCCCAACACCCGCACAGTCCACTCAGGTGGAAACGGGTGATGCTGAAGCTGTCAGGAGAGGCGTTCGCCGGTCGGGAGCCCCTGGGCATCGATCCGTCGGTCGTCGATCATCTGGCCGACTCGATCACCGAGGCGGTCAACGAGGGCGTGCAGGTCGCGGTGGTCGTGGGCGGCGGCAACATGTTCCGCGGCGCCGCCCTCTCGGAGGGCGGCATCGACCGCGCCAGGGCCGACTACATGGGCATGCTCGGCACCGTCATCAACTGCCTGGCACTGCAGGACTTCCTCGAACGGCGTGGCGTCGAGACACGCGTGCAGACCGCCATCACCATGCAGCAGGTGGCCGAGCCGTTCCTGCCGCGCCGCGCGATCAGGCACCTCGAAAAGGGGCGCGTGGTCATCTTCGGCGCGGGGCTCGGCTCGCCGTTCTTCTCCACCGACACCGCGGCGTCCCAGCGGGCCCTGGAGATCGGCGCCGAGGCGCTGCTCAAGGGTACGCAGGTGGACGGAATCTACGACTCCGACCCACGCAAGAATCCTGATGCGGTCAGGTTTGACCACCTGGACTACGGCGAGGTGCTGCTCCGCGACCTCGCGGTCATGGACGCCACCGCCATCAGCCTGTGCAAGGACAATGATCTGCCGATCGTCGTCTTCGACCTCCTGGGCGAGGGCAACATCCTGCGGGCGGTCCGCGGTGAGAAAATCGGCACGCTGGTGAGTCCCGCAGGCAAATGAGGGAGCGAGCCCGACACCGCCAGCTAGAAGACAGGGAGCCGCTGTGATCGACGAAACCCTCCTCGAAGCCGAGGAAAAGATGGACAAGGCCGTCTCGGTCGCGAAGGAGGACTTCGCGACCATCCGTACCGGCCGGGTCACCCCCTCGATGTTCAACAAGATCAATGCCGAGTACTACGGCACGCCGACGCCGATCCAGCAGCTGGCGTCGTTCCACGTGCCGGAGGCCCGCATGGTCCTCATCCAGCCTTATGACAAGAGCTCGATGAGTGCGATCGAGAGGGCCATCCGCGACTCCGACCTCGGCGTCAACCCCACCGACGACGGTCAGGTGATCCGTGTGACGTTCCCGGAGCTGTCCGAGGAGCGCCGCAAGGAGTACATCAAGGTCGCCAAGAACAAGGGCGAGCAGGCCAAGGTGTCGGTGCGCAACATCCGCCGTACCGCCAAGGAGGCCCTCGACAAGATGGTCAAGGACGGCGATGCGGGGGAGGACGAGGTACGCCGCGCCGAGAAGGAGCTCGACGACCTCACCCAGAAGCACGTCGCCAAGATCGACGAGCTGCTCAAGCACAAGGAAGCCGAGCTGCTCGAAGTCTGATCGGCACGCCGCGTAGCGGGTCGCGTCGAGCGGGCCGCTACACGTGGCGGGACCGCGCCCACGGCGGATCGAGCCCGGTGGGCTGCCGCAGGTGGCGGTTTCCGCGCCTACGGTGGGTCGTGTTGGGCGAACTGCCGCGGGTGGTGGGTTCCGCGCCTACGGTGGGCCGCGTCCGGCGGCCGCCGCAGGTGGTGGGTTCTGTGTCGGTGGTGGGTCGCGTCGCGCGGGCCGCCGCGGGTGGCAACTTTGCATCTACGGCCCTCGCCCCCCGAGGCGGGGGCCGTGGCTCTTGGAGAACTCTGTGGAAGAACGTACGGCTGGCACCAGCTCGAACGGCGGTAGCCGTACCGGAAGGAACCTGCCTGCCGCCATCGCGGTCGGCGTGGTGCTGGGCGCGCTGGTCCTCGGCTCCCTCTACACGATCAAGGAACTGTTCCTCCCGTTGATCGTGGCGGCCGTGGGTGTCGGCGTGCTGGAGCTGATCAAGGCCTTCGCCACCCGGGATATCAAGGTCCCGGCCGTGCCCGTGCTCGCGGGGCTGGTGGCGATGCAGACGGGGGCCTACTGGGGCGGGCCGGAATGGCTGCTGGCCGGGTTCGCGATCTTCGCGTTGGTGTTGCTGGTCTGGCGGATGTTCACCGGGGGCACGGAGGGTTACGTACGCGACGCCACGGCGTCGGTGTTCACCCTGTTCTATCCCGCGATGCTGAGCTCGTTCGCGGCGTTGCTGCTCAGGGCCGCCGACGGCGACCACCGGGTGCTGATCTTCATCGCGGTGACCGTGGCCAGCGACATCGGCGGGTTCATCGCGGGTGTGCTGTTCGGCAGGCATCCGATGACGCGGATCAGCCCGCGGAAGACCTGGGAGGGGTTCGCCGGGTCGTTCGTGGCGTGCACGGCGGTGGGGGCGTGGCTGGTCGCGTGGTTGCTCGGCGGCGAGATCTGGCAGGGAGCGCTGATCGGCGCGCTCGCGGCGCTGCTGGCGACCATGGGCGACCTGATCGAGTCGATGGTCAAGCGGGATCTCGGCATCAAGGACCTGGGCACCATCCTGCCCGGGCACGGCGGCCTGATGGACCGGCTCGACTCGCTGGTGACGACGCTGGTGCCGGTCTGGCTGCTGATGACGCTGTTCCTCTAGACGGCGCTGTTCTCCTAACGGCGCTGTTCTCCTAACGGTGCTGTGCCTCCAGCACTTCGTTGGTGATCGGTGAGAGCCAGAGCCACCGTACGATCTCGCCCCCGAATGCGAATCCTGACATGTCGGGCATGTGGGGTGGGTTGGCCGTCATCAGCACCCCCGAATACTGCGCCCCCAGCGGGAACGTCGAAGGCTCGTGATACCACTTCGCCGTGTGCCCGTGGCCCAGCCATGTGACCGAGTGCCACGGATACTGCGACAACCACACCAGCAGCAGCGCCGCCTCCTTGGGGTCCTCGCGGGTGGCCACGGCCAGCTCGATCCGCGCGTACGCCCCCGGCTTGTCGATCCACTGCTCGACCGTGGGCATGCGCTGACAGCTCATCCCCACCGTGGACAACACGGTGAAGGAACGTTCCCGGTGCGGCGGGCGTTCGGTGATGCCGACGGTCGGCAGCCGCTCGCCGCTGGCGTCCCAGTAGCGGCCCGCCGGCCCGAGCACCCGGTCCAGATGGCCCATCACGAACTGCTGGAACGACGCCCAGGACCCTTCGCCGTGCCGCCAGCGCCAGTAGGATCTGGCGTTGGAGATACGGGGCCGCAGCCCTTCGAGCGCTTCCGACAGCGCCCAGGCGAACGGCGACTCGCCCACCGCGTCCCGCGCGTATCCAGGCATGCCCCGGCTCATGTCGGCCCAGCCGGGGATGACCGCGAGCAGGTCGTCGTCCTCGTAGATGGCCACGCCGTCACCCTCCTCCAGCCACAGCGCGCTGAGCTGTCCGAGCGGCCGCCGGCCGTCCGGGTGCACCGTGTTGGGCCGGGGCATGAGCGGCGGCAGGCCGGCGTTGATCCGGGCCAGGTCGACCGCGGGCGGGGCCGGGCTATGGTTGGCCAGCCAGACGGCGCCGTGGACCGCGCCGTCGGGCGAGCACAGGTAAGCTACCGAGGAGCTCTCATCTCGCTCGACCACGAGCGTCCGGCTACCGTACGGATTACCGGCGGCGAGCACGACCTCGGTGCCACCCTCGCCAGATGCCGACCGGAAAATCGCCATACGTTGTGACTGTAGATCGGGCGGCAAGCCCGATGCGAGCGGCTCTGCGACCAGGAATGCCACCTCCGTTCCAAACGTTCACTACCCTGGTCGCAAACCCTTCAAGCAAAGGCAGTAACGTGTCCCAGCCTCCAGGTCAGCTCACCTTCGTCGCGCCCAGGCGAGCCAAGCCCGCTCGGCACCTGGCCGACCTGTCGATGGCCGACCGGCGGGCGGCCGTGACCGAGCTGGGCGAGAAGGCATTTCGGGCGGACCAGCTCTCGCGTCACTACTTCGAGCGCCTCACCACCGACGTCGGCGCGATGACAGACCTGCCCGCGTCGGCCAGGGAGCGGCTCGGGACGCTGCTGCCCGATCTGCTCACCCCGGTCAAGGAGCTGACCACCGACCGGGGCACCACGCGCAAGACGTTGTGGCGGCTGTTCGACGGGGCGCTGGTCGAGTCGGTGCTCATGCGCTATCCCGACCGGGTGACGATGTGCGTGTCCTCGCAGGCCGGCTGCGGAATGAACTGCCCGTTCTGCGCCACCGGCCAGGCGGGCCTGACCCGTAACATGTCGACCGCGGAGATCGTCGAGCAGGTCGTGGCGGGTGCCCGCGCGCTGGCCGCCGGAGAGGTGCCGGGCGGGCCGGGCCGGGTGAGCAACGTCGTGTTCATGGGCATGGGCGAGCCGCTGGCCAACTACAAGCAGGTGATCGGCGCGGTCCGCCGCCTGGTGGAGCCCTCGCCGCACGGCCTGGGCATCTCCGCCCGCGGCGTGACCGTGTCCACCGTCGGCCTGGTGCCCGCCATCGGCAAGCTCGCCGACGAGGGGCTGCCGGTCACGCTCGCGCTGTCGCTGCACGCGCCCGACGACGAGCTGCGTGACACGCTGGTGCCGATCAACACCCGGTGGAAGGTGGCCGAGGTGCTCGACGCGGCGTGGGCGTACGCGGCGAGGACCAAGCGGCGGATCTCGATCGAATACGCGCTGATCAAGGACATCAACGACCAGGAGTGGCGGGCTGACCTGCTGGGCAAGCTGGTCAGAAACAAGCTGGTGCACGTCAACCTGATCCCCCTCAACCCGACGCCCGGCTCCAAGTGGACGGCGTCGAGGCCCGAGGACGAGCGGGCGTTCGTGCGGCGGCTGGAGTTCCACGGGGTGCCGGTGACGGTCAGGGACACGCGTGGGCGCGAGATCGACGGCGCCTGCGGGCAACTCGCCGCCGCCGAATAGGCCCAGCGGGGCGCGACCACCGCTGCGACGTCGGCGGAGGCCGCGTCGCAGCCGGGCTGAAGATGGTCGCCGTAACCGAGCTCACCCGGCGGGTTGAAGGCGGTCGCCGCCACCAGGTGGGCTGGAGACTCGGCGCCGCTGGGCGGGCCTACACGCGGCGCCAGACGTAGACGCCCAGGCCGATCAGGGACCAGGCCAGGGAGATCGCGGCCAGTTGGGGAAGCTGGTCGAGCAGGAGGCCGTCGTTCGCGGCCTTCATCCAGGCGATCAGCGGGACGGTGAGCCAGTACACGGACGAGGCGCTGATCAACAGCATCACCAGGAAGCCGAGCACCAGGGCCATGATCGAGACGGCCGGGGAAGCGACGACGGCGCGGCTGGTGAGGGCGCCGAGGGCGGTGCCGGCCAGCGCGGCCAGGGCGTGCAGCAGCAGGACGGCGGTCAGCACGCCGGCCGACGGTGCCTGACTCACGCCGAGCAGGAGCGCCACGCCCAGGTCGAGCGCCGACAGCACGGCACACGCCGCGAACGCCGCGACCAGGCCCGCCGCCACCTCCCTGCCCCGGCCGCCCACCTGGATCGCGGACAGGTCCCGCTGCAGGTCGGGCTCGGTGTCCAGGAGGCTCCTGGCGGCCCAGGCCAGGATGGGGATGATCAGTATGGCGCCGTCCGTGAGCACGGAGACCTCCGCGCCCCTGGGCGCGCGGCTGCCGTACAGGATCGCGACCATGGCCAGGGTGAGGAGGAGGGCCTGGTAGACGCGGTGGGAGCGGACGTAGGCGGCCAGCCGGAAGGCGGTCAGGGCGATCATCCGGTCTCCCCGATCTCGCGGGCCTGGTAGCCCTCGCCACGCATCCGGGCGAGGAAGGGCTCAAGGTCGCCCGCGGGTAAGGTGACCGCCACGGTCACCCGCGGGTGCTCGGCGGCCACCGGTCCGGACTCGACCGCGGTGCCCTCCTTGAGATGGCCGTCGACCATGGCCCAGCGGCGGACGGCGGGTAGCGACCGCAGGCCGCCCTGGTGGTCGCTGACGATGACGATGCCGCCCCCGGCGGCCACCTCCACGGCGATCGACGGCAGCGCCTCGCGGGTGTCCACGTCGAGGCCGGCGAACGGCTCGTCCAGGATGAGCAGCCCGGGGCCGGCCATCAGCGCCTGGGTCAGGCCGACCTTGTGCGCGCTGCCCTTCGACAGCTCGCTCAGCGGCACGGTGAGCAGGTGGCCCATGTTGAGCCGCTCGACCCATGGCTCCCACCGGGCGCCGCCGCGTACGCGGGACATGTGACGCAGGTAGGCCGTGACCGTGAACGGCTGGGCCGTGGGCAGGCGATCGGGAGCGAAACCGACCACCGGCGGGCGGTCGGTGATCGTGCCCGTCGTCGGCCGCGCCAGGCCCGCGATCAGGCGGAGGAGGGTCGACTTGCCTGCCCCGTTCACGCCGGTCAGCTCGATGACGTCACCGGGCGCTAGGTCGGCGTCGGCGGTGTGGATGACGAAGGGCTCGCGCCTTCGATAGCGGTAGGAGACCTTGGACAGTCGCATGGTGCGGCAACGCTACATGTCGGGTCGCATGGCCGGGATAAAGGCCCGACAATAGACGAAAAATCCCAGCAGATCTCATGAGGAGCAGGGCTTGAACCGCTTTCCACGCGTCATGGGCATGCGTTCAGGCTATGACCCCGCCGAAGTCGACGCCCTGATCGGGCGGATCGAGTCGACGTTGGGCAGGGGCTCGCACGCCATGGAGCCCGTCACCGCCGATGACGTGCGCAGAGCCACGTTCCGCGCCCGGCGCGGCGGTTACCAGGAGACCGCGGTCGACTTCGCGCTGGAGGCGTTCGTGGTGGCGCTGGAGACGCAGGCCAAGCGCCCGGTACGACTGGCCCTGGCCGAGCCCACCGGCGACATGCTGCGCGAGGAGTGGTTCGAGACCCAGGCGGCCCGCGTCGAACGGGTGGCCTTCCGCGCGGGCCGCATGGGCACCGGCTACAACGAGGACGAGGTCGACGCCTTCCTCGACCGGATCGTGGCCACGTTGCGCGGCACGACGGACTACCCGGTGACGGCCGAGGAAGTGCGGGCGGCCAAGTTCTCGACGGTGATGCTCAGGGCCGGTTATCTGATCGCGGATGTGGACGCGTTCCTGGCGGGCATCGCCGACGTGCTGGGCCAGCGCGTCTAACGGTCCTGGACGGCGGCGAGCAGTCCGCGGAGGTCGGGCAGGACGCGCTGGAGGATCGAAGGGTCCGGTGCCTGCTCGCCCAGCCGGTTGATCCAGATGCGGTGGAGTCCCAGCCGGTGGGCCGGGACCATGTCGTGGAAATAGCTCTGCGCCACGTGCACCCACACCTCCGGCTCGTACGAGCGGCGGAACAGCTCGAAGTGCGCCAGGTCCGGTTTGTACGCGCCCGCGTCCTCCGCCGTCACCACCGCCTCGAACGGCACCGGCAGCCGCCGCCGGGTCTCCGCGACGAGGTCGCGGTCACAGTTGGTGAGCAGCGCCAGCTTCCACCCCGCCTCGCGCAGCGCCGACAGCTCGGCCCCGGCCTCGGGGAACACCGGCCAGTACGGCAGTGTCGCCGCCAGCACGGAGGCGTCGTCAACGGCCAGGTCCACCTTCTCCTCCGCGCACGCCCTGCGCAGCGTCTCGGCCAGCACCTCGCGGTAGCGCAGCGCCGGCGACTCGCTCTCCACGGCGTGCTCGTGCCGGTTGTACGCCTCCAGCAGCCGCGCCCCCTGCCCGGGAGCGATCAGCTCCGCGCTGGTGCGGATGCCGTGCCGCCAGTCGACCAGAGTTCCGTAGCAGTCGAACGTTACCCATCGCATATGATCATAATGACGGTCATGGCAATGGTCGTACGCCCCATCGAGCCGGGCGACCTGGAGATCGTGCGACGGGTGCTCACCGGGAGCTGGGGCGGCACCACCGTGGTGGCGCTGGGCCGGGGCGAACTGGTGGACGCGGCCGGGCTGCCCGGCTTCGTCGCGCTGATCGGTGACGAGGTGGCCGGGGTGCTCACCTACGCCGATGACCGGGACGGCTCCGTGGAGATCGTCACCATCGACGCGGTGGTCCCCGGCCAGGGGGTGGGGAAGGCGTTGCTGGACGCCGTACGCGCCGTCGCGGTCGAACGCGGCCTGTCCAGGCTCACGCTGATCACCACCAACGACAACACCCACGCCCTGCGTTTTTACCAGCGTTACGGCTTCGACCTGGTCGCCCTGCACCGGAACGGCGTGGACCGCGCCCGCGCGCTCAAGCCGGGGATCCCGGCCGAGGCCGACGGCATCCCGATCAGGCACGAACTGGAGCTCGAACTCCAGCTCTGACACCACGCCGCGAAGGCGGCGGGGCGGCGGCTCAGCCGGTCGCGGGGGAACCAGGCGAACCAGGTGGAGCGGGCGGCGGTGGAGGCGCTGGAGGAGGCGGACGCCGTTCGGGGGCGAGCATCCGCGTCCGCATGGCGATGAGCACCGACGTCACCGGGGCGGCCAGGAACGCGCCCGCGATCCCCGCGATCACGCTGCCCACCGTGATCGCCACCAGGATGAGCGCCCCGGGCAGGTGCAGGGCCTTGCCGTAGATCTGCGGCGCCAGGACGTGGCCCTCGATCTGCTGCACGGCCACGGTCACCCCGACCACGATCAGCGCCACCAGCCAGCCCTTGGCCACGAGCGCCACCACCGCGGCCAGCAACCCCGCCAGGAACGCCCCCACCACCGGCAGGAACGCCCCCACGAACGTGAGCACCGCCAGCGGCAGCGCGATCGGCACGCCCAGGATCCACAGCGCCAGACCGATGAAGAACCCGTCCACGGCGCCCACGATCGCCACGCCGCGGATGTAGCGGCCGATCACCGTGTAGATCAGGTCGCCGGTCTCGGCCAGGTTGTTCCTGGCCGTGGCCGGCGCCAGGCGCACGAGCCAGCGGAAGAGCCCCTCACCGCCGTGCACGAAGTAGATCGACAGGATGATCGCCAGCACGGTGCCGATGACGATCTCGCCCACCGTCCTGACTCCGGCCAGCGCCCCGGTGGTGATCGCCCGGCCCTGGCCGGACAGGTAGTCTCTGGCCCGCCGCAGGAGCTGCTGGTCGTTGAGCCCGAGCCGGACGGCCAGGTCGTGCAGGCCGTCCAGCACCGTGCCGAAGCTCGTCCGCAGCTCCGACAGGCTGTCCACCATCGGCCGCACCAGCAGCACGCCCAGCCCGCCGAACAGCACCAGCCCGCAGGCGAACACGATCGTGGTGGCCAGCGCCGCGTTCAGCCCGCGTGACTCCAGCCAGCGGGCCGGGGGCCGCAGCAGCACGGTGATGAACACACCGATGACGATCGACATCGCCACCGTCCGCACCTGGTAGAGGCAGAAGCCGGCCACCGCGATGACCGCGACCCAGCCCAGCAGCCGCCACGGCCCCATCCGCCGTACCCCCAATCGTGCCTGGTCAGAGGCGTTCCCCGGGGAGATCGGCGGCAATCCTGGTCAGGTGGGCGGGGTGAGGTGCCGGCGTTGGGAGCGCTTGTTGGACTCGTACGTCTCCCGCGCCGCGTACGTGGCGCTCGTCGTGCCCACCTGCGCCACCGGCACGTCCCACCACGCCTCCGAGGAGGGCGCGTCGTCGGCCAGCCGGTCGGTGCGGACGTAGATCACCGTGGTCTCCACCGCCGAGCGCGCGGCGTCGAGCGCCTTGCGCAGATCGGCCACCGACTCCGGGCGCAGCACCGACGCGCCCAGGCTGGCCGCGTTGGCGGCCAGGTCCACCGGAAGCGGGCCGCCACCGGGGTAGGCGTAGGAGGTGCCGAGGCGCTCGGCGCCGACGCTCTCCGACAGGCGGCCGATGGAGGCGAAGCCGGAGTTGTCCACCAGGACCACGACCAGCTTGATGCCCTCGGAGATCGCGGTGACGAGCTCCTGCGCCATCATCAGATAGGAGCCGTCGCCCACCAGCACGAACACCTCGCGCTGCGGGGCCGCCAGCTTGACCCCGAGGCCGCCGGCGATCTCGTAGCCCATGCACGAATAGCCGTATTCGACGTGGTAGCTGCCCGGGCCGCTGGGCCGCCACAGCTTGTGCAGGTCGCCGGGCATCGACCCGGCCGCGCACACCACCGTGCCGTCCTCGCCCGCCGCCGCGTTGACCGCGCCGATCACCGCGGACTGCGGCAGCGGCGTGCCCTCCAGCGCGTACGCCGCGTCGACCGCCGCGTCCCAGGCCCGGGTCAGCTCGATGGCGCGCTCGCGGTAGGCGGCCGGGGTGCTCCAGCCCGCGCATGCCTCGGCCAGGTCGGCGAGCCCCGCGCGGGCGTCGGCGACCAGTTGCAGGCCCGACAGCTTGGCGGCGTCGAAGCCGGTGATGTTGAGGTTGGCGAAGCGGGCGTCGGGGGCGAAGATCGTCCGGGAGGCGGTGGTGAAGTCGCTGTAGCGGGTGCCGATGCCGATGATCACGTCGGCCTCGCGGGCCAGCGCGTTGGCGGCCGTGGTGCCGGTGGCGCCGATCGCGCCCAGCGCGAGCGGGTGACCGTGGGGGAGCGCGCCCTTGCCGGCCTGCGTCTCGGCCACCGGGATGCCGAACTCCTCGGCGAACATCCGCAGCTGCTCGGTGGCCTCGCTGTAGATCGTGCCGCCGCCCGCGACGATCAGCGGGCGGGCCGCCGACTTGATCAGCTCGGCGGCCCGGACCAGGGCGGCCTGCTCGGGGCGCGGCCGCGCGACGTGCCAGACGCGGCGCGCGAAGAGCTCGTCCGGCCAGTCGAACGCCTCCGCCTGCACGTCCTGCGGCAGCGCCAGCGTCACCGCGCCGGTCTCGGCCGGGTCGATGAGCACGCGCATGGCGGCCAGCAGCGCGGACGGGAGCTGCTCGGGCCGGTTGACGCGGTCCCAGAAGCGGGAGACGGGCTTGAAGCAGTCGTTGACCGAGATGTCGTACGAGCGCTGGTCCTCCAGCTCCTGCAGCACCGGGCTCGCCACGCGGGTGGAGAAGATGTCGCCGGGCAGCAGCAGCACGGGCAGCCGGTTGATCGTGGCGCCCGCCGCGCCCGTGATCATGTTGGTCGCGCCGGGGCCGATCGAGGTGGTGCAGGCCAAAGTGGACAGCCGGTTGCTGGCCCGGGCGTAGGCGGCGGCCGTGTGCACCATCGCCTGCTCGTTGCGGCTCATGTGGTAAGGCAGGTCCTCGGCGGAGGTGGCCAGCGCCTGGCCGAGGCCGGCGACGTTGCCGTGGCCGAAGATGCCGACACAGCCGCCGAAGAGCCGGTGCTCCACGCCGTCGCGCTCGCTCCACTGCTGGGCCAGGAAGCGGACGACGGCCTGGGCGACGGTCAGCCGGATCATGAGGTCCTCCCGAACGGGACTCTGGGGTCTGTCGGTTGTGCGTCCCAGGAGGAGCGGATCCAGGCGTGGCGGGGGTCGTCGCAGAACGCCATCGAACGCTGCTCCGCGGGGCCTGCCAGGACGTTCAGATAGTAGAGGTCGTAGCCGGGGGCGGCCATGGAGGGGCCGTGGTAACCGTAGGGCACCAGGACGACGTCGCCCGACGACACCTCGGCCAGGGTGTCGATCTGTCCGCGTTCGGAGGTGTAGACGCGTTGGTAACCGATGCCCTGGTCGGCCACCTCGAAGTAGTAGATCTCCTCCAGCACCGCCTCGCCCGGGTTGTCGGTGTCGTGCTTGTGGGGCGGGTACGACGACCAGTTGCCGTCGGGGGTCAGGACCTCCACGGCCATCAGCTTGTCGCAGTCGAAGACGTCGGGGGCGCAGAAGTTGTTGACCTGGCGGGTGGCCTGGCCGGCGCCTCTGACCTCGACCGGGACCTCGGTGGCGGGCACGTAGCGGGGTCGCAGCTCCCGGGTGGCACGGGCCGAGGGCAGCGCGATCCGGCCGGCGCCCTCCAGCGTCACATGCGTAGAAATCGGGATATAGGCGAAATCTGAGGGGCCATCGAACACCGAGGGCCGGCCCGCCAGCACGAACGTGTCCGTCGGGATGGTGACCGTGCACGAGCCCGCCAGAGGCAGGACCAGCATCTCCTCCTCCCCGGTGCCGAAGGACACCGGGGCGTCCGTCAGGTCCACGATCCGCAGGCCGGAGTAGTCCCAGCCGGCCAGGGACGGGGTGACCTCCACGGACCAGGGGGCGTTGGCGGCCTTGCCGTACGGAAGGTGGGTCATGCGCGAGCCTCTCGTACCAGGGTGGCGGCGCCGTCCACGGCGGTCGCCACGTCGTCGTCCGGCGGATAGAGCAGGGCGCGGCCCACCACGAGCCCGCGTACCCCCGGCAGGCACAGCGCGCGGTGCCAGTCGGCGAAGGCGGCGTCGATGTCCGGCGGGTCGCCCCCGAGCAGCAGGGCGGGCAGGGTGGTGGCGGCCATGACCCGTTCCATCTCGGCCACGGCGGGGATCTTCAGCCAGGTGTAGGCCGAGGTGACGCCGAGCGCCTGCGCGACGCTGATCGCGCGGATCACCGCGTCGGGGGACAGGTCGTTGCGGACGGTGCCCGACTCCGAGCGCAACGACCAGAACGGCTCCACCATGGCCACCAGGCGGCGGCGGGCCAGGGCGGTGACCGCGTGGGCGCACGACTCCAGCGTGGCCACGGTCGCGTGGTCGGCCGGGTCGATCCGGCACAACATCTTGCCGCCGTCCAGGCGCATCGCGTCGATCGCGGCCGCGTCGAAGCCGGTGAAGCGGTCGTCCAACTCGAACACCGAGCCCAGCAGGCCGCCCCGGTTCATGGAGCCGAAGGCCAGCTTGTCCTCCAGGGCGCCGAGCAGCAGCAGGTCCTCCAGCACGTCGGGGGAGGCCAGGATGCCGTCCACACCGGGGCGGGAGAGCGCGACCTGCAGGCGGCGCAGCAGGTCGGTACGGCTGGCCATGGCCAGCGGCCGGTCGCGCACGGCCAGGGAACCGCGGGCCGGGTGGTCGGCGGCGATGATCAGCAGCCGCTCGCCCCCCACCGGCAGCCCGCGCCGCTGCCGCCGGGCCGCGGCCTCGGCGATCTCCTCGGGCCGGGTGGCGCGGATGTGAGTGAGCCGCTCGTAACCGGCGGTCCTGGGCAGCGTGACGTCACTCACGAAGGCACTCCGTTCAACAACTCCTCCACCTCGGCCGTGGACGGCATGGCGTCGGCGCAGGCCAGCCGGGCGGCCACGAACGCGCCCGCCGCGTTGGCGAAGCGGATCGTACGCTCCAGCGGCCAGCCGCTCAGCAGCCCGTGGCAGATGCCGCCGCCGAACGCGTCGCCCGCGCCGATCCCGTTCACCACCTTCACCTCCACCGGCTCCACCAGGGCACTCTCCTTGGCGGTACGCGCGAAAACCCCATCGGGGCCCATTTTCACGATGGCCATCCGCACCCCGGCGTCCAGCAGCGCCTGCGCGGCGGCCTCCGGGTCGCGCACGCCGACCGCGGTCTCCACCTCGTCCAGGTTGCCCACGGCCACGTTCGCGTACGGCAGCGTGTGCCGGGCCGTCTCCTGGGCCGCCTCGCGCGAGGGCCACAACGTGGGCCGGTAGTCGAGGTCGAACACCGTCCAGCCGGTCTTGCGCGCCGACAGCGCGGCGGCGTGGGCCGCGGCGCTGGGATCCTTGCTCAGGCCGGTCAGCGAGAACCAGAACAGGCGTGCGTCGGCGATCGCCTGGAGGTCCAGGAAGGAAGGGGAGATCCGCAGGTCGGGCGGGTGCTCGCCGCGGTAGAAGTAGATCGGGAAGTGGTCGGGCGGGAAGATCTCGCAGAACGTGACCGGGGTCGGCACCCCCTCGACGGTGCTCACGAAGGTGTCGTCCACGCCGAAGTCGCGGATCGCCCGGCGTACGAACTCGCCGAAGGGGTCGGCGCCCACGGCGGTGATCACGGCGGAGCGCAGCCCGTGCCGTGCCGCGGCGACGGCCACGTTGGTCGGGCTGCCGCCGAGGAACTTGCCGAAAGTCTCGACGTCGGCCAGGCCGACGCCGGTCTGCAGCGGATAGACGTCGACGCCGCAGCGGCCGATCGTGATCAGATCGTACTCGTCGGGCCGCGTCCAGCGGCCTTCCGCGGGTGGCGGACTCTGCACCTAAAGCACCTCCAGGACGGAGTGTTCCCTCGACACTATGGCATATTGTCATGACATTCGGATGTCCGCTATGTTCCTCCCGTGCCCCCTTCTGGAGGTTCGGTGACACGCACCGCACAGTCTCGGGCAGCCGGTCGGTTCCTGTCCGAGCAAAGACGCAGCATGCGGGCGCATCCTCGATTATGGCCAGGCCTTTACGTCATATGCATGTCATGACATATTGGCCCATGGCTTCCTCCCTTTACGGACTTGTCGGAGGGTTTGCATGGCATTGCGGAAACGGTCGATGGGTGTGGTCGCGGTCCTCACGGCGTCCGTGGTGGGGTTAGCAGCCTGCGGCCAGTCGTCCGGTGGGAGCGGTGACACCATCGAGCTGACGATCACCCAGAACGCCATCGCGGGCGGGAAGAACGCCGCGGGCGCGAACTTCATCGCCAACTGGGTGATCCCCAAGTTCGAGGCGGCCCAGAAGGCGAAGGGAAAGGACGTCACGGTCAAGTTCGTTCCCAGCGGCGTCGACGACGAGCAGTACAAGACCAAGCTCTCCCTCGACCTCAAGTCAGGCAAGGGCGCCGACGTGATGGACATCGACTCGATCTGGGCCGGTGAGTTCGCCGAGGCGGGCTACCTCAAGCCGCTGCCGGACCTGGTCGGAGCCGAGGCCGACGGTTGGGACGGCTGGGCGCAGATCCCCGAGGCCGTGCAGGGCATGGTCATGTTCAACGGTAAGAAGTACGCCCTGCCGGTCGGCACCGACGGCCGGGTGCTCTACTTCAACAAGACGCTCTTCCAGAAGGCCGGGCTGCCGGCCGACTGGCAGCCGACGAGCTGGCAGGAGATCCTGGACGCCGGCGCCAAGCTGAAGGCCGCGGGCGTGCCCGTGCCGATCCAGATCAACGCCGGCACCGCCATGGGCGAGGCCACCTCGATGCAGGGCGTGCTGCCGCTGATCGCGGGCGCGGGCGGCGAGGTCCAGCAGGACGGCAAGTGGACCGGCGCGTCCCAGCCGCTGAAGGACGCGCTCGGGCTCTACCAGAAGATCTACGGCGGCGGACTCGGCGACCCCAAGCTGCAGCAGGAGGCCAAGGGCCGCGACAAGTCGTTCCAGCAGTTCGCCGAGGACAAGATCGGCATCCTGCTGGAGGGTGACTACTTCTGGCGCAGCGTGATCAACCCCGCCGAGGGCGTGGCCAAGATGGACGACCGCGACCGACGCGTCGGTTATGCCATGATCCCGGCGGTGGAGCCGGGCAAGGGCCTCAAGGGCCAGGACTTCGTCAGCATGTCCGGCGGCTCCCTGCGCGCGGTGAACCCCAACAGCGAGCACCCGAAGGAGGCCTTCGAACTGGCCACCTTCACGTTGTCGCCCGAGGCGCTCAAGGAGGAGACCAAGGACGGCAACGAACGCATCACACCGCGTACCGACGTCAACAAGGAGATCCTCGCGGACGATCCGCTGATGACCTACATCTCCGAGAAGGTGCTGCCGCTGACGGCCTACCGGCCGCCGGTCGCCGTCTACCCGCAGGTGTCGGTGGCGCTGCAGGAGGCCACCGCGGCGGTGGTCAGCGGCACGGCCCCCGACCAGGCGGCCGCCGACTACCAGAAGAAGCTTGAGGGAATCGTCGGTGGCGCAGGCAACATCGCCTCCTGAGGTCGTCACGGAACCGGCTCCGGCCCGCCGTTACAACTCCGACGCGGCGGGCCTGGGCAGGCTGCGGGCCGGGGCCTTCGCGGCCCCTGCCCTCCTGCTCATCGCGGCCTTCCTGGTCTTCCCCGCGCTCTGGGTGCTCTATCTCGGGCTCACCAACTACCGCCTGACCGGGGTTGCCGCCGCCGAGCCGCGGTTCGTCGGGCTGGACAACCTCCTCAGCGCGGTGTCCGAGCCCACGTTCTGGAGCTCCACCTGGCTGACCGTGCAGTTCGTGCTCGGCTCGGCCGTGATCGGCCAGGTCGGGCTCGGGTTCACCATCGCCTGGCTGCTGCGCGACCGGCGCGGCCCGCTGAAGCGGCTGGTCGAGGGCCTGGTCATCCTGGCCTGGATCCTGCCGGGCGCCATCGTGTCGTTCCTGTGGGTGGCGCTGCTGGAGCGCGACGGCGGCACGCTGAACACGCTGCTCTCGATGCCCGAGTTGGCCCCGCTGCTCGATCACCCGATGCTGTCGATCATCGTGTTCAACATCTGGCGCGGCACGGCCTTCTCGATGATGCTGTACGGCGCCGCGCTCGGGAACGTGCCACCCTCGCACCTGGAGAGCGCCCGCCTGGCCGGGGCCTCCGGCTGGCAGCAGCTCAGAGACGTCGTGTTCCCGCACATCAGGGGCCACATCCTGACGAACCTGCTGCTGATCAGCCTGTGGACGTTCAACGACTTCACCCCCTTCCTGCTCACGGCGGGCGGCCCCGACGGCAGGTCCGAGGTGCTGGCGGTGCACGTGTACCAGGTCGCGCTGCAGGGCGGCGAGCTCGGCTACGGCGCCGCCGTCTCCACGATCATCCTGCTGATCAACCTGGTCGTGGCGGTGTTCTACCTGCGGCTGCTGCGGAGCAAGAAATGACCCGTTTCGTACTGGGCCGGATCGGCTTCTACACGCTGATCGCGGTGCTGCTGGCGTTCTTCACGATCCCGCTGCTGTGGCTGGTGACCGCCCCGTTCACGTCCGACCCCAGCTACAAGGTGTCGGTGCCGGACTTCACCCTGGACAACTTCCGGGCGATCGTGGAGCACCCGTACGCGCTGCCGTCGTTGTGGAACTCCGTGCTGCTCTCGGCGGGCACCGCCGTGCTGGTCGTCCTCCTGGCCGCGCTGGCGGCGTACGCGCTCAGCCGGGTGCGGCTGCCGGGCCGCGACGCGCTGCTCTACGCGCTCCTGCTGCTGTCGTCGATCATCACCGGGACGGCGGCGATGGTGCCGCTGTTCCAGCTCGCGGTCGCGCTCAACCTGATCGACTCGCGGCTCGGGCTGATCCTGATCCTGACCGGCGGGCTGCTGCCGGCGGCGATCTTCATGATGAAGGACTTCATGGACGCCACGCCGAAGTCCTACGAGGAGTCGGCGCGGGTGTTCGGGGCGACGCCGTTGCAGATCGTGCGGCACGTGGTGGTGCCCCTGGTACGGCCGGGGCTGGCGACCATCGGGGTCTGGGCCGTGGCCAACGTGTGGGGAAATTTCCTGATGCCCTACCTGTTCCTGCGGGACGTCGAGGCGCAGCCGGCGGCGGTGATCACGTACACGCTGTACACCGAGGGCGGCCAGGCCAACCTGAGTATGTTGTCCACGTTCGGCCTGCTGTACTCGATCCCTGTGGTGCTCATGTACCTGTTCGTCAGCAAGAAGTATGGCTTCCGCTTCCACGGAGGGATCAAGCGTTAAATGGCGGCAATCGAACTACGCGGCCTGACCAAGGTCTATCCGGGCGGCGTGAAGGCGCTGGACTCACTCGACCTGGTCATTCCCGACGGCGAGTTCTTCGCCCTGCTCGGCCCCTCCGGCTGCGGCAAGACCACGCTGCTGCGCACCATCGCCGGGCTGGAGACCGCCACCGGCGGCGCCGTGGTCATCGGCGAGCGCGACGTGACGGGGGTGCAGCCGGGAGCCCGGGACATCGCGATGGTCTTCCAGGACTACGCGCTCTTCCCGCACATGGACGTCACGGACAACATCTCCTACCCGCTGCGGATCAAGAAGGTCGGCAAGGGGCCGCGCCGCGAGAAGGCCGCCGAGGTGGGCGCCCGGCTCGGGCTCGAACACCTGATGGACCGGCGGCCGGGCCAGCTCTCCGGCGGGCAGCAGCAGCGGGTCGCGCTGGCCAGGGTGATGGCCACACAGGCGCAGGCGTTCCTGTTCGACGAGCCGCTGTCCAACCTGGACGCCAGGTTGCGGCTGGAGGCGCGTACGTTCCTGAAGAAGCTCCAGCGCGAGCTGGGCGTCACCACCGTCTTCGTCACCCACGACCAGGCCGAGGCGCTGGCCATGGCCGACCGGATGGCCGTCATGGAGAGCGGGCACATCCGGCAGATCGGTACGCCGGCCGAGGTGTTCCAGCGGCCCGCCAACACGTTCGTGGCCGGTTTCATCGGATCCACCCCCATGAACCTGCTGGACGGCGCCGTACGAGGTGACACGCTGGAAGTGGCAGGGTGCAAGGTGGCGGTCCCGGCCTCGGCCGAGGGGCTGCTGTCCGACGGAGAGAAGATCGTGTACGGCGTGCGACCCGAGTACATGGCCTACTCGAACGCCCCCGCGGAGGGCGCGTTCGGCGGGCGGGTGGCCATCGTGGAGAACCTGGGCGCCTCCCATCTGGTGACCCTGGAGGTCGGCGGCGTCAGCGTGCAGGCGGTCGTGCCCGAGGGCGGCGAGCCCGCGGTCGGCGACGACGGCCACGCGGTGCCCCGGCGCGACCGGGCCCTGATCTACCGGGACGGAGCGCTCGTATGACGACGAGAAGCGGCCACTGGAGCCTGGACGACCGGCTGGAGCGGATCCTGCGGGAGGTGCCGTTCGAGGTGCCGGCCGGCACCGCCGCCGTGACCGTGCGGCTCGGCTACGACCGGTCGCAGGGGGTGATCGACCTCGGCTGCGGCGCGCCCGACGGCTTCCGCGGCTGGTCGGGCGGCGCGCGGGACGAGTACACGATCACCGCCGGCTGGGCGACCCCCGGCTACCTGCCGGGCGCGCCGGAGGCCGGGACCTGGCACGTGTGGCTGCGCCTGCACCGGATCCCGCCGCAGGGCCTCGACTTCACGCTGGACATCGCCACCGAGGCCGCCGTCCCGCCGCGCCCCGAGGCCGGCGAGCCGCCGCACGGCGAGCGCCCGCCCCGCCGGGACATCCCGGACGTCGACGGCCTGCGCTGGTACGCCGGGGACTTCCACGCCCACACCCTGCACAGCGACGGCGGCCTGACCATCGCCGAGCTGGCCGAGCTGGGCCACGGGCGCGGGCTGGACTTCCTGGCCGTCACCGACCACAACACCGTCAGCCACCACCCGTGGCTGGACAAGATCGACCGCGAGATCACGCTCATCCCCGGCCAGGAGGTCACCACCGACCGGGGTCATGCCAACGTGTTCGGCGACGTAGGCTGGGTGGACTTCAGGCAGCCGGTCGACTCCTGGGTCGAGCACGCCGAGCGCGCGGGCGGCCTGATCTCGATCAACCACCCGCTCGGCGGCGACTGCGCCTGGTTGCAGCCGGTGAGCCGGCGGCCCCGGATCGCCGAGGTCTGGCACTCCGGCTGGTGGGACCGCCGCTGGGGCGCGCCGCTGGCCTGGGCCGACGCCTGGCACGAGGACGTGGTGGCGATCGGCGGCAGCGACTTCCACCGCCACGGCTCCGACGGCCTGCCCGGCGCGCCCACCACCTGGGTGCTGGCCGAGGACGCCGGCACGGTGCTGGAGGGCTTGCGCGCGGGCCGTACCGCCGTCTCCGCGGGCCCTGACGCGCCGCTGCTGCTCAGGCTGGGTGACGAGCTGCTGGCGCTGGACGCCGACGGGCTCGTCCTGGTGCGCCCCGACGGCGGCCGGCAGGTCGTGCGCGGCGAGCGCGTCCTGCTGCCGGCCGCCGACGGGCGGCACCGGCTGGAAACCTACGAGAACGAAGTGATCGCGCTATGCGAGGGAGGGACACGCGCGTGAGGAAGATCGCCAACGCGCCCGTGAGTTTCGGCGTGTTCGAGCTGAGCGACGGGCCGGCCCCGCTGAGCGCCGACGAGATGGTGCACGCCCTGACGGAGGCCGGATACGACGGCATCGACCTGGGGCCGGTGGGTTACCTGGGCACCCCGGCGACCCTCGGCGAGCACCTGGGAGATCTGCGGCTGGCCGGTGGCTGGGCCGACCTGCGCTACAGCGACGCGGAGCAGTTCAGGAAGGGCGTGCCCCTGCTGAACGCCACGCTGGACGTGTTCGCCGCCGCGCCGGAGGGACCGTTCGCGCCGCGGCCCACGCTGGGCTGCTCGGGCTCGCCGGAGCGGTTCGCCCGGCCGGGCGGGAACGCGCCGGGGCTGGCCGGCTCCGACTGGGCCGCCTACGCCGCCCGCGTGCAGGAGGCGGCCGACCGGTGCCGTGAGCGCGGGCTGGAGCCCGCCTTCCACCACCACCTGGGCACCTACGTCGAGACCACCGAGGACGTGGAGCGGCTGCTGGAGCTGACCGACGTGCCGCTCTGCCTCGACACCGGGCACCTGCTGCTGGCCGGGGGAGACCCGGTGACCGCGCTGCGGGAGTGGGCGGACCGGGTCGGCCACGTGCACATCAAGGACGGGGACACCCGGATCCTCGCCCAGGCCCTGGCCGACGGCGTGGACCTGCGCGAGCTGATGGGCCGCGGCGGGTTCACCCCGCTCGGCGAGGGCGAGCTGGACCTGCCCGGCGTGGTGCGCGTTCTCGACGAGATCGGCTATGAGGGCTGGATCGTCGTCGAGCAGGACACGCTGCCGGGCCGCCGCGGCGTCGCCAGGAACATCGCCGACCAGGCCGCCAACCTCCGGAAGCTGAAGGAACTGGGACTGTGAAGATCGCTCTTGTCGGCTGCGGCGCCGTCACCCAGGCGGTCTACGTACCGCTGCTGTCCAGGCGCCGCGACCTGTTCGAGGTGAGCGCCGTCTGCGACCTGTCGCGTACGCTCGCCGACGCCGTGGGCGAGCGGCTGGGCGCGGCCGGGCGTTTCACGGCGGTCGGGGAGATGCTCGACGCCGGCGGGTTCGAGGCCGTGCTCGTGCTGGCCTCCGGCTCGCACGGCGAGACCGTGCGCCGGGCGCTCGCCGCCGGCTACGCCGTCCTCTGCGAGAAGCCGCTGGCGCTGACCAGGGCCGAGGTCGCCGTGCTGCCCTCGGGGCGGCTGATGGTGGGCTACATGAAGCAGTACGACCCGGCCGTGCGCCGCGCCGAGGAGGTGCTGGCCACGCTGGGCGGGCCCGAGGTGATCAGGGCGGTCGAGGTGACCGTGCTGCATCCGAGCGGGGAGTCGCAGCTCGCCTTCGCGAACCTGGAGCAGGCGCGGGACGTGGACGCGGGGCTGCTCGGCTCGCTGCGGGCCGCGGAGGGCGCGCTGGTGTCGCGGGCGCTGGGGGAATCGGCGCCGGAGGCGGTGCGGAATCTGTACGGGGTGTCACTGGGGTCCATATGCCACGATTTGTCGCTTATGAGGCGCTTTACTGGGGCTCCTTCGGAAATTTCGTACGTTGAGACGTGGGGGGCCGCGCCCGGGTCCATCGAGATCTCCGGCGCGCTGCCGGTCCGGGGCCGGTTCTCGATCCGCTGGCACTACCTGGAGGACTATCCGGCCTACCGCGAGACCGTGGCCATCCACCACGACCAGGGCTCGCTGGAGCTGGTCTTCCCCTCGCCCTACCTGATGAACGCGCCCACCACCCTCACCGTCGTGTCCGGTGCCGAGAGCCGGACCGAGTGGCGCGACGTGACTGAGGCGTTCGAGGTGCAACTGGCCGCCTTCCATGCTTTCGTGAACGAGGGCAAGCCGCCGCTCACCGACGTCGGCGGCGGGCTGGAGGACATCGTGACGGCCCAGCGGATCGCCGCCCGCTACGCCGTACAGCATGGGCTGCCCATTGGAGGGGAAGCAGCGTGAGCACGGAGATCGTCGTCGTCCCGCACACGCACTGGGACCGGGAGTGGTACGAGCCGTTCCAGCGCTTCCGGCTGCGTCTGGTGGCGCTGCTGGACGAGGTGCTCGACACCATGGAGCGCGAGCCGGACTACCACTTCACCCTGGACGGGCAGCTCGCCTGCGTGGACGACTATCTGGAGGTGCGGCCGGACAACCGTGACCGCATCGCCGCGCTGGTCGAGTCCGGGCGGCTGGCCGTCGGGCCGTGGCAGATCCTGCTCGACGAGTTCCTGTGCTCGGGCGAGAACATCATCCGCAACCTCGAAATCGGCATGGACCGGGCGGACAAGCTCGGTGGGGCGATGCCGGTGGGATACCTGCCGGACATGTTCGGCCACACGGCGCAGATGCCGCAGATCCTGCGCAGGGCCGGGCTGCTGCACGCCTGCGTCTATCGCGGGGTGCCGTCCTCGGTGACCACCGACGCCTTCGCGTGGGTGGCGCCCGACGGCACGGCGATACGGACTCAATACCTGCCCGCCGGCGGTTACGGCAACGGCGCCTACCTGTTCCACGAGGGCGAAGGGCTGGCCGGGCGGGCGGCGACGTTCGTGGCCACCATGCGGGAGTGGCACGGGGCGGAGGGGCCGCTGCTGGCCATGTACGGCACCGACCACTCGGCGCCCGTGAGCGGGCTGCCGGAGATGGTGGCGGAGATCGGTGCCCGCATGGACACCTTGTCCGGCTATATCGGGATTTATTCGGGCGAGGTGGACGGCCTGCCGCAGGTCGTCGGAGAGCTGCGCTCCCACGCCAGGGCCAACATCCTGCCCGGCGTCATCTCGGTCCGCGCCCACCTCAAGCAGGCCATGGGGCGCGCCGAGCGGATGGTCGAACGCTACGCCGAGCCGCTGGCCACCCTCTGGGGCGGCGACTGGCCGGGACGCTTCCTGGACATGGCGTGGTGGCGGCTGGTGGACGCCAGCGGGCACGACTCGGTGACCGGCTGCGGCGTGGACGACACCACCCAGCAGGTGGCCGCCCGCATCGCGGAGGCCGAGCACCTCGGCCAGGCCGTACGCGACATGGTGACCGCGCGGCTGGCGGCCTCCGTACCGTCCGACGGGGTGCTGGTGGTCAACCCGACGCCCGCCGTACGCAGCGGCGTCGTGGTCGTGGACGTGGCCGGCACCGACCCGCTGGCCGACGCCACCGGTGCCGCGGTGCCCACGCAACCGCTCGAATACGCGCCCACGCTGCTGCTCGACGAGGAGATGGACCCGGCGGTCGCGCTGAGCTTCGTCCACGGGACCGAGCTGTACGGGCAGCACATCACCTCCTGGTCGGTGGCGGACGGGACGCTGACGTTCACGGTCGCCCACGAGACGTCGGTCGCCTACGACGTGGCCGACATCCGGGCGGCGCTGGACGGGGTGACCCGGGTGCGCATCCTGGCCGAGCCGAGGCGCACGGTCGCCGCCCTGGTCCGGGTCCCGCCGCTGGGCCACACCAGCGTCCGGCCGGTGCCCCGCGACCAGCTCTACCCCTCCGCCGTCGCCGATCCCGCCGCCGTCCCCTCTGTCGTCGCCGATTCCGCCGCGGCCGCTGCCACCGGTCCGGCCCCGGCCGTCGCCGGGCATGACCCGTCGTGCTGGCTCAGCTCCGACTCGGGCCCCCTGCCGGTGCGGGGAGACGAGGAGGTGCTGGACAACGGCCTGCTGCGGGTCACGATCGCGGCCGACGGGACGCTGACGCTGATCGGCGCCGACGGCACGACGGTCACGGGCGCGGGCCGCATCGTGGACGGCGGTGACGTCGGCGACACCTACAACCACGCGCCGCCGCTCGCCGACCGGCTCGTGGCCGAGCCGGAGTCCGTGGAGACCGAGCTCGTCTGCTCGGGTCCGCTGGTGGCGGCGGTGGACGTGCGGCGCACGTACCGGTGGCCGGCGGGCGGCGAGGGCGTCGACGGCTCACCCGAGCTTCCGGCCGCCGCGCGTACGCTCCGGGCCGAGGAGGTCGTCGTCACCACCCGGGTGGAGTTGCGGGCGGGCGAGCCGTACGTACGCCTGGAGGTGTCGTTCGACAACCGCTGCGACGACCATCGCGTACGCCTGCACGTGCCGCTGCCGGTGGAGGCGACGCAGTCGTACGCGGAGGGTCAGTTCGCGGTCGTCACCCGTGGGCTGACCGCCGAGGGCGGCTGCGGCGAGACCCCGCTGCCCACCTTCCCCGCCTCCTCCTGGGTGGCGGCCGGAGGCGTGGCGGCACTGCTGGAGCACGTCACGGAGTACGAGCTGGCGGACGGCGACCTCGCCCTCACCCTGCTCCGCTCGGTCGGCTACCTCTCCCGCAACCGCAACGCCCTGCGCCCGGAGCCCGCCGGACCGCAACTCCCGACGCCGGCCGCGCAGTCACGCGGGATGCGCTCGGTGCGGCTGGCGCTGATGCCGTACCAGGAGTCCTGGGAGGAGGTCGTCCCGCACGCGGAGACCTTCCGGCACGACCTCCTGGTGGTCCCCGGCCAGGCCACGCCGGCCGCCGCCCTGCCCGAGCCCGCGCCCGGATTGTCGGTCACGGGTGATGGAGTGGTGATGAGCTCACTCCGGATGCGCGACGACCGGCAGGAGCTCCGGGTGGTCGCCCTGACACCTTCGGCCACGGAGGCGCTCATCGAGGGCCCGTTCACCCGAGCCCGCCGGGCGGACCTGCGAGGCCGGCCGGGCGAGTCCCTGCCGGTCACCGGCGGCGTCCTCCGCCTCCCCCTGAAGGCGTGGGAGATCGCCACGATCCAGATCGCCAACTCAGAGTAATCAATCGAACGCGTGTAGTAATGTATGGGCCATGCTCACACGGCAACACGAGGGTGTGACCAAGCTCCCCACCCTCGATCTCGGGCACACCGCACAAATGCTGCGGGCGCTGTTCGATCTCCCCATACCCGACTCGGGCGAGGCTCGCCTGGCCTCGCCCGACCTGTCGGATCCCGAACCGGCCGTCTGCCGAGCGGACGCGGCCCTGCTGTATGGCAAGGACAAGGAGAAATACGGCGTCATCACGGAGACGCAGCGTGCTCCGGACCCGGAGAAGAAGTATTCGTGGCTGGAATACATCGCCAACTTCCGGGCGCGTGAGGAGTGCCCGGTCTGTCTGGTCGTCATCTGCCCCAATCGAAGAACCGCCCGTTGGGCCAGGAAGCCCATAGCGACCGGCCACCCAGGGCTGACCCTGACCCCCTTGGTCATCGGCCCCGACGAGACCCCTTTCATCACCGATGTGGACGAGGTGCTGAGCAACATCGGACTTGCTGTCGTCGCAGCCATCACAAAGAACGACGACCCGCTGGTCAAAGACGTCCTGGCCCCCTTGATCAAGGCTCTGCACAGGCTCGATCGCGGGCTTGCCACTCGCTACGCTCGGTATCTCGACATATCACTGACAGGCGTCGCACGGAAGGAATGGGGGAGGCTCATGGCTATGCAGACCTACCCGTATCAAGGAGAATACGCCGAAAGCCTGCGGGCCGAGGGTAAGGCGGAAGGCAAGGCGGAAGGCAAGGCGGAAGGCGAGGCCACGCTTCTGCTGATTCTGCTCAAATCGCGCGGTATCGCGGTGTCAGACAAGGTTCGTGAGCGGATCACGACATGTAATGACACTGCCACGATCGAGGCATGGTTTCAGCGGGCGCTGACCGCCGACCCCGCGGAGGAGTTCTTTGTATGACTTTCATGAACCCCCGGACACCGCAGCGGGATACTGGCTGCGCCTCATGGCCACCGAGCAATACGAATACCAGCGTCTCTTCATGCAGGAGATGCGTGAGCAGGCCGAATCGGTGGTCGAGATCCTGGACGCTCGTGGCATAACCATGTCCGGCGAGGTCCGCGAGCGGATCCTTGCCTGCCGCAACTCGTTCATGCTGGACCTGTGGTGTCAGATAGCGAAGAGAGTCCCCTCCGCGCTGGAGCTGTTCCCGCCATGGCACCCGCTACGGGCCGAGAAGGCCGAGGTGGCGGGCGGCGCGGATGGCGAGCCAGACCTCGGTGAACGCGGCGCTTGAGGTCAGATCCCGGCCGGTGAGCGTCGCGAAGCGGCGTAGGCGGTAGGCCAGGGTGTTGGGGTGGATGTGGAGGGCCGCCGCGGCGGCCTCCGTTTGGCGGTTGCGTTCCATCCAGACGCGCACCGAAACGAGCAGTTGCGAATCGTGGGTCTCGTCGTAGGTCAGGGCCTCGCCCAGGACGTGGTCCACCAGGGCCGTCAGGGTGGCCGGGTCGTCGGGGAGCCAGCGGCCCGTGGTGTCCTCGCCGTAGTGGACCAGGGGCTTGCCGGACTCGGCGGCGTGGGTGGCGGCCCAGATCGCCTCGCGTTGGGCCACCCGGAGGGACTCGCCGGGTGGGAAGGGGCGGCTGGCGCCGGCTATGACGGCCGGGACCGTGGCGATGGCGGGGGCCAGGGACGCGGGGCCGAGGACGTAGTGGTCGTCGGCGCGTCTCAGGATGAGGTGGGGGTGGTCGGACAGGGTCCGGCGGAGGGCCTCGTCGTCCGTGCCGCGGATCACCAGCAGGATCGAGTCGGTGTCCAGGGCGAGTCCGAGGCGGGTCAGGCGGCGGCGGGCGGCCGGCGGGTCGAGGACGTCCTGGAGCAGCTCGGCGAGGGTTTCGGCGCCCTCTCGGCGCAGGGTTTCGCGTTCGTGGCGGGCCATGGCGACCTGGAGTGCCGCGACCGTGGCGATGTGCTGGACCACCGCGAGGCCGGCCGGGCGGGCGCCCTCGCGTTCGCGGGCCACCAGGAAACCCGCCGGTCCCCCGGGCGCCGGGACCGGGAGGGCGAAGCCGCCGGGGATGGTGGGGGGTGCCTCCGGGCCGGAGGGGAGGAGGTCGAGGGCGGGGGTCGGGACGCCGGGGAGGAGCGGGCGGCCCTGGGGGGTGCACAAATAGACGTCGTAGCCGGACAGGCGTTCCAGGCGGTTGAAGAGGGTGGTCGTGTCCAGGTCTTCGGAGGCCAGCCAGCGCAGCGCACCGAACACCTGCAACTGCGCCCCGAGCCGGTGGGCGGAGTCCTCCTGCAGCGCCGCCGCGACCTCCTGCGCGATCGCGATGAACGGCACCGCCAGCGGCACCTCCAGCACCGGCATCCCGCGCTCCGCCGCGGCCTCGAAGAACGCCTGGTGCAGCGGCGGCACGTGGAGCTGGGCCGACAGGGCCAGGGCCGAGACGCCGGCGTCGTCGAGGCGTTCGAGATAGGCGCGCTGCCGGGCCGCCCCGCGGGGCACGCCGATGCCCGTCGTCATGATGACCTCGGCGCCGAGCAGCCAGGGCGTGGGGTCGTCGAGCTCGCTCACATGTGCCCACGAGACCGAGCGTGACAGCCCGGCCTCGCCGGCCAGCAGGCGGAGCTGGAGCGCCGGGGAGCGGAGGAGGTCTTCGACCGTGAGCTTGTGGTCGGGCACAACAGACACGGTAATACTTTGTGAACCCGACAATTGTCGCTGGTCGGGTGGCTGGCGAACACTGTCCGCATGAACACAGGTCCCGTCGACTCCTCCCAGGTCCCGCGGTTCGCCGGGCCTGCCACGTTCGCTCGGCTACCCCGGCTCGACCAGGTCGAGCGGGCCGATGTGGCGGTGGTGGGCGTGCCCTTCGACACCGGTGTCTCCTACCGGCCCGGCGCCCGGTTCGGGCCCGCGGCGGTCAGGGAGGCGTCCCGGCTGCTGCGGCCCTACCATCCGGGGCTGGACGTGTCCCCGTTCGAGCGGGCGCAGGTGGTGGACGCCGGGGACATCGTGGCCAATCCGTTCGACATCGGGGCCGCGATCGAGGCGGTCGAGGCCGCCGCCGGCGGCATCGACGCGCGGCTGGTCAGCATCGGCGGGGACCACACGATCGCGCTGCCGCTGCTGCGGGCCGTCGCCAGGAGGCACGGGCCGGTGGCGCTGGTGCACTTCGACGCGCACCTCGACACCTGGGACACCTACTTCGGGGCGGAGTACACGCACGGCACACCGTTCCGGCGGGCCGTCGAGGAGGGGATCCTCGACACCGAGGCGCTCAGCCACGTCGGCATCCGCGGGCCGCTGTACGGCAAGCGGGACCTGGAGGACGACCGGCGCCTCGGGTTCGGCATCCTGACCGCGGCCGACGTGCTGCGGCGGGGCGTGGACGAGGTGATCGACGTGCTGCGGCAGCGGGTCGGGGACCGGCCGGTGTACGTGTCCGTCGACATCGACGTGCTCGACCCCGCCCACGCCCCGGGCACGGGCACCCCGGAGGCGGGCGGGCTCACCAGCCGGGAGCTGCTGGAGATCCTGCGCGGCCTGGCCGGGTGCGACCTGGTGGGGGCGGACGTGGTCGAGGTGGCCCCCGCCTACGACCACGCGGAGGTCACCTCGGTCGCCGCCTCCCACGTGGCCTACGACCTCGTCAGCCTGCTGGCCCTAGGGGAGAGGCGACCATGAGCGGAGGCCTGACCGAGATCGAGACGTACGGTGTCGAGCGCATCCCCGACGCCGACCGCACCGCGCGCCCGCTGGACCTGTTCCGGGTCGCCTTCGGCGGCGCCAACACCTTCGCCACCTGCGTGCTCGGCGCCTTCCCGATCCTGTTCGGGCTGTCGTTCTGGCAGGGCCTGGCCGCCACCGCGCTCGGGCTGGTGGTCGGGGCGCTGATCCTGGCGCCGCTGGCGCTGTTCGGGCCGCTCAACGGCACCAACAACGCCGTCTCCTCCTCGGCCCACCTGGGCGTGCACGGCCGGATCGTCGGCTCGTTCCTGTCGCTGCTGACGGCCGTCGCGTTCTTCTCGATCTCGGTGTGGTCGTCCGGCGACGCGCTGGTGGGCGGCGCGCACCGGCTGGCGGGGCTGCCGGACACCGAGCTCTCGTACGGCGTCGCGTACGCGATCTTCGCCGTCCTCGTGCTCGTCGTCTGCGTGTACGGCTTCCGCTTCATGCTGTTCGTCAACAAGATCGCGGTCGCGGCGGCGTCACTGCTGTTCGTGCTGGGCGTGTTCGCCTTCGCCGGCGACTTCGACCCGTCCTATCCGGGCACGCTCCCACCCGGCGACCCGCTGTTCTGGCCGTCGTTCATCGGGGCGGCGCTGATCGTGCTGTCGAACCCCGTCTCCTTCGGCGCCTTCCTGGGCGACTGGTCCCGCTACATCCCGGCGAACACGCCGCGCTCCCGCGTGATGGCCGCCGCGTTCCTGTCGCAGATCGCCACCATCCTGCCGTTCTTCTTCGGCCTGGCCACCGCCTCGATCATCGCCGCCAGGGCCGCGGACTACGTGGACCCGGCCGCGCCCAACTACGTCGGCGGCCTGCTGGCGGTCTCGCCCGGCTGGTATTTCGTGCCCGTATGCCTGATCGCCCTGATCGGCGGCATGTCCACCGGCACGACCTCCCTCTACGGCACCGGCCTCGACTTCTCCAGCGTCTTCCCCCGTTTCTCCAGGGTGCAGGCCACGGTGTTCATCGGCACCCTGTCGATCGCGTTCATCTTCGCCGGGCGTTTCGCGGCGAACCTGACGCAGAGCATCTCGACGTTCGCCACACTGATCATCACGTGCACCGCCCCATGGATGGTGATCATGATGATCGGCTATGTGACCCGCCGGGGCTGGTACGACCCCGAGGCGCTCCAGGTCTTCAACCGCCGCCAGCGCGGCGGCCGCTACTGGTTCAGTCACGGCTGGAACTGGCGCGGGCTGAGCGCCTGGCTGCTGTCGGCCGGGCTGGCGCTGATGTTCGTCAACCTGCCGGGCCAGTTCGTCGGCCCGCTCGGCGGGCTGGCCGGCGGGGTGGACGTCTCGCTGCCGCTCGGGCTGGCCGTGGCCGCGCTGCTGTACCTGGCGTTGCTGGCGCTCTTCCCGGAGCCGCGCGAGGTCTACGGCCCGGCCGGGCCGCGCCTCGCCCGGTCCGCCGACACCCCGGTCCTGCCCATTGTGGACAGAGTTACGGACGCTGCCACCGAGCAGGTGGCGTGATGGAGTTGGTGGACCTGTCGGTGCCGATCGAGACCGGGATGCCCGTCTATCCGGGCGACCCGGAGGTCTCGGTGGGCCCGGCGCTCACCGTGGCCCGGGACGGCGTCAACGTGCTGGGCCTGCACCTGGGCTCCCAGTCGGGCACCCACGTGGACGCGCCCTTCCACATCGACGACACGCTGCCGGCGCTCGACGACCTGCCGCTCGACCGGTTCTGCGGCCCCGCCGTCGTGGTGGACGCCCGGGGCCTGGCGCCGCGCTCCCCGATCGGGGCCGAGCGCTTCGCGGAGGTCGTGGCGCCGGCGATCGTGCTCGTGGCCACCGGGTGGTCGGCGCACTGGGGGACCGGGGCCTACCAGGGGCATCCCTTCCTGACCGAGGAGGCCGCGGAGCTGCTGGCCGGGCGCGGGATCCGTACGGTGGGCATCGACGCGCTGAGCGTGGATCCCACGCCCGCCACGGACTTCCCGGCGCACCGGGTGCTGTGCGGCGCGCACGCCGTCATCGCCGAGAATCTGACCGGCCTCGGCCGCCTGCTCGACGCGCAGGCACGCGGCCGGTCGATCGAGGTGTTCCTCATGCCGCTGCGGCTGCCCGGGGCCGACGGCGCGCCCGTGCGCGCGGTGGCCAGGGTCGGTTAGCGGGTGCCCCAGGAGTAGGTCTGCTTGCGTAGTTTCAGGTAGACGAACGACTCCGTGGCCCGAACGGCGGGAATGGCGCGAATTTTACTAAGAATTTCCAGGAGGTGGCCGTCACCCTCGCAGACCACCTCGACGATCACGTCGAAGGACCCCGCGGTCAGCACCACGTAGTCGATCTCCTCGATGGCCGCCAGCTCGTCGGCGACCGTCTCCAGGTCGCCCTCGCAGTTGACGCCGATCATGGCCTGCCGGGGGAAGCCGAGAGTGAGGGGATCGGTGACGGCGACGATCTGCATGACCCCCGAGTCCTGCAGGCGTTGCACGCGCTGGCGCACGGCGGCCTCGGACAGCCCGACCGCCTTGCCGATCGCCGCGTACGGCATGCGCCCGTCGTTCTGCAACTGCTCGATGATCTGCTTGGACAGGTCGTCGAGCACCACCGGTCCGGCATTGGAGTTGGTGCGGCGTACGCGCGGTGGCGTCGTCATCGGGGGGGGTCCTCCTAGCGGTCCGGCATCACGGGGGCGTTCCCGCTGGATTGCCTTCCTGGTGCGACATGTTGTCAGTTTCCGGCAGTCTGTCAAGCGAATTCGTAGCAATTTGGTATCTTCGCCACGAAATCCCTTGTCCAGATGCGTACGCTCTGTAAGAGTCGCGGCATCTCAGCCACCTCACGAGGAGGTCACCTTGACCACCCGTCTGCAGAACTTCATTAACGGCGAGTTCGTGGACGCCAAGAGCGGCCGATTCTCCGACATCATCGATCCGTGCACGGGCGAGACCTACGTCCAGGCCCCCCTGTCCGGGACGGAGGACGTCGACGCCGCCTTCGCCGCCGCGGCCACCGCGTTCGAGTCGTGGGGCAGGACCACTCCGGCTGAGCGGGCGAACCTGCTGCTCAAGGTCGCCGACGCGATCGACGCGCGGGCCGATGAGATCAACGAGGCCGAGTGCCTGAACACCGGCAAGCCGCGCGCCCGCATGGCCGAGGATGAGACTCCCGTAGCCGCCGACCACTTCCGCTTCTTCGCCGGCGCCGCGCGCACGCTGGAGGGGCCCACCGCCGGGGAGTTCCTGGCCGAGCACACCAGCGTCATCAGGCACGAGCCGATCGGCGTGGTGGGCCAGGTCACCCCGTGGAACTACCCGATGATGATGGCGGTCTGGAAGATCGCCCCCGCGCTGGCGGCCGGCAACACGATCGTGCTCAAGCCGTCGGACACGACCCCGGTCTCCACGCTCAAGCTCGCGGAGATCCTCGGCTCGGTGCTGCCCGCGGGCGTCTTCAACGTCGTGACCGGCGACCGCGAGACCGGTGCCCAGGTGGTGGGCCACCCCACGGCCGCGATGGTCGCGATCACCGGCTCGGTCGGCGCGGGCATGTCGGTCGCCAAGAGCGCCGCCGACGACCTCAAGCGGGTGCACCTGGAGCTCGGCGGCAAGGCCCCGGTCGTGGTGTTCGAGGACGTCAAGGACCTGGCCAAGGCCGCCGGGGACATCGCCGTGGCCGGCCTCTACAACGCCGGCCAGGACTGCACCGCCGCCTGCCGGGTGCTGGTGCAGGAGAGCGTGCACGACGAGTTCGTGGCCGCGCTGACGGAGGCCGCCGCCGGCACCGTGACCGGCGACCTGTCCAACGCGGAAGCGCTCTACGGGCCGCTCAACAACGAGAACCAGCTCGCCCGGGTGCAGGGCTTCATCGAGCGGGTGCCCGCGCACGCCAAGGTCCTCACGGGTGGCCGGCGGATCGGCGACAAGGGCTACTTCTTCGCGCCGACGATCGTGGACGGGCTCCGGCAGGACGACGAGATGGTGCAGAACGAGGTCTTCGGGCCGGTGATCACCGTCCAGACGTTCACCGACGAGGCCGACGCCCTGGCCAAGGCCAACGACGTCAAATATGGCCTGAGCGGCTCGGTCTGGACCTCCGACCACGGCCGCGCGATGCGCATGTCGAACCGGCTCGACTTCGGCGTGGTCTGGGTCAACACCCACATCCCGTTCGTCTCGGAGATGCCGCACGGCGGCTTCAAGCACTCCGGGTACGGCAAGGACCTGTCCGTGTTCGGCCTGCACGACTACACCAGGGTCAAGCACGTCATGCACTACATCGGTGAATAGCCCGATGACCGGATCATCGGCGATCGAACTCGTCGACGTCGTCAAGGAGTACCACTCGCACGGAGAGGTCGTCCGGGCGGTCAAGGGCGTGACGCTGGACATCGCCGAGGGGGAGTTCTTCTCCCTCCTCGGCCCGTCCGGGTGCGGTAAGACCACCACCATGCGCATGATCGCCGGCTTCGAGGCCCCCTCGAAGGGCCTGGTGAAGCTGCTCGGCCAGGACGTCACGAACGTCCCGCCGAACAAGCGCGACGTCAACATGGTCTTCCAGTCCTACGCGCTCTTCCCGCACATGAGCGTCTGGGACAACGTGGCGTTCGGGCTGAAGCAGCGCAGGACGCCGCAGGAGGAGATCAGGCGGCGGGTCGGCGAGATGCTGGAGATCGTCGATCTCGCCGGCCGGGAGAAACGCCGGCCGCGCGAGATGTCCGGTGGCCAGCAGCAGCGGGTGGCGCTGGCCAGGGCCCTGGTCAACCGGCCGCGGGCGCTGCTGCTGGACGAGCCGCTGGGCGCGCTCGACCTCAAGCTCCGCCAGGCCATGCAGATCGAGCTCAAGCGCATCCAGCGCGAGGTCGGCATCACGTTCGTGTACGTGACACACGACCAGAACGAGGCGCTCACCATGAGCGACCGGATCGCGGTCATGAACGACGGCCTGGTCGAGCAGCTCGCCGGGCCGCGCGAGATCTACGAGCGGCCCTCGACCGCGTTCGTGGCCGGTTTCATCGGCACCTCCAACCTGCTCGCGGGCAGCGCCGTGGGCGGGGAGCTGAAGGTCGGCGGCGGCCGGGTGCTGGTGCCCGGGCACGACGGCGACGTGTCGGTGACCGTGCGACCCGAGAAGATCACCATCGGCGGGGACGAGCCGGGGACGGGCGTGAGCGCCGTTCGGGGCACCGTCAGCGAGGTGGTCTACCTGGGCACCTACAACAGCTACACCGTGAGTCTCACTGACGGGGTGGAAATTACGGTTTTCCAGCAGAACGTGCACGATGCCGCGGCCACGGCGGAGCGGGGCGACTCCGTGTGGCTGGCCTGGCAGGCGCAGCACTCGTATGTGATTGGAAGTTGATAGCACTCCATGGACCCCCGCCTGCCTCTCCTACGAGGCATGACCCAGCCCCGTACCCGCCGTGACGCCCTCAGGCTGGCGGGCCTGTCGGCTGCCGGTCTCGCCCTGGCCGCCTGTGGCGTGCAGGGACAGAAGGCCGCGCCGCCCAAGGCCGACGCCGTCCAGGACTTCTGGTCCAAGCAGACCAAGCACGGCAAGGTCGTCTTCGCCAACTGGCCCGAGTACATGCCCGAGGACAAGGGGCCGCTGGAGAAGTTCAAGAAGGACACGGGCATCTCGTACGAGTACAAAGAGGTCATCCAGGAGAACGCGGAGTTCTTCGGTAAGGCCGACCCCGTGTTGCGCGCCGGGCAGTCGCTGGGCTACGACATCGTGGTCATGACCAACGGCGTCCAGCTTGAGCACATGATCGAGCTGGGCTACGTCGTGCCGCTCGACCACGCCCGGCTGCCGAACTTCCAGGCCAACGCGGGCCAGAAGTACAAGGAGCGGGTCTACGACCCCGGGAACAAGTACACGATTCCGTACACGTCGGGTGTGACGGGGATCGCGTACAACACCAACTACGTCAAGGACGACATCACCAGCATCGAGTCGTTGTTCGATCCCAAGTACAAGGGGCGGGTCGGCATGATGGCCGACGCTCAGGAGATCGGCAACTTCGGGATGTTCGCGCTGGGGATCGATCCGGAGAAGTCGACCGAGGCCGACTGGAAGAAGGCCGGGGAGAAGCTCCAGGCGCAGCGCGACGCCGGAATTGTCCGGAAATATTACGATCAGAGCTACATTGACGCCGTGTCCAAGGGCGACATCTGGCTGAGCATGGCCTGGTCGGGCGACATCTTCCAGCGGCAGCTCGCCGGTGAGCCGGTCAAGTTCGTGGTCCCCGAGGAGGGCGGCACGATCTGGACCGACAACATGCTCATCCCCAAGGGCGCCGCCAACCCGGTGGACGCGCTCATGCTGATGGACTACCTCTACCAGCCGGCCGTGGCCGCCGAGCTGGATGAGTTCATCCAGTACGTCACGCCGGTCCCGGCCGTGCAGGACCTGCTGCGGGAGAAGGCGAAGGCGGCCACCGGCGAGGACAAGAAGTCGCTGGAGGAGATGGTCGACAGCCCGCTGATGTTCCCGACCGAGGCCGACTACGCCAAGCTGCGTACCTACACCAAGCTCACCACCCAGCAGGAGCAGGTGTTCAACCCGATCTTCCAGTCGATCACGCAGGCGTAGCGATGAGGCGGCTCACCCCCTACCTGCTGGCCCTGCCGAGCTGGATGTGGCTGGCGATCTTCCTGGTCGTGCCCATGGTCGCGATGGCGTCGGTGTCGTTGCAGACCGGCAACGCGATCGACGGCTTCGTCATGACGTTCAGCTTCTCCAACTACGGTGACGCGCTCAGCAGGTACAGCCCCCAGTTGCTGCGCTCGCTGCTCTATGGCGGGCTCGCCACCGTGGCCATGCTGGTGATCGGCTATCCGGTGGCGTACTGGATCGCCTTCCGGGGCGGCAACCGCAAGTCGATGTACCTGTTCCTGCTGCTGCTGCCGTTCTTCGTGTCGTTCGTGCTGCGTACGATCTCGTGGAACTTCCTGCTGTCCGACAACGGCATCCTGTTCGGCACGCTGAAGGGCTGGGGGTTGCTGCCTGCGGACTTCCACGTGCTGGCCACGACGTTCGCCGTGGTGGGCGGGCTGACGTACAACTTCCTGCCGTTCATGATCCTGCCGATCTACGTGGCGCTGGAGCGCGTGGACCCGCGGGTGGTGGAGGCCGCGCAGGACCTGTACGCGACCCGGGCGGCGGCCTTCCGCCGGGTGGTGCTGCCGCTGTCGCTGCCCGGGGTGTTCGCCGGGGTGCTGATGACGTTCGTGCCGGCCACGGCCGACCCGATCAACGCGCAGATCCTCGGCGGCACCGCCAACACCATGATCGGCAACATCATCCAGACCGAGTACCTGACGAACCTCGACTACCCGACCGCCTCCGCGCTCTCGTTCACGCTCATGGCGGTGCTGCTGGTCGGCATCTTCATCTACGCCAGGGTGCTGGGGACGGAAAACGTCCTTGAGGCGGCGGCCCGATGAGGGGCACGAGGGTCGGGGACCGGCTGCTGCACATCTACACGTGGATGATCATCGTCTGGCTGTCGTCGCCGATCGCCGTGATGATCGTCTTCGGGTTCAACGACAAGCAGAGCAAGTCGAACACCTCCTGGCAGGGCTTCACATTCCGGTGGTACACGGAGTTGTTCGACATCTCCGACCTGACCGTGGCGTTGTACAACTCGCTGAAGATCGCTGTGATCAGCACCGTCATCACGGTGGTGATCGGCACCATGCTCGGGCTGGCGCTGGGGCGGCACCGCTTCCGCGGCAGGGGCGTGACGAACTTCCTGGTCTTCGCCGCCATCTCCACGCCCGAGCTGGTCATGGGCGCGTCGTTGCTGTCGCTGTTCGTCTCCGGCAGCGTGCCGCGCGACCAGGACACGATCATCGTCTCGCACGTGCTGTTCTCGCTGTCGTTCGTGGTGGTGACGGTGCGGGCGCGGGTCGTCACGCTGGACCCGGCGCTGGAGGAGGCGGCCAGGGACCTGGGGGCCACCGCGTGGGGCACGTTCAGGCAGGTGACGCTGCCGTCGATCCTGCCGGGCGTGCTGGCCGGGGCGATGTTGTCGTTCGCGCTGTCCATCGACGACTACGTGGTCACGAGCTTCGTCAACGGCTCCACCGTCACGTTCCCGCTGTGGATCGTCGGTGCCGTGAAGACGGGGATCCCGCCGCAGGTCAACGTCATGGGTACGTTGATCTTCGGCGTTGGCGTGCTGATCGCGATCGCCAATGCGGTGGCGGCGCGGCGCCGTCATTGACAACTATGACTTCGTAGGGAAGTGGGATTTGTGGATCCGCTGAAGGCGCTGGCTGATGCGGAGCGCAAGCCGTACTGGCTGGACAGCCCGGCCAGACCCGAGCCGCAGCCGCGGCTTGACCGCAGCACCCGAGCCGACCTGGTCGTCGTCGGCGGTGGCTTCTCGGGGTTGTGGACCGCCCTGATGGCCAAGGAACGTGACCCCTCGCTGGACGTGGTCCTGCTCGAGGGCCGCAGGATCGGCTGGGCGGCCACCGGCCGCAACGGCGGGTTCTGCATGGCCACCCTCACCCACGGCCTGGCCAACGGGGTGGAGCGGTGGCCCGACGAGATCGCCCGGCTGGAACGGATGGGAGTGGAGAACCTCGACGAGATCGAGGGCACGCTGGAGCGCTACGGCCTCGACTGCTCGTTCGAGCGCACCGGGGAGCTGCACGTGGCCACCGAGCCGTGGCAGCTCGACGCCCTGCAGGAGCACCTGCGCCTGGTCTCCGGCCTGGGGCTGGACTACCTGGCGCTGGACCGGGAGCAGGTGCGGGCGGAGGTGAACTCGCCGACCTACCTGGGCGGCCTGTGGGACCGCGGCGGTTGCGCCATGCTCGACCCGGCGCGGCTGGCGTGGGGGCTGCGCGAGATCTGCCTGCGGCTCGGCGTGCGGGTCCACGAGCGCACCCCGGTCCGGGCCCTGCACGACGACGGGACCACGATCACCCTGCGCACCCCGCTCGGGGCCGTCTCGGCGCCGCGGGTGGCGCTGGCCACCGGGGTGTTCCCGCCGCTGCTGCGGCGGCTCAAGCACTTCCTGGTCCCGGTGTACGACTACGCGCTGATGACCGAGCCGCTGACCGAGGCCCAGGTCGCCGAGGTGGGCTGGCGCAACCGGCAGGGCGTGGGCGATTCGGCCAACCGGTTCCACTACTACCGGCTGACCGACGACAACCGCATCCTGTGGGGCGGCTACGACGCGGTCTACTACAACGGCGGCCTGGTCAAGCCCGAGTACGACCAGCGCGACGAGACCTTCGTCAAGCTCGCCACCCACTTCTACGAGACGTTCCCGCAGCTCGACGGGGTGCGGTTCACCCACAGGTGGGGCGGCGTGATCGACACCTGCAGCCGGTTCAGCGCCTTCTACGGGCGGGCGCACGGCGGGCGGCTGGTCTACGCCGCCGGCTACACCGGCATGGGCGTCGGCGCCACCCGGTTCGGCGCGAACGTGATGCTCGACCTGCTGTCGGGCCGGCCGACCGAGCGGACCGAGCTGCGGATGGTGCAGGAGAAGCCGATCCCGTTCCCGCCCGAGCCGGTGCGCTCGGGGGTGATCCAGGTGACCCGGTGGTCGATCGCCCAGGCCGACGAGCACCAGGGCCGGCGCAACCTGTGGTTGCGTACGCTCGACAAAATGGGGCTGGGCTTCGACTCGTGACGCAAACTTGGGCGTATGAGAGTTGATTTCGTCGTGGACGGCCTCACCCTGGCCGGAGACCTGCGGGTGCCGGGCGGGGTTGGGCCGTGGCCGGGGCTGGTGTTCACCGGGCCCTTCACCGGGGTGAAGGAGCAGGTCACGGGGCTGTACGCGGAGCGGCTGGCGGCGCGCGGCTACGTGACGCTGGCCTTCGACCATCGCAACTGGGGCGAGTCGGGCGGCCGGCCGCGGTTCGAGGAGGATCCGCAGGGCAAGTTGCGGGATCTGCGGGCGGCGGTGTCGTTCCTGCGGGGGCGGTCCGAGGTGGACGCGGAGCGGATCGGGGCGGTGGGGGTGTGCCTCGGAGGGGGATATGCCCTGAAATTTGCTGCTTTTGAGCCTCGGGTGAAGGTGTTCGCGGGGATCGCCGGGGCGTACAACAACCCCTACACCATGCGGGCGGGCATGGACTACCAGGACGTGCTGGGGACATTCGCCGAGGTGCTGGAGCGGCAGGATCGGGGCGGGCCGGTCGAGTGCCTGCCGGCGGTGTCGGAGCGGGGCGAGGCCGCCATGCCGGGCGACGAGCCGTACGCCTACTACGGGACCGAGCGCGGCGCCGCGCCCTCCTGGGAGAACTCCGTGACCAGGGCCGGCGTGCGAGAGCTGGTCACGATGGACAACATGATGGGGGCGGACTTCCTGTCGCCCAAGCCGGCGCTGATCGTGCACGGGGTCGTCGACCGGTTCTGCCCGCCGGAGGGCGCCGAGGAGGTCTTCCGGCGGCTCGACCAGCCCAAGCGGCTCGTCTGGGTGGACGCCAAGCAGCACATCGACCTCTACGACCGCGAGCCGTACGTCACCCAGGCCGTGGACGCGACCGCCGACTTCCTGCGCGAGCACCTGTGACGTGGCAGGCAAGGCCGTCGTGAAGGAATGGCCAGGAAAGCGCCGGGTCCGATGAGGTTGGCCGGAAAAAGGGAAGTATGCGTGCGAACCCCCGCTGAGATCGCGGGGGTTGGCGCGTGCGTGCTGAGTGGACTTGCTGGCGGGCCTGCCTGGCCCTGGCGCTCGTGGCGGGGTGTGCGGGGTGCGGGTCCGATCAGGCGGCGGTCCTGCCCGCCCCGGTGAGGGAGCCGGCCAAGATGGTGCGCTGTTTGCTGAAATATCCGCATATCAGGGCCGGGCGGGTGGCCCGGGTCCGTCTCAGGACGGACCTCGCCCGCTACGTGAGCGGGCGCCCCGGTCGGATCGTCTACGCCGCGCAGGACCTGGTCAGCGGGGTGCGGCTGGGTCAGGGAGAGCACGAGCGCGACATGATCAGCGCCAGCGGGGCCAAGGTGGACATCGTGACCGCGCTGCTGCAGCGGCGTACCGGCGGGCTCGACGAGGAGGAGCTCGACCTGGCGGCCCGCATGATCAAGGAGAGCGACAACAAGGCGGCGGACGCGATGTGGTCGCGGATCGGCGCGGGCGGGGCGATGAGCGAGTTCTACCGGCGGATGGGGCTGAAGGAGACCACACCGGGGCCGGGCAAGTACTGGGGCGGCACCACGACGAGCCCCGCCGACCGCCTCCGGCTGATGAAGGTGCTCGTCAAGGGCGGCAAGGGCCTGAGCGCCCGCGACCGGCGGCTGGTGTTGAGGCTGATGAGCCAGGTGATTCCTGATCAGGCGTGGGGCGTCAGCGCCGCCGCCCGGCCGGGTGACCGGGTGGAGCTGAAGAACGGCTGGACCCCGCGTCCGTTCAAGAACAACACCTGGGCCGTCACCAGCTACGGGCGGGTGACCGGGCCGGGGCGCGACCTGCTGCTGTCGGTGCAGACGGACGGACAGCCGGGGGAGGGGACGGGCAGGGAGACGATCGAGGGCATCACCCGCCTGATCGGCACCCGCCTCGACTCCCTCTCCCCGACCGTCACCCGCCTCTGTCCGACCAACGCCTTCGCCTGACCGGGCCTCAGGAGCGGGCGCCGGCCAGGACCTCCTCGGGGATGACCTTCGGCACCCCGCGCAGCCCCACCAGCGCCAGCACCGCCACCACCGCCAGCAGGCCCGCCGTGACGAGCGAGGTGAGGTGCACCCCCTCGATGAAGGCCGCCTGCGCCGCCTGGACGAGCCGGCCGGCCTGGTCCGGGGGCAGCGTCGCGGCCGTCCCCACCGCGCCCGCGATCGACTCCCGCGCGGCCTCGCCGGGGACCCCGGCGGGCAGCACCAGATTGGCCCGGTAGGCGCTGTTGAGCACGGTGCCCAGGATCGCGATCCCGAGCGCCCCGCCCAGCTCGAACGCCGTCTCCGACACCGCGGCCGCCGCCCCCGCCCGCTCCCTGGGCGCGGTGGCCAGCACGTTGTCGTTGTTGACGGTGAAGGCGAATCCGATCCCCAGACCACCGATGATCATGACGGGCAGCAGGACGAGGTAGTTCAGCTCGGTCCCGAGCGTGCTGTAGTAGAGGAAGGCGCCCGCGTTCATGGCCAGGCCCAGCGCGACCACGCCGTTCCTGCCGATGCGGTGGATGAGCTTGGCCGCCAGCACGCCGCCCACCGCGCCGCTCAATCCGCCGGGGATCTGGGCCAGGCCCGCCTGCAGCGGCGACCAGCCGAGCACGAGCTGCAGGTACCAGGCGAACATCAGCATCATGGCCGACATCGCGAAGATCGACAGCAGGTTCGTGTAGATGGAGGCCGTGAACGCCCGGCGCCTGAACAGCCGCACGTCGATCAGCGGCTCGGCCAGCCGCGTCTGCCGCCACCCGAACAACCCCAGCAGCGCCATCCCGGCGATGCCCGCCGCCAGCACGTCCGTGTGCTCCAGACTCTTGTGCGCGGCCTCCTTGATGGCGTAGACGGTGGTCACGATCCCGGCGAAGGACAGCGCGACACTGATCAGGTCGAGCCGGCCGGCGTGCGGGTTGCTCGACTCGGGCAGCACCAGCACCCCGCCGACCAGCACGACCACCATGATCGGCACGTTGATCAGGAAGACCGAGCCCCACCAGAAGTGATCGAGCAGCAGGCCACCGACCACCGGGCCCAAGGCGAAACCGGCGGCGCTCATCCCGCTCCAGATGCCGACGGCCGTGGTCCGCTCACCGGGGTCGGTGAACACGTTGCGGATGATCGATAGGGTGGACGGCATGATCGTGGCGCCGGCCACGCCGAGCAGCGTCCGGGCGGCGATCAGCAGCTCGGCGTTGGGGGCGTACGCGGTGATCACCGAGGCGACGCCGAACGCGGCCGCGCCGATCAGCAGCAGGCGCTTGCGGCCGATGCGGTCGCCGACGTTGCCCATGGTGACGAGCAGGCCGGCCAGCGCGAAGCCGTAGATGTCGCCGATCCAGAGCAGTTGCGTGGAGCTCGCGCCGAGGTCGGTCACCAGCCTGGGCAGAGCCAGGTGCAGGACCGTCAGGTCGAGCGAGAGCAGGAGGGTGGCCAGGCAGGCGATGGCCAGACAGGACCATTTGTTCTTCATGCCGCCCACTCTGGGAAGGGCGGCTGACGGCCCACGTACCGTTCGCTGACGGGCCCGCCTACGGGCTGCCCAGCGTGGCCAGGCCCGCCTCGATGCGGACGCGGGTGCTCTGGGCGCTGTACCAGTCGTCGGGGCACACCTCGCGCGCCTGGTCCAGCAGCGTGCGCGCCTGGTCCAGGTCTCCCTCGGCCAGCGCCACCTCGCCCAGGCCGAGATACGCCCAGGCCAGCACCTCCGTCGAGCCGTTGCGCCGCGACTGCTCCGCCGCCTGGGCGTAGTCGTCCCGTGCGCCCATCCGATCGTCCAGACCCATCAGGGCGTCGCCTCGCCGGCACAGGCTCTCGGCGATCTCCGTCTTCGCGCCCAGCTCCCACGCCGTCGTCAGCGCCTCGCCCGCCAGCGTGCACGCGGCCTCGAACTCGCCCTGCTCGTGGCACAGGTTGCTGAGCCCGGACAGCACCAGCACCGTGCCCCAGCGCTCCCCGATGGCGGTGAACGCGGCCCGGCACTGCTCGAAATGGGCCCGCGCCTCGTCGATCTTCCCCTTGATCTGCATCACGAAGCCCGACCCGCCGTGGGCCAGCGCCCGCTGCCAGGGTGGAAGGTGGGCGACGTTCCGCATGACGAGCATGTACGCCTCGTCGAAGTCGTCGGGCGGCCCCGTGAACATGGCCAGCAGCATCATCAGGAACTCGACCCGCATCGGCACGTAGGTCAGCGGCAGCAACTCGCGCACCACGGCCAGCCGGGCCTGCAGCCGGTCGTCGGCCTCGCCGGTCCAGGCGGTGACAAGCACGCACGTGGCATATTCCTCGTCCAGGTGCTCGAACGACGGGGCCGGATCCAGCTCGGCCAGCAGCTCGGCGGCCAGGTTGGCGCTGGCGACGCGATGGCCGCGCATCCACCAGTAGCAGGCGCTGTGGGCCAGCAGCCGCAGCCCCACCTCCAGCCGCCCGGACTCGGTCACCCAGCGCACGGCCGCGCTGAGGTCGTCGCTCTCCTCGTCGAGCCGGGCCAGCCACTCCATCTGCTCGCGGGTGCGCAGATGGGAGTCGGCCGTGATCACCAGGTCGAGGTAGTAGTCGGCGTGCGCGTCCCGGGTCGCGGCCACCTCGCCGGAGTCCGCCAGCCGCTCGGCGCAGAAGGCCCGGATCGTCTCCAGCATCCGGTAGCGCCCGTCCACGACCTCCACCAGCGACTTCTCCGCCAGCGAGAACAGCACGTCCTCCGGCAGCCCGCACACCCGCTCGGCCGCCTCGGGCCGCGCGCCGGCCACGAACACCGTCAGCCGGGCGGCCAGCCGCTGCTCGTCCTCGTCCAGCAGGTCCCAGCTCCACGCGACGACCGCGTGCAGCGTCTGGTGCCTGGGCAGCGCCGTACGGCTGCCGCGCGTCAGCAACCTGAACCGGTCGTCCAGCCGGGCCGCGATGTCGGGCAGCGACAACGTACGCAGCCGCGCCGCGGCCAGCTCGATGGCCAGCGGCAGCCCGTCGAGCGCCCGGCAGATGCGCGTCACCTGTGCCGCGTTGCCCGCGTCGACCGCAAAGCCCGGCCGCACGGCGGCGGCCCGGTCGGCGAACAGCCGGACGGCGGGATGGTCCAGCGGGTTGCCCGCCGCCGGCGGCGGCAGCCGCAGCGGCGCCACCGGCAGGATGGACTCGCCGGTGATGCCGAGCGCCTCGCGCCCGGTCACCAGCACCCGCAGCTCCGGGCAGGAGGCCAGCAACTGGTCGGTCAGCTCGGCGGTGGCCGCGACGAGATGCTCGCAATTGTCCAGGACCAGCAGCAGTTTGCGGTCGGCGAGCGCGGTGACGAGCCTGGCGACCGGGTCGAGCACGGGCCGGTCGGGATTGTGCAGCAGGGCGTCGCGGATGTCGAGCGCGTCCAGCACCGCCCAGGGCACGTCGGCACCGTCGGAGACCGGCGCGAGCGGCACGACGCACACGTCGCCCGCCGCCTGCTCGGCCGCCTCGGTCGCGAGCCGGGTCTTGCCCGCGCCGCCCGGGCCGATCAGAGTGACAAGCCTGTTGGCGCCCAGCCGCTCGCCCACCTGCGCCAGCTCCTCCGACCGGCCGACGAAGCTGGTGAGCTGGGCCCGCAGCCCCCGCCTGAACCGCGGCCCGCCGGCGGTCGCCGGGGCGCCGAGCGCGGGGTCGGCCCGCAGCACGGCCAGGTGCGCGGCGGCCAGCTCGGCGCCAGGCTCGACGCCCAGCTCCTCGTCCAGCAGCTTTCTGGCCTTGTCGTAGACGGTCAGCGCCTCCGCCTGGCGGCCGCTGCCGTAGAGGGCGCGCATGAGCTGGGCCCGCAGCCGCTCGCGCAGCGGGTGCGCGGCGGTGAGCTGGCTCAGCTCGGCCACCAGCTCCCGGTGCCTGCCCAGGTCGAGGTCGGCCTGCACACGGGCTTCGGTGGCGGCCAGCCGCAGCTCCGCCAGCGCCGCCGCGGCGGCCTCGGCGTGCGGGGCGTCGGCGAGCGGCTCCCCCCGCCACAGCTCCAGCGCCTCGCGCAGCAGGGCGGCGGCCCGGCCGGGGTCGCCGTCGGCCAGCGCCTGCCGGCCCTCCTGCGCCCGCAGCTCGAACTCGCGCGCGTCCACGTCGCGCGGGTCCGCGATCAGCCGGTATCCGGCCGGGTGGAACTCCACCAGATCCCGGCCCAGCGCCCGGCGCAGCCTGGACACCTGTGACTGCAGCGCGTTGGCCACGCCCTCGGGGGGCCGCTCGCCGTACATGCCGTCCACGAGCTGCTCCGCGCCGACGATGCGGCCGGCGTGCAGGGCGAGCAGCGTCAGCAGGGCACGGACCCGGGGACCGCCGAGTGTGACCGGCTCGCCCTCCTCATCCAGCACGGTGGTGGGACCGAGGATCTGGAAGCGCATATGTCGATTATCGCGGCCGCGGGTCCACTTCGGTCTGGGCGGACTCACGGGGGCTCCTGCTCAGCAGGGCTTCCAGCACTCCCGCGGCCAGGGCGAGCGCGTGCTCGGGCGCGGGGCAGGGACGCAGCCCGGCGCCGAACGTCAGGTGCGGGGTACGGCCGCGGGCGAGGTCGAACCGATCGGGTTCGGCGAACGCCTCCGGGTCGCGGTTGACCGCCACCAGATCGATCGTCACCTCCTCACCCGTCCGGGTGTCGAGCCTGCGGGTGGCCTTCAGCGGCGGATCCTGCCGGAGTGTCTCGTGGAGCAGCGCCTCGACGTCGTCATCCGCCGATGCGTGCGCGAGCGCGGTCTCGATGAGCGCCTCCGTGGCGGCGTGTCCCTGCAGCAGGAGCGTGATCGCGGGCAGGTCGGTCAGACCGAGCAATTCGGCGACGGCGGCGTCGGCCGGCGGGCTCTCCTCGCCGGACAGGTAGCCGGTCGCGGCGGCGGCCACGGCGCTCGTGTCCCGCACGCCGAGCGCGGCGCCCAGCACCGCCGTGGGCACGCCCCGCCAGTCGCCGTCCCGCTCGGCGGTCATGGCCCTGGCGGCCGTTCTCAGCTCGGCCGGGTCCAGCGTGGCCAGCCGCTCCACGAGCAGGTCTCGCCGCTCCGCGTGCGTCCGGCCGGTACTGAACCTGGACACCTGGGCACGCAGCCAGGCGAGCGTGCCCTCGCCGCCGTCCTGGCGGACCGGAGACGGCACGTATCCGGCGTCGCCCAGCAGTGTCCTGGCCTGGGCATGGCTTGTGATCAGCATGTTCAGCACGTTAGGACGTCATGGCTTCGGTGGTGGCCGAAGTGTGCAGGTGTCAGGCGGCCAGCCGGTGCGGCCGCTCGGTCTCCGTGGGCCGCGCCGGGACCGCCACGTCCGCCGCGACCCGATGCTCCCGGTGCGAGGCCAGCGCCATGACGACGATGAGCCCCATCTCCACCAGCACCAGGGCCCGCTCCATCAGCCCGTAGAAGGACGCGCCGTTGATCAGCGGGGAGGTGAAGCTGGCCGGGTGCGCCGCCAGGTAGATTGCCAGCGTCACCGCGGAGGTCAGGCTCATGGCCCTGACCGCGTTCCACCGGGGCGCCGCGTCCCGGCGCCGGGCCAGCACCCAGCCGGCGACCGGCAGCGAGTTGAAGACCACGGCCGCCGACCAGCGGTGGATCTCGCCGGACAGCGAGCCGATCTCCGACCCGCCGGGGTCGGTGGGGAAGATCGCGCTCATCATCAGCCCGGCCGCCCCGGCCAGTAACAGCACCCTGGTCGCCGCGGTGCGCGACGGGTCGCCGGCCGCCAGTCCGTAGGCGAGAGTCAGGCACGCCCCCGCGAGTGCCAGCATCCCGATGAGCACCGGCGCCGGCCCGCCGGACACGAGCACGTAGTCGCTCAGCAGCGGTTGCGCCGGCAGGGCGACCTGCGCGTAGACCAGAGCGCCCGCGGACACCGCCGTCCCGCACACGGTGCCCCAGAGGATCTGGCGTTGGGTCATCGGGCCACCTCATCGTAGATCTGCTCGAACCGGGCGAGCGACGCCTTGTCGTCGTGGGTGAGAGCCAGGTCCCTGCTGGCCTTGCCGAGCCGCGCACGCAGGTCGTCGTCGGTCAGGATGGTCGTCAGGTGACGGCCGAGCGAGATCACGTCGCCGGGCTGGAAGAGATAGCCGTTGTCGCTCACCAGGTGCGGCAGCGCCATCGCGTCCGCGGCCACCACGGGCAGCCCGGTGGCCATGGCCTCCAGCGTGGCGATGCTCTGCAACTCGGCGATGCCCGGCATGGCGAACACGTCGGCGGCGGCGAAGGCCTGGGGCATGCTCTCGTCGGGCACGAAGCCGAGGAAGAACACCCGCTCGCCCACCCCGATGCGGCGGGCCAGCCGCTCCAGCTCCGCCCGCTGGTTGCCCTTGCCGACGAGCGCCACCTGCGCGTCGGTCTCGTTGAGCACCAGGGGCAGTGCGCGGACGAGCTCGTCCAGGCGCTTCTCCTCGTCCAGCCGGCCGACGAACATGATGGTCGGCCGGTCGGGCAGGTCGAACCGCTTGCGCGCCCACGCCTTGGGCTCGGCGTGCGGGTGGAACCGGGCCAGGTCGATGCCGCAGGAGACCGGCTCAACCTGGCGCGAGAACCCCTGGTCGGCCAGCAGCTTGGCGGCCAGCGGGGTGGGCGTGGTGATGTGGTCGGCGCGGTTGAAGATGCGGCTGAAGTCACGCCAGGCCAGCCGCCCGGCCTTGGTCCGCAGCCGGTCGGGGATGTGCACGAACTGGAAGAGGTTGTCCGGCATGAAGTGGTTGGTGGCCACAATGGGCACGCCGGCGCGGCGGGCGGCCGCCATGGCGGCCCGGCCGACCACGAAGTGACCCTGGGTGTGCAGTACGTCGGGCTTGACGCCGGCGAACAGCCGGTCGAGCCGGGTCGGCACGGTGAACCGCATGGTGGGGTGGACCAGCAGGGGCGCCGAGCGCAGCCGGTGCACGATCACGCCGTCCAGCAGGTCGGCGCTGGCCGGGCCGAGCTCCGACTGGCAGACCACGTGCACCTCGTTGCCGCGCGCGGCGAGCCCGGTGGCCAGTCGATGGGTGAAATAGGCGGCACCGTTCACATCAGGGGGATAGGTGTCGCTCGAGATCAGGATGCGGCGGGGACGCACGGGCGCGGCGGCAAGGTCGGCGAGCTCGGAAACGCGGTGCAGGGGCATGGCCATGACAGGTGACTCCAATTTCACGATGCCCAGGGGAGGGCCGGGGGGACAACGGGTGGTACGCGGACGGGTTCGGCATGATCAGTGACGGGCCTCCAGCGGGGTGGTTCTGGCCAGGGCGACGGTTCCGGCGGCGGTCAGCGCCGCGGCGGCGATCGGCAGGATCCCGGTCGGCAGCGGCTCGCCGAGCAGCAGCGCGCCGAACGCCACCGCCGTCAGCGGGTCGGCGACCTGCAACGAGGCGAACGAGACGCCGAAGTGCCCGATGGCGTAGGCGCGCTGGAGCATCACCAGTGCCAGCAGGGTGGGCACCGGCAACGCCAGCAGGTACCACCAGTTCCACGTGCCGTCCACCAGGACGCGCATGAGAGTGGCCGTGGCGCCGTACAGGACGCCGGCGCTGGTCGCCAGCAGGGCCGCCCGGCCGGCCGGGGAGGCCGCCCGGGAGCCTGCCCACAGCAGCACCGCCGCGACCCCGGACACGGCCAGCAGCGTCAGGACACCACCCGGGCTGAGGTAGGTGGGGCCTTGGGAGTCGGGGACCAGCAGGACCAGGCCGACCAGCCCGGCCGCCACGACTCCCGCCGCCGACAACTCCTTGGGGCTCGGCCGGCGGCCGTGCAGCGCGGCCGCGATGGGCAGCGCGAACAGCAGGCTGGCCACGCCCATCGGCTGGACGATGGTCAGCGGGCCGAGGCCGAGCGCGACGATGTGCAGGCCGCCGCCCACCAGGATGGACGCGCCGCCGATCAGCCACCGCGGTTTCCGCAGCAGGGCGAGCAGCCCAGGCTTGGCGGTGCCGACCGCCTCGAACTGCTGGAGGGCGGCTCCGAGCGCGAAAAACAGCGAACCGACCAGGGCGACCACCGCGGCCAGCACAGTCATGCAGACTCCTTCCCCACGGATGGTGACCAGACAGGGTCAAACGGACGTGTCGGCTGGAAGACGTTCTGGGAAAGCCTGGGTGGCGCGTCGCTTCCTGAGCCATCTCACGACCTCGACGACCGCGGTGATGGACAGTGCGATGCCGAGGCCGAGCAGCAGTCCCTTGATCGGGTCGTTCTCGAAGGCCATGCCGCCGAAGAAGCCGATCAGCCCCGAGTAGACCGCCCATGAGACCGCCGCGATGGCGTCGAAGAACGTGAACGAGCGCAGCCGATAGCGCACCGCGCCCATCGTCAGCGTGGTCGCGGTACGGCCACCCGGGATGTACCTGGCCACCACGAGGACGAGGCCGCCCCGCTCGTCAAGGGCCCGGCGGGCCCAGACGAACGCCTTCTTGCCCCGCAGCCTGCCCGCCGACTTGTAGCCGACCAGGTAGGACACGTGATCGCCCATGAACGCCCCGAGCGCCGCGACCGCGATGACCAGAGCGAGGTTCGTCTCTCCGGTGGCGGCGAACACCCCAGCGGTGATCACCGCCGTCTCGGCGGGCACGATGGGGAAGAACCCGTCGAGCAGCGCCAGCGCGAAGATCGCCGCGAATAGCCAGGGTGCGGACATCACCTGGTTGACCAGGTCGAGCATGGCGTGGGACATGGGCGTGTACTCCGATCATTCAAGGCACTCACACAGCGTGTCGGTGTGGGTGGTGCGGGGACATCCGGGAATGCCCCTGGTCGAACGCGGACCCGACCCCTACGGGAGTCAGGGCCGCCACCCCATGAACGTAGAAACACCGCAGGTCACAGCACATCGAACGATCGGTGCGAACCATCCCCTACCTTCGTCGGGGTAGGGGCTACGATCTGCGTGCCGACCCTTCGATCAAACCGGTTTCCGCCGGTCGGCACAGCAATGGAGGTAGGTATTTTCCAGGTGGGGTTATCCCTACCGTGACGGTGGATCATCCCCCACCCTGACGATCGTCAGGGTCGGCACCCCACTTCCGCCGGGGGCCGTGGCTCCCGGCTGCGGATAACGTCGATGCAGTGCAGTTTCTGAGCCGTATTCGCCGGGAGAGCCGCCGCCAGGTGGTCTACGACCTGCTGCTCTTTGCCGGGCTCGGCATCTTCGTCGCCGCCGTGGGGCCCGATCCGATCCGTGACCCCGCCGCGTTCGGCATGGTGACCGTACCCAGGATCGCGCTCGCCGGAGCGGCCGTGCTGGTCGGCCGGCGGTGGCCGTTGGCCGCGCTGGTGCTGCTGTTGCCGCTCGGGCCGTGGGAGTTCAGCCAGGGCTTCGCGACCGTGGACATGAGCTGGCTGCTGCCCCGGCAGCGCGTCCGCATCGTCCCGCTGGTGACCACCTCGCCGTACATCATGTGGTACGCCTACCTGACCGGGCGGCGCATGACCGGGCTCTGGCCGCCGCTGGGGACGTTCTTCCTGATCAGCGCCGTGGGTGTGGGCGTGGTGGTGGCCCAGGGAGGCGACCTGGCCCTGTGGGTGGCCATGACCACCGGGCTGGTCGGCACGTATCTGGTGCCGTTCCTGCTCGGGTTGCTCCGGCGCAAGCTGCTGCAGCAGCGGACGCAGACCCGGCTGTCGGCCGAGGCGCAGGCCAGGCTGCGCGAGCGGGCCAGGATCGCGCGGGACATGCACGACTCGCTCGGCCACGACCTGGCCCTGATCGCGGTACGGGCCGCCGGGCTGGAGCTGGCTCCCGGGCTCGACCCGGCGCAGGTCAGGGCGGCGGGCGAGCTGCGGATCGCGGCCGCGGACGCCACCGAGCGGCTACGTCAGATCATCGGCCTGCTGCGGGAGGACTCGGACGGGCCGCCGCTGGCTCCCATCGGCGGGGACGTGACCGAGCTGGTGCGCCGGGCCGGCGACTCCGGCATGGCGATCAGCCTGGACCTGGCCCGGGAGCCGGTCCCCGACCTGGCCCCCGCCGTCGTGCAGGAGGGGCTCACCAACGCCGCCAAGCACGCGCCCGGAGCCGCCGTCGAGGTCGAGGTGTCGCGCGAGCGCGTCGTCGTGCGGAACGGGCCGTCGCGCTCCCGGCCCACGGCGCGGCCGGGCGGGCTGGGGCTGGCGGGGCTGCGCGAGCGCGTACGGCTGGCCGGCGGCACGCTGACCGTGGGACCGGCGGGCGACGGCTTCGAACTGGTGGTGACCATCCCGCGCGACGACCACTGATGCTTTCAACGGATGAGGTAATAACCGATTCACGCTCCGTTAATTCGCCTTGCGGAGTGTTCCTTGCCGAATTCGCGGCGACGAACGCGCGCCAAAATCCCGTCAAATACCGACATTGGGATTTCTTAGGGAATGCAGTGCACTGTAGTTGGTTGCGGGATGTGAGTTACCAGATACGCAATTGAGAAAATTGCGCAGGATATGGCCAGTTGGTGTATAACTGTTCAGCGCCCGCGTCTCTGTGCGTTGATTGGCGTGTTCATTTCGTAATCAGCCCCCTCTGGAAAGGCCCTTTCGTTGAAGACCCGAGCCCTTCTCGCCGCGGGCTTTCTCGCGGCCTCGAGTATCGCTGTGACGGCCCAGGCCGCCGTTGCGGAGCCCACCCCCAGCCCCAGCGCCGAGCCCACGGCCACGGCCACGGCCACGACACTCCCGGCTTCCACCGACGTGCCGAGCGCGACGAACGCAGTGGAGTGTGGCAAGGTCACCCTGACCTTCAACAACCCGACCAAGTACGAGCACACCTTCGATTACCGCGTGGACAACCAGCGGCCGAAGTACCGGCCGATCTCTCCTGACGTGATCAAGGAGGGTCCGTTCGCGGGCAAGAAGTTCGACTGGCGCTACAACCCGGTCAAGGTCGCCGCGGGCAAGACCCAGAAGGTGACCGTGCCGTTCAAGGCCAAGTCCGGCACCCACCAGGTGAGCTACTGGCTCCAGGCGGGCCCGGAGCAGAAGTGGTTCCTCGCCCCGGTCAAGGTGTCGGTGAAGTCCACCTGCACGACGGGCACCAAGGCGCCGGAGTTCAAGCAGCCGCGCTGCTCGGACAAGAACGCGCACATCGTCACTGCGGCGACGCCGGGTGTGCGCTACTACTACCAGTCGGGCCGCCGCAAGACCGCCCTCGTCGAGGGTGACAACAAGGTCCGCGCGGGTTCCTCCGGCGTGGTGATCGCTGTGGGCACCAGCAGGGCGACGGTCCTCTGGGGCAAGAAGAGCTGGCCCGTCAAGTTCGACAAGGCCCCGAGCAGGTACACCTGCTCCTGACCTTTTCGGCTGAGTAACCCCCGTCCGGCATTGCCGGGACGGGGGTTCTCCCAATTTCTGGCCCCTTCGCGTGATGGCGAATTGGTTGCCTTGTCGCGATAACAGAATGGGCAAGATTGCGATACGCGGGGGACTTCGAAAAAATGCATGTCCTCGGCGGGGCGGTGCGCCATCACTCCGGCCGTGGATCGTGACCGTGCCGAATCACGACCCGGGGGTCTCTAGGCGTGGGCGACGTGCAGGCGGTGCAGCAGGCGCTTGAATCCGAAGACCGAGATCGTGATCGCCACGCCGCTGATCAGGGCCACCGCCGAGGTCCGCAGCAGCATGAACGTGCCGAGCGACCCGGCCAGAGACTGGTAGACCGCCAGCAGGATGCTCACCGTGGAGTTCGCCAGCAGCACGAACGCCCACAGCAACGTGATCCTGGCGAAGAACTTGCGCACCCGCTCGTGCTTGAGCACCGCCGAGGGCAGATGGATGTAGTCGAGCGTGAGCTTCTGCACGAGCGGCTTGTTGAGCCGGACGGAGGCGAGGAACACCATGCTCATGCAGATGGTGCCCATCTCCGGCTGGATGAAGAACCACATCCAGGTGCCCGTCCAGAACGCCACGAGGGCGCGCACGGTGATCGCGAACGCGGCGAGATACATGGTGGCGGGCACCTTGATCCGCCTGATGAGCCGCCAGGCCACGCCGAGGTAGACCCAGGCGACGGTCATGATGAGCGCCCACTGGAACCCGAGGACGACCATGGCCAGGTAGAACACCGCCAGCGGCGCGACGACCGCTTCGAGGAGCCTGGGGGCCGCCTGCCGGGCGAGCGCGGTGAGGCGTGGGAGGGTGACCGGTGGATGGTTCAAGGCTGCTCCGCAGATAGGCCGACGACCAGCGACTACCCGGGCTTCGGGGTCCAGGCATTCCAGGTGGAACGCCTCGGTAACGGGCGCTGAGTAACCAGCACGGCATCACCCGAGTCGGGAAGCGCGCCGGTGGCCCACCGTACCCGAGCCCCGGGGGTGCGACTGCCGCTTTTGACACGTTCCAGCTGTCACCAACCAAACCAGTACACCCTTGAACCGAACTTTCAACCGAGTGACGTGGTGGCGAGTTTCGCGCCGAACCCGATGAAGACGATGCCGGCGCAGGAGGTCAGGCCGGCGCTGAGCCGCCGGCTGCGGCGGAACCGGGCCGCCAGGAAGGTGCCGCTGAAGATCAGGGTCGTCAGGTAGAGGAAGCTGAAGAACTCGACCACCGCGCCCAGGATGAGGAACGACAGGGCGGGGTCGGCGTAGCCCGGGTCCACGAACTGGACGAAGAACGAGACGAAGAACAGGATCGCCTTCGGGTTCAGCAGGCTGATCGTCAGAGCCCTGCGGAAGGGGCGGCCCGGCCGCTCCACGGCCGGGGGCTGTTCCTCCTGCGGGAGCGCGGCCGGCCTGGCGCGCCAGGCCCGCCAGGCGCCTGTGATCATCTGCAGGCCGATCCAGGCCAGGTAGGCGGCGCCGGCGTACTGGAGGATGGCGAAGAGCGTGCGGTTGGACTGGAGCAGGGAGGCGGCGCCGGCGGCGGTCACGAACATCAGGACGGTGTCGCCGAGGAAGACCCCGGCCGCGGCGCGGTAGCCCTGGCGGACGCCGTGCCGGGCGGCGAGGCTGAGGACGTAGAGGGAGTTCGGCCCCGGGAGGAGAATGATCAGAAAGGCACCGACCACGTAAGCCCAGAAATCCGTGATACCAAAGAACATGCCGTTTGCCCCTGGGTGAGATTGATGGCATGTCACGCTATCGCATGGTTGGTCGCCTGACGCGTGCCAAATGCCGCCATATGCCTGTTTGTAACCAGGGCCTGCTACGCAGCGTTCACCAGTGCCTGGCCGGCCTCAACCCCATGCGCCTGTCGCTGTGGCAGCTCGTCTGCTGGTCGTTCCTGATGTCCTCGGCCCGCGGGGCCGGGCGGAGCAAGTCAGGAAATTTGGGTCTTTTCTAGGGGAGGCAACGTCTTCACTCTCGGTTCAGGCGCCGGTCAACACCCGACCCCGCGCGCCTGAGGAGGACGAGGTGCAACGCCGATTAGTCATCCTGCTGGCCGTCCTGAGCCTGATCAGCCTGACCGGCATGACCGGGGCCGGCGCCGCCGCCGAGCCGCCCGCCAACAGGCAGTACCGGGTGCAGGGCCCCGCGGACGCTCAGCAGCGCAGCCGCGTCGCGGCCACCGGCGCGGCCATCGAGGAGGTGGCCAAGGACTCGGTCCTGGTCACGGCCACGGAAGCCGAGATCTCCGCCATCAGGCGGCTCGGCTACCGGGTGACGGAGATCCCGCGCCCGACATCCCCGTCCGCCGTGGAAGCGTTTGACTTCCCGTCGGCGGACTCGCAGTATCACAACTTCGCGGAGCTGACCGCGGACATCAACGCCCTGGTCGCGGCCCGGTCGAGCATCGTCAGCCAGACGACGTTCGGCACGTCGTACGAGGGCAGGCCGATGCGGCTGATCAAGATCAGCGACAACGTGGGCGTGGACGAGAACGAGCCCGAGGTGCTGTTCACCGCGCACCAGCACGCCCGCGAGCACCTCACGGTCGAGATGGCGCTGTACATCATGCACCTGCTGGCCGACAACTACGGCACCGACGCCAGAATCACGAACCTGGTCAACACCAGGGAAATCTGGATCATGCCGGACCTCAACCCGGACGGCGGCGAGTACGACATCGCCACCGGCTCCTACCGCTCCTGGCGCAAGAACAGGCAGCCGAACTCCGGCTCCTCGGCCGTCGGCACCGACCTCAACCGCAACTGGGGCTACAACTGGGGCTGCTGCGGCGGCTCCTCCGGGTCCTTCTCCAGCGAGACCTACCGTGGCGCGAGCGCCGAGTCGGCGCCCGAGGTCAGGGCGGCGAGCGACTGGGTGCGCAGCCGCGTCGTCGGTGGTGTGCAGCAGATCAAGACGCACATCGACTGGCACACCTACGGCGAGCTGGTCCTGTGGCCCTACGGCTACACCTTCAACGACACCGCGCCCGGCCTGACGCTGGACGACCGGAACGCGCACGCCACGCTCGGCCAGAACATGGCCTCCACCAACAACTACACGCCGCAGCAGGCCAGCGACCTCTACATCACGGACGGCACCATCGACGACTGGCTGTGGGGGGTCTACAAGATCTTCAGCTTCACGTTCGAGATGTACCCGGTCGGCTCCAACCCCGGCTTCTATCCGCCGGACGAGCAGATCGTCCCGCAGACGACCCGCAACAGGGAGGCCGTGCTGCGCTTCCTCGAATACTCGGACTGCGTCTACCGGATCATCGGCAAGGAGGCCCAGTACTGCGGCACCGGCAACCCGCCGGTCACCGTCTACGACGACACCTTCGAGACGGCCACCGGCTGGACGGTCAACCCGGGCGGCACCGACACCGCCACCCTCGGCCAGTGGGAGCGCGGCGACCCGGCGGCCACCACGTCCTCCGGGACCAAACAGCTCGGCACCACGGTCAGCGGCACGAACGACCTGGTCACGGGCAGGCTGGCGGGCACGGCGGCCGGTGACCACGACCTCGACGGCGGCATCACCTCGATCCAGTCGCCGCCGATCACGCTCCCCACGACCGGCGCCCTCAACCTGTCGTTCTCGTGGTACCTGGCGCACGGCTCGAACGCCTCCAGCGCCGACTACTTCCGGGTCCGCGTGGTCGGCAACACCACGACCACCGTGCTCAACCAGGCGGGCGCGGCCACCAACCGCAACGGCGCCTGGGCCACGGCCGGCGCGAGCCTGAACGCCTTCGCCGGCCAGACGGTCCGCATTCTCGTCGACGCGGCCGACGCCTCCGGGGCCTCCCTGGTCGAGGCGGGCGTGGACGACGTCAGGATCACCCAGCAACCGTAAACCGCACCGCACTCCGCCGTACAAGATCGACGATCTCGTACGGCGGAGTCATGTCTGCCGGGATTGGGCCTTGTAAGCGCCCGGAGTCAAAGCTACGATCGCGGCAACTCTTAAGAAACTTTCCTAAGAGTAATCCCAATCGAACAAACGCTTACAAGCCCCGCAAGAAAAGGCCCGCGTGCGCCTCCGTGGGCCCGTGCCGTACGGCTTGCGCTCTCACCCCCCGGTGCAAGCCGTACGGCACGTCACCCCCCGAAGGAAGCACCGTGAGACTCCGCGCGCTCCTCCTGGCCTTCGTCACCCTGGCGCTCAGCCTGTACGCCCAGCCCGCCCAGGCCGCGGCCGCCACCGCGACCTTCACCAAGGTCGCCGACTGGGGCTCCGGCTTCGAAGGCAAGGTCACCGTCACCAACGCCAGCACCACCGCCATGTCCGGCTGGAACGTGCAGTTCGACCTGCCCGCCGGCCACTCGATCCCGTCGGCCTGGGACGCGGTCATGACGCGGAACGGCCAGCACTACACGTTCACGAACCCGAGCTGGGCCGCCACCCTCCCGGCCGGGGCCAGCGCGAGCTTCGGCTTCAACGGCAGCCCCGGCAACTTCCCCGGCATCACCGGCTGCACCCTGAACGGCGCGTCCTGTGGGGGCGGCACGCCGACCCCAGGGGTCCCCGGCAGGCCCGGGACGCCCACCGCCACCGCGGCCACCGGCGCGATCACGCTCACCTGGGCGGCCGCCTCGGGCACGGTGACCGGCTACCGCGTCTACGAGGGCACCGCCGTCAGGGCCACGGTCACGGGCACCACGGCCACCATCACCGGCCTCGGCACCTGCCAGAGCCACACGTACACCGTCAAGGCGTACAACGCGCAGGGCGAGTCGGCGGCCAGCGACCCGGCGACCGCCACCACCCCCGGCTGCACGAGCGGCGGAACGCTGCCCCGGCACTTCCTCACCGGCTACTGGCACAACTTCGTCAACCCCGCCGTCGAGCTCAAGCTGTCGGCCGTGCCCAACGAGTACGACCTCGTCGCCGTCGCGTTCGGCGAGGCCACGGCCGTGGCCGGCGAGGTCGCCTTCGCGGTCGACGCGGGGCTCGCCACGGCGGTGGGCGGCTACACCGACGCCCAGTTCAGGGCCGACGTGCAGGCCCTGCACCAGCGGGGCAAGAAGGTGATCCTGTCCGTCGGCGGCGAGGCCGGGCGGGTGCAGGTCGCCAGCGCCGCGGCGGCCACGCGCTTCGCCGACTCCGTGTACGCGCTCATGCAGAGCCACGGCTTCGACGGCGTGGACATCGACCTGGAGAACGGCCTCAACGCCACCTACATGGCCCAGGCCCTGAGGTCGCTGCGCTCGAAGGCCGGCTCCAGCCTGATCATCACCATGGCCCCGCAGACGATCGACATGCAGTCGACCGGGATGGAGTACTTCAAGCTCGCCCTGTCCATCAGGGACATCCTCACCGTCGTCCACACGCAGTTCTACAACTCCGGCTCCATGCTCGGCTGCGACCAGGCCCAGGCGTACGCGCAAGGCACGGTCAACTTCATGACCGCGCTGGCCTGCATCCAGCTCGAGAACGGCCTGCGCCCCGACCAGGTGGCCCTGGGCCTGCCTGCCGGGCCCGGCGCCGCCGGGGGCGGGGTCGTCCCGCCCGCCCTCGTCAACCAGGCGCTCGACTGCCTGGCCAAGCGCACCAACTGCGGGACCTTCGTGCCCCCGCGTGCCTACCCCGACATCAGGGGCGCGATGACCTGGTCCGTCAACTGGGACGCCAGCAACAACTGGTCGTTCGCCAAGACCGTCAAGCCGCACCTCCAGGGAATGCCATGAAATTTCGCAGCAAACTCACCGCATTAGCTGTAGGGCTGGCCCTCGCCCTGACCGGAACCGGCCTCGTCCCCGCCGCACCCGCGAACGCCGCGGTGCAACTCGCCGCCGCCTGGGCCCCGTGGACCTCCTACGCCGCGGGCGCCGTCGTCACCTACAACGGCGTCGACTACGTGTGCCTGCAGTCCCACACCTCACAGCCCGGCTGGGAGCCGCCGAACGTGCCCGCCCTCTGGCGGCCCGGCACGGGCGGCGGCACCGGCACCCCCGGCCAGCCGGGAACGGTGTCCACGTCGGTCACCAACTCCAGCATCGCCCTGAGCTGGGGAGCCTCCTCCGGCACGGTCACCGGCTACCGCGTCTACGAGGGCGGCACCCAGCGCGCCCAGGTCACCGGCACCAGCGCGACGATCTCCGGGCTGGGCGCGTGCACGACGCACACCTACACCGTGCGGGCCTACAACTCGGCGGGCGAGTCGGCCGGCCGCGACGCCACCGCCACCACCAGCGGGTGCACCGGCAACCCCGGCAAGATGGCCGGCGCCCCGTATCTCTACATGGGCTGGGGCAACCCGCCCAACCCGGGCACCGTCATGGACGCCACCGGCGTACGGTCGTTCACGATGGCGTTCATCCTGGCCAGCGGCGGCTGCAACCCGGCGTGGGACGGCAACCGCCCGCTGACCGGCGGCGCCGACCAGCAGGCGATCAACACCATCAAGTCCAAGGGTGGCAACGTCCAGATCTCCTTCGGCGGCTGGTCGGGCAACAAGCTCGGCCCGAACTGTTCGACGCCGCAGGCGTTCGCCGGTGCGGTGCAGCAGGTCATCAACGCGGTCGGCCCCGCCGTGGTGGACTTCGACATCGAGAACTTCGACGAGTTCGAGAACTACACCGTCCAGGACCGCATCCTGAACGGCCTCAAGATCGTCAAGCAGAACAACCCGAACGTCAAGGTCGTCGTCACCTTCGGCACCACCAGGACGGGGCCGAACGCCCACGGCATCCGCCTCATCAACCAGTCCAGGGCGCTCGGCGTGCCGATCGACAACTACACGATCATGCCGTTCGACTTCGGCGGCTCGAACATGTACCAGGACACGGTCAACGCCTCCGAGGGCCTGAAGAACGCGTTGAAGAGCGCGTTCGGCTGGAGCGACGCCCAGGCGTACGCGCGGATGGGCATCTCGGGCATGAACGGCCTGTCCGACCAGCAGGAGCTGACCTCCCCGGCCACCTGGACGCAGATCCGTGACTACGCCAGGTCCCGGGGGCTGACGCGGCTGGCGTACTGGGCCGTCAATCGTGACCGGCCCTGCCCCGGCGGTGGTGTGACCTCGACCTGCAGCGGCATCGCCCAGGCCGACTGGGAGTTCACCAGGATCACCGCCGGCTTCTGACCCCGCCGACCGTCACCGACAAAACCAGGAGACCGCTATGCCTGACTGGCCCGCATTTCCTCCCCGCTCTGAAAGACAGGGCTTCCTCGCTGTTACTGTGCGGTGACGCGGACGAGCTGGGTGGGCTTCAGCGGGAGACCCAGCCCGGGCGGGCGGTAGGTGGGGAGCGCCTCGCCGTATTCGTGCATCCAGGCGTGGTCCACCAGCAGCCGCATCCGCCCCCCGGCCGGCGCGGCGCCGGGCTCTGCCGGCGCCGTCCGGCCGGACAGCCGCGCCACGGCCGCGGCCACCAGCTCCGGGTCCGGCGGCGACAGGTCGCAGTTCTCGTCGGGCCCGATGAGCAGGTCCACGTCGGGCGGCAGCGGGTAGATCGGCCGCGGCAGGGCGAGCACGCGCGGCGCGGGCGCCATCGGCCACCCGTCGCGCACCGCCTCCAGCAGCACCGAGCGCGACGTCCTGCGCGCGAACAGGCCCTCCGACAGCGCCCAGCTCAGCGCGCCCACGTCCGACCGGTCCTCACCGCAGGCGTGCAGGCACAGGTACGGCACCAGCGGGATCCCCGCGCCGCCCGCCTGCGCCCAGCCGCTGCCGCACCCGGTGAGCACCAGCAACGCCAGCATCGCCCGGTAGGCGGTGTCGGCGTGTGCCGTCTCCAGCCGCCCCGGCACGATCACGCACCGCCCGCCGGTCTTCTCGGCCGTCACCCCCAGCTCCCGCGCGATCTTCAGCGTGCGCGACGCGGGCACCCCGGTGTAGGGCTCCTGCCAGGCGGGCGTGTACGGCTCGCGCCGGTCCTCGTACCCCTCGGGCCACGCCCCCGGCAGCCCCGGCCGCGCCACCCCGTACGCGGCCAGCAGCAGGTCGAACACGGTCGTCACCAGCTCGTCGCCGTCACGCAGCACCGGCACCCCCCGGCGCAGCACCCCCGGCCCGTCGTCGAAGCGCGGCAGCAGCACCTCCGCCGTCTCCCCGCCGTACACGCTGAGCCGGTCGCACACCCGCCCCAGCAGCCCGCCGGGCACGAAGGCGCCCTCGCGGGCCCGCAACCGCACCAGGAACGGCAGATCGGTACGCTCCGCGGCGTGCCCGGCGAACGGCGTGCGATCCAGGAAGAACTCCTTCAGCAGCACGTGCCCCATGGCCATGGCCAGCGCCCCGTCCGTGCCCGGGCGCACCACCAGCGTCTCGTCCGACAGCCGCGTCGGGTGCGTGCCGATCGCGACCACCTTCTGGCCCTTGTACCGCCCGGCGATCACCCAGGGCGTGTCCGCCGTGCGTACCAGCCGGTTGTTCTCCCCCCACAGCAGCACGTATGCCGCCCGCGCCCAGTCGTCGGCCTCCGGGCCGGCGAAGCGCGGCCCCAGCACCTGCTCGGGCGCGCACGGGTGCTCGGTCAGCACCGCGCCACCGACCCCGCGGACCACCCGCGCCAGCGGCGTGCTCGCCAGCGCCGCCACCCGGTCGGCCCCGTGCCGGGCCACGGTGTGCACGATCGCGGCCGCCACCAGCTCCGCGGCCGTCGCGTCGTCCAGCGGAACGCGCCGCTCACCTCGCGCTCGCTGGTATTCCTGAGAGTTGCCTGTGAGTTTCGCCCAGGTCGCGACCGGGTCGCGCGATGCCTCCCCGACCTCGTAGTAGAGCCTGACCAATGACCGGTTGACCTGCGATCCCCCCATGGAAAAAGTTGAACACAGACGGTGACGTTCTAGTGCCATACGTGGCGGCATGTCGGGGATAAGAATGGGAAGCGCAAGTGGCAGCAGCCCTTCAGGTACGGCAGGCTAGAGGCCGCCATGGATTACGCAGTTCTCACGGGGATAGTCCTCGTCGCCGGTGTCGTGCTCGCCCTTGTCGCGCAATGGCGCGACTGGCGGCCTCCGCTCCTCGTCGCGATCCTCGTGGGCGTGGTGGTCCGCGTGTTGATCATGTATACGTCCGCGATCGACACCTGGCAACCCGTCGACTTCGTGGAAAGCTTCAAACCCGCGGGCGAGGCCGTGCTCAGGGGCCAGGACCCGGTGCTGGCCAGCGACGGCGGCTGGCACTTCCTGCCGACCATCCCCTACGTCTATGGCATCCTGCTGTGGCTCGGCATCCCGTGGGAATACGCCGGCCGCCTGGTCACCGTGGTCGCCGACATCGTGCTGATCCCGCTGGTCGGCAAGCTGGCCGGCGGCCCCAGGGGCTCGCTGCGCGCCTTCCAGTACGCGCTCAACCCGCTCGCCCTGCTCATCGCCTCCGTCCACGGCCAGGTCGAGCCGGTCGCGCTCATGTTCGGCGTGGCCGCCTTCGTGGTCGCCAGGGGCCCCGGCGCTCCCGAGCGGCCCGGCATCACCACCGACGTGGTGGCCAAGCTGCGCAGGGGCGTGGCCGCTTACGGTGCCCGCGACTCGGTCCGGCGGGTGCTCGGCCGCGGCGGGATGCTGCACCGGGCGCTGCTGCCCGGCCCCGACGACCGGGGCGACCTCAGGCGGGGCGCGCTGGCGGGCGTGCTGATGGGCCTCGCGCTGTGCGCGAAGAGCTGGCCGATCTGGCTGATCCCCGGGATGCTGCTGCTCCTGCCCAACCTGCGGTCCCGGGTGGCCGGCCTGTTCACCACCGGGCTGGTGCCGCTGTTCTTCCTGGTCACGCTGCCGGTCTTCGCGGGCACGAGACTCGACCAGATCCCCGCGGTCATCCACACCATCCAGGACATCCGGCCGATCGTCGGCGAATACGGCTGGACCCCCTGGTTCACCGGCGGTGACTGGGCACTGCGCGCGGACCTGGCGTCGTTCGGCACGAACCTGATCTACGTCAGCGTCATAGCCGTGGTGCTCTACTGGCGGCGCGCCGACCCGGTCGACCTGACCACGGCCATCCTGCTCGTCTTCATGGTCATGACGCCCCGGCTGGGCGCGCAATACCTGCTGTGGTTCATGCCGTTCCTGATCGCCCGCCCCACCAGGTTCGCCTGGCCGGCCATCATCGCCGCCTCCGCCTGGGCCGCCTACGGCTACCTCTACATGACGCAGTTCGACACCGGCGGGTGGTGGGTCATGCACTCCTACTGGTCGCGCGCCTCGATCGTGCTGCTGCCGATCCTCGCGCTGGCCATGCCCTGGGGGCGGCGCATCGCCGCCGCGGCCCCAGGGACGGCCTCCGTGGTCAGGCCCGCCGGGCAGGCCAGGATCAGGTCAACGGCATAGGCGCTCCCACAAGGTGATCCACTGGTCGGGGTGCACGTGGCCCACGACGGCGTCGCGGGCCACGCCCGCGGCCGCCAGGGCGGCGTCCACCCCCCGGTAACGGGCCTTCAGCGACGCGCGCACCGAGCCGCCCACCCCGCCGAAGCCCAGCTCGACCAGCTCCCGGTAGGAGCGGCCGCCGTGCACCAGCGGCTCGGGCCTGCGCTGGATACGCAGGATCGCCGAGTCGACGGCCGGCACGGGCCGGAAGCTCTCCCGGCCGATCGTGTCGCCGAGCCGCCAGCCGAACCACGGCCACGACTCCACCGTGACCAGGCTCCAGCGGCCGTAGTCGCCCGCGCGCTTGCGTGCGTACTCCCGCTGCGTGAGCAGCGTCGCCGAGGTCAGGGCCGGCGCCCGCAGGCACCAGTCCACGATCTTCGACGTGATCGAGTAGGGGATGTTGCCCACGACCGCGAACGGCTCGCGCGGCGCCCGCGCGTTCGTGAAGTCACCCCTGACCACGTCGATCCGGGAGTCGTCGCCGGTGCGTGCGGCCAGCCGGCCTGCCAGCCGCGGATCGAGCTCGTAGCCGACGACCCGCGCGCCCGCCTCGGCCAGGGCCAGGGTGAGCACGCCGGTGCCCGAGCCGGGCTCCAGCACGAGCCCTTCGGGGGCGGCGGCCTTCACCACCAGGTGGACGGCATGCCTGTCGACCAGGAAATTCTGCGACAGAGCGCGCCGGGCCACGTCCCTGGGCGTGCGGCCGCCGCCCTTCCTGGCCTGCTTCTGGGTGTGTGAATAGTTTCCGTGCGCGAAATTCTGCGCCACAGCACTGCCCTTTCGGGTCCTCGAGATTGACAGGTCTCGAAGGGCCCTGGGCGCGCGTGCGGACGCTCAGCCTCGAACGAAAGCGTCCGCTAGCGGGCCAGAGCCCGGCCGTGGCGGATGCGGATGAACATCGGGCAGGCGAACATGCATGTCATGCCGGTCACTGTAGGCAGGGCCGATTCGGCCGGGCAACGCAATAAACGCTTTGAGCCGGCATTGAGCTGGCTCGGGTAAACCTTTGAGCATGGACCGACCGGCCAGGGTGCTCGTCGTGGACGACGAGCCGAACATCCGCGCCCTGCTGTCCCAGACGTTGCGCCTGGTCTCGTTCGAGGTCAGGACCGCGGAGACGGGCACCGAGGCCGTGACGGCCGCCAGGGAGTTCAACCCCGACATCGTGGTGCTCGATGTCATGTTGGAGGACTTCGATGGGTTCGAGGTCGCCCGGCGGCTCGGCGAGCGCATCCCGGTGCTGTTCCTGACGGCCCGCGACGGCGTCGAGGACCGCGTGCAGGGCCTCACGCTGGGCGCCGACGACTACGTGGCCAAGCCGTTCAGCCTGGAGGAGGTGGTGCTGCGCATCCGCGCCATCCTGCGGCGCAGCCGCGCCGAGCCCCGGCACGACCTCCTGACGTACGCCGACCTGGAGCTGGACCCGCAGGCCCACGAGGTGCGCCGGGCCGGCGTGCCGGTCGACCTGTCGCCCACCGAGTTCAACCTGCTGGAATATCTGCTGACCAACGCCGGCCGGGTGGTGAGCAAGGCGCAGATCCTCGACAGCGTCTGGCGCTACGACTTCGACGGCGACTCCAGCATCGTCGAGTCCTACGTCTACTACCTGCGCAAGAAGATCGACAAGTTCGAGCCCCAGCTCATCCACACCGTACGCGGCGTCGGCTACACGCTGAGGACCCCGCGGTGAGGCCCGCCACCTGGACTCTGCGCACCCGGCTGGTCGTGGCCATCCTCGGACTCACCACGGTCGCGCTCGTGCTCTCCAACGTCGTCGGCGTCGTGTTGCTGCGCGACTACCTGCTGGGCCGGGTGGACGCCCAGCTCACGCAGTTCACCAAGGCCGTCACCAACAAGGGCGTCCAGGCCCTGACCAAACCGCTCGGAAACGTCAATGACCTGGCCGCCGTGCTCACCAAGCGCGTCCCGGCCGTCCAGCAGTTCAGGATCTACAACCCTGACGGCACGATGCGGTCCACGAGCGCCGAACCCGGCCAGCCGGCTCCGGTCATCGACGAGGTCCGGTTGGACGTCCCCTACACCGTGCCGGGCAGCACGGGCGCCGCGTGGCGGGTCCGCGCCGCCGGGCTGCCCGGCGGCGGCGTCTGGATGATCACCCAGTCGTTGGAGGAGCTGGAGCAGATCCAGACCTCCGCCCTGGGCATCGCCGTCGCGGTCAGCGCGTTCGTGCTGCTCCTGCTCGGCCTGGCCGCCGACGCCGTGGTACGCCTCGGGCTGCGCCCCCTCACCAGGATGGAGGCCACGGCGGGGCACATCGCCCGCGGCGACTTCGCCCGCCGGGTCCCCGCCCCCGACCCGCACACCGAGCCCGGCCGTCTGGCCCGCGCCATGAACGTCATGCTCGACCGCCTGCAGTCCGAGATCGCCGCCAGGACCGGCTCCGAGGCCCGGATGCGGCGCTTCCTGGCCGACGCCTCCCACGAGCTGCGCACCCCGCTCACGTCCGTCCGCGGCTTCGCCGAGCTGCACCGCCGGGGCGGTGGGGACACCGATGAGGCGATGCGCAGGATCGAGCACGAGGCGGCCAGGATGGGCGTGCTCGTCAACGACCTGCTCACGCTGGCCCAGCTCGACGAGGAACGCCCGCTCGACCGCCATCCCGTCGATCTGCTGGAAGTGGCTGCCGACACGATCCGCGACGCCCGCGTACGCGTGCCGGAGCGGCAGGTCAAGCTCATCGGCCTGGGCGACCGGCTCGCACCCGTATCGATCGTGGGCGACGAGGCCCGCCTGCGGCAGGTGGCCGCCAACCTCGTCGCCAACGCGCTCTCCCACACCCCGCCCGAGGCCGCCGTCACCGTGAGCGTCGGCAGGTCGGACGGCATGGGCGTGCTGGAGGTGTCGGACACCGGGCCGGGCGTGCCGCCCGAGCATGTGCCGCGCCTGTTCGACCGCCTCTACCGCGTCAGCCAGGGCCGATCCCGGGCCGACGGCGGCGCGGGGCTGGGCCTGGCCATCGTATCGGCGATCGTCCGCGCGCACGGCGGCCGCGTCGAGCTGGACACCGCGCCCGGTGCCGGCGCGACCTTCCGTGTGTTCCTACCTGACTCCGAGGTGACTCCCAGCCCGCATTGAGCCGCGCTCGCCAGATTCGGGGCATGAGACGAACACTCATCGCCACAGCCCTGATCGCCTCGTTCGCCGCGGCGGGGTGTGGCAGCGCGCCGGGCGGCACCGAAGTCGCCTCCGTGGCACGCACGACAGCGGCCGCCGCGAGCGCGTCGCCGACCGCCACGGTGGATCAGGAGGAGCAGGGCAGGAAGTTCGCCCAGTGCATGCGCGAGCACGGCATCCCCATGGAGGACCCCGGCCCCGACGGGGGCGGCGGCTTGAAGTCGCTCGGCGGGAAGATCGACAAGAAGGCCCTCCAGGTGGCCACCGGGGCCTGCCGCGACTTCGCGCCGTCGAAGATCCGCGAGCCCTCGTCGCGGAACGTCGACCAGATCCGAGTGCTCGCCCAGTGCCTGCGCGAGCACGGCGTGAACATGCCCGACCCCAACCCCGACGGCAGCTTCCCCTCCGGCACGATGGGCAGCATCCAGCGCGACGGTGCCAAGTTCCAGGAGGCGCTCAAAGCCTGCAACAAGGCCAAGGCCCCGGTCGGAGCGGGCGGGTGACACAGGTGAAGGAACCCACGGAGCGGCCCGCGCGTGTCGTGCCGCCCCGCCGCCGTGGCCCGCTCCGGGTGCTCGCGTGGACGGGCGGCGCCGCGCTGCTCGCCGCCGCGGTCGCGGCCGCCGCCGTCGGCTTCGGCGGCGACGGCACCGGTACGACCGTCGCCACCCGCACACCGCCGGCCGTCGCCAAGGTGACCCGCACCACTCTCACCGCGACCAAGACCGTGGACGGCACCCTCGGCTACGGCGACCCCGTGACCGTCAGCGGCAAGTCGCAGGGCACGATCACCTGGCTCCCCGGCGAGGGCTCCACCATCACCCGGGGCCACGGCGTCTACAGCGTGGACGCCGACCGCCGCTCCCTCCTGTACGGCACCGTCCCCCTCTACCGCACCCTGGAGAACGGCGTCGAGGGCAGGGACGTCGAGCAGCTCGAACGCAACCTGGACAAGCTCGGCTACGACGGCTTCGAGGTGGACAACGAGTTCACCTGGACCACCAGGGAGGCGGTCGAGGAGTGGCAGGAGGACCTCGGGCACGAGGTCACCGGCCGGGTCCAGCCGGGAGACGTCGTGATCGCCGCCGGGCCGATCCGCGTCGCCGAGCTCAAGAAGGCCCTCGGTGACACCGCGACCGGCCCCGTACTCACCGCCACCGGCACCACCCGGGAGGTGCACGTCAACCTCGACGTGGCCGACGAGCACCTGGTCAGGAAGGGCATGAAGGCGACCGTCGAGCTTCCCGACGGCAGCAAGGTGGATGGCAAGGTCACCGGCGTCGGCAAGGTCGCCACCGAGACCGGCAGCGGCAACGAGGCCACCACCACCGTCGAGGTCAGGGTGTCGGTGAGCAAGCTGAAGAAGGCGTTCGACGCCGCGCCGGTGGACGTCACGATCGTGTCGGACCAGCGCGAGAACGTGCTGGCGGTGCCCGTCGGGGCGCTGCTGGCGCTGGCTGAGGGCGGTTACGGCGTCCAGGTCGTGGAGGGCGCCGCCACCCGCTACGTGCCGGTCGAGACCGGCATGTTCGCCGACGGTCAGGTCGAGGTCACCGGCGTCGAGGAGGGCACGACCGTGGCGGTGCCCAAGTGATCGTCGAACTGCGCGACGTGAGCAAGCGCTACGGCGAGGTCGTCGCGCTGCGCGAGGTCTCGATGGGTATCGACCACGGCGAGCTCGTCGGCATCGTCGGCCCGTCCGGCTCGGGCAAGTCGACCATGCTCAACATGATCGGCACCCTCGACCGGCCGTCTGCCGGAACCGTGCGTATCGCCGGGCACGACGTGCTCTCCCTCACCGACCGGCAGCTCTCCGCCCTGCGCGCGAACGTCATCGGCTTCGTCTTCCAGCAGTTCCACCTGGCCGCCGGGGTGCCCGCGCTCGACAACGTGGCCGACGGCCTGCTGTATTCGGGGCCGTCCCTGGGGGAGCGGCGGCGGCGTGCGTACGAGGCCCTGGAGCGAGTGGGGCTCGGGCACCGGCTGGGCCACCGCCCGCACGAGATGTCCGGCGGCGAGCGGCAGCGCGTGGCCATCGCCCGTGCCGTGGTCGGCGGCCCGCGACTGCTGCTGGCCGACGAACCGACCGGGAACCTCGACTCACGCTCGGGGGCCGGGGTGATGGAGCTGCTGCGCGAGCTGCACGCGGCGGGCACGACGGTGGTCATCATCACCCACGACCGCGACCTCGCCGCCGCCCTCCCCAGACAGGTCGAGATGCTCGACGGCCAGGTCGTGCCGGAGGCGCGTGGTGATCGGGTGCCGGAGGCGCGTGGTGATCGGGTGCCGGAGGCGCGTGGTGATCGGGTGCCGGACGGGCCCCGGGGGCTCCCGGACGGAGTGCGGACATGACCGTTCTCGTGCCGGCCCGCATGCGGCCCCGTGACGTGGTCCGGGTCGGCGGGGCGGGCCTGCGGTCCAGGCCGCTGCGTGTGTTCCTGTCGGCGCTGGGCATCGCCATCGGCATCGCCGCCATGCTCGGCGTCGTCGGGATCTCCGCCTCCAGCCAGGAGGACCTCAACCGGCAGCTCGAAGCGCTCGGCACCAACCTGCTGACCGTGTCACCGGGCCAGAGCCTGTTCGGCGAGCAGTCGCACCTGCCCGCCGAGTCGGAGGACATGATCGGCCAGATCGGCCCCGTCTATGCCGTCACCGCGACCGGGACGACCACGGCCAAGGTCTACCGCAACGACCACATCCCCGTCGCGGAGACGGGCAGCATCTCCGTCACCGCCGCCCGCCTCGACCTGCTCCAGGACGTCGGCGTCACTGTCGCCGGCGGCACCTGGCTGAACGAGGCCACCCACCGCTATCCCGCCACCGTGCTCGGCGCCAAGGCGGCCGACCGGCTCGGCGTCGTCAACGCGGGTCCCGACCAGCGGGTCTGGCTGGGCGGGCAGTGGTTCATCGTCGTCGGCGTGCTCGCTCCCGCCCCGCTGGCCCCCGAGGTGGACACGGCCGCCCTGGTCGGCTGGCCGGTGGCGGAGGAGCGGCTGGACTTCGACGGCTACCCCACCACGATCTACGCCAGGGCGCGGGAGGAGTCGGTGGTCGCGGTCCGCGACGTGCTCGCCGCCACCGCCAACCCGCAGGCGCCCAACGAGGTCCAGGTGTCCAGGCCGTCGGACGTGCTGGCCGCCAAGCAGGCCACCGATGCCACGCTCAACGCGATGCTGCTCGGCCTCGGCGGGGTCGCGCTGCTGGTCGGCGGGGTGGGCGTGGCCAACACGATGGTCATCTCGGTGCTGGAGCGCCGGGCGGAGATCGGCCTGCGCCGCTCGCTGGGGGCCACGCGCGGGCAGATCCGCCTCCAGTTCCTGGCCGAGTCGCTGTTGCTGTCGGCCATCGGGGGCGTCGGCGGCGTGCTGCTCGGCATCGGCGTCACCGCCGCGTACGCCGGCTTCCAGGGCTGGCCCTCGATCGTGCCGGTCTGGGCAATGGTGGGCGGCGTCCTGGCCACGCTCGTGATCGGCGGCATCGCGGGCTTCTACCCGGCGGTCCGCGCCGCCCGGATGTCACCCACGGAGGCGCTGGCCACCCCGTGACGCCACGAGGTCCCGGCGGCCCGCACCTTCCGGCGGGCCGCCGCTGCCGTACATGTCTGATTCCGACAAGAGAACGGCGCCGGGGAGGGATAGCTTCGGCGTGAGCACCAGCGACTCCGCATTCTCTCATTAGGAGACCCGGCTGACATGGATGTCCTCGACCGAGCCGCGACCTATCTGGACCTGCACGGCAGGCTGATCGACCGGTTGCGGTTCGAGGCGCTGTTCGGGCACGGCTCACGCGAGCGGGTGCTGGACGTGCTGCGCTGCTACCAGAACGCCGACGGCGGGTTCGGCAACGCCCTCGAACCTGACCTGCGCGGCGCGGGCAGCCAGCCGGAGCCGGTGGAGGTGGCCTTCTGGATCCTGGACGAGCTCGACGCCTTCGACTCCCCGATGGTGACCGCCGCCTGCGACTACCTGGCAGGTGTCACCGCCAAGGACGGCGGGGTGCCGTTCGTGCTGCCGTCCGTCCGCGGCACGCCTCACGCGCCGTGGTGGGAGACGGACGACGACCCGCCGGGCAACCTCATCCCCACCGCGTCGATCGCCGGGCTGCTGCACAAGCACGGCGTCACGCATCCCTGGCTGGCGACCGCCACGGACTTCTGCTGGTCGCGGATCGCCGAGGTGGAGGAGACGACGCCGTACCAGGCTCGCGCGATGGTGACGTTCCTGAACCTGGTGCCGGACCGGGCCCGTGCGGAGGCGGAGTTCGCCCGGCTGCGCGAAGCCCTCCTGGCGACCGTCGCGTTCGACCCGGACGAGCCGGGGGACGCGCATTTCCCGCTGGACTTCGCGCCCGCGCCGCTGCGGCTGCCGATGTTCCCCCAGGACGTCCTGGACACCCACCTCGACGCGCTGATCGCCGCCCAGGCCCCCGAGGGGGGCTGGAACGGCAACTGGCTGATGTGGACGCCGCTGGTGGAGCACGAATGGGGCGGATACGTCACCGTGCAGCGGCTCAGGACGCTGCGCGCGTACGGGCGGCTTGAGAGCTCTCCCGTGAGGTGATGCGTACTCGGGCACGGTTTCTGTCAGTGGAGTCACGTACGTTGAAGGCATGTACGTGGAGCTCCCTCCTGACCGTGGCCTCTCCGGGCGCATCGCCTGCGTGTGGCACCAGGCCGCCGAGGAGGACTCCACCCAGCTCGTGGTGCCCGACGCCTGCGTGGACCTCATCTGGGGCCCCGGCGGCCCGTTCGTGGCGGGGCCTGACACCGGGCCCATGCCCACGCCCATGAGGGCGGGCGACACCTTCGACGGCATCCGCTTCCGCCCCGGCGCGGTGGGCGACTTCTTCGGCCTCCCCGTGGAGGAGCTGCGCGACCAGCGCGTGCCGCTGACCTCCCTGCCGTTCCCGGGCGCTGCGGAGCTGAGCTCACCGGCCGCCATCCCCGCCCTGGTCAGGAGGCACCTGGCCAAGGCCGATCGGGTCGACCCGGCCGCGCCCGCCATCGCCGCCGCGCTCAGGATGGGCCGCTCGGTCGGCGAGGTGGCCCGGGACCTCGGGCTCAGCGAGCGCCAACTGCAACGCCGCAGTCTGGCCTCGTTCGGCTACGCCCCCAAGACCCTCCAGCGCATCGTGCGCTTCCAGCGCGCGCTGCGGCTGGCCCGCGCGGGCGTCCCGCTGGCCGAGGTGGCCGTCAGGGCCGGCTACGCCGACCAGGCCCACCTGTCCCATGACGTCAAGCGGCTGAGCGGGGTGCCGATACACCGTCTCGTCTCACCCGTGCGGGAGTTTGCCTGACAGCAGCGACTGCACCCACTTGGCGCTCGGGTCGCTGTCCACCAGCAACGCCCGCGTGAGCAGACTCAGCGGAATGGCGAGAACGGCGCCCAGCGGGCCCAGCACAAAAGTCCAGACGATCAGCGAGATGAACGTCATCGTGGTCGACAGCCCCACGGCGTCACCCAGGAATTTGGGCAGAATGAATGATTGGGTGACGACGTTGATGACGACATATGCGGCGATGACCAGCACCATTTTCTGCACGCCGCCGTCCAGCAGGGCGAGCAGGGCGGGCGGCACCAGGCTGATCACGAAACCGATGTTGGGGATGTAGTTGGCGATGAGCGCGAGCACACCCCAGAGCAGCGGCAGCGGCACGTCCAGCAACGACAGGGCGACGACGTCGAGTATCGCGCTCAGCAGCCCGAAGACGGTGGAGACGATGAGATAGCGTCTGGTCCGGTACGCGAACTCGGCCAGCGCCGTCACCAGTTGCGGCCTGCTGCCGGCGCCGTTGGTGAGAATTTTCGAGGTCGTCGGCGCATCCAGGCACATCGCCAGCAACAACACGACAATGAGAAAAAGCCCGGAAAGAACGCCGATGACGCCGCCGAGCAGACTTTGCGCGAATCCGAAGATCCTTCCGGGATCGAGTGCCTGCGTGGCCCTCTCGAGCATCTCGTTGCTGACGCCGTGCGTGGTCGCCCAGCGCTGGGCGTCGTCGAGGAGTTGCTGGAACTGGCCGGCGTACGTGGGCAGCAGCGCGGCGAGTTCGGTGGCCGAAATGGTGAGGATGCCCGCCATGCCGAGCAGCACCAGCAGCACGATCAGGAACGGCACCACGACCTGGAGCCAGACGGGCGCGCGCCGCTGGTCGAGCCAGCGGCGCACTGGAGAGACGGCGATGACCAGTACAAGGGCCAGCACCACAGGGCCGACGACCGAGGCCACTTCTCGGACACCGAAGAGGGCCACGACCGCGCCGGCTATGCCCACCAGAATGATGAGCGCCCTGGGGACGGGTTGATCTCGCACGCCTCCTACGTACCCGGGGCCGACAGCGGAACCATCGATTTGACGGTTCCGGGAGGCGTACATAGAGTTCAGCAGTCCCACGGGGACGGCGGAGATCGCCGGACTCACTCGGGGACGACCTCCAGACACCTCCACTCGGTGAGACGTGCGCGTCCACTCGGATCGGCTGGTAAGTTTGAGGGGTTGTCCCGGAAACGGGACGCAGCTGAATTTCCGCAGGTTGTGCAAGTCGGGTCAATTTGACAGGGACTTGAACGGCTGAAAGAATAAAGGCACAACGAAATGAACGCCACCGGGGACGGAAGCCCGCAAGGGTTGACGAAAACGGTGAACGCGTC